>CAVVII010000024.1:0-82500 GCA_963748055.1 uncultured Verrucomicrobiae bacterium | reverse complement strand
TTTTTTTTTTTTTTTTTTTTTTTTTTTTTTTTTTTTTTTTTTTTTTTTTTTTTTTTTTTTTTTTTTTTTTTTTTTTTTTTTTTTTTTTTTTTTTTTTTTTTTTTTTTTTTTTTTTTTTTTTTTTTTTTTTTTTTTTTTTTTTTTTTTTTTTTTTTTTTTTTTTTTTTTTTTTTTTTTTTTTTTTTTTTTTTTTTTTTTTTTTTTTTTTTTTTTTTTTTTTTTTTTTTTTTTTTTTTTTTTTTTTTTTTTTTTTTTTTTTTTTTTTTTTTTTTTTTTTTTTTTTTTTTTTTTTTTTTTTTTTTTTTTTTTTTTTTTTTTTTTTTTTTTTTTTTTTATTTTCGGCATCAGATGTTCACCATTCTCGAGTTCTCATATTTTGAGAAACCGCTAGCGGGATTTTTTTTTTTTTTTTTTTTTTTTTTTTTTTTTTTTTTTTTTTTTTTTTTTTTTTTTTTTTTTTTTTTTTTTTTTTTTTTTTTTTTTTTTTTTTTTTTTTTTTTTTTTTTTTTTTTTTTTTTTTTTTTTTTTTTTGTTCCTGGAGAACTCGCCGGTGCGACCGTCCATTCAGATTTTCGGCACAGATGTAAGCCATCGAGTCGTACAGAAAGCCCGCGCGAGATTCTTTTTTTTAAAAAAAAAAAAAAAAAAAAAAAAAAAAAAAAAAAAAAAAAAAAAAAAAAAAAAAAAAAAAAAAAAAAAAAAAAAAAAAAAAAAAAAAAAAAAAAAAAAAAAAAAAAAAAAAAAAAAAAAAAAAAAAAAAAAAAAAAAAAAAAAAAAAAAAAAAAAAAAAAAAAAAAAAAAAACGGGATTTTTGGCTTTCCTCGAAGCCATCGAATCAGAAGTTTCACCGACGAAAGACTGCGCCGTTTCTTTACTTTTTTTTTTTTTTAAAAAAAAAAAAAAAAAAAAAAAAAAAAAAAAAAAAAAAAAAAAAAAAAAAAAAAAAAAAAAATTTTTTTTTTTTTTTTTTTTTTTTTTTTTTTTTTTTTTTTTTTTTTTTTTTTTTTTTTTTTTTTTTTTTTTTTTTTTTTTTTTTTTTTTTTTTTTTTTTTTTTTTTTTTTTTTTTTTTTTTATATATTATATTATGAAGCCATCGAATCAGATAGAATATTTTTTTTAAAAAAAAAAAAAAAAAAAAAAAAAAAAAAAAAAAAAAAAAAAAAAAAAAAAAAAAAAAAAAAAAAAAAAAAAAAAAAAAAAAAAAAAAAAAAAGGGTTAGTCGCGGTTATCAGATTAACAAGCTCCGGCAGTCCCGGACATGTGCGTTTTCGCGCGTCTAAGTTACATCACGAGAGATTTTTTTTTTTTTTTTTTTTTTTTTTTTTTAAAAAAAAAAAAAAAAAAAAAAAAAAAAAAAAAAAAAAAAAAAAAAAAAAAAAAAAAAAAAAAAAAAAAAAAAGACATGTAACGTTTTCTCTGTCAAGACATCATCTAGAGATAAAAAAAAAAAAAAAAAAAAAAAAAAAAAAAAAAAAAAAAAAAAAAAAAAAAAAAAAAAAAAAAAAAAAAAAAAAAAAAAAAAAAAAAAAAAAAAAAAAAAAAAAAAAAAAAAAAAAAAAAAAAAAAAAAAAAAAAAAAAAAAAAAAAAAAAAAAAAAATATCTTCTCCGTTTTGCAAGAATGTAAAAAAAAAAAAAAAAAAATCCTCCGTTTTCAAGAATGATTTGTTATAAGTTGCCGAATAGTACGTGATGATTTACTTTGTTAACCGGACCTCCAAGACAGACTGATCCCGCTCTTTACCTCGGTCATTACTCTCTTAAAACGGGTGTTTTTTTTTTTTTTTTTTTTTTTTTTTTTTTTTTTTTTTTTTTTTTTTTTTTTTTTTTTTTTTTTTTTTTTTTTTTTTTTTTTTTTTTTTTTTTTTTTTTTTTTTTTTTTTTTTTTTTTTTTTTTTTTTTTTTTTTTTTTTTTTTTTTTTTTTTTTTTTTTTTTTTTTTTTTTTTTTTTTTTTTTTTTTTTTTTTTTTTTTTTTTTTTTTTTTTTTTTTTTTTTTTTTTTTTTTTTTTTTTTTTTTTTTTTTTTTTTTTTTTTTTTTTTTTTTTTTTTTTTTTTTTTTTTTCTTCTTAAAAGGTGGTTTTTTGCTGGCGCGGAAAACATTGGTCGGTTCTCAGATCTTTCTTTGAGGTTGTAACGCAAAAATCGAAGTTATTTTCCTTCTTGGCGCCTGGCGCAAAGCGCAGGTACGCCGTAGCCCAATTGTCGCGGTTATCAGATTCAACAAGCCAGTCCGGGACATTGCTGTTTTCTGCGCGTCAAGAACGAGAGATCTCTCCGTTTTCAAAACGGGTGGTTTTTGTTGCTTCTTGAAGGACGGCGAAAACATTGGTCGGTTCTCTAGATCTTTTTCTTATTTTTTTTTTTTTTAAAAAAAAAAAAAAAAAAAAAAAAAAAAAAAAAAAAAAAAAAAAAAAAAAAAAAAAAAAAAAAAAAAAAAAAAAAAAAAAAAAAAAAAAAAAAAAAAAAAAAAAAAAAAAAAAAAAAAAAAAAAAAAAAAATTATGAGGTTGTAACGCAAAAATCTCGAAGCTTATCTTCTTTTTAAAAAAAAAAAAAATATATTACTGCTACTTTTGTGCAATCCTGGTTTTCTCTGCACTACACTTCTTCCGTGGGAAGGCGACCGAATAAACTCGCCCGTCCGCTAAAGCAAAGGTTCTCCGAGAGCACACAAGGGAACCGAATCATCTCCCCGTCCCAAGAGCAATTCTTTGAATTGCCCGATCTCTCATTAGCTCTCTAAAACTGGTGGGTTAAGGCCATTCGCTTCAATTAGGACACTACCGAGGCGCAACTATTCGTCGTTCTCCAGTATCTCCTGCGGTGCCAGCTCGATAAGCAGTGGTCTCCGAGAGTTAAATATTCGCTGGCTGAACTCTCGGCACTGGGGATCGTGCTCGCGGCCCCGGAGGCTATGTGGTGGAGCCGTCGGGAATAGTGAGCCGTCATGCTTCGTGAGCGCAGATACGTGTCTGATTCAACGCTTCGGAAGTAGTGCCTGTTCCATATCAACCTTCTCGAAGGCGTCACCCTCCTTTGTTCATAAGCTTCCGTACCCATATCGTATTCGTACACTGATAGTGTGCCAAATACAACACGTATATTGATATATTGATATCGATATAAATTAAGGAACCGTTCCTTCTTGTGTAAGTGCTTGCGTATGAACGCTTGGTCCTACCGACAGCTTTCAAACTGCGAGGCGACCGCCCCAAACAATTTCAACGCTTGTACTCTCAAAGCTGTTTCGTGACTTGAGGCAGGCGAACTTAATTGCAAATTGCTTGCAATAACGTGGAAAACGAGACTTTATGTGTCTGAATGCCACCGAAATCGCGAATAACGCCTTTGCGTTGAACGTACAGTCTGCGCTATTTGAGGTTTCGTAACGCAAAAATCGCAAAGCTATTTGCCGCAAGCATTTCGCCCTGGCCCTAGCCAAATTCAGTACTCGCAGATCGCGCAGCGATATTCGGTGACCATTACAAGACGCCAAGGAACAAGGAAACCGAGGCGAGGACAAAACATTGAGATTTGCGAAACCACTGCTTGAAAGCTCCATGCTTAACCGGAAAGCGACCTACACGCGCTAGAGAAGCTAGTAACGAGCGTGACCCAGATCATAAAAGGAAGCTCTTTGAGCATAAAAACCAAACAGATATTTTTGAACAGCTTGCGACATTTTCCATCCGACTTGAAAGCGCAGCAGACCAATGCTGTAAGGCGCCGGTTGCTCTCCCTGCGGACAGAAAGCTACCCAAATGAAGACTCTCACAGGAAACCGATCGTGGTGACTGACCGCCACATATACGAACTCATAAAAAGCCTATTACGAGTATGGAAAATCAAGAAATAAACCCAGAACCAACCCCAACTGACGAAGAGAGAGGTAATCAGCATATAGAGGCGGAGCACATTTGCGATCCACCTTCCAGTGTGTATGAGCACAATCAGCGTATCTTCTGTCTATCGCGGAAAGCTCCCTTCGACTGGAAGAAGCAGGACACACCGGAAGCGGAACATCCGAAATAAGATGGCACTATCGTCATTCGAACGGAGCAAGTTGCCAGAGCTAATGCCGCCGCGCGCTTTAAAAGGCTTTGATGGTTCACACGATTCTCTTGTCACCCTAATCCGCTATCTGGGTTGACGCAAATCTTCTGTTCAACCGTAAACTGGCTGTGCTAAGTGCGCGGTTGCGCTTCACAATGCGGAGCTATCTTCGAAAGGCCAGGCTTTGATGGATCAGGCCGACCGGCTGGCGGAACAGCATTCAGACAACACGTAACCCACTAACTTAGATTATAGTCATGACTACTAACAAGTCCGAACAAGCCCTTCTGTGGACTCCTCTGACCACGCAAATCCTATATGAGTACCCACACATTAGCCATAAAGATATAGCGAAAATCCTCAAAAGGTCACCAGACGCTATCAGGAGGAAACGCAGCATAAGCTAAAAAGGTTTCCTTCACAACCTTTTATAGAAATTGACCGTTGCAGCCAGAGGCTCTCGCTGATAGCCCCGAGTGAGGTTATTCGACATAATCTACCTCCAGCGGTCCTCCGTTGAGACAATAGAAGTTGTATGTCAGTTCGAATTCCTCCGCTTAGTGGTCTACCCTCAATCAACACCTCGCCATAGAGGACAAGGAGTGACAGTTCACAGCGGCAGCAGGATTTAGTCAAAGAGTGTTACTCTCTTTCGAAGATACTGTTGCAGAGCGCAGCACTGGAGTCAGAGTTTGAGCGCGACGTGAAGTTCCCAACTGCAGAGAGATTTAAGCTGCAGACGTTGCAGTATTTCTGGTTCCAATCGAGGCGTTCACACGCGATATGGACGTGCAAGACTCGTATACCTCTCCGTCAGCGCGTCCGGTGGTGGTGCTGAGTTAGTCATGAACAAGCTGCGCGAAACAGCCGACGCGCTTAGACCGTTTTCCGCATGCACGACGCCAGCGCGACCGTGTTAACGAGCGTTTCCAGCAATATCAAACTAGCACGAGGTAGCCACCGGTACAAACCCGTTCTTTGCCTCCGAAAACGCGAACAGCTACGCAACGGGGAGCGTGCAGCGACATTCTCAAACGCTGATCATGACACCACACCGACTATGCGACGAGATTCTCATATCGCGGCAACTAGTTGAGCAAAGCGCGTTCTCTACCGAGAAACTGATTTCGAAGGTCATCATGCGCGATATCGCATCCAATACACGTATTTCGCAGCCAATATCAAAGCTACCGGGAGAACGTCAATCAGCCGACCGAGCTGCTTAACATGTCTACGAACACCCTGTATTACGCGAAACTGTCCATCAATCCGTCACATTTTCCCTTACTCACCTGCGCAAAGATATTGAGTTTCCCCCGCGCCGTGTACTCCAAAAACGTCGTTGACTACCGCACTATGAGCTATATCGTCTAGCCCTGCAACCTACCAGAAATGTAGCGCAGTACCCAAAGCGGCAGTCAGCGTTTTTCCTCTATGTAATCCTACCATAGCGTCTCAATCTTCCCTAAGCTATATCAGCAACAACCTGCGCTCCACCGAACTCATGCGTGTTCTCACCGTTCAGCTATCTTGTTATTGCTATTTTCTACATCGATCTGCTTCCCTACCCGTTCAGCACCTTCAGAATATCAACCAAATTCCGCTTGTTGTGAACGTCTCGCTATATGTTGCGCTACTCCACTGTCCTTCGTTTATCCTCTCTTACTACAGCGCCGCCTCTTAACCCTTATCTAGCAAACAAACACCACCACCGCCACCTTTAATACCGCCAACTCACCCCGTTTGTAGTTTCTATAAAATCTATATCTAGCCCAACTCCGCGCATCTCCTCCAAAGAAATGAACAGCACAATTCACATGAGAAGAGAAAGCCTTGCTACGCTAAAGCCAGCTCATTCAACAAGTGTACGCTGACTCGCAAACCTTCATGCGCTAAATCCACTCACAATATTCTAACCCCTTTACCTTTCCTTCAACCTAAACTGCATCTTGTCAGCCTCGAATCTGTCACCTTCCTATATTCGCGCATTGTACAAGGTCAGTGACTACATAGAAAACCTCTTGCGCTAATATTTGTCTTCTATGGCCTGCCCGTTCTAACTATTCTGTATCTACCTGTAATTCCTATACAACAGAGTGTAATGACACCTGTAGCGCTTCTCCTTACCTAGCCAACTGCTTTAATCTCCTCTATAGTAAGCGCAACTGTCCATTGTAATGATTCTCCGTCCCGCCATTGCTGGTTCTACCATTCTCGCTGCAACCATCCTGTGCCGTATACGACCAAAACCTACCAAATCTTCTTAAAGTTCTTTCTGAGGTTGTAACCCAAAAACTCGTATTTTCGCGCCTCCTCCTTCGGAACTTCTGCTCACCTACAACTGTTTCCACCCGCTTCGGGCGCCGTATCGCCCTATCTTCAACCCTCATCCGGCTTAAAGGTTCGGATCGACCTCAATCTTTTTAACATGAGCCTGTAGCCGCTCTACTGCTGTCCGTATACGCTCCCAGACCGTTGCGCACGCTGTCGGGCAAGGGATAACGCCAGAGAGGCTGGTGGCGCGTCCAGTGGCTGCTGGAAGTGCTGCGGAGTACGCACAGGCTTCAGTCAAGCCGTTGTTCCGACAGACAGTTGCCAGTACAGCCCAGTCTGCGGCGGCTGCAAGTTCCAGTTTGGTATGTCGGCCTCGAGCCGATGGTGCAGTGTTGTCGGGAGGTTCCGCCGTCAAGGCTAGCAGCGGGCTGCTGCGCCCCGCGGTGCTTACGGCGACAAGCGCGTCAGGTCAGGCATCAGTCAGTCGCGTTGTTCGCCCGGGCGCGATCTCTCGTTGTGCGGCGTCGGTGGCTGTCATTCAGCGCTTAACCCCTGTCCGGCCACTAGCGCAATGCTCATCAACCGCCAACGGCGAAACTAGCTCCAAACTGACCGCTCAACCGGTCATATCCGCCCGAGCCTCGGGAACAGTTGCCGCAAGTGTGCGTTACGATGTAGGGCTTTTTCTCTCGCATCCGGCACCAGCTTTGCAACCGTGTCTATCCTCCAAGTGTTCAAACCCGCCGCAATCGGATCTGTTGGCGCAAGCGCAACGATAGCTACCGAGCTTGGAGGCACGTCTCGACCGAATGCGGTTGGACGGGTGGCGGGATCAGCGTTTGTAGCCTTCAAGCTTCGCTCTGCGGCTGTGGCGCAATCCGCCTCGGTCGCTGTTAGCGTTCAACGTCTCGTCGACAGACCAATGGCTATCGCGCGATGCGCAGCAATGCAAGCAGCAACCCGCATGTTGGTGGGAACACCATACAGACCGCATATGCCGCAACAGCCGCAAGTGGCACGGTCAGGGTTCGGATTCGTAAGGCGACGTCAGCGGCGCTTGTGAGCTTTGGGATCGTTACCAGTCACGCCGCTCACCGTCCGCATGCGATAAGTGCATTAGCGAGTGCTGGTTCCACGGCAAGAACAGGTGTCTTTCGCCCGATGGTTATCGGCGCGTCTACTGCCACGGTCGTTGTGACGCCAGCCAAAGCGTTTCGTTCGACCAGAGTGGCAACCGCAACCCTGTCTGCAACGCTGGTCGCCAAGCAAGCGTTTCGCTCTAGTCCGTCCGCAGTAAGTCGGTCAGTTGGGTTTACGATCCTGACCAGTGCGGGCGCAGCATTGCGACCACGGGCCATAGGCGGCGCGACGGGGGCATCGACCGTATCCAGCCGAAGAATCCTCCGGTCTGCATCTGCAGCCGACTGCGCGTCATTCGGAACACTCAGAGCTGGATACGCTTATCGACGAGTGGCGTCTGGGTTAAGCGTTGGTGTGGGTGCGGTGCTGCCAAGATCGCAGCAGCGCATAACGTTAAGCTCTGGCGCGGTCACGCAGTCAATGGTGGCGCGTCCTGTTCCAGTTCTATGTCCATCCGCCATAGGGTTTACAACCGGTGCGTCAACGATATCGAACACCAAAACCCAGACAATCACAGGCTGCTGGCCGTCCCGCGCAAGACCTCGCGTCGTCGTGGTTGGTAGGTCTGCCAAGAGAGTCACCGTAGCGTCTTCGGCGGCACGGGTGGTAACATTGCGGAAGGGTGTACACACGCCAACGGTACTATGAACAGTTTTCCAGGAGCGGGGATATGGCGACATGGGGAGATCCTATGTACCTCGGGCAGCGTCTATGGCCCGTGTCATGCATCAGCACCCGTTTCTGGGAAATCGCGCCCCTTTGAGACTAAAACCGTAAGAGGACTACGGCTCGGGTTTTATCATGTTTTCCCCGTATCTGAACACTCAAAGGGCGCAAAATGGGCCTTTCGTGATTTTTTCAACGCTCACATTTGACCGTACAGCGCGTTTGATCACGGGTCCGCTATACTGACACCCCCCAAACGCCTAGTGATCCGGCAAGCGAAGGCAGAACACCCAAAGACTTGGTGAACTGCGAGCTGAGGGCATCCAGTGCCGCGCCTCCCGAAATCGCGGCCTGCTGCTGGGCAAACGCGGTTGAGGCTGGGGTGGTGCCAGTGGGTATGGTGGTGGTGCCGCCTTCCGTTTGCGGTCACATGCAAACCGTTCGGCTCTCGTACGGATCCGCTCAATTGCCCCGCAAGCCATCGAGTAGATCTCGACACCGTTCTCATCCCAGCGTATCGCAATGCGAAATTCGTCAACCGCCAGGATACGTCCGGGTTCGCCGTCGCTCCAATAAACGCGATCGCCTGCACTCATCGCGCCTCCCCCGAGTTGCAGGAGTAAACGAGCAATCAGCTTTCTTTGTCTGGCGTAATGCCTTCGCAGCGCGTTGTTTTTGCGACTGCGGAGTTGAGAAATCTGCGGTTTGAAGATATACTTTGCGTCGATACAAGCATTCATTTGAGGTGGGTTCTTGTGTCTATCGACGCCACAGAAGTTCGAGCTTTTGTGGCGTTTTTGTTTTTCTGTTTGAAACGATGCGTACCAATATGATAAGCGTCGAGGATTATTTATGGGAATTTCTGAGCAAAACGAGTTCGATCCCCAGATGGGAGCCCGAATCAAGCGCCTGTTGAAAGAGGCCGAGGAGTTTTGCCGTGCTCCCGGAGGCCGTGGACGCCAGACAAAATTGGCGAAATCTGTCGGCGTGGAGATCCAACACGTCTCGATGTGGTTCGCCGAAGCCAAGAAACCGCATCCAGGCAGAGAACCTACTGGCGAACAAGCTCTGGCGCTTGAAGCATTTTTAAAGTATCAGCAGGGCAAATCTGACTTATCAGATTGATAACTTTCCTTCTGGCGTAAAATCCCCTCTTCGTTGTAGTGTGGGTTTGAATGTCGGTTCACGTATCATCGTGGGTGTGGAAACACTCGAAGGCGGATGGGACGCAGCTATTGGTGATGTTGGCCTTAGCTGACATGTGTAACGATTCGGGGCAGTGCTGGCCCAGTATCGAGTCGATAGCTGACCGGTGCCGGATAAGCGGAAGGGCGGTGCAAAAGAAATCTGCGGCAGGCGGAAACTGACGGCGAACTGCTGATTCTCAAGCAGCCGGGAAGGTATGACACGAACAGGTATCAGTTCACGGAATTTAGGGGTGAATTAAATGCACCCCTGACATCGAGGGGTGAACGGGAAGGTAGTTCAGGGGTGAACGGCAGTGCGTTCAGGGGTGAACGAACGTGCAATTCAGGGGTGAACGGTGGTTCACCCAAATCATCAGAAGAAAACGTCAAAGAAACGACGACGACTAGCGGATCACCAGCTCCGGCCGGAAGCAACGGCGTCGCGGCTGACGAGGTCGTCGTCGCTCTTTCTGGGTTGGCGGAGGAATTCGGACTCAGTGCAAAGCAGCAACGAACGGTTGAAGAGGTTTACGCCAGAAAGAAAGGGTTGAGCTTCGTTCGAGAAAAAGCCTCCGTCGTCAGATCGAGGTCCGGCGTGAGAAATCTGGCCGGGGCGTTTATGAGCGCGCTTCACGATGATTGGAAACCGGCGAAGCCAAATATGCCAATTGGCACCAAACGCCTCCTGAGACCTCCGACAGTGGTGCCGGGGTCCGTCGCAGACTTGAGCGATGAAGAGTGTGAACAACTGAAGGCTGCGGGGCAGCGGATAAGGAAGAAGTGGCGAGCTGTAAGTTGATTACCGAGGCAAATGGATGACCTTTCGTTCTTCTATCGCCAGTGGCAGAATATCCCAGAACGCTTTCGCTTCGGCATGGGTTACGCCTTTGTGGTACGCCCGCCACATCGTGTCTGTGGAATCGTGAACTCTCAATATCAGCCGGTTCGTCATGGTGGGATGCGAGCCAGTTAGAGCAGAACGTATGTCGCGCGCCTTGCTGCGGCCAGCGGGCGATACCTACAGCTTTCCTCAGTGCCCTGTGACGCCTTTGAACAGTAGGCAGGGTATATCGAACTACTTTGCCGGTTGTCACTCCCCCGCGGTCAGCGTAAGAGTCCAGCCATGCCTGTGCGTTGGGCGATATATCCACGAACCGCCTGCGATTAGTTTTGCTGACTTCGGGTCGAACCACGATCTCTCCTTGTTTTAGATCGGACCATTCGAGCTTCATTAGTTCGTTTTCAGGCCTTACCCCACAGAAAAAGCCAAGGGTTAGGAACGGCAACAGACCGAGGTCATGTTCGAGTGCGTGGTTCAACATGCGGCTGACCTGTTCAATTGGAATTGTGCGAATCCGACGTTTCATGCCGGCTACGCGAACGACTCTGAGAATTATTCCGTCGGATCCTTGGCGGTTGATCCGGACCGGATCCGGCGGATATCGCATCACGGGATTACGAGCGCCCGGTGTCAATGGCCGTAGAATGGCTTCAATCTCGCGTGGGGCGATATCCGAGACTATCCGATCGTGGATTTCGGGCATCCGGTTCAGAGTGATTCTGAGTTCCTGCAAGTATCGAGGGTGCCGATCGTGCTTCGCTTCGAGGAATTCGTTGAACAGGGTGAGGAAAGTGACGCTGGCGTGACGAGCCTGATGTGCAACGACGAACGCACGAGCGGCGTCCAGCAAACTCGCCTTGAGCGGTGCGAGTATCTTGTACGCCTCGCCAGCCTCGGCGATCCGTGCCGGGGTCATATAGCTCAAGCTCCGGCCGAAAATTTCCTGGCGGATCTTCAATTCTTCGCACAATGCCTGTGCGCCGCCTTTCTTCTCGAAGAACAACTGGCGTCGTTTACCGGTGTCCGAGAGCACAGCCGGGACGTTGACAACCCATCGGTTGCGGGACGACATGAAGACAGGCTTGAGTCTGGGGGTCCTGCTCACGCTGGGGCATTTGTACCATATCCCGGTTGCCGTTTGTCACGCTTAGAATTCCAAGTGGTGTAAATCAGTAGTAAAACTCTTAGCCGTTACAGACTCGGTTTCCCTAGGTGCCTAGGGAGACATCGACGTCTTAAACAACGATACCGGATCTGGGAAAGCAGATCCGGGAGGTGATCGATTCTCTCACCACCAGGGAGATCGAAGCCCAGGACAAGACCGGGCATTGGTATTCGGTGTTGATGCGCCCCTATGAAACCATGGATAACACCATTTCCGGAGCGGTCTTGGTGTTGTTCGACATCGAGGCAAGTAAACGCAGCATGGTTCAAAAGCAGCAAGCCGTGGACTTTGCTAACGCCTTACTGGAAACCGTTCGCAGCGCGTCGCTCCTGCTGGACGGAAATTTGCGGATTAAGCGAGCTACTAAACCTTTTTATCGCCTCTTTCAGACCATACCCGAGGAAACCGAAGGTCGGCTCTTCTATGAACTTGGAGACGGGGAATGGGATAAGCCTGATTTGCGGTCTCTTTTAGAGGACATATTGCCAAAAGATTCGCCGGTACAAAATGTCGAGGTGTGGCAAAACGTTCCCCATATCGGCAAAAGAAAACTGCTCTTGAACGCCACCCGCACGACGAAATTGTTAGAAAACGAGCAATTCATTATCCTCTCGATTGAAGAAGTCACGCCAGCGACCTAGTGTCTCTCCAAAGGTCACGCGACAGCCGAAGCGGCCAACCCACTCTGGTCTAGCCCGGTTCTAGCGCGCAAAAATCACGCAAAGGTCGAAGCGATGAGCTCATGGCAGGCAGAACTCAGAATTCAGGAGTTGCAGGAGTTACAGAATCGATGCGCAACAGGCCCGCCTCAGCACTTGTTCAGAAGCGAACTCTCATGGTTCTGCCGGCAGATGGACGCTTTTCCTGCATCGCTCACAAATCTCTAAGGATTTGTGAGCGATGCAGGCTAGAGGCTCTGAAGGATTCTGACTGGCGAGCAGGTTCAGCCGCAGGCATCCGCGGTTTCGAATTTTGATTGTTTCCCAATTTCCTTCGATTTGACTAACGTCTGTATTGTCTGAACCAATTGAGGCGGATCGACCGGTTTATCCAGATGAATTTGAAATCCGGCTTGCTGCGTCTTGAATCGGTTCTCAGCTCCGGCAAGCGCGGTCAAGGCGACTACGGGAACATTTTTTGCCGCCTCGTCTTCAAGTGTCCGAATGTGACGAAGAACCGCATGACCATCCATCCCGGGCATCATCAGATCACATAACACGACGTCAGGATGGTACCGCAAAACCGCCTGAATCGCTTTTTCGCCCGTCTCAACCGAAATCACCGTCGCGCCGCGTTGTTTTAGAACTTGATTAATAAATCCGCGAGCGTCTGCGTTGTCGTCGACTACAACGACCGTAACATCCTTCAATGTCGTTACTGCTTTTTCCCGGAGATGCGAAAGCACGCCCTCTTCCGGCGAATATTCCTTTTGGACGGAGGCGATCGGTAATTCTACGGTAAATGAAGATCCTTTACCGACCCCTTCGCTCGTGGCAAAGATTTTCCCCCCATGCAGCTCGACAATATGCCGGCTAATGGTGAGACCTAGACCCAAACCACTGCTTTTCCGGGGACTTTCCGCCTGGCTAAACGAATCAAACAAACCGGGAATAAACCCGGGATCAATGCCAATGCCATTGTCCGTCACCTTCAAACGCACCACCGAATCGTCAACTTCCAAGCTAACGGCAATAGTTCCATCAAATGGGGTAAATTTGATCGCGTTAACAAACAAGTTCGATATGACTTGCTCCAGCCGGACCTGATCTCCAAACATCGTCATTGCCGGCGCGAGCGAAGTATCCACTCTACTCAAAATACGGACGCCTTTTTCCTTGGCCGACGGGCGAATGTTCTCCAAGGCGCTTTTGAGGCAGGAAAGAAAATTCAGCTCTCGCGGCTCCAATCTAAGCTTGCCCGCGACAATGCGAGAAATGTCGAGCAGATCAGCGATGAGATTACTTTGAGCCCGCGCGTTGCGTTCAATAACGGAGATGCCTTCCTTTTGCACCTCCGGTTTGACCGAGCCCTGTTTCATGAGAAATATCCAGCCTAAAATCGCATTGAGCGGAGTGCGCAATTCATGACTCAGAGTGGCGAGAAACTGGTCTTTCGACCGATTGGCTGTCTCCGCTTGGCCGAGCGCCCGGTTTCTCTCTTCTTCTGCTGCTTTCTGTTCGGTGAGATCAATTGCAGAGATCATCCGCGCCCGTCGTCCCTGGTTCATGTTTCCCAGCTCCGCGGAATAAAAGAGCCAACGACGGATCTCGCCATGCTTAGTCCGAAAAGCCAGTTCCACCGGGCTCCCGGCTGGATCCTCGCCTGCACGGTGGATCTGCTCCAGCTTGGCCCGCGCGTCCGAGCGGCCCCACGAAGCCACTGCCCACGCGTCAAGCGTTGCTACTTCCGCGACTGAAAAACCGGTAATATGCTGCCAAGCCCCGTTCAATTCGATGACCTGCCCATCGTCCGAGTGGATCATGATAGGAATTGGAGCTTGCTCCAGGGCCCATCGTAATCGTTGGTCGCTCTCGTTCAGCGCTCTTTGATATAAATGGCGTTCGCTGAGATCGCGCACTATCCCCAGCAAACGAACCACCCTCCGGACCGGCTTATCGTCTGCCATTTCTCTCACAGAGAAAAAGGCTCGCCCTCGCACCAGCACCTCCCGAATGACGCCGCCCGCGACGATTAGCTTTAGGCGCATCTTGAGTTCGCCATCTCCCTCCGGATTACATGCTTCCTTGACCCGCCTCCGATTCTCCCACTGAATCATCGCCAGCCACTCTTCGAAACGAACCGGCTGGCCCTGCGAAAGCTCCGGGCATCCCATTATCTCAGCGCATCGGTCGGAGATGAAACCTATCCCCTCTTCCAGATTAAATTCCCAGGTACCAATCCCGGTCGCCTCAACGGCGAGCTTCATCCATTCCACATCGGAATTTCCGCCCCATCGTGACTCACTTTCAGAACGTCCAGCCATAAATACGCCTCACCATCCAGAACGCCTGACATCCGGACTACCGGAAGTCCTCAAAATGCCTCCAGATAAACTCGTCGAGCGCCTCTGGAAGAATGGCGGTCAGGCTCGCATCATCGACCACCCGACCCGGATTTCGAGCCATCCACTCTTCCAAGACATTGGTCAGTGTTTCGGTGAGATTCTCGTCATAAGTGCTACGCTTCTTGTCTAGCAAGAAGTTATCTAGCCGATCGACTTTCAACCCGCCGGTACATCTGGTCTGTCGGACTACCCGAGCTTTTCTTAAAATTTTTAAAGATTTCCTTCCAGCCATAGATTCCTTCCATAGGGAGTTGGCAGAGGTGGGAAACCCAACGCTGTGTTAAGCTTTGCGCTCCCCAACCATTTTCAAAACACGCACTAAAAAACTCGGCCGTGAAACCCCGGAGTCATTTATGCGCTCCTGGGATTTCTTCGTCAATCGGGGCCAAGCCTGACCGTCCTCCCGGGGTGCGCGAAATCTCGGCCAGTCGAATCAGGGGACACCACTAAGTCCAAACCTTTCGCCAAAAGCGGTCTTATTTTTGAGAAAACGCTAAAGAAATGGAAACACAATTGGATCACTCGTCATTCTCGGCAGTTTCACAACCGGTCGTCTTTGCAGTTGATCTGAGCGATTCCGGGATACTTGAGCGCGCCGCTTCCGGAGGAATCCGCAAGCAATCAATCGTCGTCCGCATCGAACCCCAGGATGTTCTTTTTATATTGAGTGATATTGAACCGGAGAAGGCGACGTTAATTTTTGCCGAAGCGCTGGCTAAACGGACGGCATTGTCCGCTATTGAAAAAGACATTCCAGCCGGTGTGGAACTGGCCCTCTCTGCAAGGCAGATCGATCACCTTCCGCCCGAGATTGAAAGTCGAATACCGGATTTTTACATGAATGGGAACAAAGTGTGGTTAGTCAACCTCGAAGAGCCAGGGAAATCGGCGTGAATCGTAACCGTGCCCGCCCACAACTTATTTGCACCGGTGCGTGCACGGGTGATGGCAGCAGACCGATTCATGCCGAGTGTCTCTGGCGTGTTGGAATCGAGTTGGCCGGCGCGGACAATCTTCACGCTATGCTCGCGCCAATCAATTTCGGGCAAGCCATCAGCCATGATCCACTTTCGCCTGCCAACTTCCCGGTAAAGCGCATCGCTTCCCGGCCAAGCAAGAATAATTAATACTTTGAACGAGTACGTCCGCATTTTGCCGCTGCGACGATCAGAGAGTATGCCGGCAAGATCAAAAAAACAGCAGATGGCCGCGGGGGCAGCGCTAGCAGCTCGGAGGGGAGAACGTAAGAAATCCAGCCTGAAAGGCGCGTCAAAGGAGATGGCCGACTCGATGTCGGAAAAACAGCTCAAAGAATTCGCGCAGACGAAACGGAAGAAGCTTCCGACAAAAAAAACGTAATTGGCGAATCGCTCCCTTTGGGGATTCTCGACGGCGCTAACTACTTCACCCCGAAATAGCAGGCGAAAACACTGTTTCGATGGAGAACATCGTATTTGGTAAAACCCGTTGATTTTAATAAATCGAGCTGGAAGGGCAACGATCGAGGTGAATCCTCCATATCGATGTAATCGAAAACCTTGGATTGGTATTCCTTCCCGCCCAATGACTCCAGATAATCTCCGTAACGTTTCCACATGACTTGCTGGGCATCGGGAACTTCGAAAAAAGTCAGATCCGAAACGTAGAGGCGGCCGCCCGGTCTTAACCATGCATGAAGCCGCTGGAAGGCACCTATCCATTCTTCATCCTCACGCAGGTGATGGAGGACTGCTCCTGCAAGGATACAATCGAACGAAGAATCCGCGAACGGCAATATTCTAAAATCGGACTGATAGGTTTGAACCGAGACGATGCCTGATTTCCGGATTCGTTCTTCTGCTCTGACAAGCATCGAGCTGCTCAAGTCGACGAGGTGGCATTGAAGCGGGCTAATTTCTTGAAGAATCCGAAGAGTGAAGTTTCCGGCGCCGCAGCCAATATCGAGTACGGTACTGTGGGGATGGAGGTGCATCGCGGACGTCTGAGCAACAAGGTCAAGCACGAGAGCTGCATCGATGGTCGCTTGTTGGCCGGTCTCAAGACAGCTAAACCGTTCCACGTCGTGGTCGAACCGCGCGCGTATTTGGGCGGTTGTTGATTTATCTTTTAATGCGGTGGTCATAAAAAGCTGTCCTCCTTCATGCTTCTGGGTATGCGCCAAGACACCTAACCAAAAGCCTCGAGGATTTCCTGGTTATTGTGCGAAAACTCAACTGAACCTTGAAATCGCGCGGTCCGTTCCCGGATTGTATGTTCGACGGGCCGGAGCTATTTCGCCCGGCGCTTGAGGACATACCCATACTGGACGGGCCATGCAGGCTCTTCTCCCAATGCCTGCTGCGCTTTAAAGGCCCAATACGGTTCCCGCAACATCTCTCGAGCAATAAAGACCAGGTTCGCATCCCCTCCCGTAATGATCTCGTTGGCGTGATGGGGTTCGGTGATCAGACCAACCGCACCGGTTCTGATATCGACCTCCTCGCGAATGCGTCGGGCAAAAGGCACTTGATAGCCCTTCGCCACGGGAACCCGGGCGTACGGTACCGTCCCGCCCGATGAAACATCGATAAGGTCAACACCTAAAATCTTGAGCTGCTTCGCCAGTTCAACTGATTGCGCGACGTCCCAACCGCCCTCAACCCAGTCGGTGGCCGAGATCCGTACAAACAGTGGCAACTCCTCCGGAATGAGCGCGCGAAGCCGCTCGGCAACTCGCAACAGAAGGCGCATGCGATTTTCCAAGATGCCCCCGTATCGATCATCGCGCTGGTTGCTGATCGGAGAGAGAAATTCGTGCAGCAGGTAACCGTGAGCGGCATGGATCTCGATGATTTTAAACCCTGCCGCGAGAGCGCGTCGCGCACCGGCCTCGAACGCGGCGACCACTTTGTCGATTCCAGACTCATCGAGCGGGATCGGTACCGGATGGTCTTCGTCAAAGGGGAGAGGACTCGGGCCGACGATCGGCCACCCACCTTGCTCGGTCGTCTTGAGGCTCGCCCCCCCTTTCCATGCCAGGTCACAACTCCCCTTCCGACCCGCATGCGCCAATTGGATGCCGGCAACCGCGCCTTGGAAATGGATGAATTTGGCGATGCGCGCCAGCATTTCGCGTTGGTCGTCTTTCCAAATTCCGAGGTCTCCAGGAGTAATGCGTCCTTCCGAGACGACCGCTGTGGCCTCAACCATCACTAAGGCTGCTCCTCCGACCGCCCGACTGCCAAGATGGACGAGGTGCCAATCGTTAGCAAAGCCATCGAGGGCAGAATACTCGCACATCGGTGACACGGCGATCCGGTTGCGCAAGGTTACGCCCCGGATTGTTAGCGGGCTCAAGAGGTCGATCTCGGGTACTTCCCTGTCGTGGTCAGTACCGGCCCGGCCTGCGCGAAGAGGCGCGCTCTGACTCATAGCATTTGTTTCGGCTTGTGTTTTCATCGCGTCGCTTGTCTCGGTTTTGGGAGCTTAGCCCGAAAATCTCGCAATCCAAATCGCTCGCGAGATTTTCGACCTGATGGTTCGTCCACGCTGGTCAGAACTGGCTCGACGTCTCGGAATCCTCAAGCCGAGGATAGGACACTTCGTTCTCCACCTCCCTCTCAAGGCGTCTCTTTAAGACTTGGTGAGACGCCTGAATCGCTAGATATTTTGCATACCCTACATCCGATTTCCGAATGGATAGCGTATAGACAAGGGATAGCTCGCCTCCGATCCCGGATTGTGAACGAGAAGCCATCATGGTTTTCTGATTTCGCGAAGAAAACGGCGCGTGCCGCCGGTCAGCCGGTCGTATTCGCGCTGGCCGCGGCCGTGGTCGTAATTTGGTTGATAACAGGTCCTCTCTTCGGTTTCAGCGATACATGGCAACTGATCATCAATACCGGAACGACGATCGTTACGTTCCTGATGGTATTCTTGATTCAGAATACCCAGAACCGCGATTCAGAAGCGATGCATATCAAATTGGATGAATTGATTCGTGCAATGGAAGGGGCTCACAACGCTCTCCTGAATCTTGAGGATCTGGGTGAAAAGGAGTTGGACCAAATTCGAGCCGATTATATCAAGTTGGCAGGGGAAGCGCGAGAAAGCCTCCTGGAGAAGAATGCGGGAGCTCCGGAGGCGCAAAAACCCAGGGACCCTGGTCAATCAGCTTAATTGATCTAAAGCGTCGATTAATTCGGTTTTGAAGCCGGCGTTCACCAGTTCGGTGGCCAGTGATCCCCAGTCTTCAAACGCAACGTGGGTGATAGCCAGCGCGGTGCGCATGATCAGGATTGCCGATCCCCTCCTTGACTCGAACTCCCTTCGCAATCGACCTGCATCACCAGACCGTCTTTGAAATTGAGAACCCGGCTCGTGACGGTTCATACGAGCCGGGCTCCTTCAAACAGCCCTACTTCGGATAACCTGCCTGTTTGACGGCGCGGGCTACCGCGGCCTGGCTATCTTTCAATGCTTGGTCGACGCCGGTTTTACCGGCCAACACTCCGGAGATATTCTGACCAACGACGGTGCCAAAGGATTGGAACTCCGGGATGCCCACGAACTGGACGCCGGTGTAAGGCACCGGCTTAATGCAGGGGTTCGTCGGGTCGGCCGTCTGCATGGCTTTCAAGGTCACAGGGGCGAAGGGGGCCGCCTTTTGATACTCAGGGTTGTCGTAGGTCGACTTGCGCGTGCCGGGCGGCACCGTGGCCCAGCCCTCATCCTCGGCGGCCAGCTTGATGTAGTCCTTGGAGGTGGCCCACTCGGCAAAGCGCTGGGCCGCTTCGGACTGCTTGGCCTTTTGCGGGATGGCAAAGGCCCAGCTCCACAACCACCGCGAGCCGTTAGGCGTCACAGCGATGGGCGCGTTGGCAAACGCGACCTTGTCAGACACCTGCGACTGGCTTTTGTCGTACAGGGGTCCGGCACCGGAAGTAGCGTCGATCCAGAGGGCCGCCTTGCCGCTGGCAAACAGAGTGAGGTTTTCATTGAAGCCGTTGGCGCTGGCTCCTGGTGGACCGTCGGCTTTCATGAGGTCCACATAAAACGTGATGGCCTTCTTCCATTCCGGGGTGTCGATGGTGGGGGTCCACTTCATGTCAAACCAGGTGCACCCAAAGGTGTTAAGAAGGGTGTCAACATAGGCCATGTTTTCGCCCCAGCCCGGCTTGCCTCGCAAGGTGATGCCATAGATGCCTTTTTCTTTGTCGGTCAAGGCGTCCGCAAACTTCTTAATGTCGTCGTAGGTAGGCTGCTCCGGCATGGTCAGGCCCTTGGCGTCCATGAGGTCCTTCCGGTACATGAGCATCGAGCTCTCCCCGTAAAAGGGTAAAGCGTAGAGCTTTCCTTCGTAAGACAAGCCATCCCGGATGCCTTTGAATACATCCTCCACGTCGTAGTCGGCCGGCAGGTTCGACATTTCCTTAAGCCAGCCGCGTTTGGCAAAGATGGGCGTTTCGTAAAGGCCGATAAACACCAGGTCAAACTGGCCGCTGCCAGTCGACACGTCGGTAGTCACACGCTGCCGCAAGATGTTCTCTTCAACGACGACCCAGTTCAGTTTGATATCCGGGTGTGCGGCTTCGAATTTGGGTGAGAGCTTTTTGAGCTCAATCATTGCCGGGTTGTTGACTGTTGCGATGGTCACCGTCTTCTGTTGAGCGATGGCGCCGGCGCCAGTGAACAGGACGGTTATTAAGATTGCGAGATGCCTTCTCATAGTTCTTGGGGGTTATCGGTTGGTTGTCTTTCGCGGGGATTGGTGGCTCTTACCGTTACGATGCAGACTTCGCAACACTGATTTAACAAATTCTCCTGTTCCAAAAGGTCGAGATTCTTCAATTTTAAGCCCCGACCAAGGTGACTAGCCATCGCTCACAAACCTCTAAGGATTTGTGAGCGATGCAGGCAGATGGATGCTGAAGGTTCGAATCTCGAAATCGGCAATACGCCGTGCATTGCGGTTCGAACTGTCCAATGGAAGCGCTTATCCATTCTGCAACTCCTGTAACTTCTGACTCCTGAGTTCTGCCTGCATCCGAGTGAACCACCTCCAATGTGTGTTCGGCCAGAAGAGTCCTTACCACCCCAAAGCCGATGCGCAGTTTTTGGTAGGAGCTTTTCTCCAGCTGCCAAAGCTTGTCACCTGTCGCTATGGTGTCCGGGTGGTTGTTGTCAACGATTGCCCATAGTCGCCGCCAACCATCCAGGTATAGGACGCTCGAGAAAGGAAGGAGTAACAATCAAAGACACGAATACCGTACCGACGGCCTTCAGGCATCAGGGCAACATTGCCCCAGGGCTTTGCTCGTCTACTTCTTTATCCCCAAAACCGCGTCCTTCGCGGCCTTGGCGACGCGAAATTTGACGACAGTCTTGGCTGGAATTTTGATCTTCTGTTGTGTCTTCGGATTAAAGCCCGTGCGCGCCTTTCTCTTCTGTTTCACCAGTTTGCCAAAACCGGGCAAGACAAATTCGCCGTTCTTTTTTATCTCTTTGTAGGCGAGGGAGCTGAGCGTATTGAGGAATACTCCTGCGGTCTTTTTATCGGTCTCGGTGGCGTCGGCAAGTGCGCTTTGAAGTTCGGTCTTGGTCATTTGTAATCCTGAATTATGCCAGAAAAGAATGGCCCGCGTCACCCAAGTTTTTTCAAACCGCGAAAAACTTTTGTCGTGGATCTCCGCTAGGCTTTACACAGGGCGAGGAAAAGCGCCGCCGAGGAAGCATCCAGCACCAGTTTGACGGTTGTATTTTTCTACCCGTTACAACGGACTACAGGCCCTTGTTCGTCGCGCGCGGCAAGTTGAGCTTCCAACTCGGCGATACGAGCTTTCAGGGGCGCGGCATACTTTTCCACCTCGGCGGCGGTGAAGCGCGGAGTGATGTACTGCGCACAGTTCCAATCGAAGGAAACAACCTGGATCAGAAACAATCGCTCTACCTTGCCGCGCAGCGGTCCAGGTTCGAGTTGATCGACCAGTTCGGGATTCTCGCGTGCGTCGAGCACCCGGGCGTGTCCGAGCAGTTTGAGCCTGGTGCGTTGCGGGTAGTCCATCAGAAAGAGTGCAACCCGATCAGTGGTGCTCAGGTTGCCAGTGCTGATAAGCTGACGGTTCCCCTTGAAGTCAGCGAAGCCGATGAGATTCGGTCCCAGCACCTTTACAAACCCAGCCGGACCTCCGCGATGTTGCAGGTAAGGCCAGCCGGTCTCGCTGACAGTCGCCATGTAGAAACTATCGCGCGAGGCGATAAAATCAGCTTCGTCAGACGTGAGCGCGTCGGTTTCGGGCACATTCTCCACGACCTGGTGCTTCCCGAAGTATTTGTCCTGTGCCTGTTGAACGGCGGGCGTGAGCACGAGTTGCATGTATTTGGCGGCCATGGTTTCTATCTCCAGGAAATGAGTCTTGTTTGGTGCAGAAGATTTCTAGCGAATGACTGTAACGTGTTATACCTGTATTCGATAGTTACTTTCTCGCTTGCTTTCTGTAACTTGTCAAACAATATTTTATAAGTTACGGTGTCTCATGCCTGTGACAATTTGAGTTACCTTCGTCGGTGCGCCAACACCGATTCATGCACGCTCTTATTTTTCGACACCACAAAAAATCACCGGCGACAGTGGTGCAGCGTGGCGGCATGCGGAAATCGCCATAAAGTGGCGCAGTTCCAAAAGCGACAGGTCAAATCCAGGGAATAGGGTTCACTTTTCACCAAAGTGGTTTTGTTATTTTTCGCCGAGCGCTCTCCATTGTGTCGGCCGGCGTGGGTTGTTCGCCGCCTGTCCGGGCCTCAGAACTTGGGTCACCATCGACAGTCATTTTGAGCCATTGGCCCGTCGGTCTGCTGGAACAGCCATCGCCCGATCGCCGGAAGCGACACTGCGATCCGGTATGAAACAACTTCCGTGCGGATCCTTGATCAAATGAAGAACGCGCGTGAAAAAGTGACTCTTCGTCTCGGGTTGGCCGATATAGATAATCGCGGCATTTTTCAGTCCATCCTTGAAGATGCTAATGACGCGGTTGCGCGCATCGTCCTCCAGCGCGTCGAGAGCTTCGTCGATCACCACCCAGCGCGGTTTATGCAGCAAGATACGCGTGAAAACCAGGCATTGCTGCTCGTCATCGGCGAGCTCCCTTTCCCAGCGCGCGACGCGGTCGAGCGAAGAGAAAAGACGGTTCAAACCTGTGCACTCGAGCGCGGCAGCGAGCTCTTTGTCTTCGAAAGCGGTCTCTGGCGAGGGATAGGTCAGCGCGGCACGCAGCGTTCCCAACGGCAGGTAAGGCTGGCGCGTCATGAACATCACGCCGTCCGACGGCGGAAGCGCGACGCGGCCCGAACCCCACGGCCATAAACCCGCGATCGCCCGAAATAAGAGCGTCTTGCCTGTACCAGGATCGCCAACGATGAGAACGCGGTCGCCCAGCGCAATCTCGACTTGCCGCTCGCTCAGCATTGTGCAGCCGGTCGGCGTCGCGACCTGCAGGTTCTCGAAGGTGACCTTGTCGGCCTGCGCTTCCACGAATTCGATGCGGTTCTCTGTCTCACCGAGCCTGTCCATGGTCATCACCAGCTCCCGAAAACTTGCTATGCGCAGCAGCGTCGCACGCCAGTCGGCGATGGTACTAAAATTGTCGATGAACCACCGTAGGGTCTGCTGCACTTGATTGAAGGCGCCGACGGCCATCATTAATGCGCCGAAGGAAAGGTCGCCCGCGAAGTACCCAGGAGCTGCGACGATGACCGGCGCGATGATTGTGAACCAGCCGTAGCCCGCCGTGACCCAGGTGAGCCGGGTGCTAGCGTTGACAATCTGCCGCATCACGTGGAGAACGTGCTCGAGCTGAGTCGTGAGGCGCTGGTTTTCATCCGCTTCACCGCCGTAGAGCGCCACAGCGTCGATGTGTTCGTTGAGGCGCACCAGCTCGAAGCGCAATTCGGCTTCCTGAGAGTAACGCTCGCTATTCAGCTGGATCAGGGGCCGCCCGACGCGCCAACTGAGCCAGGAACCGGTGCCAGCGGAGGCCAGGGCGCACCAGACCATGTAGCCGGGAATGGCTAAGCTGTGGCCGCCCACGATCCAAGGGCACGTTTCCCGAGAGGCCCCACAGAACCCCGATGAAGCTGCCCAGGAGGAGTGAAGACTGCAATAGCCCGATGCCGAGGTCGGCCGTCAACTCGGTCAGATGCCGGGCGTCCTCATGAATGCGTTGATCCGGATTGGCGCCCATCTCCCCGGCATTAACCAGGCGAAAAGCGCGCCGAGGCTTCAGCCACTCGTCGAACAGGTCCCGCACGAGCAATTCGCGGAGCTTGACCTTCGTCGCCTGGTTGAGCCAGGCCTGCGCCACGTTCAAGATCAAAAGGCCGCCGGCGATGAAGCCGAAGCGCATGAGCTGGACAAGAAACTCGTGAAAATCTTTGTGCGATAGCGCATCGTAGAAAGGCCGATTCCAGGCGTTGAGGATGATCTGGCCGTAGGCCGTTACACCGATAGCGGCGACCAGGGCGACGCCGAGCAGCAGGACTTTAGTCCGCCGGGGCGAGGCCATGAGTGCGCGAAACATCATATATATCTGCGGTGCAAGGTTCCCTCCGACAGGCGGCGGTGCCGCAGTCGAGTCGGGCGCCCTGCTGGACCTGTCTGGATGGCGACCCGATTTCATCTTGTCGAGGCTTACCGTAATTATCTTCACCAAACAATAGGATTGCACATGGCCAGGCCAGGAGACTGGTGCTTAGGGGACGGTTTACCCGGACACAGTCGCCGTGAAGCCTCCGGGCCGTGGAAAGCCGCAGGACGCCTGCTGCCCACATGTGTTTCATCGAACAGGCGGCACAGCTTCCGCCAACTCGCCCAGCCGCCGCGCCAGGTCCACCAATTCCGTGTGGTTCTGGAGTCCGTTGACAAAGCGCTCGGGAATCCCTGATAACCCAACCTGCGCACCGACCAATGCACCGGTCAGGCAGGCGCGCGACATGTTCTGGCCGCCACCGTTGAGCGCATGAAGAACTGCGGATTCAAAATCGTCCGAAAATCTCGCGGCCAGAAAGTAGGCGGCCGGAAGCTGGTGATAAATGGCGCACGGCATTCCATACACGAGCGACACCTTCCAGGCGGGTTCAATTCGTATGCCAGGATCTTGTGCAGATTCGGCCATGTAGGACGGTGTCAACAGAGCATCCGGCGAGGAGAATCTGCCCGCCCGTGGCGGGTCCGGATCACCTGGACGCGGCATCGTGAGCTTCTCGCCGGTGACGACGTGAAATGGCAGACGGCCTTTCTTCGCGTGGTCCAATAGCCTGTCCGACAAATTCGTATCAAATTTCTCTCCGGCAACCAAAAGGGCGACCACGCAATTGAAAGCGGTTGTCATCGCAACAATTGCCTCATCGGCCTGCGTCAGCGCGCAGTTGGCCGATACCGTCTCAGCGACCTTACGCGGATCGGCAGCGTAGCGGGCCGCCAGAACGACAGCTCTCTCAGCCGCTTCCGTCGTGTCAGCGTGTCCTCCGGTTTGATCCCAGCCACGTTTCTGCTCGACGCGGCGTCGGAACGCCTCCCGGATGGATTGATTGGTGTATCCTCCCGGACCTTGCATCGGCGTTCCGTCCAGATACGGCAGCAACTGGCGATCCAGCCGTGTCGTGAAGTCTTCCTCCTGATATTCCCCGATCTCAACCAGCGAGCGCAACAGCATGACAAGAATCAGACCGGTCTGAGAAAGCTCGCCCGGTTTCATTCCTCCGTGATAACGGCCCGGTTTGGGAGCCGTGTACCCGGTGATCCAGTCGCCATAGTCTGTTCGCAATTCGGTGAGGTCGTAGTACCAATGAGGCCCCAGTCCAAGGGCGTCTCCCACCAATGCGCCGATCACCGCACCGGCTGCACGATCCGCAATTTTCATCGCTTAACGTCCTTTCTCCTTTAGCGGCGGCAGAATTTCAAACAGTTCCACCCGCTTATTGGAGACGAAAATCGGACCGCCTTCCAGCTCCTAACCGCTTTGGCTTGTAAGATTTTCGCGCCAGATGGAAGGGTACGGACTAAGATCCAAGAGTGACTTCGGCTATCAAAGAAGGGAAGCTTTCCAGTACAAGCAAGCGGGAAAAAGCCCTCGGCGCCGGGCTTGGACGCATTCCGGTGCTTCACCTGATCGATAGCCTCGAGTTGGGAGGGGCACAGACCGCTCTTCTGGCCTGGCTCGCCACACATAATCAGACCCGATTCGAGGTACATCTGGCCATGATGCACGGCACACGAAAGAGTCTTTTTTACGAGCGCGCCAGAGAACTGCGCATACCGGTGATTTCCTTGTCGCCGCGACGCTGGTTACCGTTCTATTTCTTTCGTCTGCCGTTGCTCATGTTAAGGAACCGCTATGAGGTGGTTCATTGCCATCTTTTCGCGTCGAATTGGCTCGGAAAACCGATCGCCCGGCTACTCGGTGTGCCTGTCGTTATTTCCCACGATCAGTGTAATGATTCCTTTCGTACAAACTCGAGGTTGGTGACGTTGATCGATCGACTAACCAACCGATGCGCCGACCAGATCTTCGCGGTCTCTGCCAGCATTCAAAAGTACCTGGTAACATTTGAGAAAGTGTCCTCCTTAAAAATCCGAATCATTCCCAACGGGGTATCGGATCGGGTGCAGAGTCAACGCAGCCGTGGAATTGCCAAGATCATTGGCGGGGCAGGAAGGCTCGTTCCTCAAAAAAACTTCAGCCGCTTTCTTCGAATCGCGAGAGTGTTGGTGGAGATAGACAGTTCGTACCGGTTCGTCATTGCCGGAAGCGGGCCGCTGGAGGTCGAACTGAAAAGAGAGGCCGCCGAGCTTGACGTCAACGTCGAATGGTTCGGTTTCGAATCGTCGCTTGATCGTTTCTTCGACGAGATCGATCTGTATCTTCTGACCTCGGACTTCGAAGGCTTACCGATGACACTATTGGAAGCGCTTCAGCAAGGCGTTCCAGTTGCGGCCATGGCAGTCGACGGAATTCGCGAAGAATTCTCCGACGAAATCCTCTTGCTTAATCCCGCCGGCAACGACCGGGAACTCGGCCAACTCATTCACTCTGCGCTACAGAATCAAACCGAAAGCGCGAAGATGATTCAGCGCGGGAAAGAGATCGTGAGTCGGCGTTTTTCTGCACGGCAACAGATTCGCGAAATGGAACAGGTTTACCTCGATTTACTCGAGAAGAAGAGGAGGTAGATGCTATGGGTGTTGTCAGGTTGCTGCTTTCCCAGCAGCCTGACAACACCCATAGCATCTACCATTGCTTCTTCGATCCCGTTATGCGATTCGCCGGAAGAACCACGTGGCGATTCCCAGGGTAAATACCGCGATGATAGCCATCGGCCAGATGTTGGAGAATACCTCGGTGGCCGGCATATCCTTGAGGAAGATTCCTTTGACGATAATCATCATATAACGGAGCGGGTTAGCGTAGGTAAATGGCTGGAGCCAGCCGGGCATATTTTCGATCGGGCTGGCATAACCCGACGTCAATAGGGCGGGCATAAGAAAGAAAAAGGATCCCAGGAGGGCCTGCTGTTGCGTCATTGCGATCGAAGAAATAGAGAGACCGATCCCGACGATCGCGGAGATAAAAACGACCAAGCTCGCATAAAGGAGGAGCAGCGATCCGTGGAACGGAATTCGGAAGATGAAAACGGCTACCAGGATAAACAGAGTAGCTTGTACCAGCGCGATCAGAAACGCAGGAATGGTTTTGCCGGCCATGATCTCCAACGGACCGAGCGGTGAGACAAGCAATTGATCAAAAGTGCCCATCTCCCGCTCTCGCGCGATCGACATGGACGTCACATTCACCGACATTTGCAACGTAATAAGGACCACCAGGCTTGGAACCGTAAACCATAGGTAATCCAAATTTGGATTAAACCAGTTCCTTGCTAGAATACGAACCGGATTTCGCGTCGCGCCCTTCGGCATCGTCAGGGTCTCATTGTTATATTGGTCGACTATTGAACTGATGTAGCCCTGGACGATCTGGGCAGCGTTGGATTTTCTGCCATCCAACAAAAGTTGAATGGACGGTGACTCACCCGCATCAAACCGCCTCGAGAAATCGGCCTGGAAATGCACTCCGGCGATTGCAGTCTGCCGGTCAATGAATTCCCGCAGACGATCGGTCGAGTCAGCAAAATGGATATACCGGAAATTTCTCGAGCTTGCCAAGCGCTGGATCAGTTCCGCGGAAATCTGGCCATAGTCATCGTTCAAGATAGCCAGATCGATATTTTTTACCTCGAGCGTTCCAGTAAAGGAGAAGACCACCAACTGCAATAACGGAGGAGCGACGAGAGCGACCCGATTCCGCGGATCCCGCAACACCGCAAGGGTTTCTTTCACGATCAAGGCTCGAACCCTTTTCCACATAGTGTCAGTCAATCCGTTTGCGCGTCATTCGCGCATTGAGAAGAAAAAAGAGAGCAGCAAAGGCCACTAAGACCAACCCGTTGGTGACGAGCAGATACGGGACGTCGCCCGCGAGAAAGGTCGTCTGGAGCGCCTGCACATAGTACCGCGCCGGGAACAGGTAGGTGAGCCATTGAATCGGCGGCGGCATGCTGCTGATTTCGAAAAGGAAACCCGAAAGTTGGAAGGCCGGGAGGAATCCGAGGACGACCGCGATCTGGCTCGCCACGAACTGGCTCCTGGTGAGAGTCGAAACCAGGAGACCGATCCCGAGCCCTCCAAGCAGAAAAACAGAAGTGATTAACGTCAACGTCAAAAATGAGCCGCGCAGCGGTACCCTGAAGATCGAAAGTGCCACCAGCGTGCAAAAAGCCATCGATCCGATCCCTAAACCGAAATAGGGAATCAATTTGCCAAGGATTAGCTCCTGAATACGCACCGGGGTAGCCATTAACGCTTCCATTGTTCCTCGCTCCCATTCTCGCGCCACGACAAGCGCGGTTAGAAGCGTGGCGATCATCGTGAGAACGATGGCAATGGACCCGGGTACGAGATAGTTTTTGCTCTCCAAAGATGGATTGAACCAGACCCTGGTCTGGAGGCCGATTGAGCTTGGTGAGCCGCCGGCGGTCTCCATCCTTCGCTCTTCTCCCCAGATCTTAACCGCGGCAAGGACATAATTTTGCACGAAGTTCGCTGTGTTAGGCTCGCTGCCGTCGGCGATGACCTGGATCGTCGGCTCTTCGCCGGGTCGCATTAGTTTCTGCGAGAAGTCTGACGGAATGACGACCACTCCTCGAATGCGACCTGCGACCAGATCGGTTTCCAAGGCGCGCCGATCAAGGCTGGTTTTGATGTCGAAGTACTTCGAGCCTGACAGGGCGGTCACCAGGCTGGAAGTCTCCGGGCTTCGTTCTGCCAAAGCTATTCCGACCCGCAGACGGGTGCTATCCAGCGAGACGGCATATCCAAACAGAAAAAGCAGGATGACCGGCAGCACAAAGGCAATCAGAATGCTGCTCGGATCGTTCATTATTTGTATCCCCTCTTTCCAGATCAGGGCTCTGAGGCGCCGGACATTCAGCCCATGTCGTTTCATAAAGTGATTGGTGAATCGTCTTGCCAGCAATGAACGAACCACAGCCGGTCAGGTGTTCGTTCGCTGCGAGGTTTCGTCGAACCGGTTAATCAACGCGATGAATGCATCTTCCATCGTCGGATCTGGAAGCTCATCGGTGCGCACCGCTTGTTTGAGTTCGTCGGGCGGTCCCATCGCAATGAGCTTGCCCCGATAGATCAAGCCGATCCGATCGCAATATTCCGCTTCATCCATAAAATGGGTTGTTACAAGAACGGTGACTCCTTTTTCTACCATTCCGTTGATATGACTCCAAAACTCTCTGCGGGTGATGGGATCGACACCGGAGGTCGGCTCATCGAGAAACAACACCTCCGGTTCGTGCATGAGCGAACAAGCCATTGCTAATCGCTGCTTGAATCCAAGCGGTAGTTGACCGGACGCGACGTCCAGATACGCTTGAAGCGAGAACAGGTCAACCATCCGCTCGACTGCTTGCCGCCTCAGCGTCCCGTCTAATCCATAAATTCCTGAAAAGAATTCGAGGTTATGCTTTACGCTCAGATCGCCATAGAGCGAAAACCTCTGTGCCATATATCCGATCCTGTTCCTGGCTTTGTTCCCCGCTCGCTGCAAATCGAAACCGCCGACGCTGGCCTTACCGCCGCTTGGCTTCAACAAACCGCACAGCATTTTGAAAGTGGTGGATTTTCCAGCGCCATTCGGTCCCAGCAATCCAAAGATCTCACTTCGCGGCACGGAAAACGTGATCTGATCCGTGGCTACGAAGTCTCCAAAGCGTCTTGTTAGCCCCTCCGCCTTGATTGCGGGATCGTGTCCCTTGCCGATGGTCTGCGCCTGATTCGCCACGACTGATTCACCCTTTGGAACCCCGCCGAGAATTTCAATGAATGCGTCTTCCAACCGCGCCGGCACCGGCCTCAACGCCGCTCGAGGATCAAGTCCCAACTGCTCCGGAGTAGGTTTGGCGGCTTCGGATCGAAGCACTAACCGGACGCTTTGCCCCTGGATGACTCCGTCAATCACCGACTCGAGCTGGAGGGCCCTGGATAAGACCCTCCGCCGGTCCTCTTTGACAGACAGAGCAAATGTGCGGGACCCTACACGTCGCGTGAGTTCACTCGGTGGGCCGTCAAACAGCTTCTTCCCTTCGTTTAGTAAAATGACAGAGTGACATTGTTCAGCTTCCTCCAGATAAGCAGTGCTCCAGACCACGCCGATGTTCTGCCGGACCAAGTCCTGTACCATGCGCCAAAGTTCCCTTCGCGAAATGGGATCCACGCCGACGCCGGGCTCATCGAGGAGCAGCAATTCTGGTTCGCTGATCAAAGCGCATGCCAGTCCGAGTTTCTGTTTCATTCCGCCTGAAAGCAGGCCCGCCTTTCGTTCCGTAAAACGCTTTAAATCGGTAAAGGAGAGGAGATGCTCAAAGGTACGCTCCCGTTGCTCGTCCAGCACACCCCTCAAATCGGCGTATAAATTCATGTTCTGCCGGACATTCAGATCTTCATAGAGACCAAATCGCTGCGGCATGTAGCCGATCCGCAGATGAATTTCTTCCGGTTCCTGCACCGGGTCGTAACCGAGAACCCGGACCTCTCCTTCGGTCGGCTCAAGCAAGCCTGCGAGGATGCGAATCAGTGTCGTCTTCCCCGCCCCATCCGGTCCCACCAAGCCCGTGACAGCACCAGGGCGGACCTCGGCATCGATCTGCTCCAAGGCACCTCGACCCGTGGGGTCGAATCTTTTCGTCAAGCCATGAATTCGAACCAGCGGTTCGCCATTAGTTTTTTGCGGACTGACTGGCATTGGTCTCCAGGAGTTTGACGGTGACCGGCATTCCCTGCCTCAAATAACGGTCAGGATTCCGGATGATGACTCGCAAGCGAAAGACCAGATCTGTTCGCAATTCCCGCGTCTGGACCGTTTTAGGAGTGAACTCGGCGATCGGTGAGATAAAACCGATCTGACCCTCGTAAGGCTTGGTGGGATTGGTGTCTGTGTAGACAAGCGCCTTCATCCCCGGATAAATGCGACCCAGATCGCGTTCGTCGATGTAGGTTCGAATCCAGACCGGAGAATAGAGGCACAGCGAGTAGGCGGTTGTCCCGGCTGCCACGATGGCTCCCGGTTCGAGAGCTCGAGTAATGATGTACCCGTCTGTCGGAGCAAGGAGTTGACAGTCGGTCAGGTTCAGTTGCGCGCTTTGCAGATTGGCGCGCGCGTTGTCAACCTGAGACTGCGCAGCCTCGATATCTTCGCCTCGCCAGCCGGCATTTTGCAGATCGAGATTCGCCTGCGCCGACGCCAGTTGCGCCTTATTCACATCTCGAGTCATGGTGGCGTTGTCATAGTCCTGCTTGGAGATCACGCTGGTGCGCGCCAGATCCATCTGACGCTTAAGGGTTGCTTCGGCATTTGCCAGATTCGCTTTTGCCAGTTCCACCTGTGCGCGGGCCTGGGCAATTTCTTCCACCCGATTGCCGTTCTGCTCCTTGGTCAGATTGGCCGTTTGCTGCGCCAATTGAGCTTTAGCGAAATCCACCTGATTCTGATATGGCCCCTGATCCAAAACGGCGATCACCTCGCCCGCATGAACATCATCCCCCTCCTCGCGGCGCATCTCCTGGATACGGCCGCTGACCCGGAATCCGAGATTCACTTGGCGGATATCGACGTTGCCATGCAACTCAAGGGCATTTTCTTCGCGATGTGTCCAAGTCTGGTAAATAAACCAGCCGATCACCACCAGCAATACTGCAACGACCGGCAACCATAGCTTCTGCAACAATTTCCTTTTCATGGCCTGCTCCGAGGAGGCCGCTCAATGAGCGGCTCCAGAATCAAATCCAGCTGATCGAAGACAGCCCTCTGGATCTGTTTTCGTTCGGTTTCGTTGTAAGCCTTCCAATGGAGCCGGCGCAGAATCGTCTCGCGACCGGAGAGGAAAATCAGAATCTGTCCGACCAACGTATGGGTTCGCAAAATGAGGCTAGGATCGGTGGCTTTTTTTCGCAGAATGACCGCCAGGAGGGCGGAGAGCGTTTCGTGGACCGGGCAGATCCAGCGCTCATAGATAAGGTCAAACGCCTTGGTGGGCTGCATTTGCTCCCGCATGATGATTCTCGCCCAGGTCGTAGTCGCCTTGTCTTCCAACAGAATTTGCAGGAAGGCGCCGAAGATGGTTTTGATCTGTTCGAGCGCCTCCCTCTGGCTCAGCCGGTTCTTTTGCAAGACCTCTTGAACCTGCAGCACGAGCGGTCGGACCCGACTTGCTTTATGAGTTAGGAGATGCTCGATCACTGCGAGGTAAAGCCCTTCTTTTCCGCCAAAGTAATAAGGAATTGCGGCCTGATTGACTCCGGCATGCTGGGCGAGCTGGCGAGTTGTGGCTCCTTCGAGGTTTAAAATGCCGAAGATTTCCAGCCCGGCCTCGATCAACCGTTGTTTGGCATCCAGTTCCGGCGGTACGGGAATGGGATTAGTCATCACTCAATCTCTAAATCATTCGGACGAATGATTCAAATAGATAATTCAAACGAATGCTCCCCGCGCGAGGGAGTCTGAAGAACGAGACGGAAGCCGGATCGGGCGTCAGGGTGCAGCCATGCCTTCCAGACATGCGACGCCGAATCGCGTTCCTTCATCGGAGGATAACCTCCGATCACGCCGACACGCCCAAACGCCGACCCGCCGATACATTTCTCCAGGAGCGCATCGACCATCCGAGGAGTTGCACGGGAGATCGCCATCGAGGCGTTGACGCGGATCAGATGGGAGTGTTTTGACCGTCCCTATCGCGTCTCTCTTCCCATCACTGTGGCGGATCGGGGGGTGGATCCACCTTTTCCCCTGGAGTTATCTCCGCTTTCCCGATCGAGAGATCACCCGAATAGCGTCCACCCTTTTCGACAAAGAATCCAAGAGCGCTTACTTTCCCGGTCAGTCGCCCGCTCTTATGAATAATCACTTTGCGGGCCGCGATGATCTGGCCGGATATGGTACCCTCAATTTCTACCTGCTCGGCCCGGATCGGATGCACAAATTCCGCGGCACATTTCTTTTCGATGTAGACCGTTTTGGCCTCGATACTTCCGCTCATCTTGCCACTGATCTTGATTTTTACCTCGCCGGTACAGATCAGACTGCCACGCAAGGATCCCTGGATCTCGGCAGAGCCACAAAATGTCTTCCTGCTAATGAGATCGCCCTTGTTGGTGATGGTCAGCCGGCCGCCCGTCCGAATGGATCGGGTGTAGATGCCGCTAATTTTGTAGTCCTGCAGGTCGATGTAGGCACCGCACTTTGGACAGAGGGTAGAGGTAGCGGTTTGCGGGACCTCACGCTCGCCCGAGCACTCGAAGCACCGGGCAACAAACGTCCGCGGAGCGCCAAACAGCCCGTGCAATGTCTGCAAGACCGAAGTCGAGCTGTCTTGAGACTCGTGCAATGCAGCCGGTTTTCGGGCTTTTTCCAGTTGGATGTAACCGTTGCATTTGCGGCAGTAAGTCGATTTCGCTGATTCAGGCTCGAGCTGAAGGCTGCCGCAATGAGGACACTGAACTTCAACTCGCTCTTTGGAACCTTCCGCTTTCGGGAGTGCCGAAGGATGAGGGTGCATCTCGTGCGGTGCAGTGGATTTGCGGCCTTTCTCCAGCTGGATGTAGACCCCGCATTTGCGGCAATTCGTCGATTGAGCGAGTTCAGGCTCCAGCTGGAGGCTGCCGCAATGGGGACACTGAACTTCAACTCGCCCTTTGGAACCTTCCGCTTTCGGGAGTGCCGAAGGATGAGGGTGCATCTCGTGTGGTGCAGTGGATTTGCGGCCTTTCTCCAGCTGGATGTAGACCCCGCATTTGCGGCAATTGGTCGATTGAGCGAGTTCAGGCTCTAGCTGGAGGTTTCCGCATTGGGGACATTGAATTTCGATCCGTCCTTTAGCAGCCACTCAGAGCTCCTCCAGATGTTCGCCGCAGCCAATATTTGCCGGCCAAATTTCAAGTCGCGTCTCGACTTCATGATCGGACCACATAATCTTGCGATTAAGTCTATTGATCTCCACAAGATGTAGTGTATAAAAAATCATGAGCAAGGTTGCTTACCGGCCAATGGCAGTCCTCGAGAGAGCCCAACCAAGTGACTCTCGTTTGGTTTCTAACTCAGCAAAGCTTTTGGGAGCGGCTTCGATATTCGTCGCAGTGTTTGCCCTCTTTGGGGTCGTTGCGATCTGTTCAAATGGGTTTAGCGCGTTCACGCCCAGAAAGTTGCGCCCAAAGGAATCAACCGAACTACCCGCTTTCCAAGCGACTAAGGTATCACCTACGACGGCTTCCGATCAAGACAATGGGATTGGAATGTTAGCACACGATGCGAACCAGGCTCTGCAAGGAGCGATCGCATCGGATCATGCGGTCCTCGATCAAGCGACGGCGCCTGCCGCGATAACGACCGCCCCTGCCGCACCGGTGGCGCAACCGCTGCAACCAGAACAAGCGGAGTCGAAGCCGTCCGCTAAAGACAGCGCATTGCTCGAGGCAAGCCCGTCGAATGCGGCGCAAAACGACACCGAAAGAGAACTCCCCAAGGGTGTGCGCAAAAAACTTGAGAGAGACCGGCGGGAAACCGAGCGCAAAAGATCTCGATTAGAAGAGGCGTACCAAAGGCATGGGATCTCCGGCGAGGCTTACCGAAAGGGCGTGGAGAAGTATAGAAGCGAAATCGAGAGATACCGGAGGCAAATGAATGGTGGAGGGCCGAAAAATGAACCAGGGTTCTGAACAGCGGTTCGCGAGACCGGATTTGGAGAGGGTCGAGAAAATCAGACTTATTGCTTATCAACTTTGGCTGCTTAGACGCGATAGCAACATTTCGGGTGACGCTGAGCGAGACTACTATCAAGCCGAGCGCATTCTCGACTCTCACAAGAATCTAAAGCTATCGCTGGGATCTTTTGGTTTTTGGACCGTTGCATTTGTACTCGGCCGTTCCACGGAAGAGCGCTATGCAAACGCGATGAACGCCGTCATCGGACTGAACGAGCTCGTAGATGAGCCCGAAATGAGCTCGTCGATTTAAGTCTTCGAGCCCCCCATTGGGCTCCCACAGCTTCAGCTGCCGCGAGATTTTTGCGGGTCAGCGCGATTTTTGCAGGATTAATTGCTAGCCCGCAAAAATCACGCAAAGGTCGAAGCGATGAGCTCATTGCGGGCTAGGAAGCTCTTAAACAGACGCTGCGCGTCTGTTTAAGAGCCTGTTTTAAGATAAATGAATTGAGACAAACTGTTGCATAACTATTCTCTCTAAAAAGCAGTCGAATTTTCCGGCGTAGCCGGGGAATTCTGCTGCCCTAGCCTGCATCGCTCACAAATCTCTAAGGATTTGTGAGCGATGCAGGCTAGGGCGAAACGAACGCCATTCCGGTGATGATGCGTTCGACCGCCTCGATAGTTGTCTGCTTCGGATCGATGTCGTCGGCGACTTTTTTGCCGCGCCGGAGGACGATAATGCGATCGACCACCTGGAATACATGGTAAATATTATGCGCAATAAAGATGCACGAGTGTCCGGAATCGCGGGCATTGCGGACGAAGCGCAACACTCCCTGGGTTTCGTCGACACCGAGATTATTGGTTGGTTCATCGAGAATGATTAGCTCACTCTCGAAATGCATCGCACGGGCGATGGCGACGGCTTGCCGCTCGCCGCCTGACAACGCGCTAATCGGGGTGCTTGGCGGGATCTCTTTCGTGATGCCAACCTGCTTGAGCAATTCGCGCGCAGCCTCATTCATCGCATTCTGATCCAGGCGGTCGAAAAAGCGTAACCCCTTAACCGGTTCGCGTCCCAGAAACAAATTACGCGCGATCGAGAGTTGCGTCACCAGGGCCGAGTCTTGATAAATCGTTTCGATACCCTGGGCGATGGCATCGGTAGTATTGCGGATGTTCACCTTGTTGCCATGCATGTAGATATCTCCGCTGTCCGCTCTTAGCGCACCGGAAAGGATCTTGATGAGCGTCGATTTACCTGCCCCGTTGTCTCCCAGCAGCCCGATGATTTCATTCCGCCGCACGGACAGGGTGACGTCGTTGAGCGCCTGGACGCGACCGAAATACTTATTGATGCGCTCCATGCGCACGAGTTCGTCAGCCATGGTGATCAAGTCCCCGCGTGGTGTCTGCGTTCCAACCAGGAATGGAGCGCCATCATCCCGAGGATGATTGCGCCAATGAAGATGTTATATGCCAGTCCAGGCACGCCCACCAGGACAATACCTCCCCGCATCGTGCGCAGGATCAGGACCCCGATGACGGTTCCGATGATCGTACCGCGCCCGCCGGTGAGCGCCGTACCGCCAATCACCACCATCGCAATGACCTCCAGTTCGTAGCCGGTGCCGCTGTTTGGATTGGCCGCCGAAACCCGGATCGAACTGGTCACCCCGGCGTACGCAGAGATGACCGCCGTCAATATAAACAGCATGATTTTCGTGTGCGCTACCCGCACCCCACGCGCACGCGCGGCGTCAGGATTGCCGCCCGCCGCTTGGATCCAGTTACCGGCTTTCGTTTCCGTCAGCACGTAGCCGAGTATGACCGTAAAAAGGATGAACCAGAGCAGCGAAGCATAGATTCGGAGTCCACCGACGGAGAACTGCCCGACAATAACCTTCATCAAAGCAGAGTCGGAAGTCCACGTCCGTTGCGGGAAGCCATCCGTAATGTAAAGTGCGGTCCCCCGCACGATAAGCAGCATCCCCAACGTAACCAGGAAGGAGGGAATCTTAAGGCGAGTAACTAACCAACCATTGGCGAAGCCAACGACGACGGCCATCAACATCGCGATCAGGAAACCGACTTCAAGCGAGGAGATATGGGCGTTATAGAACGTCCACATCATGACCGGTGCAAAACCGAACACCGAACCGACCGACAAATCAAATTCGCCGGCGGTCATCAAAAGGGTCATGCCCAAAGTGATCATGCCCAGCTCGGGAGTGAAGGCCAGCAAGTTGCTGATGTTGCCAGCCGAAAGGAACACCGGCGACCACACCGCGAAAACAACGACTTCGACAACGAGAAGGACAAACGGTCCGAACTCAGGCGCAGAAATTAGCCTACGGAGAATTGAAGTCGATCGCATTTAGCCCAAAATCGCAGATGAGCACAAGCGGTAATCGCCCCAAGCAACAAGCAGACAGGATGCGGCTCGGGGCGATACTGCAGCTCGATACTATACGCTATTATTTCTTGGCCGGGCCCTGCATGATTTTCAGGTAGGTCGAAGCCTTGTCCTTTTCGTAAAGCGTACCGACATTGATGTCGAATCCGGGCGGAATACCGCTGGCTGCCATGGCCGCCATGGAAAGCGCCATGTAGCTGGTCGCTTGCGGATCCTGCCACATCGCCGCGTTGACATAACCGTCCAGGATTTCCTGCGCCGTGTCGGGCGAATTCCCCCAGCCTACGACTGGAATTTCACCGGCTTTGACGCCTACCTGGTCGAACACACGTTTGATGCTGCCGGTCACGAGATCGCCTAGACCGATGATTGCCTTTATTTTGCCGCGATTGGCAGTCAGATAATCCGACATACGGCTGATGATTTCGGCCTGATCGAGTTTGGTTTCGGTGATTTCGTGGGTTATACCGAGCGGCCCGAATACGGAATCAATACCCTGGGTCTCAAGCACACCATAGGTAGCACCGGGCACTTCGACCGGCATCCAGACCAGGTCACCCTTTTTCACGAAGCCGTGATCGACCAGATATTGAGCCCAACGATGCCCGATCGCCACATTGTCGCCGCCGACGTAAGCGTCGCGACCGCTGGTCTTATCTTCGGTATTCATGATGATAACCGGAATACCGGCGGCGTGCGCCTCCGCGATGACCTTGGTCAGACTTCCCGGATCAGGCGTACTGGTGACGATTCCTCTCGCTTTGGCAGAGATAGCTGCACGGAGAGCTTCCTGTTGCGAAGGAACATCTCCGCTATGGAAAGAAGTGCGAACTTCGTGTCCGGTGTCCTTAGCCCACTGCTCGGCGCCTTGCAGGAAGTATGTCCAGACCGGATCGGTCGGCGATCCGTGGGAAACCCAATAATAGATCGGTTTGGCGTCCTGCGCTGAACCAACGAAAGGCATCGACAGCGCCACAATCGCGGCGCAAATCGGCATGAAAAGGCTGAATTTTTTAGGCATGGGGGGTTGCTTTTTACAAAGAAGACTTTAGTGGGGTGCTTACTTTCAAGTCTGGACGTCAGACAGGCCGAAATGATAGCACAACTTAGGTTTTTGAGCCAGCACGATCAATAAGGCCACTTCCATTGATCGATTTCCGGCCTGTCGACGCCGTTTTCGTAAGCGTAGTTGCGGCAGGCGATCTGCTCGTTTTTGAACTTATCCTTCGCGTGAGCGCCCGCCACTTCGAGCTTGTGCACGCGATCGATCACGTCGATCGCTATGCTGAAGCGATCGATTTGGTTACGAATCGCCAGTTCAAACGGCGTGTTGATGCTTCCCTGCTCTTTGTAGCCGCGCACGTGCAAATTGCGGTGATTGCGACGGCGGTAAGTCAATCGATGGATCATCCAGGGATAAGCATGGAAATTAAAAATGACCGGCCTGTCGATCGTGAACAAGCTGTCAAAGTCGCGGTCGGACAATCCGTGCGGATGCTCCGTATCCGGCTGCAGCCTGAAGAGGTCTACCACATTAAGGAATCGAATCTTCAAGTCGGGAAACTCGCTTCGCAATAGTGCGGTCGCTGCCAGGCCCTCAAGAGTCGGGACATCCCCGGCGGTTGCAATCACGACGTCCGGTTCGACACTCTGATCATTGCAAGCCCAGTCCCAAAGCCCAATTCCCTTCGTGCAGTGCGTTATCGCAGCTTCCATGTCCAAATACTGGGGGTGCGCCTGCTTATCGCAAACGATCACGTTAACGTAGTCTTTACTTCGAAGACAATGATCAGCGACGGAAAGCAAAGTGTTAACATCGGGCGGTAGATAGATTCGAGTTACTTCCGGACTTTTGTTGGCAACGATGTCCAGGAAACCGGGATCCTGGTGAGTAAATCCATTGTGATCTTGTCGCCAAACGGTGGAAGTGATCAGCAAATTAAGCGACGGGATAGGCGCACGCCAGGACAGCTCGCTGCTTTTTTCAAGCCACTTGGCGTGCTGATTGACCATCGAATCAATGACGTGCACGAACGATTCGTAGGTGGCGAAGAAACCGTGGCGCCCGCTGAGAAGATAGCCTTCCAGCCATCCCTCGAGCGTATGCTCGCTGAGCATCTCCATGACGTGTCCATCCGGGCCGAGTTCGCCGCCGTCGAGGTCTTCCGGAAAGTATTCTTCCAACCATGCCTTTTTTGAAGCTTCGTAGACCGCATCGAGTTTATTCGAGGACGTCTCGTCGGGACCGAAAACCCGAAATTTCTGCAGGTTATTTTTCAACACGTCCCGGAGGAAGACTCCCAGCGGATAGGTGTTTGACACTTCAATCTGGCCCGGCTTCGAAAGCTCAACACCATACTCGCGGAAATCCGGCAGGTTCAACTCCTCCCTGAGAACTCCCCCATTGGCGTGCGGATTGGAACCCATGCGGCGAGCTCCATTGGGAGCAAGTTCTTTTAATTCAGGCATCAGTTTACCGTTCTGGTCAAAGAGTTCCTCCGGTTTGTAACTTCGCATCCAATCTTCCAACAGTTTCAGGTGGCCTGGATTTTTCGCTACATCAGTGATTGGAATTTGATGGGCCCGCCAGAAGCCCTCCAATTTATGTCCGTCTATCCCCCCCGGCGCCGTCCAGCCCTTCGGCGAACGCAAAATGATCATTGGCCAGCGAGAGAAGGTGGCAACTCCGCTGCTTCGCGCAGTCTCTTGGGTCGCCCTGATCTCTTCAACACATCGATCCAGCGTCGCTGCCATCGCCTGATGCATACTGGGGTGATCGGAGCCCTCCACGAAATACGGTTTGTAGCCGTAGCCGACAAAAAGATGTTCAAGATCCCGATGGCTGATCCGCGCCAGGATCGTCGGATTGTTAATTTTATACCCGTTGAGATGAAGGATCGGTAAGACCGCTCCATCCGTCACCGGGTTAAGAAACTTATTGGAGTGCCACGAGGTTGCCAGAGGCCCTGTTTCAGATTCTCCGTCGCCCACAACGCATGCGGTGATCAGGTCTGGATTGTCAAAAACCGTTCCATAGGCGTGTGAAAGGCTGTACCCGAGTTCGCCTCCCTCATGGACGGAGCCGGGTGTTTCAGGGGTACAGTGGCTGCCAATGCCGCCAGGGAATGAAAACTGTCGGAAAAACTTCTGCAATCCGGGATAGTCTTCACTTTTGTCAGGATAAATCTCGGAATAACTTCCCTCCAAATAAACCGGAGCAAGAACGCCCGGCGCGCCATGGCCGGGACCCGAAACATAGATCATGTTCAGATCATGTTTCTTGATGATCCGGTTTAAATGCACCCACAGAAAAGACTGGCCGGGGCTGGATCCCCAGTGCCCCAAGAGTCGATTCTTGATATGCTCAACTCTCAGGGGTTCCCGCAGCAAGGGATTCTCTTTCAGATAGAGCATTCCCAGAATCAGGTAGCAACACGCACGCCAGTACGCTTCCAAGTTGTGCACTTCTTCCGTAGTGAGAGGCGCGCCTTCAACCGTCGCCCGCGCCGGACCAAAGGCGCTGATTTCGGCTAACTGATTTGGGGTTGTGATCATAGCTTGTTTTCGTCGTATCCGAGAGGTAATCTGCCGGGCAGCTTCCGAAGCGGCTCGGACACTAACCCGCAATGGGCTCGCGGGTTCGGCTGTCGCGTTTTTTTCCTGCCTGCCGCTGTTTCACGCCGGCGGAAGATAATTTTGGGCCACTTCCTTGTAATCCCGCACGGCTTTTTTCTGCCATTCTTCGTCCCGCTTCAGTTCGCGCGCCATCAACTCCGCCACCCGCGGAGCGGCTTCAATGCTGGCCCTTGCCCCAAGTAGCAGGGCTCGGGTTCTTCGGGCGAGGACGTCCTCGACGGTCCGGGCCATCTCCTGATGCACTGCCCAGACGACTTCGGCACCGGTGTAAGGCAGTTGAGAGTGAAGTTTTGCCGCCAAGGCCGGTTCTTTCCTCGCGATTTCCTGAAGCGCAGGCGCGTCGGCGCCATAGACTCGCAAGTTGGGTTCCGGTATGCTCTGCCTGGTCCAGCCATGAATTTGCAAATGCTCGGTGGTGCAAGGGCGCTCTTCCAGTCCGGCCATCGTCTGGGCTTGCTCGACGGCATCCTGGGCCATCTTCCGGTAGGTTGTCCATTTGCCGCCGGCAATGGTCAATAACCCGGCGTTAGAAATCAAGATGGTGTGGTCGCGGGAAAGGGCCGAGGTGCTTTTGGCGTCACCGGCTTTCACCAAGGGGCGAAGGCCCGCGTAAACGCTCAAGATATCGCTGCGGCTGGGCCCCTTGCTTAAATACTTTGCGGCGTTGGTGAGGATAAAGCCGATTTCTTCGTCCATTGGAACCGGCTCAAGCGAGATATTGTCCACGCCGATGTCGGTGGTCCCAACCACCACGTGATCGTGCCAGGGCACCGCAAACAACACCCGACCGTCCGGAGTGTGAGGGACCATGACGGCGCTGTTGCCCGGTAGAAATGCCTTCGGCAACACCACGTGCGAGCCTTGACTCGCTGCGACAACCGTTTTTGCCTCCGGCTCATCCATCTTGCGGATGGCATCCGAAAAGACCCCCGTAGCGTTGATCACAGCTCTCGCTCTCACCTGATGCTCCGTACCGCTTTCGGAATCTCGAAGCACCGCCCCTACGATAAGTTCGTCTTCCTTGATCAAAGAGACCACCGGCATGTAATTAATGGCGACGCCGCCAAGGTCAAAAACCGTCTGGGCCAGGTTTACGGCCAAACGCGAGTCGTCGAACTGTCCGTCATAGTAAGACACCCCTCGCTGCAGACCGCCGGGTTCGAGTGTCGGGATCAGATTCAGCGTTTCCTCGCGCGAAAGAACTCGTGAGGGACTCAGCCCAAGCTTACCGGCAAGCCGGTCGTAAATCTTCATCCCGATCCCGTAGAACGGTCCCTCCCACCAACTGTAAATCGGCACGATAAACTCGAGATGGTGGACCAAATGAGGCGCATTCTCACAGAGCAGGCCGCGTTCGCGCAACGCTTCGAGCACGAGCGAGATGTTGCCCTGTTTGAGATAACGAACTCCGCCATGGACGAGTTTGGTGCTGCGACTGGAAGTTCCTTTGGCAAAATCATGCTGCTCCACCAGCAAAGTGCGGTACCCGCGCGCCGCGGCGTCCACGGCGACGCCCAGACCCGTTGCTCCCCCGCCGATGACGAGGAAATCCCAGGGTCCTTTGTTATTCTCAATTTGATCCAATACTGTTTCGCGTTTCATGGAAGATCCTATTTTTCGGAGTCGTTGATCAGGGTCGATCGTTGAACTGTCGTGGTTGAACGGGGGGTATTCTTGATTTAGAGCCAGGAGACGGTACGCCGAACCGATACCTTGCCCAGCCAAGGCGCGGCCCATCTTGGGAAATCCTATCACTAATCGGCAGGAGTACTACAACACGAAAGAGCTGTTCACAAAACGAATCGCGGCCGGCCCGATAGCGCTGCTGCTCGTATCCTGTTCCAGCGGCAGGTCTCGTTGTGAGGTACCGCAATATGATACACATTAAATGCTTCCGGGTTGTGTCCAGCGAGCACATTCGGATCTTCCTGTCACTGTGCGCCCGCGAGAATAACGCGCGCACAGGACTCGTCGGTCACCAGGCCGTTAATCCATTGTCCGCGCAGCGCGCCGAGTACAGCAAGCGCCTTGTGTTCACCGCCGGCAAAAGCGATGACCGGCTTTTTCGGAGGGCGCCGTATTTGGATACTCGTAACCCTCTGTTGACTGGGCGCACGCACAAGTTCTCCTGCCTCGTTAAAGGCCCAACCTAGATTGTCTCCTACTGCGCCCGCCTTTACGAGCTCCATCACTTCCTGTTTGGTAAGGAAACCGTCTCGATGCATCGGACAACCGACACGCATATCTCCTATTCCTACAAAGGCCACATCCGCCTGATTCGAAAGTTCTTCCACAATCTTATACAGCCGATGGTGGCACCACTGTCTTCGCTCCTCCGGCGAGTCCGCAAGCAACGGAGCGGGTATCAAGAAACATTTGGCACCGATCTTTTCCGCGGCCTGAAGAGCGGCATCGTAAGGATTACTGGAACCGTCACGAGCAATTGTCCCGACCAGGGAAAGCAAGCGATGTTGAGGTCTGGCCAGCACGTTCAGCTCACCGATAACCGCCTTGACAGTCTGACCTGAACCCAATGCTATAATTTTCGGCTCGACTTCGCAGAGGTAAGACTCCATCACGTGAGCGGCGGCAACTGCTATCTTCCTCAATACCTGGTCGGCGCTATCCGCGTTAACGGGCACGATTTCGCAGACTATCAGGCTATATCGCTGACGCAGGGCGATTGCTAATTCCAGGCAGCTCGCAACTTTGTGGTTCACTCGCACCTTTACAAGTCCGCGCTCGAGTGCAAATGCCACTAGTCTCTGGGCAGTCGGCCGCGAGATTTGCAGTTTGCGTGCTATCTCGGCCTGGGTGTTCCCGGCAACGTGATAAAGCCACGCGGCGCGTACGGCCAATTCTAATTTTTCCTCCTGCTTTGGCGATGACGGATCCATCTTTGTTGATGGGGGGAGACCAATCAAGTTGCTATTAAGCTACTTCCACTAAACAAGAATCAAGCTTCCTCTTTGTGACTGCGCACACTATCTCTCGAACCGATCCCAGTACTGTTCGCTGGTCTCATACAGATCGTTAAACAACAATCTCATCTTCTCGTATCGCTCCGACCACTCCGGGTTGGGAACGATTTCCCGGTCGTACTGAACCTGCCCGGAGACGACTTCCTCGAGATCCAAAAATAGTCCGGCCGCGAGGCCTGCGATCATTGCACAACCTAGCACGCCACTCTCCGGTTCGGATGGAATCGAGATCGGGCAATTATAGATGCTTGCCTTGATCTCGAGCCAAAGGCGGCTTTTTGCGCCTCCGGCGGCAGCAATCATCCGATCGAAGCGAGCGCCTCGCGACTTCATCAATTCGATGTTCCGCCTGGAGGCAAAGGCGACGCCTTCCATCACGGCTCGATGCAAGTGCCCGGCGCGATGGCCGCTGGTAAGACCAAAAAGCTGGGCCCGCGAATTCGGCTTTCGCGCCAGACGTTCGCCGCTCAGGAAAGGCAGGAAGAAGAGCTGTTCGGACCCTGGCGGAACGCTTTCGGCCAGTGAAGCGATTTCGTCGTAACTGCAAGCCTGATGATGAAACACCGTCCGCGCCCATCGCATCGCGTCTCCGCCGGCATCCACGATAGTGAAAGCAGCCCACCCACCAAGGACGGAGTGCAGGTTGAAAATGATCGGATCGAGCGCCGGCCGTTCCGAGAGCAAGGTGATCAGCGTTGAGGTGCCGGTGATATCGCATCCCATCCCCGGACGCGTGACTCCCGACCCCAGAAGAGCCATCGGGAAATCTCCCGCGCCGACGGCCACCGGGGTTCCCGGCCGGAGACCGGTGATCCCGGCCGCCTCTTTTGTGACTCCTCCAAGCACCCCTGAAGCCAAACTGAGCGACGGCAACTTGTCTGAGTCCAAGCCCAGTAGCTCCAGGATTCTTGCGCTCCAGGTCCGGCTCTGACAATCAAACATATAGCTGCAGGAGGCTTCGCAAAAGTCGGTCCTTCGTTCTCCGGTCAGCTTGAAGTTGATGTAGTCCTTGGGCATCAGCAGCGTCCTGGCTGCCTGGTAAGCCTTGGGTTCGTTCTCTTTGATCCAGAGGAGCTTAAACGCCGGCCACGCGACCGTCGGCGGGTTTGCGGCAATGGTAAGCAGCGCATCCGTATCGTTCTCAAGCGAGAACCGATTCACTAATTCGCGAGTCCGTTTGTCACTCCACAAAGGCACTTCCTCGAGCACCAGTTCTCCCGCCCGATCGATCAGGACCGTCGCATGCATTTGGCCACAGGCGGCGATGCCAGCAATCCGATCAGCGCTATGCGCTACCTCCTCAATGACACTCCGGATAGTGAAGACAACCCCCTGCCACCAGGTGCGTGGACTCTGCTGAGACCAACCGAAGCGGGGTACGACCTGATCATACTCTTTGGCGGCGAAAGCAAGGATCTTCCCGGTTTCGGTAACGAGAGCTGCTCGAGCGCTTCCGGTTCCGACGTCGATCGCAAGCAGGAGGTCCTTAATCATGGGAGCGACTGCAGTCTACGGGGGGATTTTTCACGATGGGCGAACCCGATACGCCTATTTGCGCCTTTGCCGAGAAAAAATCGAGTCACAAAGTCAAGAAACGGGGAGGAAACGTGTCGGAGTGTCGGCGGTTGTATCGGCGTGATCGAAGGTTATCCTTCGGTGGTAGGGAGGACGCTCCTGCGTGTCCGGCGTGGCACGTCGGGGGAACATGTGCGCTGCTGTGCACGTTCTGAGGAGAGACGCGCGGCAGTGAAATGTCGAGGACCGGACGGCCATTTTAATCTTTTATATCTTGGAGAGAACAAATGATTGACATATCTTTTGTAAAAGAGCACAAATGCAATTCGAGAACCGGTCCGTGTTCCAGATTTGCCGCGACCGAAATCCCAATCCCCGAAGGAGGCTGAATGACATCAAGTGGTGTTTGAAAACAATATCCGGCACGAGTCTGTCGACCGATCCCGCCAGGCATCCGACCCAGAGCACGACGGCTCTCTTCCCGCTCGACGTCGGTTCGAGTTGATTCGCCTTGCCCGACGACAAGGCCAGCTCTCGGTCACCAAGCTTTCGTCGCAGTTCGGAGTTTCTCCTGATACCATCCGGCGAGATCTGGATTTACTCTCGGTGCGCGGTCTGGTCCGCCGAACGCATGGAGGTGCGATTTCCGCAGAGAATCTGGTCCCGGGCGAATCGCCGTTTGGGTGGCGGATCAATCTTCGCACGGCCGAGAAAACCTGCATCGCGCAATGCGCCGCGGCATTAATCCAAAATGGTGAGTCTTTGATCATCAACGGAGGCTCTACCACTCGAATCTTTGCGTTCGAATTAGCAGGCAAAAGGGATCTGACAGTGGTCACCAATGGCCTGGGGATACCTGCGTCTCTTCCGGCCAGGCCGTGCGGGACCTCTTTGTCCTTGGCGGTGAATACCGCGCGGAATCTCACATCACCGTCGGTTCCGTCGCCTGCTGCGGTTCGACGGGGGTCAGTGTCGATAGCGCTATTCTGGGTGTCGGGGGTATTACGAGGGAGGGTCTTTTCGCCAAACTCCTGCAGGAAGCGGAGATGACCGGCCGTATGATGGCTGCGGCACGAAGAACCATCGTCCTGGCAGACTCGACAAAATTCGATCAAAAACTGCTCGGTCACATCGCCTCGTTGGAACAGATCGATATCCTGGTCACCGACGCAGAACCCCCCGCCCAAATTTCCGAGGTTCTCGACGAATTCAGAGTTCAAGTCGTCATCGCTCCACCATTAAATTCGAAGCGCAACGGGAAGCCGACGACCGAATATGTCTGACCCGCATCGCCCGGACCCAGAATCGCCGTTTAACTGCTTTCCCTAATCGGTAGACCGCTTCATAACTCGCCTCTCAAACCGCTCGGGCTGGTTGAGACGATGCACTGCCTAACATTTTAGCTACAGACCTCTCTGTCCAACTAACGATCATAGGTTAGCACCTTTTCGCCGTCTCAGCTTGATCGGATTTCCGCCTGATTTGGATATCAATGATTTAACTAGTCGATAATCTTCCACCCAACTTCCGGCGGATCGCGCTGTTACCTGATCGCCGAAAGATTCCCGCAATATTTGCGTGGTTTTGCAAGATTCTCCAACCGCGTCCAATTTGCTCCTTCGATGGTTTCTCGTGGACATTGTCAACTATCACAATTACCATGCGAAGAAATCACGGAGCGCGACCTATGTCAACCACGCATTTTTCATGCGTGTTTATGCGGGATTTTTTCCCGAAAAGAATTCCTTTGCCTGCGAATAGAGCTTGACCTTTGATACGTGACAGAGCAAGTATTCAGCTAAAGGCCGAAATAGTTGCGGTTTCGTCTCGATTTTTTTCTGGATACCTAAGATCATGACGATGGAGATAACTTAAAATGATGAAGCGTTTTGTGTTCCCCCTGCTAGCTGTTCTCTTTACTGGGGCCAGTGTTTTGGCTCAGCAAACTGTGACCATAGCAACGGTCAATAACCCTGATATGATTGAGCTGCAAAAAGCTCTCCAAAAAGTTTGAGACGGACAACCCTGCGATTAAACTGAACTGGGTCGTCCTCCAAGAAAACGACCTGCGTGCAAAAGTAACCACTGACGCATCGACCGGGGGCGGCCAGCTCGATCTTTTTTTTATCGGGTTGTACGAAGCTCCGATTTTCGGCAAACAGGGGTTCCTGAAGCCGATGGACAATATTCCGGCCGATTACGACGTGGACGATGTCTTTAAGTCGATCCGAGACGGCCTTTCCTCGGAGGGAAAATTGTACGCTCTGCCGTTCAACGGAGAAAGTTCGATGTTGATGTATCGGAAGGACCTTTTTGACGAGAAAGGGTTTAAGGTGCCGGACCAGCCGACCTATGAGGATATCAAGAAATGGGCAGATGCACTGACTGACAAACCGAACCAACACTATGGTATCACTTTGCGCGGTAAAGCGGGCTGGGGTGAAAACATGGCTTATGTTGGCACGTTGCTGAACACCTTTGGCGCAACATGGTTCGACATGAAATGGCATCCCACGATCGAGACCCCTGAATGGAAAGCGGCGTTGACCTTTTATATCAATCTTATGAAGAATGATGGGCCTCCAGGCGCCACGGCAACGGATTCAATGAAAACCTTGCGCTGTTCGCAAGCGGCAAGGCGGCGATGTGGATTGATGCCACTTCCGGCGCCGGACCTCTGTACGACAAGAGCCAATCTCAGGTTTCAGACAAAGTGGCCTTCGCAACTGCGCCGATCGAAAAGACTCCTAATGGTTCGCACTGGCTTTGGTCCTGGGCCCTTGCGATTCCGGCAAAAGCAAAAAACTCCGATGCGGCATTGAAGTTCGCGCTCTGGGCGACTTCGAAAGAGTATATTAAGCTTGCCGCGGCCGACGTCGGGTGGGCAAGGATCCCGCCCGGAACCAGGAAGTCGACCTACGACAATCCGGAGTATCTGGAGCCGCTCCGTTTGCAGCGGTGACACTAAAGGCCATGCAGACCGCGGATCCAACCAATCCAGCGATCAAGACCGGTTCCCTACACCGGGATACAATTTGTCGGTATCCCGGAATTTCAAGCGATTGGCACGACTGTCGGCCAGAACGTCGCCGGCGCTCTGACAGGTGCGATGACTCTCGATGCCGCGCTCAAATCCAGCCAGACGGCCGCTAAACGGGCGGTCAAAAAAGGCGGCTATCTGAAATAGCTGGATAGATGACTTGCCAGTGACGGGCGGGATCCAGCTCGATGTCCGCCCGCCGTCCGGCTTCCTTGAGAACCGACTGAATTTTCTCCTCGACCGATGAGCGTAGAAACTCAAGCACAGGTCCCAGCCAGTGTTGCTCCGACCATCGAAAAGAAGAATCCGCTTCTGGCATTTTTGATGGTGCCTTGTGTGGGTTCGCTTTTAGTTTGGATGATCGTCCCGCTCGCCCTGACGATCATTTTCTCGTTCATGCGGTTCAACCTGCTGAACCCAGGGGTATCGGGGTTTGCGGGTTTTGAGAATTACGCCTACCTCTGGAGTGACGAGTCTTTTTTCCCGGCGATCATTAACACGATCGTCTTGATGGGATCAGTGCTTATTATCACCGTTGTCCTGGGAACTCTTCTTGCTGTTCTCTACGACCGCGACTTTTTCGGGAAGAATGTGGCTACGCTCCTGGTGATCGCTCCATTCTTTGTCATGCCGACGGTAAGCGTGTTAATTTGGAAAAACATGATCATGGACCCCGTCAACGGGCTGATAGCGGCGGGTATGAAGGCAGTCGGTCTACCCCCGATCGACTGGTTTGGTGATTACCCGATGATCTCGATAATCATCATTGTTTCATGGGAGTGGCTGCCGTTTGCGTTTCTGATCCTCTTCACTGCGCTGAAGTCGCTGGACATGGAACAGAGAGAGGCGGCGGCGATCGATGGGGCCGGAGCACTCCAGCTGTTTTTCTTCATTATTGTTCCTCACCTTGAACAGGGCGACTGGCGTGGTGGTAATGATGGAGACGATTTTTTTGCTCTCCCTTTTTGCGGAGATCTATATTTCGACCAAGGGCGGTCCCGGGCAATGCCACCACTAACCTCGCCTTCTTGATCTATTCGCAGGGCCTCGGCCAATTTGATATCGGCCTCGCCTCGGCGGGAGGGATTCTCGCGGTCATTCTTGCGAATATCGTAGCGACCTTCATGGTGCGTCTCCTTGCCCAGAATCTGAAAGGTTAACCGGTAGGATGAAAGAATCTAACAAGTGGCTCTTCGGAATTCTCTGCTGGCTGGTCGCGCTCGTGATCTTTTTTCCGATTTTCTGGATGGCGATTACTGCGTTCAAGACCGAAAAAGGCGCCTACTCTCCCGATATCATCTTCATGCCAACGCTGGAGTCGTTTGGCGATGTTTTCGCGCGCAGCAACTACTTCTGCCTTCGCATTGAATTCGATCTATATTTCGTTCGGTTCGACAATCCTCTGCTTTCTTTTTGCGGTCCCGGCAGCGTACAAAATGTGCTTCTTTCCGACACAGAAGACTCAGTCGACTCTGCTCTGGATGTTGTCGACCAAGATGATGCCTGCCGTTGGTGTCCTGCTTCCGATATACATGGTGTTCAAAACTCTTGGACTCCTGGACAGCATATCCAGGCCTGATCATGATTTACACGCTGATCAACCTGCCGATTGCTGTCTGGATGTCCTACACCTATTTTGCGAAGTTCCCGGGGCAATTCTGGAGGCGGGCCGGATCGACGGGGCAAATCTCTGGAAGAACTTTGGTATCTGTTACGCCCAATGACCTTACCCGGCTTTCTTCGACTGCGTTGCTGCTCATTATCATGGCCTGGAATGAGGCTTTCTGGAGTCATCAATCTTCCAGTGCCAACGCAGCTCCGTTCACAGTTTTCATTGCGGGTTACTCAAGTCCAGAGGGCCTGTTCTGGGCTAAGCTTTCGGCGGCTTCTTGCTCGCCGTGGCACCCATCATGGTACTCGGATGGCTTACCCAAAAGCAGTTGGTGCGAGGGTTGACCTTCGGCGCGGTAAATAGTATCGGCGTACCGGCGTTCGCGGAGGATAACCTGGCGAGGCAGGGACGGCTCCCGCCCGAAACGCTGCTCACGCATCGAACAATCGAACCTTGACCGGAGAAAAGCTTTAGCGGGCCAGGTTTTCCCTGATCTGGGCGCCCATTTGTTTCGTTGAAACCAAGCGCGTTCCCTCGGACTGAATATCCTTGGTGCGAAAACCTTCCGCGATTGTTTTGCGAACCGCCGATTCGATGCGTACGGCAGTATCATTCATGCCGAAAGAATGCCGCAGCATCATGGCCACGGAGAGGATCTGGGCAATCGGATTGGCGATTCCCAGGCCGGCAATGTCTGGCGCCGACCCCCCGCTCGGTTCGTACAGGCCGAAACGATAATGGCCGTGTTGGCCGGTTCCCAAGCTCGCGCTTGGCAGCATACCGATCGAACCCGTCAACATGGCAAGTTCGTCGCTGAGAATGTCGCCAAACAGGTTCTCGGTCACCACCACATCGAAAGTTTTGGGAGCCCGGATGAACTGCATCGCGGCATTGTCGACCAGCAAGTGTGTCACCGTCACCTCGGGATAGGTCGCAGCGATTTCTTTTATAACCGAGCGCCAGAGCAGGCTGTTCTCAAGCACATTTGCCTTGTCGACGGAGACAAGGCTCCTCTTTCGGGATTGGGCGATCTGAAATGCCAAATGTGCAATCCTCTCAATCTCCGATTTGCGGTAAACCATGGTGTCGATGGCAACGGTTTCTCCTCCTTCCTCGTGAGTTCCCTTGGGTTGTCCGAAGTACAAGCCTCCGGTCAATTCTCTGATGCAAAGGATTTCGAATCCCCCTTGAACCAGGTCAGGCCGCAGCGGCGATGCCGCGGATAGCTCCGGCAAGCAGATCGCCGGCCTCAGGTTGGCGAAGAGGTTGAAATGTTTTCTCAGGGGCAGAAGAGCGGCGCGCTCCGGTTGCTGATTCGGTGGCAGCCGCTCCCACTTTGGACCGCCGACAGAACCAAACAAAATTGCGTCGCTCTGTTCGCAATTCGACAGCGTATCCTTCGGCAACGCGTTCCCCGACTCATCGATGGCGGCGCCTCCGACAAGGGACTCGCTCAGATCGACACGAAACCCTTCAAGCTCTGCGCATCGCTGAAGAACGGCGATCGCCTCAGCCATGACTTCGGGCCCAATACCGTCGCCGGCCAGAACAGCAATTTTAAATGTAAGCGCCATATCCATTTGGAGTCCTCCGGAATAGGAAACCACGAAGATATTGGACAAAGACCGCAAAGATAGCAAAGAAATGATGCCGGCAAGCCCTGCTGTGCGCTTCATGCTTGTCTCGCCGCGGCGATGAAATCTTCCATTTTCTTCCAGTCTTTGCAGCCAGCCTCGTTTTCTATGCCGCTGGCCACGTCAACCGCGTAAGGGTTGAGCTCCCGCACTGCTTCCGCCACGTTTTCCGGCGTCAGCCCGCCGGCGACGATCAATGGCTTACTCAGATCCGCCCGTTTCAGGAACGTCCATTCGAACCGCTCGCCAGTTCCACCAAACGAGCCTTCTCGATGGCTGTCGATCAGAAAGCCGAAAACGGGGTAATCGCGAAACCGCTGCAGGAGATCCACGTTTTTCAACCGGATCGCTTTCAACACCGGCTTAGGGTGCTTGGCCAGTGCTTCGCAGAATTCCCTGGACTCTTCGCCATGAAGCTGCAGGCCGTCGAAAAGATCCATCTCCAGCAGTTGTGACAGCTTGATCCAACGCGGGGTTGACGACGACTGCGATTCGCGAGATCTCGGCAGGCAACTCTTCGAATCCAGCTCTTTTCCCGTTTGCCATTGGATGAATCGCGTCGATCCCGGGTACAAATTGAACCCCAAAGCGTCCGCTCCACATTCGATCGCAGCTTTTGCATCAAGCTCGTTTCTGATGCCACAAAACTTCACCAAGACGCGATCAGAGCTTTTGCTGAAGAAACGCTTCGTATTGAAAGAGTTAGCTATCACGGTCCGATAATCTTTTGTGCTAGTTTCCACGATTCGAGCAAAATTCCAGGCTTTTTTCGGTTTACTGAGAGCGGTTTCGAACTAAGATGCGCGACATTAGCGTTAGTAAAACTAATAACAAGGAATGAGCGGAAAGATGGAAGGCGAAGACAAAACGAAAAAGGTCGCGAAAGAAAAGCGAAGCGTCAAGAAGACTAAGGCTGCGGCACTGCCGATCAAAGAAATCCCGGCCGTGACCGAACCGAAGAAACGCCTGCGCCGAAGATCAGCGCCGAGACCGCGAAACGTCCAGTTCGCTCCCAGCGAACAGAGGAGCCCAGCTACGAGCAGGTTCAGCTCCGCGCGTACTTTATTGGCGAGCGACGCAAGAGCTTGGGAATCCGGGGTGATGAGACCTCTGACTGGGTACAGGCCGAGCACGAATTGAAAGAAGAGCTGGCGGCCAAGTAGCTTGCTTCGCGGCAGTCGATATCACGCCGGGCACGGGCGTGAAAAGGGGGAGGTTCGAGCCCTGGTCCTCGGCTCATTGGGTTTTTTGTCGTCGAGGCGACGAAACGCTCCGTGTGCTTTTGCCCTTCGAGGCAATCTTCTCTCACAGCCGCTTGTTAAGCGGCTCCAGCCAGCCGGAAACATCACGCAAAGGCTAAGCGACGACCTTATTGCCAACTCAATTCAAGCTTTCCAACACGCGATCGCCAGGCGAGTCCTCCCTGATACGATACACTTTCCCGCGGGTAATGATTCAAGCCAATCCAAATGCGTTGTCGTCACCAGACGCTGGCCGCGAGACGGGAGAGCTGAAAACAAGCGGTTCCGCCGCGCCGAGATCAAGTTCTCCAAAGACATCGTCCAGCAGCAGCAAGGGCGGCTTCTTGAATTCCAATTCAAAAATCTTTGCCTGGGCCAATTTGATGGCGATGGCGGCAGTCCGTTGCTGGCCTTCAGAGGCAAAAAGATCTGCCGGCTGACTGAATAAGATAGAGTTGGAAATCATCCCGATGCGGACCGACGAGCGGTCATCCTGAGCCTTGACTCTTCCTCCGCCGACTCCCGCAGCGCTTTCTCGAAATCGGCTGTCGCTCCCGGCTGATAACGTAAACTCGACGTTTCATTGCGATCGCTGACTGCCCCAAACGCTTCGATGACGTACGGCTCCAGACGTTCCATTAAAAAGGCGCGCAACGCCGTGAGTTGATGGCCGAAATGCAGCAGAGGCTTGCTGTATGCGTTCACCTCGCGAGGGCGAGCCGGAATCATCTTTCAGACAACGGTTCCGCGAATGGAGAGCCTTTTCGTACGAACGAAGGATCTCGCGATAATTTTTGAACAACTGGCTTCCGACGAAATCGAGAAACCGTCTCCGAGCCTCGCCCGCACCCCGAATCAGGTCGATGTCGGAATTGGCGAAATAGACCACTCTCGCGACGTCGAGGTAAGCAGTTCGAGCTCTTCTGCTCAACGGCATCCAGAGCCAGCTTCCGCCGAGTTCTGCTGTAATAAAACTGAAGATGATAGTTCGAAACAACGCCGTCGGTCACAAGACCTTTCGCGCCGAGGCGGATCAACTGGACGAGCGAGCTGGTTTTCGGCGATTGGAGACGAGTTAAAACAGAGACAGCCTCCAAGAGGGAAGTCTTCCCCGAGGCGTTCCGACCGATAATACAGGTTGACTCAGGGTGAAATTCTATTTCCAGATTCGAGAAACAACGAAAATCCCGGACGGCCAATTTGCTTATCATTGAAAAATCTTTTAACCCGCCTCACATTGGGATGGGTAGCGATCGCACTCTGGCGCCTTCGCTGTCCTCCCAGTTGGGGCGTGATCAATAAATTTCTTCGAATACCCCTCCGCCAAGGAGTTTGCTCTCCATCGTAAAAAGCACAAATCTGGCCGGGAGTCAGTGCCCGCTGCGGCTGATCGAATTTCAACATGGCTGACCCCTCTCCGATCGCCTCAAATGCGACAGGCGCGGCCTTTGCGCGGTAACGGGGTTTCGCCGCAATTTTCGCTTTGGTCGGCAGCGGTTTGTTGGTCACGGAAATATTCCCAATTCGGCAACGGCGGGCGTACAGGCCCTCGGTGTCGAGACGGTCGAATGCGAGAATCAATTCGTTGGAATCAAGGCGTTTCTCCACCACCACGTAGGCCTCGTGCGGCGTATTGGAAGGTACCCCAACGCCTCGCCGCTGACCGAGCGTATAGAGGTGCAGCCCTTTGTGCTCACCAAGGATGTTTACCCTGCCGGTTCCGAATCGGTCCTGGCTTATCCGGAACGAAAGCGCGAAGAAAATCGCTCATCCTGATTTCGCCAATGAAACAGATTCCCTGGCTATCCTTCTTCCCTGCCGTGGCCAGGTTGAATTCACGCGCCGCTCTGACGGACTTCGGCTTTGCAGAATTCACCGATGGGAAATCGCGCGGCAGCTATTTGTTGTTGTTGCAACAGAGCGAGAAAATAGGACTGGTCCTTGTTCTTATCGACGCCCTCCAATATATCCCACGAGCCGTCCGCTTGCCGAATCCGGCGCGCGTAATGCCCCGTTGCTATTGCACTCGAAGCCGGCCACTTTTGCCAGCTCCAGGAAGACGCCGAACTTCATTTCCCGGTTGCACATAGCATCCGGATTTGGCGTGATCCCCGACTGATAGCCTTTCAAGAGGTATTCGACGACTCTTGCCCGGTATTCGTGCATGAGATTGACGACGCGGAACGGTATGCGCAAGGATTCGGCGACCGCCCGGGCGTCTTCAATGTCCTGCTGCCACGGACAATCACCGATCGATGTTCTCCTCGTTGATCCAGTTCTTCATGTACGCGCCTTCGATCGGCAGACCCTGCCGGGTCAGGAGAAGCGCAGCGACGCTGCTGTCCACTCCGCCAGACATCGCGACGAGAACGCGTTCAGAAGAATCAGACATTCGTGGAAAATTGTTCACTACCAACGCTGGAATACCGTTCTGCCACTGAATGCTCGCGCCAATGTAAGCTCGTCAGCGGTCTCCAGTCCCGATCCGGCCGGCAACCCTTGGGCAATTCGCGTTATAATGACCCCTTCGCGGGCCAACAAATCCCCCAGGTAACTCAAAGTCGCCTCGCCTTCCACGTCACCGCTGAGCGCAAAGATCACTTCGCGCGGACGTTCCTCCTGCACCCGCCGCAACAGCGCATCAATGCGGAGATCGTCGGGACCAATGTGATCAAGCGGCGACAATCGTCCGCCAAGAGAATGATAAAGTCCGCGGAACGCCCCGGTGCGTTCGAGCGAAAGAATGTCCGTCGGTTGCTCCACCACACACAAGCTGGTCGAATCACGTTCCTGGTCTGCGCAGATGGCACATTGATCAGCTTCGGAAAAGAACCCGCAACGCAGGCAAGACCGAATACCCGAGACTGTTTTTGAAATCGCTTCCGCAATTTCTCTCGCACGAGCCTCTTTCTTCTGAACAATCCATAACGCGATGCGCTCCGCGCTTCGCGGTCCGATGCCGGGCATGCGGCGGAGCTGTCGAATCAACTCCTGGATTAAGGGCGGATAATCGATTCGTTGCATTTTTCTAGATCTGATCCTAAAACAATCGCGGAACTATCCAGATTGTTCAGAGCCCCTTTGCCTGGCGATAGAATTCGACGACTCGCTCACTCAGGAATTTGTCCGGATCATCCAGCGCAGAGACCGGAACGGTAAACTTCAAATTCGCGTCCCTATCCCGCAATAGCTTGAGCCCGTACGGATAATCCTTGAATAGATTCATTGCAGAAATCGGTGACGTTTACTCCGGCTTCCCTCGCGCGCTCGACAATTTTTGCTACCGCGTCTTCCTGAATTTCGAACTGCACACCATGCTTCTGAGAAAATACGGACGCAAATTGTCTGACTTTCTCGGCCTGATTGAGCTCCGCTTCCGCCTGGGCCCGCTCGAGAACTTTCTTCAGCGTTCCTTCCGGTTCGCGTGACCAACTCAAAGTCGATATCCAGCCTCCGAATACCCGACCCTGGCAGCTCGAACTTGAAATCTCGAAACAACCGTTCGCAGACGGTCACCAAACCCCGGGCGCCGGTTTTTTCCGCCGCGGCCTGAACCGCGATTTCCCGAAGTGCTTCGTCGTGAAAGCGCCCCTCGATACCGAACGCTTCAAAGGCCCGGCTGTACTGCCGAACCACGCTGCCTTCCGATGTTTTTAAGATTGCGAACAAATCTTCGGCGGATAATTCTTCGCAAACAACCCGGGTAGGCAATCGCCCGATGAATTCTGGTTCCAGCCCGTAGTCGATGAAATCCCGAGTGGTCACCGCGCGTAACACTTCCGCGCCGTCCGCAGGCACGGGAGCATCGCCAAAGCCAATACTCGCCCGGCGTAAGCGCCGCTCGACCTGTTCCTTCAGGCGATCAAATGCGCCGCTACAAATGAACAGGATGTGGCGCGTGTTGATCAGCTCCTTCTTTGACTTGCCACGTCGCTGAAACTCCAGCGCGGATTGGAGCTGAGATTGGAGATCCATCGGGTTACGCAGCGGCACCTCCGTTTCTTCCATTAACTTCAGCAGCGTCGTCTGAACTCCGCGCCCGCTCACATCGCGGCCGGTGAGATTCGAGCTAGTGGCTATCTTGTCGATTTCATCGATGTAAATGATGCCATACTGGGCAAGCTCTACATTGCCGTCCGCCTTTTGGACCAGGTCGCGGACGAGGTCCTCGACGTCGCCGCCCACGTAGCCGGTTTCGCTGAATTTTGTCGCGTCAGCTTTCACAAATGGTACGCCGATCAATTCGGCGATGTGCTTGACCAGATACGTCTTCCCAACGCCGGTTGGTCCAAGCAGCAAAACGTTCCCCTTGGTGTACTCAATTTGGTTTGCGGCTTCCGGATTTTCTTTTTCGAGCCGGTGAACCCGATTGACGTGGTTGTAATGATCGCAAACCGCAATCGCGAGCGTCTTCTTTGCCTCGTCCTGTTGAATGACGAAACGATCCAGGTGGGCTTTGATTTGTTTCGGAGTTGCGTTGAATTGAAATGGATCGATCGATTCCTGCCGTCTCCTCGGGCGGCTCATCGGTCGCAGCCTGTTGGGTAAATGCGGAAACCGCGACGTGCTCGCCAAAATTCGCCTTCATGAACTCCTGAATCTTCTTCTGGAGTTCTTCTTGCGACGGAAATGGTGTTTCAGGCATTGTTGAACCTAACGCGACTCCGGTCGCGTGCAAACAAGGAAGCGCCGTTCGCTCAGGCCCTGACCCAGCCTCGCCCCAACAGTTTCGCCCTCAGGTTGCGGATGCGCATCCGCTGATCAGCGATTAGCGGATGCTGCCTTCGCCTCGTCCCACAAACGATCCATTTCCAGCAGATTGAGGGAGGCAAACTCCAGACCGCGATCCTCCGCAAGGCGTTCCATGGCGCGAAACCGGGCAGCGAATTTCGAGCTCGCCTCATTGAGGAGTTGCTCGGCATCGAGCTTCTTCTTACGGGCGAAATTTACCACCGCGAAAAGCAGATCGCCGACCTCCTCCGGCAGACGATCCTCCGCTGCAGATTCGATCTCCCGCAGTTCTTCCCGCACTTTTTCCAAGGCCCCATCGGCCTCGTTCCAATCAAAACCGACTCGTGCCGCCTTTGTCTGCACCTTTTGCGCGCGCGCGAGAGCGGGCAGACCTTTCGGCACACCGTCAAGGACCGAGCGGCGTTCCTGCTTCTCAGAACGCTTGATGACCTCCCATTGCCTCAGAACCGCTTCGCTATTCGGCAACCGGTTTTCTCCGAACACGTGCGGGTGCCGGTTCACCAGTTTGTCGGCAATCGCTGTCGCAACCTCGTCCAAGGTAAACCGACTTGCCTCGGCGGCCATTTGCGAGTGCAACACGACTTGGAGGAGCAGGTCTCCCAGTTCTTCCTTCAGTTCCTTGTCGTCGCCTGCATCAATTGCATCGATCAGTTCATAACACTCCTCGACCAAGTGCGGTTTCAGGCTCTGGTGAGTCTGCTCGCGATCCCATGGACAACCGTCCGGTGACCGGAGTTGAGCGACAATTTTTCGCAAGCGATCAATAGGAGAAGTCATAGTTCCAATCGGCCTGAGATTCAGGACGCAACAGCCAACCCCAGCGGCTCTCGTGCCGCAAAAAATGGGACGCCATAGCAGCCGCCCCTGGTGCCTCACCTATTGTTTGTCCTTTTCCAGCAGCTTTGCACGAGCACGCTCCAAAGCAGCACGCTCCTGAGAGGTCAAACTGTTAAGACCATGCTTTGAGATTTTATCCAGTAATTGGTCCATCTCGGCGTTACCGGTGTCGGCAGCTTCAACCACAGCCGGGCGCGGACGAGATTTCGGTTTCTGCACTACCCGCAATTTTGGCCGGCGGCGCAGCGGAAACCGGAAAGAAGGCAATTCTCCGCCTCTCTGAAGAAAGCGGATATAGCCAAATGAAAATCCGCTGATCAGCCAAAGCTCCCCGAGTGAAACCCAGGCCGAGGAAGAGAGGTCAACCGCCGAAGACAAGATCAGGCTGCCGATCGCGACCCACTTTGCGGTCAGGAATCCACCCCATTGAACTCCGGGGTACAAAGTGCAAAAGGCGATAAAAAGACCGATCATGACCTGCGTCTGGCCAAAATACTGGATCGGATAATTGATGATCACGCCAAGGACGGTCAGGGTCACCACCGGAATGAGGATAATGACGCCATACAGGGTCAAAAAACGTGCTTTGCCGATGTACTTTTCGATCTCAACCGCTGACACGTAGAGAAAGAGGAGACCGATAATGGTGAAGAAGCTCGGAATGTCGATGAACGAATAGGTGAGGATCTGCCAGATTTGGCCGCCGAGAATCGAATGAGCGGAATCGAATGCCATCAGCGTAACGACCGCCTCCCAGCCGCCGAAGGCTTTAGCCAGAAAGGTCCCCAGGACCCCGACCGCGTAGGCCACGGTCAGGATCGTCGCGCAGTAGATCGGGTAACCCCTGAAATAGGTGACAGGACGATCTTCGTTGAAACTTGAAAGCAAAGCCATACCTGGAACACTCTTGACCGAACCAGCTGATTGTAAAGGAAGTCGGTGCATCGGGCAAGGAAACTAGAGCCTGTTTGCTTCTCTTCCGATCAGAAGTTAATCTCGATTCGAAAATGCCTCAAACTCTGGATGCTCCAGTTGAGAAGCCGAGACTGCTCGCTCGAAAAGCGCGCGACTTCGCTACCTTAACTTTTCGACGCCTGATCCGAAAAAGACGCAGGCCAACCGACGACCGCAACCTTTTGCCGCTGCTGATCCAGGTTTTGGCAGGATTTACGAAAGTCGACGGAAGAATTCTGGAGGACGAAATCGATTCCAGCCTCGGGTTCTTGCGTTATGACTATCCTGAAGCGGTTTACTCCGAGCTTCGGGCTTTGTTCAAGAAGGCGCTGAAAGAGCACCAGGACCTTGCGCACATGGCGAAGCGGCTTGCCGAAGAGATGCCGCCGGATCGAAAGATCATGCTGGGCGTCCAACTCTATGACCTCATTGCCAAGGCGGGGATGCAGCAGGAACAGGTCATTGCCTATTATTCGTTCATGTCGCAATTGGGCATGGCGGCCCAGGCGATCGATATTGTTTACCAGCTGAACGCGGCGGACTCTGCCGATCCTTCCATCTACCAAAAAGGGACCTCTCCGCTCGAATCAATCGTCTTCGGTTCGGGATCAACGGCGGATGTGCAGCTAAGGGAATTGGGCCGGGATGAACGGCTTATGGCCTATCGGTATCACGAGCTGATTCTGTTCAAAAATCTGAGTTCCCGCCCCGTCATGGTTCGAGGGCGAGTTCTGGCTCCGGATGAGTTCTGCCGAATCTACCCGGGCCAACGCTTGCTCCTGGATGAGCGAGTCATCAGCCATCAGGATCTTCTCTTTTATTTTAACGCCAAGAAGAACGTTTCATTGCCGCAAGTCTTCGTCACGGTGGCGCCGAATGATCGAGGTCCAGCTCGAAAAATCCAGAACGCGGGATAGCAGTCTGGAAGTCCAGTTCGGCCTGAGCGTTCAGGTCAAGGCCCTCAAGAACGTGGCCGCCACCCTCAATGGGATTGGTCTTAAGTCCGGTACGACCGTTTCGGGCAGCCTGGAAGACCGGATCGTCTTTGAGAACGCGTTGGAACTTCCGTTGGTCGATCTGCGGCGCGGAGCCCGTGCGATGGGGGGGCGCTTCCAGCTTAAAGCTTCGAAATCCGTATACCTCGTTTCCAACAATTCCTCCTTGCTTGAAGAGGACGACATTCTGCTTAGTCCGGGAACGAGCGGAGAAGTGCTGCTCAAAATATCGTGCGATTACGAGCGGAGAGTCGGGACGCTGGATATTTTGCAGGCAGACCGCCCGATCATGGTCGGAGAAACGATTGTCAGAAACTCGGCCAGTTTGATCGACGGCGACATCATCCGGATCGATACCGGGCAGATTTTGCGGTGCGATTTCTCCGAACGAATCATCGAGGAGGAACGAAACATCATTCGGCACCTCGAAGTTCGTGATCTTTCCCTTCGTTTCAAGACCGGTGAGGTTGCCCTCGACGGAATGTCTTTTGCAGTCGGGCCGAGGCGAGATGGTGTGCGTCATGGGAGCGAGCGGTTCGGGGAAGAGTACTCTTCTCAAGGCGATCTGCGGACAAAGCCATCCGACGAACGGCGCCATCTTCCTCAATGGTCAGTCGCTCTACAGCCATCTCGAGACCTTACGGGGATACGTAGCGTACATTCCGCAGGACGACGCATTTGATGAGCATCTGACCATCCTCGAAAATCTCAATTACGCTGCTTCGATCCGTTCTCCGCATCTCTCGGCGAAAGATCGCCTTCGGCGAATCGACGGTAAGCTTATCGAGCTCGGTCTTTCAGAGCGGCGCGACAGCGTTGTCGGCAGTTCGGTTAAAAAATATTTGAGTGGAGGCGAACGAAAGCGTCTGAACATCGGTCTGGATATGATCAGTTCGGCCGATGTTTACCTTTTTGACGAGCCAACGTCAGGACTATCATCAAAAGATTCGGAACACGTCATCGAGATTATCCGAAGCCTTTCTCAAAATAAAATTGTCCTGGTCACCATTCACACGCCGACTTCGAAGATATTTCAGATGTTCAACAAAGCGATCTTGTTGGACAAAGGCGGCCGGCTGGTGTTCTTCGGAACTCCGGGGGACATGCTCCAGTATTTTGCGACGGCGGAACACGAGCAGCATTTCGGCACTGAGCTGGGTGGTTGTCCCTCCTGCGGCACGACTCGTCCGGAGTTTATTTTTGACGTCCTGGAGACACCTCTGCGCGATTTGAGCGGTGACATTATCTACGAGGAAAACAGCAAAGGGCAGCTCGTGCCTGCCAGGCGGTATTCGCCAGACTATTGGCGAGACAAGTACGAATCATTCCGGCTGATCCAGGAAATGCGGCAGGTCTCCCTCAAGCAGGACCCCCCGACAGCTCAACCTCTTCCAACCGAGAAGAACGCGCCAACGCGTTGGCGCGACGAGTGGGTCCGTGTCAGCACGATTTTCAAACGCGCTTTTGTCAGCAAGCTGCGCAACCGGACCAACTTATGGACGACCATCTTCGAGGCCCCGGTTTTGGCGGCATTAATCGGCTTTGTCCTGAGATATGCCGAAAATTCCAGTTACAATTTCGCTTCGGCATTTCATATTCCAACCTACCTGTTTCTAGCGCTGGTGGTGGCTATGTTTCTCGGGCTGACCAACAGTGCTGACGACATCATCCGGGACCGTCCTATCCTTCAGCGGGAGCGAAATTTGAATATTCACCTCCCCTACTATGTGCTCTCGAAGTTTTTGACCTTATCGCTATTTGCTGTCATCCAGTGTGTGCTGTTTCTTCTGATTGGTGACGCGATTCTGGAAATCCGCGGAATGTTTTGGCCCTATCTTTGGTTTATGGGTACCACGGCAGTCGGCGGAGTCGCAGGCGGACTGCTGATCTCGTCTTTGGTGAATGATGCGAAAACCGCGGCTAACATCGTTCCGCTGGTCTTGATTCCCCAGATCATCCTTGGCGGGGCACTGATTAAGTACGACGAAATGAATCGAAACCTGGATTTCCTGTACGTGCTGTACGAGGGACCAGGCCGCGAAGGACCAGCTAATCGCAAACGAGCGAATGAAACCGCAAGACGTCGAAGTGCCTTTTATCTGCCAACTCATTCCCATGCGTTGGTCTTATGAAGCGATGGTCGTGGCCCAGGCTAAGCTCAATCCGTTCACGCGTCGCCAGGATATTCTGACCGACAGGATCGAACAATTGGCTAAGCGAAAAGATCTAACCCAGGCAGAGACCGACCAGCTCGATGATTCAAAGGACGCGTTGGCGATTCTCTCCGGGCTTGCCGGCAACGATTCCGGCCAGGTGAAACAGAAAATGCACGAGATCGATCGAATTATCAACGGCGCGCGGCTCGATCGCAAAATATTTGAGACCGGCAGCGATCAGGTGACGGCGGAACAACTTTTCCAGAATCGAAAGATCACGGACATGCTCACTGACGCGCAGATGAAGCAAAAGGACTACACAACACAGCCGCGAAATGTGTTTTTTGGTCCGGACAAAAATTACTTCGGCCAGAAGTTGAACATCTTTGTCTTCAACTCGTGGGTTATCAATGGATTTACTTTGGTTTTCCTTCTCTGCCTTTTGTGGAGCCTGCATCGACAGTTGAGAACGATGTGAATGTTAGTGCGCTGCCGCGAGGTCTTTGGGGAGGGCGGCACGCTTGGGTCGCTTAAAAAGAAACACCAAGGGGGCGCAGAGGAGACAAACAATCACCAGCATACGAAACTGCTCTATGTAAGACCAGAGTGATGCCTGCTGCTGCAGCGTCCGGTATATCAAGCCATAGGACTGGTCATGTGCAGCTGCGGAACCGATTTGCGGCGTAAGCGCACCCTGGATTTTGGCGAGTTCTTCGTTGAACACCGGATTATACTGGCTCATGTGACCCACCAAATTCGCCTGATGCGTTTGTGCACTTCGCGAGACCAAGGTAGTGATCGTCGAGATCCCGACGCTTCCTCCAAGATTCCGCAGCAGATTAGTCAGCCCCGTTGCCTCGCCCATGTTCTCTCGTGACACCGTTGCCATCGAATAGGTCGTCATCGGAACGAAGATACAGGTAACGGCAAAACCACTGATGACGATCGGCCAGACGATGTTGCCCGGAGAGATTTGGATGGTGAGATCTCCGAACATGTACATCGACAAGGCTAGAACGGCGAACCCACCGCCGATCCAGAGGCGTCCATCGATCTTGGGGTTGGCCAGAATCCGGCCGGAAATAATGCTGCCCAGAATCGCTCCAAAACCGCGCGGACTCATCACCAACCCGGCCTGAAAGGAGGTATAGGAGAGAAGATTTTGCAGGAACAGCGGCAGGATCGCAGTCGTTCCGTAGAGAATCGCGCCGACCAGGAACAGTAAGAGAGAACCGATCGCAATATTACGATCCCGCAGAATGCGCAAGTTCACGATCGGATGTTGAACACGCAACTCCCAGTATAAGAACGCGATGAACCCGATACCCGCGCCAAACGCAAGCCATCGGATAAGATTGGAGGACAACCAGTCAGCGTCCTGTCCTTTGTCGAGCATGATCTGCAGACATCCGATCCAGACTATCAATAATCCAAAGCCAATAAAATCAATGCGGACGCGCCGCGCCTCTTTAATGTGAGGCGGATCCTCGAGCAAGATGGAACAGAGAATGACCGCCAGAATTCCGATCGGGATATTGATGTAAAATACCCAGCGCCATGAGTAATCATCGGTTAACCATCCGCCCACGGTCGGACCGAGGATCGGCGCGACGACCACGCCAATCGCGTAAACGGACATTGCCGCACCCCGCTTTTCCGGCGGGAAGCTTTCCAGTAAAACGGCCTGAGCGATCGGCTGCAAGCGCCCCCCCCCCGGCTCCTTGCACGACACGCGCAAAGATTAAAAGTCCAAGGCTGGAGGCTAAACCGCACATGGCGGAGGCGATGGTGAAGATCCCAATACAGGCGATCAGGAACCTCTTTCGACCAAAAAAACGCCCAAGCCAGCCGGTAGCCGGAAGGACAATCGCGTTCGACACCAGATAGCTGGTCAAAACCCAAGTCGCCTCATCCGTGCTGGCCGAAAGATTACCGGCTATGTGATTCAACGCCACATTCGCGACCGAAGTATCCAAAACCTCCATGAAGGTCGCCAACATGACCGCAATAGCGATGAACCAGGGGTTCGCGGGCAGTTTTCCGTCCGCAGATGAGGTTGTGGAGGCTGATGCAACCGCCATTATAAGACACCAAGATTTAATCTGCGACTGGGATGTCTGCGCTTTGGACCGCTTCCGCAACCCTCGAATCACGATGAAGATAACTCCGATTGCGATGATTCCGATAGCGATGCCGACTTTGGTCGGAGAGTAATCGGGATCGGAAACCTTCACCGTCGGAACAACCGATTCACCCGGTCCGAGTGGCAGGCCAACCCCGGTGTTAATCGGCTCATCGAACGCGATCTTTACCGGGACGCGCTGGACGACCTTCACGTAATTCCCTGTCGCATTCTGGGGAGGCAGAAGACTGAATCGAGCTCCGCTGCCGGCCTGGATGCTATCGACATGTCCACGAAATTTCTGGCCATGCAACGCATCAACTTCGATTTCGACCGGTTGCCCGGGGCGCATGCGCCCAATCTGATCTTCTTTGAAGTTCGCCGTGATATAGACTTGTTTCGGCACAAGCGCGAACAGATTCTGTCCGGCTTGAACGTACTCTCCGGGCACAACCGATTTTTGGGTCACCCAGCCCGATTCCGGCGCCGTGATCCTGGTGTAGGACTGGTTCAAATTCGCGGCCGCAAGATTTGCATCGGATTGATGGATTTGGGCACTGACGCTTTGTACCAGCCCTGAGAGAGCGTCCTCCTGGGCTCGCGCTTCGCTAACCAGCGCTTCGTCACTCAGCACTTTTTTTTCGGCAGCGTTCAATGTTGCCTGAGCAGATTTTGCTGTGGCACGAAACTGATCGACATCCTGCGGCGAAACAACCTTCCTCTTGAAGAGCTCTTCGTAACGCTTGAAGTCGCTCTGGGCTTTATCGTTCTGCGCCGCGTCCGCAGCAACGGTGGCCTGGTCCGACTCGAGAATTGCTTCCTGTGTCCTAACGTGCGCGATCGCCTCTTGAAGTCCGGCTTGAGCTGCGGCGGCTTGCGCTTGAGAACTTGCCAGGGCTGCGGCTTTCTGGCGAACAGCCGCATCGAAATCCGCCGGATCCAATTCTACGACCAAGTCGGTCTTGTTTACGCTCTGGTTGTCATCGACGTAAACAGACCGTACTCGACCTGCGACCTGCGCCGAAACTGGGACAATGTGACTGTCTATGAAGGCGTCATCCGTCGACTGGTAAGCCGCTGAATTGACCATGTAAACGAGGCCAACGATCACCGCGAAGGCGAAGAGCAGCGCGATGATGAATGTAACAAAGACACGCTTTGCCGAGCGAGGAGGATTCTTGCTTTGGGAAGGGCCGGGTCTCCTGGGATCTCGGACCGGCGTGCGGATTTCCGGTGGTTCAACTGCGATTTGCTGCGTCATATCACGATTTTGCAATTCATTAGCCTGCCTCGATGCCACGCAAAAAGATGTCGACGACGGTCGCTACATAGTCGTCGGTGGAGTAATTCCTGGGAAAGTAAGCACCCTCGCGTAGCATCCCCGCGTAGAGTGAGTTTTTAAGGGCATCGAGTGCGCACTCGACATTTAAATCGCTGCGAACAACTCCCGCTTTCTGAGCATCGGCCAGAATAGAGACCAGGCGTTCGCGCACCGGACGGATCACATCGGCGATCATGGTCTGCATCGACTTTGGCAACGCGTGGCCTTCGGCCAGGAAGGCGCGCGCGAAGCCTTTCTTCTTCTCCAGGTGCGAGTAGTAATGGCGTGCATATTTCTCCATGCTCTCCCGCAAGTTTTCTTTCCATGAGGAATGTTCGTCCATGATGGCGACCTCGGAAGCAAGTCCGCGCTGAAGGACGGCGCGGAGCAGTTGCTCTTTACTTTTAAAATGGCGGAAAAGGGTGACTTCATTGACGCCCGCTTCTCGAGCGATCTCACGCGTGGTAGCGCCTTGAATCCCGTCCCTGGAGAAGCTCTCGGCGGCGGCATCCAGGAGTCGTTCGCGAGTTTGATCTGCGGAAGACGAGACAAGCCGCTTGCGCAGGAGCCGGGAAACGGGACGTTGCATGCAAGTACTTACTTGCATATGGTCCAGAATGCAAGTGATGACTTGCATTTTTTCTCCCGCCCGATTCCGCCTTTGATGCGGCGCCCGCTTCTGTGCTATCCTTCTTGCTCCATGACTGACAATCGGCGCGCCTCCCTGCAGCGAGAGACAGCAGAGACCTATGTCTCTGTCGACCTGATGATCGATGGCTCTGGCGTTTCGTCCATCCGGACCGGGATTCCTTTCTTCGATCACATGCTCACTCTCCTCAGCAGACATAGCTTGTTTGATCTCCAGATCGATGTCCGCGGAGATTTGGAGGTGGACTTTCATCACAGCGTCGAAGATACCGGAATCGTTCTTGGCAAATGTCTCGCTCAAGCGCTCAGCGACAAAACCGGGATTAGACGCTACGGCTGGGCCCTTCTGCCGATGGATGAAACTCTCATTCGAGTTGCCGTCGATCTTAGTGGCAGATCATACCTCCACTATCAGGCGCCGGAAAACCTGGCGCCGATCGGACAATTTGGCTTTGAGCTGGTCGAAGAATTTCTGCGGGCGTTCAGCTCGAACGCTCTTCTTAATCTGCATGTCGACATTCTCCACGGCCGGAATAGCCATCACATGGCTGAGGGGATTTTTAAGGGCCTGGCAAGGTCCCTGGACCAGGCCTGCCAAATCGACACCCGGGTTAAAGGGGTGCCCAGCTCGAAGGGGGAGTTATGACGACTCTCGCAAAAATCGGTTTGATAGACTACGGTTCAGGCAACCTCCGCAGCGTCGCCAAGGCCCTGCAGGTCGTTGGGGCTGAAGTCCAACCCGTCGTGAGCGGCCCCATCCCCGACGGCCTCAAGGCTCTGGTGCTGCCGGGCGTCGGTTCTTTCGGAGATTCGGTGCGCCAACTCCACGCACGCGGCCTGTTTCAGCCGATCCAGGAATGGCTGGTCAACGAGAAGAAGTTTCTCGGAATCTGTCTCGGATACCAGCTTTTGTTCAAGACCAGCGAGGAATCGCCCGGAGAAGAAGGCCTGGGATTGTTTGAAGGTAACGTGCGGCGATTCAAGTCCGGGAACCTGAAAGTTCCTCAGATTGGCTGGAATCGGCTTTCATGGACCGAACAGGCTTTTGCGCGTTTTCCGGGTCTCCCGGATTCGCCGTTCGTCTACTTTGTTCATTCCTATTATCCCGTGCCTGGAGATAGCTCGATTGATTGCGGCGACGACCGCGTATGGTGAAGAGTTCGCTGCGGCAGTGGTGACCGACAATCTTCTCGCCACCCAATTTCATCCCGAGAAAAGCCAAGAGAACGGATTGGCAATTTTACGGCAGTTTGTTAGTTCACTGACATGATCATATTACCGGCGATCGACCTGTTGGACGGCCAGGTGGTGCGTTTGCGCGAAGGGAAGCTCGAAGATAAGACTGTGTACTCTGACGACCCGCTTGGCATTTGCCAGGCGCTGGGAGGAGGAGGGCGGCAATTGCCTGCACGTTGTAGACCTGAACGCCGCTTTTACCGGTGAACCTCGGAATATCGAAATGATCAAGAAGCTGGTCCGCGCCTTGAACATCCCGGTGCAGGTAGGAGGCGGGTATTCGCTCTCAGGAAGCGGCGGCCACCTTTATCAAGGCTGGCGTATCGAGGGTGGTGATCGGAACAGGCGCTGTGGACAGCCCAATTTTCCTTGAGAATCTCGTCAATCGGTTTGGTGGTCAGCGAATTGCTGTAAGCGTCGATGCAAAAGACGGCCTGGTGGCGGTAAGAGGCTGGACCGAGGTCACTTCAATCAATGCTCTCGATTTCATTCGCATGGTCGAGAAGCTGGGTGTCGCAACCATCATCTTTACGGATATCGCGACCGACGGAACATTGATCGGGCCCAATTTCCCCGTTTTGGAAAAAATCCTTGAAAGCACCCATTGCCAGGTCATCTCAAGCGGGGGCGTGGCCAACCTTGAACATATAAAACAGCTCGCCTCGATGCCGCGCCTGTATGGCACGATCATCGGAAGAGCACTCTTCGACGACACGATCGATCTGGGAGAGGCTGTGGCCCTAGCGAATTACCACAGCGACGCTCGAGGCGCAGTTTAAAAGAGAAGGTCAGAGGAAGGGCGTTAACTTAACGCCCGACGGTGCGGGGCGACTTCGCGAAATCAATCAGGTCCGAAAGAATATTAAGTGTCTCTCGTCGGGCGGGATCGCTATCGGCGAGATTCACCGAATCATCATCGTCGAGCGCGTCTTCGACCGGGTTGTCCCCTGTTCGCGCGGACTTGGCCTTCGCCGACTTCGTGGCGTCCGGTTTCTGTTCCTGAAGTTTCAGCTGGGGCTTATCCACATCGGCCAAACTCAGTTCAAAAGTCTTGGTACGATCGTCAGCCTCGGCTTTCTTTCGATCTTCCTCTTCCTTCTCTTTCTGCTTTGCTTCCTTCGCCATCTCTTCGCGACGAACGGATTCATTGAGCGAGAGTCGATTGTTCTTCAGCCTTTCACCCAGTCGGCGGATATCCTCCGAAATGTCCTGAAACTGTGGGTCTTGAGTGACACGGTTCGCAGAGCGTTGGCGCAAATCATCAACAGAGAGCGGCTTACGATTCGCCGCCACATCGATCGGAGCCGGTTCCACTTCATCGTACGCCAACGGGTGTTGCAGAGCAGACTCGCCAAACTCACTATTGTCCGTGAGAGATGGCAACTTGATATCGGAAATCACGCCGCGTAACTGGGTCGATCCACCCGCCACACGGTAGAATTTTTGAACGGTCAGCTTTAGGGCTCCCGCATCGTTTGACGAACTGCCAAGCATGGGCATGAACCTCCCCAACTCCAGCATCGTTTGGACGGTACCCTTACCGAAGGTACTGGAGTCGCCGATGATCAACGCCCGACCATAATCCTGCATTGCTGCCGCAAAGATTTCACTGGCCGAGGCACTGAGCTTGTTGACCAGCACAATCATCGGACCGGTATAGAGAGCGTTTCCATCCCGATCCTTCAAAACGTCGATGTCTCCGTTAGCGTCTTTAACCTGCACGACAGGCCCTTGATTGATAAACAGACCGCTCATTTTGATGGCTTCGTCGAGCGATCCCCCGCCATCTCTTCGCAAATCGACGATCAGTCCTTGAATCTGCTCTTGTTGCAATCGCTTCAGAAGCGCTGCAACATCGCGGGTTGTACTCTTGCCCGTGCGCGACTTTTCCATGTCCTGATAGAATGATGGCAAGGTGATCCATCCCAGTTTCTGGATGGATCCGTCCGGCAGATCTTTTTCAATAATTTCGGCCTTCGCTTCCTGTTCGGTCAGCTTCACATTATCGCGGACTAACTCCACCACCCGCCGCTTTGAAGGATCGTTGGCGTTCGCGGGAATGACCTGCAGGCGGACCACCGTTCCCTTTTTTCCGCGAATCATTTCCACCACTTTGTCGAGCTTCATGTCCACGGTATCGACAAACGAGTCTTTACCCTGGGCGACGGCGGCTATTCTATCGCCGACGCTCATTTTGCCGCTCATCTGCGCGGGACCGCCCGGGAGAAGCCGCTGAACCTTCGCATATCCATCATCCGTGCGCAGTTCGGCTCCAATTCCAGTTAAGGAAAGCCGCATATTGATTTCAAAGCTCTCAAGATCGGAGCGTCCCAGATACTCCGAGTGCGGGTCGTAAGATTGTGCGACAGAGTTTAAAAAAAGCTGGCTCAGATCCTCGTCATCCCGTTCTTCTACACTTTTGAGGAGCTGGTCGTATCTTCGACCCACCACCTTCGGTCCTGGATCGACGGCAAATTTATTGAGTTTTTCCTGGAGCAGCTCCCCCTCGATTCGGTCTCTCCACAAAACGTCCGCCTCGGTGATGTTGGCGGGCCACGGTTCTTTTCGGCGATCCAAGGCAACCGAGCGGCTGCTCTTGAAACCGTAGTCTTTCTTCAGCAGCTGGCGGATCTTCGCCACCCGATCTTCCACTCGAGCCTTAAAGACATTGTGGATTTCTTTTGCCGGCAGCAAATCCCCGAGCAAAATGCTGTCGCCCAAGGTCGAGGCGTACTTCTGGGTGAATTGATCAATGTCCTCCTGCGTGAAGAAGAGCTTGCTGTAATCCAAATTCTGGAGATAGGTATCCAGGATTCGCTTCGACATTTCGGCGTCAAGTTTCTGGCGGCTGTAATGGCCTTGTTCCAGGAGTCGGCCAACGGTGATTGCGACTTGGCGCGGGTCGGCAGCATTCGGCTTCTCTTCCGCACGGACGAAAGTTGAATTGAAAAAAGACAAAACTGCGGCTGCAGCGATACTAATTGTTTTCATGCGTCGACCAGAGTGCACATTGACACAACGGTTGGCAGAGTTCCGGCATTAGGCCAAAAGTCTGGTGTATCCCGAATTTTTTCGAATCTCTATTCAGTATGCTTCACTTTCAAACGTTTATTGGGGGTATTTTCGATACGAACGCCTATCTGGTGCAGGTGCCGGGTGGCAACCTTCTTATTGATGCGCCGACGGGGTCCTCGGATTGGGTGGGCGACCTGGCTGTCCGACTCGACTTGCTTCTGATCACTCACGGCCACATCGACCATGTTGACGACGCGGCAAGGATAAAGCGCAGGTTCAACTGCCAGGTTGCATATCATCGAGATGGAATCCCGCTCATCACTGATCCTGAATTTTTCAAAGCCTACGGGCTTTTTCTCGAAACGGAGCCTGTTCATCCCGATTTTCTGATTGACGAGACGCCTAAAATTGAGCTTTGCGGGATCCCATTTCGGGTTCTTCTTGTTCCTGGCCACTGTCCCGGCAGTCTCTGTTTCTACGCGGCAGACCACCAGATTCTCTTCGGCGGCGACGTGCTTTTTGCCGGAAGCATCGGCCGGACGGACCTGCCGGGTGGCGACCACAAACTATTGATGCGTGGGATTCACGAAAAGATTATGACGTTGCCGGACGAAACGACAGTTTTGTCGGGCCACGGGCCACCCACGACCATCGGCGAGGAACGGCGCAACAATCCGTTTCTCCAATAAGACCGTCGGATTAGTGCGCGTTGACCGTTTAATTCAGCACAGATTGGATCTGGGTTTCCGTCAGGTCCATCGGGTGCCCGGACCAGACGATTTTACCCTCTTTGTCCACCAGGAACGCCGTCGGAATCGCCTGGATTCCGAACTGCGCATAGAGGGTTTCGGGAGTGTTGATGGCGACGTTATAATCCATCGGGATCTGCTTTTGAAATTTCTTTACGGTCGCCTCGTCCTCATTAGTGATCCCGACGATCTCCAGTCCTTGAGTCTTATACTTGGAGTAGATCTCGTTAAGGTGCGGAATACTTTTGCGACAGGGAGGGCACCAGGTTGCCCAAAATTCAACCAGGACCGGCTTTCCGGTGAGCTCAGGTTGTTTTCCCAGATAGTTCAGTGAAAGGGCCGGAAGCGGGTCGCCCGCTTTGGGGCCGACCATTTGCGCCTGCAAGGGTGCTTCGGGCATCCCGATGAGCCAGGCGATACATAGAGCGATAGCGATTTTCTTCATTTAACTCCGTATTGGATACCTTGGAACACTGTTTCGTTCATTCTTCAGCTTCGAACTGACCCGTCCTGGAACGCAGGCGCTCCCTCGTGAGACACCTCGCTGAGAACTATTTGCCCTTCTGCAACCAGATCCTGTCCAACTCTCGCCTCCACGCTACATTGAACAAGACCGCCTGCGTCTCCAACCTTGCAGGCTCTGAAATCGAGTGGTTCCTCAGGCCGAACCGGGCGCAAAAATTTCATCGATCGAATCGCGGTAAGCAAAAACATCTTTCCTGGCGCACCGACCGCTAACCCGGCGGTCTGGGCCATTCCTTCTACTAAGAGAACGCCCGGCACGATTGCATTCCCAGGAAAATGTCCATCGAACAAAGAATCAGTCCTTCGAAACGTCTTTGAACATTCCGCCAGCCGGCCCGCCTCGAGGCTGTTTACCGATTCCACGAAAATAAATGGTTCGCGATGCGGTAATCCGAGAGAAATTGGATCCATCCATCATATTACTGGTTCCGGGGAGGGACGGAAGGGTTCAATATTGAGCTGCACCTCCCCCACTCGTCTGACCCTTGCATCTGGCCGGAGCAAAGTAGAATGTGGACTGTGGGGGCAGATTCACTGGCGGCGCACTATCGAGGAGACTTCCCGATCCTGGACCAGAAAGTCAGCGGATTTCCGCTGGTCTACCTGGATAATGCCGCGTCGACCCAGCATCCGAACTGTGTGATCGATGAAGTCGCCCGTTACTATCGAGAGGACCATGCGAATGTTCATCGGGGCATTCACGCCCTGAGCACTCGGGCCACGAAACTCTACGAAGATGCTCGCGCCCGGGCAGGCCGGTTTTTGGGGGCAGTTTCCCCCGAGTCGATCATCTTTACTCGAGGAACGACCGAAGGAATTAATCTAGTCGCGAGTTCCTGGGGAATGGCGCATCTCGGCCCGGGAGACATCATCTTGATCACGGAGATGGAGCATCATGCGAATCTGATCCCCTGGCAGATAATCGCCCGGCGGACAGGCGCTTCTCTCCAATACCTTCCCGTAACCGGCGACGAGGGGGCCATTGAATGGTCCCTGCTGGAACGAAGACTGCAGAAGGATCCCGTTCGATTGCTGGCATTCACTCATATCTCCAATTCGCTTGGATGCATCAATCCGGTGGGAGAGATTTGTGCGGCGGCTCGACGGCACGGGACTGTGACTCTAATCGACGCTGCTCAGAGCGCAGGTCACGCCCCGATCGATGTTCAGGAACTCGGTTGTGACTTTCTCGTCTTCTCGGGCCACAAATGCTGCGGGCCAACCGGCATCGGGATCCTTTATGGCAATCCTGCGTTGTTGACCGACATGCAGCCATATCAGTTCGGCGGAGAAATGATTTCGAGAGTAACTTTCGAATCCGCGGATTGGAAAGCGGGACCGCACCGCTTTGAAGCCGGGACGCCTCATATTGCTGGCGCGGTCGGGCTTTCAGTCGCATTGGATTACCTCGAAGGGATTGGAAGACCCGCCATTCAGGCGAATGATCATCATCTTGGTCAACTGGCTTACGAGGCGCTCTCGAGTCTTCCTGGAATTCGCATTCTTGGCCCGAAGGATGAGCGCGCAGGCCTGGTCAGTTTCCAGCTTGGAACGATCCATGCCCACGATCTCGTGGCGTATGCAGACCAATTCGGAGTCGCCATGAGGGGCGGCCATCATTGCAACCAGCCGCTAATGCGAAAACTTGGCCTCCAGGCAACGGCGCGCGCCAGTTTCTACTTTTACAATACGGAAAGTGAAATTGATCGCCTTGTCGAAGTGCTTCGGGCGGCGATTCAATACTTTGGAGTCTGATGGAAATCGACGAACTGTACCAGACGATCATACTGGACCATTCAAAACGGCCTCGCAATTTCGGCGAATTGCCTTCGCCTGCCTCCAAGGGGGAAGGCTACAATCCATCATGCGGTGACGAGGTCGTTGTGTTCGTCAGCCAGTCGCCGCCGGGCACGATTGAGCACATCCGCTTCACTGGCCAGGCTTGCGCCATCTGCATGGCCTCCACTTCGCTCATGACGACTCAGGTGAGAGGGAAGACTGTCTCCGACGCCCTGGGGCTTAAGCGGAGATTCATCGATTTTCTTACCCAGGACGTCGCGCCTGCTGGCGGCCTCGGCAATCTGCAAGCTCTGGGCGGCGTGAAAAAGTTTCCGCAAAGATTGAAGTGTGCGACTCTCGGATGGCATGCACTAGAAGGGGCCTTGAAGGACTGTGCTCACTGAAAGTCGGCGCGCTTTGGTTGTGACCGGAGGTAGCCGGGGGATCGGGGCGGCGGTCGCCCGACTGGCTGGCATCCGAGGCTATTCCGTGGCCGTGAATTATCTTGATAACGAGGCAGCCGCTCAAGGTGTGGTGGACGAGATTCGCTCGTCAGGAGGTGTCGCTCTCGCCATTCGGGGAAATGTCGCCCTGGAATCGGATATTCTCCTCCTGTTTCAGAAAGCCGAGCGGGAACTAGGTCCGATTCGCGGACTTATCAATAACGCGGGCGTCACAGGAGGCTTTTCGCGCGTCGAAACGCTGGAAGCCGAAAATCTCGCACAGGTATTGGCGGCCAATGTTGCCGGGACAATTCTGTGCGCGCGGGAAGCGGTGAAGCGGATGTCGACCCGACGGGGCGGTCCTGGGGGAGTTATCGTTAATATTTCATCTCTGGCAGCACGGACCGGCGGCACAGGAGAATGGGTCCATTATGCGGCGAGCAAAGGCGCCGTTGATACGTTCACCATAGGCCTTGCACGTGAGGTTGCTTCCGAGGGGATTCGGGTCAACGCGGTCGCGCCCGGTCTGATTGCGACGGATCTTCACGCTGCGAACGGAGCGCCCGATCGTCTCGAGCGGCTGGCCCCGACCATACCGATGGGGCGGCCGGGATCGCCGGCCGAAGTCGCCGAAGGGGTACTATGGCTGCTATCGGACGCGGCATCTTACACCACCGGCGCAATCCTGGAGATTGGCGGCGGACGCTGACCGGGTCTTGGCTCACGCCGGCGCTCGATCGATACTGAGCGGTGCTTCAGGCATGGCGGATGGTCTCGCGACCTGATGACGCTGGGTGTGCAACTCTCGGTTCACGCACAAAAAATGCCGGAAATCCGGCGGGTTCTCTCCGATGTGGAACTCGCGCGCCTTATCGATGATCAGGCGCTCATTCTTGGTCAGGCGTTCCTGCATCAGGAGGTACTCGGTCCAGGAAGGGTACATCATTTCCACCCGGTAAGTATTTGGCCGGCCGAGATCTTCGTGCAGTCGCCAACTAAAGGCACCATTCCTTAAATGAATCAGACGGAGCTCCCGCAAAACATCGAGCATATCCCTCCCGAGCATCCGATCGATTTCAACATCGATCATGACCGCAACCGGACCATCATGCGGTGCCGGAATGTGAATTAGTTTGTGGGAGGCCCCGCCAACGGGAGCCGGCTCAAAATCAAGCTTACTGGTGAAGTCTATCGACAACCGGAGTTGAATCAGCAACGTCCCCAACTGGAGAATCGAGGCAACGATCAGAGTCCATTTCACGCCCCACATCGAAACGGAAGTACCCCAAACAATCCCGCCAAGCGCCATGGCACCCTGTGCGGCCATAATGATCGTGGCATTCATTCGGCCGCGCGCCCAACTTGGCATCGCCCGCTGACCAGCGACCCAGAGCTCTGAAGCCGCCATCGTCCACGCCGTTCCGGCAAAGCCGGCCGCCATAAAAAAAAGCTTGGGGTCCCGAATCGTCCCCATCAGGAAAAAGACGATGGCAACCAGGATGTTTGCGATCAGGGTGACCGTGTTCGAATGAAATCTGGCTCTCGCCCATGGCAGGATGAAGACGGCGCCAAGCACCGAACCGACTCCCATGCACGTAAACACTAACCCGAGGTCGGAAGGGTCTAAGTGCAACTCCTTCAAGCCGACTACAGGAATCAGAGCCGGGATAATCGAGATGAAAAACGCAAAGAGGAGGTTGCGCGCCAATATAATCTGGATGCCGGTCGTATAGCGAACGTAGCGGATCGCGGAAACGAAAGACTCCAAAAAATTCTCCAGTGGAAGGTTCGAAGGCGGTTTCGGGTGCTTCAACCGGTAGATCGCAATCAGGAGCAGAAGAAAGCAGATTGAGTTCGTCGCAAAGACGGCGTTTGGGCTGACAAAACGAAGAAGGACCCCGCCGATTGCTGGACCGATAATCCCGGAAATATTCATCTGCAAACCTCCGAGCGTTGCAGCAGAAGGCAGTTCTTCGTTGGAGACAATTTCAGGCTGGATGGAGGTCCAAGCGGGTGAATAGAACGCGAAACCGGTTCCAATGAAAAAGATAGCCGTCAAAAGGACCCATGGATTGATCAGGTGGAGCCAGCCCACGAGGGCCAACACTCCTGCCGCGATCGCCAGCCAGATGGTCATGACAAACATCATTCGCTTGCGGTCCACCATGTCGGCGAGTGCGCCCGCGGGCAGCGTGAAAAAGAAAAACGGCAACGACGCCACGGTCGACATCAGGGAAAGAAGTAGAGGAGAATCGCTCACCCTGTTCATCGTCCAGGTCGCGGCCGTGTCCTGGGCCGCCACGCATGTGCCGGAAACCAGGCTGGCTAGCCACATGCTTCGGAAAACCGGGTTCCGGAGGGCGGTCCAGGTAGAATTTGTGCTCATAGGGCTGTCCGATCTAATGACTAACAGGTATTTTCGAACCGATCCAAATAGATTGCATCCTGCTCTCCGTGCCGGCTAAAAACGCCCTCAAAGTAGCCTCAGGCACCTTTCATTGGGAGCCATCAGAGCCGAAGCGCATTCCAAGTGGGCCATCTCATCACAAAAATTACCTGTGTGTCAGGCATTTTTCACGGTGCCGGTGGCTAGTGAATCACCCGCTCCGTGCTCACATCCTCGAGTTGAGCCGACGATATATATCCCGAGGGGGGCGGCGCACAAGGTCCCACACGTTTTCCACCCAGCAGTTCCCTGTTCACGGAGATGAAGTGCTTCACTACAGGGCCTTCGGGTCTGATATCCAGGCTCCACGCTTTCTCCAGATTTCGCTGTTCCTCTTTGGTGATGCGTTCGTGCTGAAGCAGGTGCTCGGACCAGGAAGCAACCAGCATCTCCAATCTAAAAGCGCGGTGCTCGGCGAGATTTTCATCGAGTCGCCAGCTGAACGCCCCATTTCGCAGATGCATCAGGCGGACTTCACGCATCAGCTGAAGAAATCGGGTCCGATTGATGACATCGATCTGAAAATCCATCGTGATCGCTACCGGCCCGTCGTCTGGATGGGGCGCATCGAGCATGGTATGAAACTGGGTGGCAGGCCTGGCGGGGTCAAAATTCAGCTTTCCGGTAAAGTCGATCGAAAGTGGAAACGAAAGCGCCAAGCTCGACAAGAGCATCACGGCCGCCGCCATCAACGTGAAAGTTACACCAAGAGAGGCAGCAGCTCCGCCCCAGACCAGTCCTCCCAATGCCATCCCGCCTTGCGAAAGCATAATGTGGGTCGCATTCATCCGCCCGCGCGCCCACGGTGGCATCGCTCTCTGGCCGGCCACCCAAAGCTCTGATGCTGCCATGGTCCATGCAACGCCGGCCAATCCTGCCACCCCCATGAACAATGGAGTTTGCCGGACGAACGCCATCAGGACAAAAACGACCGCCAGCAAAACGCTGGCCAGGATTGTGAGCGTATTTGGGGAAAACCGCGCGCGAGCCCTGGGGATCAGTACAATCGCACCGAGCACCGAACCCACGCCCATACTCGTGAACAGAAGTCCCAGGTCGGACGAACTCATCAGTACCTTCTTCAGGCCTATGACAGGCAGAAGGGCGGGTATCACCGAGATAAACAGGGCGAACAGCACGTTCCGCGCGAGCACCACCTGAATTCCCGGGGCATAACGGACATACCGCACTGCGCCCGCAAAGGATTCAATAAAATTCTCGAGCGAAGCTTTCGATTGCTTTTCCGCCCTTTTCCACTGTGCGAGAGCAGCGATCACGAGAACGAACCCGACGGCGTTCACCGCAAAAACCAAATTAGCGCCGAAGTGAGCCAGGATAACGGCGGCTGCGGCGGGCCCAATAATTCCACAAAGGTTCATTTGCACACCGCCAAGCGTAACTGCCGATGCCAGTTCGTCCTTGGTCACCACTTCCGGTACGAGGGAACTCCAGGCTGGGGCGCTGAATGCAAAGCCCACACCGATCAAAAAAACAGACGCCAAAATCAAATACGGATTCAGCAGGTTCATCATTCCGAGCGATGCGAGCATGCCGGCGCAGACCGCCAGCCATAGATTCATGGTGCACAGCACCTTTTTCCGGTCGACCATGTCGGCGAGGGAGCCGGCCGGGAGGGTGAACAAGAAAAACGGCAGAGAGGCGACCGTCGACATTACGGAAATCAAGAACATCGACGAGGTAAGAGTGTTCATCATCCATGTCGCCGCGGTGTCGTGAGCGGAAACGCATATACCTGACGCGACGCTGGCAATCCATAATCTGCGAAAGACCGGATTTCTGAGCGCAGTCCAAAGCGAAGTATTACTCATAAACCTGATAAAATTTTGCTCACCCGCAAAACGTGCGGATTTCACGATCAGGATGTACTATTTATACCTAGTTTGCGTTTTGCACAAAGTCAGATCTGCCAGATCAGCTCTCGGACATAAGTCGTTGAATTACAATCTGTTAAAGAATTAATCTTGACTTCTGAACTCATCGCCTATGCCGTTGCAGGATTCCTCTCGCTCTCCGAACCGCCAGAATTTAACCCCCATGGTGACGAAACTTTGCCCTAAGCTGATCCTCGAAGGCACACGGCTGACTGGAAAAACCGACATCGCTCTCGCGTTAAATGAGCATCCTCGAATCGTCGGAGCGCGCAAGTATCGTTATCATTCACCGATTGTCTCAGCCGAATGGAGCGGTTTTACGAAGGCACCCTGGGGTTCGAGTCTGATCAACTTTGAGCCGCAAGACGAACCTGTCGTTCTGGAGACATATCGTACCTGGGCGAAACTGTTTGAGCTGTATAAGTACTATTCCTGGATCATTGACCGTTTTCATATCTCTACCCAGGCTTCCCGGCTCCTTTACGCCGACAAACGATACGATTTCAATTGGCTTGAGAAGCGTTTGGTCAAACTTGGCTTTCGACTTGTGTTCTGTTGGCGAAGACCAGACTCGTTCGAAGCGGCACGCGATCGGCGCCTGAAGATTTCGAGCCATCCGTCGCAGTACGAGGACTATACTATCTTCATTCGTGAACAAGAGGTGGTGCAAGAGTTCGTCGACGCCTCACTCTTGCCGAAACTGGTCGTCGACGTCACGGACAGCAGGGTGACCGGATTGCCACCCAGATCGCAGATTGGCTGGAGGCAACCGGCGGCCTCACCGCGCCGGACTAGTCCTGCAAGAAGAGGTAGTTTGCGATTGCAGGAGATCTGAATGACGTGACCGACGAGCAACGCAGCCGCCGGCCCTTTTCATCGCACCGCGGCATTGGCTGTTTTCTGCGTGCTCGCTCGACCCGTATACGTAGGCGCTTCGCTCGCGCTTGAAAAACAGCCAACTGACCTCGGCATTATGGACGACACGATTCCTGCCGATGGATTTTCGTTGCGGCGGTACCTTGCCGGAAGCCCGTGCAACTGCGGGTTTGTCGCTATCGCGACGCGGCATTGACCTGCCGCTCGAATAGGCGTTTAATGGATCAGGGTTAGAATAAGTGAGGTGTTTCCCCCAATGAAAAAATTCATTCTATTGTTGTCCTTTTGGTCATTTACCATTCCGGCGTTCGCATGGAGCAACGGCGAGTTACTGATCTGGATGGACTCCGATCGCGGTCCTGCCTTGGAACCCTTACTGAAAAAGTTTGAGGAAAAATACGCCATCAAGGTTCGAACCGAGGCGCCGCAAAATCTCACGGACAGTTTTACCACGGCCGCCCAAGCCGGTAAGGGACCCGATATTGTCATTTGGGCGCACGACAAAGTGGGAGAATGGGCCGACGCCGGTTTGATTTCGCCGGTCGAGGTGAGCCACGAAATAGCTGAAAAGTATTTTCCAAAAGCTTGGGAAGCGGTGACGCACAAAGGGAGCATCTGGGGATTCCCGATCGGCATGGAAACCGTAGCGCTAATTTACAATAGAAAGCTTCTGGATGGTCCTCCGCCGGAGAAGCTTTCCGATCTGGTGCAATTGAACGAGAGAATCAAGCGGGATCACCCGGGGGTCTCCACGATCCTTTGGGATTACAAGAGTGCCTATTACTCTTGGGGGATACTGGCCAGTGCCGGAGCTTATATATTCGGCAAAAGCGATGGTGCGTATGATCTAGGCAATGTGGGCGTAGCCGATGCCGGCGCTGTGGAAGCCCTCTCGAAGATCATGGGCCTGGTGGACTCGGGTATCTTGCCGAAGAGCATATCCTACAGCGCCTCTGAAGATCTGATGAGTCAAGGTAAGCTCGCGATGATGATCTCCGGACCCTGGGCCTGGGCAAATCTCATGAAAACCGGGATCGACTTTGGTGTCGCACCTATCCCTGGATGCGGAAAACATCCGGCCAGACCTTTTGTCGGGGTAAGCGCCGCGTTTATCAACCGAGCTAGTTCCAACCAGGATATCGCGAAGGAGTTTGTCGAGAGCTTTCTGGTTTCCGAGGAGGGCTTAAGGGCAATGAACGCCGCGAAACCGATCGGGATCCCTTCGCTCATTTCGCTCGCGGAGGAGATGGATCAGTCGAACCCGCTCCTCCGTCAGATGAAGATCTGCATTGAACAAGGCGAGGTTATGCCCAACATCCCGGAAATGGGTCGATTCTGGAGCGCGGTTGGTGCCGCTCTTCAACTTGCCACCAATGGGCAGTCATCGGCTGAGGCCGCGCTCCAGGAGGCCGCGGATAACATGCGAAAACATTAGGTCCGTGCCGCGAGCGAGTCGGTCCCGCGGCCCACAAAATCTTCTTCTCTCCACATGAAAGCCATAGTCTACGATGCTCCGAGACAATTCCAATATAGGGATGTGCCCGAACCAAAGATCGAATCGGACGATGTGCTGGTGCGAATCCATGCTTGCGGACTCTGCGGCACGGATCTCCACATCCATGAGGGAGAATTTGCTCCTCGTTTTCCCTTGATCCCGGGGCATGAATTTACCGGCGAAATCGTCCTTCTCGGGTCAGCAGTGAAGGACCTCAAGGAGGGTCAACGGGTCGTTGGAAATAGTAACGAAGCATGTGGCAAATGTTTTTATTGCCTGCGCGGCAACTTTCTCCTGTGCCTGAATTTGCGGTCCTACGGCGTGACGCAGGACGGTGGATTCGCGCAATATCTTCGGATCAAGGCAGACCGCATCTTTCCGATCGGCCACCTATCCCCCCGCGAGGCAGTCATGGTGGAGCCCAGCGCCTGCGCACTGCACGGGATGGAAGTGCTCGCGATGAAGCCAGGGAGCGATGTCCTCCTCTTTGGCGCCGGCCCGACCGGTCAGGTTTTGGCACAACTGCTGAAGCTCAACGGAGCCGGGCGGCTTGTGGTCGCCGCACCTGTCGGTCTGAAACTTGACCTCGTAGGCCGCCTGGCCGCCGATGAAACCGTCCCCATGGACCGGAAAAATCCGGAAAAGCATCGTCGCGGGTTGCACGAGCTAAGTCCGACGGGGTTTGACTACATCATTGAGGCAACCGGCTCGGCTTCGGTGTGTGAAGACGCGCTTCAGTTCGTGCGCCGGAGCGGAACTCTCCTGGTCTATGGGGTTTATCCGGAAACTGACACCGTCAAATTCAACCCCTTCGATCTTTTTCGCAGGGAAATAACGATCAAGGGATCCTTCGCCCAGATTGATGCTTTTCCTCGGGCCCTGGCTTATCTCGAAAGCGGCAAAATCAAGGTCGACGAGATTGTCAGCGACGAATTTGCCTTGAAGGATTGGGACAAAGTTCTGGAGCACGCCTGGTCGCGGAAAGGGATCAAGATTGCAGTGGTGCCGCCGCCCTAGCCCCTCCGGCGAGTTCGAGAGGCAAGCAGAATGTGTTCGGTGATCGTCCGCAAAGAGCGGCGGAGCATGCCCGGACAGGCCGCGGAAGAAACACTTGCGGGACCCATCCTCCGTGATGCAAGTTGCGTTCCTCCGAATCGCTCGGGTGGTGAAATGGCAGACACGTACGTTTGAGGGGCGTATGCCGTAAGGCGTGGGGGTTCAAGTCCCCCCCCGAGCAGAGGGGGAAATCGGGCGTGCAGCAGTTTGCAGCAGTTTTTGCGACTTTTTGATCGATTTCGGGGGTTAAAAATCGATATTCCGGTGCTCATGCCTCGGAAGCTCACGATCGGAAAGGCCTCGAAAATCTCCATCTTTCAGAGAAAAACCGGGCGTTGGATTGTAAGCTGGTATGATCAGCACGGAACGAGACGAAACCCCTCCTTCGCGACCCTCAAAGAGGCCGAAGCTTTTCAGAAACAAAAGCGCGCGGAACT
>CAVVII010000023.1:0-97533 GCA_963748055.1 uncultured Verrucomicrobiae bacterium | reverse complement strand
CAGGGGCGCAACCTTTCGTTTTGCATTTCCTTCATTTGCCGCCTCCTTGTCCTTGAACGGCCGGGCCTCCAGTACCGATTTAATCTCCGCCAGCACGTCGGCATTATCGATGGGCAGGCTGATCAGCACGTTAACCCAGCCTTCCTCCTTAAAATCACGACAGTGCATGTAGTGCGCCCATGGCTTGTCCATTAACTGGTCCTTTTGCAGCACGAGTGCTTCGAAGGCCCTTGCTTTACCAACCTTGTTCCGGCGCGACCAATCGGCTAAGACCGCGCTCTCTACCAGCTCCTGGGTGTTGTAATCCTTCTCCAGCACGTCCCAGATTAAAAACATCCCCAATACCAGTTGTTGCAGCTCGAGGACTGCCTGGGGCAGGGGCTCGTCACCCCCAACTTGCCTGGCCTTCTCGATGCTCATCCTTGTCCTCCCAGCAGGCCGGCCAACCCGCCCGGGCGGCAGAGGACGTAGACGGCCGCCAGCCACCAAAGCAGCGAGAGGCCGACGAGCGCTGCTAGCACCTGCACCTTCATGCCGCCACCTCCTCCGGGATCGCTTCAAAGACCAGATCGAGCGCCTTCAAGTAGCTCTTCTCCAATGCTTTCAAAGCCTCTGGCCCGTCCTGGCCGGCGACATCTCGCAGCATAGGCATCCCCGTTTCGATCGACTCGAGGACCTCCGCCCGGCTAGCACGCCGACCCTTCCGGAAAAATAGAATTCCACCCGGTTCCGGAGGCCCGATCCGAAAGATCGCCTTGCCCTCTCCATCCCCCACCGGCCAGTAGCTCCGCGTCACCCAGACTAGCGTCACACCAGCGTTTCGCTGGATCGGCATCCCTCCCAGCTCGTGGCACTCTTCAGACAAACCCCGCGTCCGCCGATGCATCTTGGGCGTAGTCCGGAACGGACGCAACCGAGCGTTGTACTCGGCACACTCCCGATGACTCGGCGGCTCCCTGCTGACCCGGTTCACCGCGCAAATCGGCCCAAGCACAAACGCACAGTAAACACCCATCTTCTCCCCACATATCCAGCACAGGCACCGGAAATCCAGTTCCCCATCCTTCCGCCACACAAACCAAGGCACCGGCCAACCGGCACTATCCACGGGCAATCGTGCAACACGCAAAGGCATCTCTAGGTTACCATCCATTGCAAACCTCCTCAAAATGACAATTTGTAATTATTAGTGCTTAATATGTTTGTCTAGGTTCTTTCACTCCAACCGGGTGTTATTTTCCCCACATTTGCCGGAGAAAAAGGCTCTCTTTATAGAGGTGTAGTGGACACTGCTACGAGGGTGTTACACAGTCCCGTACGATTTAACCTCTTCCTACTCTCACTAGCTTCCCGAATCGGTGTTAATGACTTTTGCTAGGTATTAGCGGCGCGTATCTTATAGGCGATAGCCTGGCTGTTTAATCATGCATCCCGCCCAGTGAGCAGAGACTCTGAGCATAACCAAGACAACGCCTCGGGTGCGCCGTTACCTTGTCCGGGTGGTGATAAGCAGTTGGATCGCCACGCTGGTGGGCTGGTTGCTGGTCTGGTTCTTTCACATCACCAACCCGGCGATCTACCTTCTGATCGGACTCATCTTTGGAATCCTGACCTCCCAGATGGGATCGCCCTCTCGCAAGGAACCTAAAAAACCACGCCTCGCTTGTCACCCTTGCTAGCTTCGCCCAATCCGCTGGATCGGTGTTGAAAAGTGGGAGGCTAATAGCACCGAGTGCAAGGCCTGCGTTCGCGCCGTTTGACTGCGATCTGCAGAGGACGCTTGGTCTTGACGCCGCACAGCTCGCGCGCTTCGTCCTAGGTCAGAAGAGCCTTGGTGTTCATAGAACAAGAAAGTGGCCAAGGTTAAGCCGACCTTGGCCCTTTGCGCTTTCACGGGTAATTCCGCCTAGCCCGTAGACTCTAGGAAAATTGAGGCGAGGGGAGCGATCATGATTCGATGACGACTTCGGGAAACAGCTGCCAAAAACCGAGTCGCCGTAGGTACATTTGCGCAGTTCTTCCCATATATTAAATTGTGCCGACGGAGGGGATCGAACCCACACATTCTTGCGAATACTGGATTTTGAGTCCAGCGCGTCTGCCAATTCCGCCACGTCGGCTTTTCGCGAGGAGGCAATTTCTAATCCGTTTGTAACGAAACGCAAGTGCCAATGGCCTTCGTTCCGCTACTCGGAGTTCTCTCTGCCGTCGCGCGCTCCACACCTGAGTCACGCCGACTCCGGATCTGCTGCACCGCCCAGGCAGCGTGTTCGGATATCAATGGATCGTTATCCCGGGCGAGAACGCGCAACACCTCCAGATCCTCCCGCGTTCCCACATTCCCTAGGGCTACACACACGTTCCGGACAAAGCGCGCCCTCTTGATGCGTTTGACCGGAGAGTTTCGAAATAGAGCACGGAAATCGTCATCGGTCAGAACCGCGAGTTCCCGCAAGGTCAAAGCTTTGAGCCGGCTCGGCAGCTCAAATCCGTTCTCACGGCTCTGCTTGGCGAAACGATTCCACGGGCAGACTTCCAGGCAATCGTCGCAACCGTAAATTCGATCGCCGATCGCGGACCGGAATTCGATCGGGATTGGCCCTTTGTTCTCGATCGTGAGGTACGAAAGGCAGCGGCCGGCGTCCAGTTGATAGGGTTGAGTGATTGCACCAGTCGGGCAAACATCGATGCATCGAGTGCAACGACCACACCGGTTGGTGGCCGGCAGATCCGGCTCAAATTCAAGGGTGGTCAGGATAACGCCAATGAAAAACCAGGTTCCCAGACGTTCGTTTAAGCACATCGTGCTCTTGCCTTGCCAAGAGAGGCCTGACACCGAAGCAAAGTCGCGCTCCAGAATTGGCCCGGTATCGACGTAGCACCTTTGGCTTCCGCCATTTTCGCGGAGAAGGGCTTCGATCGGATCCATATTCCTGAGCATCACCTCGTGGTAATCGGCTCCCCAGGCGTATCGAGCGATTCTTCCGGGCTGCTCGCGAGGGTTGGGACCCTGAAAATAATTCTTAGCAAGCACCAGGAGTGTTTTGGCGTTTAACAGCACCCGGGAAGGATCGGCGCGTTTTGCCGGCTCGCGACCCAACCAGGCCATATCGGCGTGGTGGCCTGCCTGAAGCCACGAAAAATATTCAGAGGCGTGCGGGGCCTGAGCCGCGCGCGCGAAGCGGCAATCGTCGAATTCGCAGTCCCTGGCAAGTTCTCTAATTTGAGTCTTCATGACGACTGGCCGACCAGACATCGATGGCCGCAACTAACCGATCTGCGACCTCTTGATGTGTCAGCCCGGACGTCTCCACTGTAATATCAGCGACCAGGCGGTACAACGGGTAACGGACAGACATCAAATGACGGATCGTCATTCGCGGGTCTGCGGTCTGTAACAAAGGCCGAGATTGGTTTCGAGATACCCGGTCCCAAGTCACTTCCTCGCTTGCGGTAAGCCAGACTACCACGCCCAGCGAGCGCAGCAGGAGATGGTTGCGAGTTTGCAGCACGATGCCTCCACCTGTCGCCAGCACGACACGGCGCGCATTCTTCAGATCTTGCAGAACCCTGTTCTCCTCATCCCGAAAAGCGGGCTCACCGAACAACGAAAAAATGTCAGTAATCGGTTTTTTGTACTTCTGCCGGATGATCGAGTCGGTATCCTGGAAGCGAAGCTCACAACGGCCGGCGATCTCCCTTCCGACCGAAGATTTTCCGGAACCCATGAACCCGACAAGGACTATATTGTGGACGGATCCTGGGAGATGCATAGCCGCCACAGCTTCGCCTCAACCGGCCGCAACGGGCAATGATTAAAATTAATACTTAAACCCTCATTACGTTTTTGGCTTTTGCTCCTTTTTCGTCCCGATACAATTCGTACTCTACTGTCTCGCCTTCGTTCAGGGTCTTGAATCCATCCGCCTGGATGACGGAGAAATGAACAAAGATGTCGGTAGGAACTTCTGGGTCAACAATGAACCCAAACCCTTTTTTCTCGTTAAACCACTTGACTGTGCCTTTAGCCATACAATCGACAGACTGAGCCAGCCGCCTGGATCCGAACCTCAACAGTTCCAGCTGAGGTTCGCGCCCAGCACTTAGCTCGAAAAGGCCTCAATCATATCGAGCTCACATCAAAAACGTCAAGAAGATAGCAACACTTTTATTTCCAGTAGGATACGTCTTGCGTTCTGCTTCCCGGATAGCTTTCTTTTCGCCATGCCTGATTTGCCAATGGTCGCAGTCGTCATGGGTAGTAAGTCCGATTGGGACACGATGCATCACGCCGTCAAACTACTTAGGAAATTTGGGATTGAGGTCGAAACTAAAATTGTTTCTGCCCATCGAACACCGGACTTGTTGGCGGACTTTGCCAGGAACGCTGCGAATCGAGGCTTACAGGTCGTTATAGCGGGAGCCGGCGGGGCCGCGCACCTTCCCGGGATGATAGCCGCCTACACCCATCTTCCGGTACTTGGTGTCCCTATTGAAAGCAGGGTCCTGAAGGGACTCGATTCCTTGCTTTCAATCGTTCAAATGCCCGCCGGAATTCCGGTTGCGACGCTGGCGATCGGCGAGGCAGGAGCCAAGAACGCCGCTCTGGCAGCAGTCAGTATTTTAGCCCTTCGTGACCCCAAGCTACGTGAAGAACTTATCGAATTCCGTCGGGAACAAACCGAGCAGGTGCTAAATGCGAAGCTTGAATGAATCTCTAAGCCGCCTTTCGCTGGCGAATCAGGCTTAGGATGAAAACGGCGATTGTTGACGCCCGCGCGGATACGCTAAAATCCGTTGCCAGTGCGGCAGAAGTACTTAAATCAAAGAATCTTGTCGCGCTTCCTACGGAAACCGTATACGGCCTTGCGGGAGACGCACTCGAGCCGGAAGCCTTGGCAAAGATATTCGAAGCTAAGGAACGGCCCTACTTTGATCCGCTGATTATCCATCTTGGTAGCGCGGATTGGCTCGACCGACTGACCCGTCCCCTTGATGAGTCCAGATCTTTGGTTGAAACACTCATCCAACGGTTCTGGCCAGGGCCTCTAACGATTCTGTTTTCCAAAACCGAACTGGTGCCGGATTTAGCGACAGCAGGCCTCGATCACGTTGCCATCCGAATGCCAAGTCACCCGGTCTTCCTGGAGGTTCTCCGGCTTTTTGGAAAGCCGCTGGCAGCTCCAAGCGCCAATCGCTTTGGACGAGTTAGTCCAACCAGATCAGAGCATGTTCTGGAGGAATTAGATGGTCGAATACCGTTAATCCTGGACGCCGGACCGACCGCGCTCGGCTTGGAATCCACAATCGTTCGTGTCCATGGCAATAGGATTGGGATTTTGCGCCAGGGCCCTGTCACCGAAGAGCTTTTGGCCGGAATCGCGCCCACGGAAGAACTGCAGGCATCCCAAAAAATAATGGTCCCGGGACAGGCGGCAAGTCACTACGCGCCGAATAAACTCGTGTATCTCTTCGATCCGCAAGCCATTACGCCTCAGTTGGAACAGGCGGCTCTTATTTGCTGGGGACCCGTCCATCATGCCGCGCATTTTTCCGTGGTCCGGTCCTTAAGTGAAACAAGGGACCCGCGTATAGCCGCCCAACGATTGTTTGGTCTGCTCAGGGAGATGGACCAACTCAACGTTCAACGCATCTTCGTGGAGCCCCTGCCTGAAGTCGGTCTCGGCAAGGCAATCATGAATCGAGTCCGTCGAGCGGCCGCCCCGCGATGAGGTTTCGTTTGAGAAGGCTTCGGCGTTTGCAACGCCAGAGAGCAATCCCCGGTATGAATGATGGCAAACAAAAAACCGCTTTGTACGTGACATCGTACATAATATACAGAACAGCAAAATTATAGAAGCGGTCGTGATTTCCGTCAGTCGACGGCGCGCCCGGGCTCCTCGTCGGCTTCGGCCTGTTCCAAGGTTTCCCGTCCATGCGATTCGCTCTCGCCGTCCGGTGCCCAACCCGAACCCTTTGCGCCGGAAATCACCAACGTTATTTCCCCCTTCGGCGGATGTGCTTCATAGTGAGAAAAGACCGACTCCGCTTCCCCACGACGGTATTCCTCGAATTGCTTTGTCAGCTCGCGAGCAACGCAAATCAGACGGACCGGATCGGCACGCCGAAGCACTTCCAATGAGCGAACGATTCGGTGCGGTGATTCAAAGTAGACCGACGTAAAATCTCGAGCTAACGCCGCCCGGAGTTCCTTCTCCCTTTGCCCGCTCTTGACGGGAAGAAAGCCTCCGAAATAAAATCTGTCCGTCGGCAACCCGGAACCAACCAGCGCTGTGAGTACGGCCGAGGGGCCCGGTATGACCTCGACTCGGATCCCGCATTTGATGCACGCCCGGACAAGGCGATATCCTGGATCGGAAATGGACGGCATGCCGGCATCTGTCAGGAGCGCCACTTTTTCGCCGGTGCCTAATCGTTCGATCAGTTCGCTCGTCCGCCTGGCTTCGTTGTGTTCATGAAAACTGATCAGCGGCTTGCTAATCTGAAATCGTTTCAGAAGGATGGATGAACGCCTCGTGTCCTCCGCCGCAACGATTGTAACCTCCTTCAGGATCTCAAGTGCTCTGAGCGTGATATCGCCTAAGTTACCAATGGGTGACCCAATCAGGAAGAGCATGGGGCGTTTTCACCAGCCTTCGGAAAGAAAGCTTACGAATTGCACGGCCGCATCCTGAACCGCGAGTGGGATCGCTATACGCTCCTGAGTGAATATATCGTTTCCGACGAAGAAGCTGGTGTCTCCTTCGATCCTTCTCGCGGCCAGGAGCTGGCCAGTATTAGGTTTTTCAATCCGGAAATCGATAATAACCCGCAACGTAAATTCGGCGGAGGCAAGCACGTTCCCCTGAAGTGACCGGCTCTTGAGACGGTCTATCAAAAAGATTGTTCCGACGACTACTGCATCGGAGCGATCGACGCCGGTGACTTCGAAGGTGCCGTCCTCCTGGATCTGCTTGATCACTGTATTTGTTGCTATCGCCTCGACATCAGGAGTAATCGTCGTGTTCTTGAAAATTGGCACCGCCACGGCGCGGACCCCCTTCATAAACGTCGGCGGAATCGGACCGAGCGTATAGCCCGCGCAACCTAAGAAACACCCGATCAAAATGCAAAGAAACAGTCTGCCCATCGAGGGACCGGTTACTGAGAAGGAAGAGCGGGTTCGACGGGTGGTGGGGGCTCCGCAGGAGGCGGTTGGACAGGAGCGGGTTCGACGGGGGCCGGTGTTACGTCGCCTGGCGCTGTGCGCATCGGCTTTTGCTCGGGGACGGACTGCCCTGGCGTAGGCGACGGTGTGGGTGAGGGTGGCGGAGGCGGCGGGCCCACAAAGTCTGGACGTCCGGCGGTATCGGCTTGCGCACGGACTTTACGATTGTCATTTGCGACCTGGGCTGTCGCCGACCCCGTTGCCCCGATCTTAAGGGCGTTATCTCCGACCTTGGAACGGATCTGGTCCATACGCTGCTTGGCCCTTTGCGCCTCCGGTGAGTCGGGCTGCTGTTGGACGACCTCATTGTAGTAAACGTAGGCGGCTCTGTAATTCTTTTGCTTATCGTAGAATTTCGCGATGCCGTAGGAATTCTCCACGTTAAGGCTTTGCAGCGTCTTCAGGTTATCTTGAGCCTGAGGCACTTTTTCGCTGGTCGGATATCGAAGCAGAAAGTCTTCGAAAGATTCTTGTGCGCGCACCGCGGCAGTTTGGTCGTAACCGGTCCGTCGACTCGCCTGGAGGTAAACATAGGCGATCTGGTACATGGCGTTCGGCGCGACGTCGCTATTCGGGTACCGGTCGACTACCTGCTGGTAAGCATTGACGGTCGCGGTGATCGAGCCGCTTTTCTCTAGCGCTTGGCCGATCCCGTATTGGGCCAAAGGCGCAATGCGGCTGTACGGCGCGTTAGTGACGATTTTCTGGAACATTTCCTGGGCCTTCGCCATCGAAGGAAGGGTCGGTACGCCGTACAAGTCGACGCGTTTCCCGTCCAGATAAGCTTTGCCAATATTGTACTGAGCTAGGAGTGCAGCTTCGAAGTCGGGACTTCGCGGATATTTTTGTACCAGCGCCTGGTACTCGTAAAAGGCGCGCTGCAGCTTGCCTTCTTTTTCAAGCATCTGTCCGGATTTAAACTGGGCCGTTGCGGCGATATCCGATCGGGGGAATCTTCGGACAAGGAGTCGATAGGACGCACCTGCACGCTTATAGTCGCCGTTGGATTCGTACCGCTCGCTCAATCTGAACTGTTCTTCCGCGTTTTTCTTGATCTCGATATCGCTCAGGTCTCCGGTGCTGAAACCCTCGCCCTCTCGGTAAATGATCGGGGCGGGGGCACGATGGGGAAACGATAGGAGGGCCACCATCGTCAGCGGGAGGACAAACCGCAGCGTTCTATTCATAAAACGCCGAGAATAGTTCCGCGGGCAAAGCACGTCAAGGAGTAGAGAGTAAAAGGAATATGGAGGATTTCCTGCCCCTGTCGACCGAAACCCGAAGAATCACTGCATTTTCTAGTTTTCCTGTACGCCCGCAACCACGGAAGTCGTGAAAAAGTTCAATAGCCCTTGGCTGACTTTTCGTTCAACAACTCGGCCGCTTCGCGCGATAACCAACGAGATTTCGATCTTCGTCGAATCGCCATAGTATGACTTCACCCGGTAGACTTCGCGGCCGTAGAGGGCATCCAGCCTGATTTTCTTGATCAGCCCTCCTTTGGTTTCCTTGATGATCGTCTTTCGCACCGCAGGAGGAACATCGTCAATGACAAGAGTCTCATCGATATCAAGGAGCTGACCGCGGGAGCCTAATTTGATCGAACCCAGGTGAATGTTTCGAAAATAAGTGCAATTATAGATCTTCCGATAGGTGCTGTCGTGGCTGACCCTTGCTTCGACTAATTGGGCGCCTGGCGAGTAGTACTGGATGGCGTCCCTAACGCGTTTGGGAACAGCCGAGATCGGAATTTTGTCGCTTGCATGAACAGACCAGGCGCACAAGAGCAGCGCAGTCAGAGGCGTGTATTTGGCCATTACTCTCATCTACGAAGTCGTCTCCAAAAGTCGAGCAGCGTTTCTAGAAAACTTGACTTTTCGTCACATCCCTGGTTATGGCAAGGCCAATTCCATGATCCCACGCTCGCGCAGGCAGGAAACGGTCCCGACACGAGCGGAAGAGAGCGGCGCGTCTTTAGCGCGATTATCAGTTTTGAGAGAAAGGCGGCCAGTGGTATTACGCTATTACGTAGTAGGGCGCGAACACAACCGTGACTGGACCAGGATACAGGACCAACAGCCTGGATGCCAGCATCCAGCATACCAATAGCCCTGGTGCCAATAGCGGTGATGCCAGCGGGCATAGTGGTGACCATGATTATAGTAGACCCAGCCCGCTTGCGCATTCTGGCTCAACGGTAAAAAAACTGCCGCCACGGCGACTAGACCTAAAAGTAACTTTTTCATAAAAAAGTGCGGTTTTTTTGACCGCGAACCTTGTTCGCGGTTTGTCCGTCGTCTAAGCACGCCGTGTACCAACGATACCGAATAACATTCTTCGAGAGAGCAAACGTCTGAGCGAAATAAAAACGGTAAAACGCCGCTCGTTTCCGTATTTCTTCTCAAACCGACTCTTCAGTTCAAGAAGCCCGCGAACGCTTTGGGTTGGTTAGATTAGGCAGCGTCGGTGTAATTGTATAATCTTGAACAACCAATTGCGGCCCGCTGTATCGTGCGCCGATAATGTCGCCATTATCGCTATTTTGTTATGCGAATCTATTACGTCACTCTCAATAGCTCCGACGAGGCAAGCCGGATCAGTCGCGCACTGCTGGAACAGCGGTTGGCGGTTTGTACCAATTGGTTTCCGATTACCTGCGCCTACCGGGAGGAGGAAAAGATCGTCGAGGAGGCCGAAACTGGTATCTGCTCGTCAAGACTCACGCAGATTATCGTAACCGCAGTCGAGCAATTGATCCTGGAAACACATTGGTTACACGAACTTTATCGCGGAGATCGCGCCGGAATACGTCAATCAGACCTGGCTCAATTGGCTGAACGCAGAAGTTCCTCGCGCTCCGGCAACGGTCAACCGATAACAGGAATCAGATCGGTCAGACCTGATCGAGCGCGAAGGCCAGGTCTTCACGCAGATCGTCCAGATCCTCGACGCCAACCGAGAGCCGGACCAAAGTATCGTCAATACCGAGCGTGGCACGCTGCTGGGCCGGCATCGATCCGTGGGTCATGAGCGCTGGATGTTCGATGAGGCTCTCTACGCCGCCGAGGCTTTCTGCGAGTGCGAATAGCCTGGTGTTTTCAAGGAACCGTCGGGCGCCAGCAAGATCCGAATCGATCTGTATCGTTATCATCCCGCCAAATCCATGCATCTGTCGGGTGGCTAGCTCATGTTGCGGATGAGAACGGAGCCCGGGATAGCGAACCAACCGAATTTTCGGATGTTGTTCGAGCCAGGAGGCGAGGGAGAGCGCATTGGACGAATGTCGCTCCATGCGAAGGGCCAAGGTCTTGAGGCCGCGCATGGCCAGGAAGCTATCAAAGGGGCCGGCCACGGCTCCGACCGCATTTTGGAGAAATGCCAACCGGTCGATCGACAGGGGCCAAATCGGGTCGCCCGCCTACCACCACGATCCCGCCGACAATATCAGAATGTCCATTCAGATACTTCGTGGCCGAATGCACGACGATGTCGAACCCAAATTCCAAGGGTCGCTGGATCCATGGACTGGCGAACGTATTGTCGCAAACGGACAAAAGCCGGTTTTCAGCCGCGAATTTCGCAACGCCCTCCAGGTCGATGAGCTTCAGGAGCGGGTTGGATGGCGTTTCGACCCAGATCATACGCGTGTTCTGTTTGATGGCTCCTTTGAGATGGGAAAGATCGGTCAGATCCACGAACGTGAAATCAAGATTCGCCGACCTCTTTCGCACGCGTTCGAATAGCCGGAAGGTGCCGCCATACAGATCATCGCTGGCGATCACGTGTGCGCCGGAATCCAGCAATTCCAGGACGGTCGCCATGCCCGCGAGCCCCGAAGCGAAGGCGAACCCGCGCGCGCCGTTCTCAAGGTCGGCTACGCAGCTTTCATAGGCCAGCCGTGTAGGATTAATCGATCGGGCATAGTCAAATCCTTTGTGCACGCCGGGGCTTTGCTGGACGTAGGTCGATGTTTGGTAGATGGGGGTGGTAATCGCCCCGGTCGCCGGATCCGGCGGTTGCCCGGAGTGGATCGCTCTGGTAGAGAATCCGTGTGATTTCTCTTCGACATGCGATTAAACCTTTCGCCGTAGATAATTCAAAAGATCAATGCGAGTGATGAGCCCGGCAAATTCCGTTCCATTCATGACGATCGCCACCTTGCCGCTATCCAGAATCTTCCGGACCGCGTCAAGTGACTCAGCGGGTTGCAATGTTTCGAGGCGATCTGTCATCGCCGCGCGCACAGGTTCGCGAAAGGAACCGCCGCCGTCCTGCACCCGGACTAAAAGATCGGATTCATCCAGCAGACCGACAAGTTCGCCCTTATCCAGTACCGGCACCTGCGAGACATCCGCAATTCGCATCCGGTTGAATGCAGTCAGCAACGTGTCCGTAGGCCCCACGGTGACGACGCTGCCGTCCTGGTAACGACGGGAGATAACGTCGCGCAGGTCACCATATTGTTTTCGCGCGATGAATCCTTGTTCGGCCATCCAAATGTCGTTGTACATCTTGGAGAGATACTTGTTTCCACTGTCGCACGCGAAGGTCACAACGCGTTTTGAGCTGCCCTGCTCTCGACAATAATGAAGAGCCGCAGCAAACAAGGTACCCGAGGAAGACCCGCCGAAAATGCCTTCCCTGCGAAGGAACTCACGACCCGCCGCGAAGCTTTCCTTGTCGGGAATGGAATAAGCCTTCTTAACGCGGGAGAGATCAGCGATTTCCGGGACGAAATCCTCTCCAATGCCTTCGACTAACCAGGAACCCGCGGTACCGAGATGCTTTTCCTGTATATAGCCGGTCAGCACCGAGCCCGCCGGATCGGCAAGAATGATTTCGCAATCGGGCTGAACTTTGGCAAAGAAACGGCTCAGTCCGGTCAGCGTACCACTGGACCCGACTCCCACGACGATGGCGTCGACTTCATGGTTCATTTGTGCCCAGATCTCAGGGCCCGTGGAGGTTTCATGGGCGAGAGGATTTGCCGGGTTTTTGAATTGATTCACAAAAAAGGCCCCGGGAGTCTCGGCAGCGATTTTTTCCGCCAGATCCTGATAATATTCCGGGTGGCCTTTGGTCACGTCGGAGCGTGTGATAACGGCCTTCGCACCCAAAGCGCGGAGATGCAGGATTTTTTCCTGCGACATCTTGTCGGGGATGATCAGAACCAATTGGTAGCCTTTTGCGGCTGCCACGAGGGCCAATCCCAAACCGGTATTCCCGGCGGTTGCTTCGACAATCGTTCCTCCTGGTCGCAAATTGCCATCCCGTTCCGCTGCTTCGACCATCGCCAGCGCCATCCGATCTTTGATCGAGCCGGTAGGATTCTGGTTCTCGAGTTTAACAAATAACCGGCAAAGACCGGTGTCGAACCGGGTAATCTCCACCAGGGGCGTATTCCCGATCAGCCCGAGAATGGCAGGATCCTTGGACGCACTGTTTTGATCGTGAAACGAGGCCATGCGGGAAGTCTCGATCGAGCGCAGGGGTAGTCAAGCCTCTTCATCGGGCTCCGGAAAAACGAGGGAAAAATGCTTGCCAACCCTTGATACAACGTTACACCATAACCAAAGCGAATGTGGACTTAGTGTCGACTTGAGCGAGGCGCTCATGGCCTGCTTCTGTGGGAGAGGTCTCCAAAGCGAGAGATAGGGCGCGCCGCGTTTCATTGGGAACCTGGCAACCGACAACTAGCTTCCGCCAACTGACGGAGTGTTGATTCTTCGCCTTTCTCGTAGGTTCTTATATTATGAGTGCAGCACCTCTTGGAAAAAGGTGTGCAGGCGGCATCCAGGATTGGCAAAAACGCAGCGCCCTTAGCGATGAACAAAATTTTGGACGTCTCCTGGAGACGGCTCTGCCTCTGGTCCGGCCATTTATTCGCCGTATTAAGCCGAGGCTGCGGCGTAATTTTGACGCCGATGAGCTTGAAAATGTGGCGGTGAGCGGCTTGCTCGCGGCAGCACGCGATTATCGCGCTTTGCAAGACGGTGATTTTCGCGTTTACGCGGTAAACCGAATTCGTGGTGCCATTGTTGAAGAGCTTCAAGGAAAAAACATGAGTGCTGCAGATACCAAAAAGGCAGCCACAGTAACCATTGACGAGGTCTTTCACGAGGCCATACGCTGTTATGAGAAGCGTATGGAGGGGTTTGTCGAGACGTTCAACCGCACAAGCAATCAGACCATTGATCTGTTCGAGAAAACGTTGGGCGTTTACCAGGCCACCTCGGTGCCCGATGCGCAGCGCTGCGTGCATGATCTGATCGAAAGCTCGCTGAGCGCCCTGCGGGTCAACGTTCACAGCGCCCTGAACACGAACGCTAAAATCATCGCTTCGTGGAAGGAACTCGTGGATCGTTTCGGCCCGGCCGTGAAATAATTGCTTACAAGGCCGAGATTTGGGATAAGAAGCGGCGCGTCATCGCCAAGGCCGAACACAACGATCGGGATGCCAATCCGGCTGAACACTAACCGGGTGGCCAGGTGAACCGGCGTCCTCCAAGAAGATGAAGGTGCAAATGCGACACTATCTCTCCGCCGTGGCGTCCACTATTGATGACAACGCGAAACCCCGTCTGCGCGATTCCGAGCGTTTTGGCCGTTTCCTGAGCTAGGAGCAGCAGTTTGCCCAACAAAATTCCGTCCTCTGCCGTTGCTTCGGCGAGACGTGGTATCGGCTTTTTCGGCACCAAGAGCACGTGAATTGGTGCCTGCGGATTGATATCGTGGAAAACAATCAACTCGTCATCTTCCGAGATGATCTCGGCCGGAATCTCGCGGGCGATAATTTTTTCGAAGAGTGTCATCTGATTGTGAGAAGAATATCGATTTTCATGTTGGCTCGTTCAAGGTGTTCCAGGACGAAATTTACAATTTTGTTTTGCGGCTGCGAACACTCCATCGCAGCTGGCCATGTCGGGCTCTATTTTCTCCGGCTTGTGCGGTAGTCTCCTACTTTTTTTCCCCTTCCGTCAAACGCCCCCCGATTGCCTAACCTTGTGAAAGGGGTACCTTGTCTGAAGCGTGGCAAGACTGATTCGGGCGCCGCGGTGATCGGGGCGATCCGCCGGCCTGTCCGCCACAAGACGCAACGAGCGGCCGATTCATAAACGGGTCAGTTCTGAATGGGACAGTTTTCGGGTAACGGGCAGACGAGAAAAATTCTGTTCAAAGGACAAAAGGGGGCGCAACTACGACATAAAAAGCGCTGGCGGAGTGGCTACAAAAGACTCAGATACTTCAAGAAATGAAACAAAATACTCAAGACAAAGTCGTAGTCATCACCGGCGGCAGCAGTGGTATCGGCGAAGCGACCGCGCGCTATCTGGCGGCCAAAGGCGCAACCGTAGCCATCGCAGCGCGACGCGTGGAAAGGCTCGAAAAGATCGTCTCAGAGATCGAAGCCGCTGGGGGCAAAGCAAAAGCCTTCTCGGTTGACGTGACGGACAAGGTCCAGGTGGACAAGCTGATCGCCGACGTCCTTGCCGCCTTCGGGCGCATCGATGTTCTCATCAATAATGCCGGCCTCATGGCGATCGCGCCGATGTCGCAGGTCCGCACCGACGAGTGGGACCGCATGATCGACATCAACGTGAAGGGCCTGCTCTACGGCATCGCAGCCACGCTTCCGGTGTTCGAGAAGCAGCAGTCCGGCCACTTCGTCAACATTGCCTCCGTGGCGGGTATCAAGGTCTTCGGCCCCGGCGGCACGGTCTACTCGGGCACCAAGCACGCGGTCCGCGCAATCTCTGAGGGTCTGCGCCACGAGGTCGGCGGCAAGATTCGCACCACCGTCGTGTCACCCGGCGCTGTCGCCTCAGAGCTCAAATACGGCAGCAGCGACGAGGCGAGCCGCAGCGGTATTGTGAAATTCTACAAGCAGGAGATTCCGGCCGATTCGATCGCCCGCGCAATCGCCTACGCGATCGAGCAGCCGGCCGATGTCGACGTCAACGAGATCGTGGTGCGGCCGACGGTCCAGGAATTTTAGCCCGTCATTCCGTTCGAGGAGCTCATTGACGCTCTACTGCCATCTGGCTGGCACCGGACACCGTTCAAGTTTGGGATGTTAGCATGTCGGTGAAAGGGAGAACAGCGGGTACCTTTTGCGCCACACTACCAAGTGCTCCGAGCGTTATGTTGCGCCGTCCACGGAAGGTAAACCGAGCCTGCCGTATGAGCCAATCATCCTTTATGCGGCGTCAAGTCGATGAACCTCCCGGTGAAGTCCTTTCAGCAGTTCCCACGCCTGTATCGGCATCTCTCTTCATTGGGACGTTATAAACTTGTGAGAACTGGACAGCGGCTTTCTCCACCATGGGGGGGAAGCCGTTTACCAGGAAGTTAGGATCCGGTAGCACTCTGCCACCCAAGCCCCAGTGGCCCTCGTCTACCTCTTCGATCTGCACATTCACATAGGGCCGGACCCCTTCCACCCCGGCGCAGGCGACGAAGGTATCGGTTAGTCGTTCGATCATCGCGCGCTTTTGTCCCTCGTTAAAGAAGTTTCTGATTACTTTTACGTTGATAACTGGCATATTTCGGGAGTTCTATGTTGGTAGTGGCCGATTTTTGAGCGTTTCCTTCTGACCTATCTACCAGCCCGGGTGTTAGCTCGACTGAGAGGAAGGAAGAAAACGGGTTGATTCTTGCTATTTAAGTTTTGGTATTGTGACCGATCGGGCAGGTTCGGCTAACCTTCGCACTTCAGAGGGCGCTGTCCAGCACCAGATCGATCAGGAAACGGTGATCATCTTTTAACCCTCTTCGGTTTGGGATCTGCCAAGGCCGTTCGCGAGGCCAGCGTAGCTGTGCAACTGAACGACGGCGGGTGGTTCGGCCGTGCACGCGCGTAAGCATCAGCCACCGCCACCACACTTCCCTCTTGGAGTCCAAGGTTAAAGGCGATTACGTTCTGCGAAACACGACCACCCCATTTGCCGGGATCACCGCGTTAAGGCGTTCCCCGTTCGAAGGGATCACCGCACCGGGATTTCCGACGTTATCGCCTCCGTAGACCGCCGCGTCCGTGTTGAAAATTTCGCGCCATTGCCCGTCGGGCAGGCGTGCGTTTTCGATGATATACCCCTCGGCGAACGGCCGGTCTCTCAGGCTCGCCAGGACGAGGAGTTCCTCACCATCTCCCCAGCGCCGAAACGCGAGGACCCGGTTCTCGTTATGCACATGGACCACATCGATCAAGCGAGTTCGAAGGCCGGGGTGAGCCAACCGGAAGCGGATTATGTCGCTGTAGAATCTAAAGAGGTTTTGGCCGTTGGTAGCGCGCACCGTCAGCAGGTCCTCCCGGTTCTCCAGGACGTGGCCATAGAGAAAGTCTCTCTGTGCGCCAATTTCCTCGCCAAAAAGGAACATCGGGGTTCCTGCAGATAACACGGTGATCGCGAAGACACACCGGCAACGGGCCTCAGCGTACCTTCGGGTTTCGCCGATGAGGGGAGCCCCATTCACGGCGGTCACGATGGTGCGCTTGGTGAACCTCCCGTTGCCGGCCTCATCGTGAGATTCACTGTAGACTACCCGGTGGTTCCCGCTGGACGCAAGGGCTGCCGCGAAATATTCCATTGCCAGAGCACGACCATCTCCCAGGCCGGCGGTTTTGAGCAGCTTCGCGTAGTCGCTACCTTTATCGGTGTCCCCGATCAGATGATGATAAAAATCGGCGTACCATGCCGCATCGAAACCGAGGCCATCCTCATCGGTCGGAGCGGTCACTCTGTCCCACCCGGAATGGTCTTCTGCGATCAACATGATCTGGGGCTTAATCAGCCTCAGAGTTCGGGTCAACTCACGCAGTAATTTCGCCCCGAAGATGTTCGCATCGGGAACCGGACGGCCATCCGCATGCAGAACGTTATAGGAATGAATCGAGGTGGTCTGGTCAACGCGAAACCCGTCCACGTGGAAGTCTGTGATCAATGCTACCGCGCTGCTGATGAATGTCTTGCGCACCATCTCTTCATGGTAGCGCGGCGCGAACGCGGTTGACAGGTTGTCCAGATAACCTCCGCGCCCGCGTTGGTCCGGCGGGACTGCCCGATCAAAATCCGGATAGTCGGATGAGTGTCCCTCGTACCAGTAATAACTATTTGCCTCGTGCGAGTCGGAATCCCGCATCCATTCGGCGCGCTCTGCCTGGTGGATGTAATGGTTGTAGACTACGTCGACAATCACCGCTATCCCGCGACGATGGCACTCCCGGACAAAGAACTTGTACTGATCACGGCCACCGCCGCCATATTCAATGGCAAAATAGTGGGATGTTGCGTAGCCCCAATTCTGGGCGCCGCCCCCGAATTCTGCCATCGGCAGGAGTTCGATCGCGTTAACGCCGAGGTCCTCAAGGTAATCAAGCAACCTGATCGCGTCTTCGAGCGTTCCAGGAGTGGGCCTGCCTTGGCGGTCGGCACGCCCAAAACCTAGCGCCCCGACGTGCAGTTCATAAATGACGAGGTCCTCGATCCGCGTCGGAACCGGCCGGTTCGGATCGAACTCGCGTGTCCAGAATCGTTCCGCCGGTATGAAATCGCGCTCGGGCCAAACGCGTGGTCTGCCAGAGGCAGCCCAGTTCACCTGGTCCTCAAAAAGGTAATCTTCCTGGAAAAACCGGGTCACAAGGTCGGGATCGATCGCGACCGAGCAGCTCACCGTGCCCTCCAGTTCGAGGGTACTGCCCTGGTAGCGATTTCCACCCGGGTCGAATGCGCCAGCGCCTATCTGGCACCTTGAGTGAAGGTCGGATCGATAGCTCACCAGTCCGTTATCCTTGATGATTCGAAACATGTACAAGTGATGGTCAAACCTTCGGAAATCCGCCAGGGCGTCGTCGTTTACGTTCGTGACCCAGACCCCGTCAGTCCCACGTGTCATTAAAAATGGCCCTAGGTCGCCACGCGCTCCATTTCCTTCGTCGTCGATGTAGCCGCCGCAAAGCATTTCCACGGCCAGCGGCGCATCTACCGGGCGCATCTGCCCATCCGTACGGCTCCACAGCCTGCCCATCACCACCTGGACGTCCTGAGCGTTAGGCGCCCACACGGCGAACCGGATTCCAGGGTTGGCCGCGCCGGCGCGCCAATACTTGTTTGCACCGAGTTGGCGGCACTGGGTGAGGTAATAACGCTCTTCCTGGTTTGCCGCCTGGCGCAACGTAAATGCCCGTTCGCGTCTGGCCGAGGCACGGTCGTTCACCTCGGTCATGATTCCCCAAACATTGGGACCTAAAGGGGCGTCGATCCAAACGCCCCATCGAAAACGCCATCCGACTTGAGCCTCGTCAAACTCAACCGTGGCCCTGAAACAGGGACAACCGTCCTCGCCCGTCTGCGCTGCCATGGCCCTCACCGACCACTGGTCAGAGTAACGGCCGTTTTCGTCCCAGCTACCAGTCAGCCGTGCGTTCTGTAGCTGCCTAGGGGTAAGAAAACCTGTGTAGTAGGCAAAGTGAACCGGAATACTCATAAGGCTAAATTCCAACATAGGTACCAAATGCGACACAGAAATTTGCGTCTCCATTCATTCTTGGCTTCCAAGCAGAGTTCTCACCCAATTGGGTAATTGTTTAGCCGAGGATGGTGCTTTCTACATATCCCTGGTGTGTTAAAGTCTCCGGAAAACGGGAACCGGGCGGTGATTTCAGACGTAACCACAGGCGAATCAAGCTGTGATGTCTTCCTGAGCTATAACGCAGCTGATCATGGCGATCCGCAGCAAGGTTATGTTCCCAGGCACCCCGGCTTCTAATATGCTCTCGCAAAAGAACAGGCTGCCAGCGGACAACCCTATGGGCGCCGTCGAAATCTCGTTCGACGTCTTCTTCAGTTATCAGTGGCGTGACCACAGCCCGGTTGAGGCGGTCGCGCGCGCGCTGATTAAGCGCGGCGTGCGCGTCTTCCTCGACCGGTGGTACCTAACGCCCGGGCAGCCATGGCCGCAGGCTCTGGAGCGCACGCTCGCATCCTGCAATTCCGTCGCCGTTTTCCTCGGTGCCGATGGCCTCGGGCCTTGGCAGCAGCGGGAGAGAGACCTTGCGCTTGACCGACAGGGGCGGGAGCACGGCTTTCCGGTTATCCCAGTGCTGCTGACGCGCACCGACCCAGCGCTGGGATTTCTCAAGCTCAACACATGGGTCGATCTGTCCGAGAACGTCGCGGATGAAGCCGCACTGGAGATCCTTTGTGCGGCCATTCGTAGGCAGCCGCCTGGTCCCGCTGGTTTGCAACAAATGGCCTCCCTTAAAGGGGAAGTCTGCCCCTACCGCGGGTTGCAGCCGTTCCGCGAGGAGGACGCCGCCTTTTTCTGTGGCCGGGAGGCATTCACCGAGAAACTGGTCGAGACTGTTGAGCACACTTCCCTGGTTGCGGTCGTGGGCGCCTCGGGCAGTGGCAAGTCGTCAGTGGTGCGCGCCGGGTTGATCCCCCTTCTGCGCCAGACGAAGGCGGGGCGCGTCTGGGAGATCGCGACCCTGGTGCCGACCGATCGCCCGCTGCAAAGCCTCGCCGCGGCGCTCGTCCCGATTCTCGAGCCGGAGATGACGCGCGTCGACCGGTTGGCGGAAATCAACAAGCTGGCCGGGCATTTTGCCGAAGGCACCGTAGCCTTGCGTGACGTGGCGGCGGACGTGCTCAGGGCGCAACCGGGAACCGACCGGCTGCTGTTGTTCGTCGACCAGTGGGAGGAACTCTACACCCTGGCCGCGGACGATGGCGCGCGGCGGCGGTTCCTCGCTGAGGTTCTCGATGCTTCGGCGAAGGGGGCGGTCACCGTCGTCTTTACCCTGCGGGGCGATTTCTTCGGCCAGGCGCTCTCTGACCGGTCCTTGGCCGACCGCCTCCAGGACGCCCAGGTCAACTTGGGACCGATGACGTCGGAAGAACTCGAGCGTTCGATCACGGAACCGGCCGAGAAGGCAGGCCTCCGGTTCGAGCACGGACTGGTCGATCGGATTCTCGAGGATGTCGGGCAGGAGCCGGGCAATCTTCCGCTGCTAGAGTTCGTGTTGGCCTCACTGTGGGAGCAGCGGCAAGGCGCCACCCTGTTGCACGATGCCTACGAGCGGATAGGCGGCGTCCAGGGCGCGATCGCCGCCCGCGCCGACACTGAGTTCGAGAAGCTCGATGCCGCCCAGAAGGACGCGGCAAGGCGCTACCTGGTCCAGATGGTAAGACCCGGCGAGACAACGGAGGATACCCGGCAACGAGCCCTTCTTCCGACCGGGAATGAAGCCGCTCTGGCGGTGATCCGACGCCTCGCCGATGCGCGGCTGGTTGTGACAACCCGGAATTCGGCGACCGGCGAGGAAACGGTCGAAGTGACTCACGAGGCTCTGATCCGCAATTGGGCGCTGCTGCGCGGCTGGGTCGATCAAGATCGGGAGTTCCTGCGGAGCAAGGTGCGGATCGAAGTGGCGGCGGCGCTGTGGGAGGGAGAGAAGCGCGACGCGAGCCGGCTGCTACCGGCGGGGCGTCCCCTTGCCGAGGGCGAGGAGATCTTGGCGAGCCGCCGGGCGGACCTCCGCGCGAGCGTTGTCGCGTTTATCGAGGCCTCGGCGGCAGCCGCCGCCAGTACACGTCGTCGCACGCTGTTGATGAAAGCCGCAGCGCTTGCCGCGGTATTGCTCGCGGTCACCGGCAGCGGTCTCTATTGGGATCTTTTTCTTCGCGAACACGAGGAATACTACAATTCATATGCGAAGCGATGGGGCGTGTTCGAGGGGGTGGGGCGGGTCCCTGGAGACGATGCCGCGCATCGCAGCCGGACCTTGCGATTCGTCCGGAAAGGACGTCTCGGTCCGGTGATCCGAGTGGATGCCATCGATGGCAGCGGCGTTTACGCCAGAGCGGGCTTACCGAACCTCAGCGGCGGCACACAGCCGCTCGTTGGTTGGGACGACCCGACACGCCCATGCAGCATTGTTTGGGAACGCGACAGTAAGGGTCAAATCAGCAAGCAGACTATGCGCGATGCGATGGGGCGCATCATAACAAGCTTAGTCTACACGGGCGAAAATGGGCGCACCGCGGAATTTCGCGGCAAGGAAGGCTACGTCCTACCGATTGGGGTTGCCACTACCATAACGTTTGAGCGGATCGAGGACGGACCTAACCGCGGCCAGGACCGGCTGGAACGGTACACCGATGCATCCGGCAAACCGAAGCCCTTCTTCCTGACGGGGAGCTTTGCAACGCAAGTCGAATACGATCCCCGGGGCCTCCTCGTCCATACTGTGTCTCTCGCACAGGATGGCAAGCCAATGCGAAATACCGCCGGCTTTGCCGAGGTGCGCATCAGCCACGATGAAGCCGGAAGTCCCGTCGAAATCTCCTTGTTCGACGAGAGCGGTAATCCTACACGGGATAAAGCCGGTGAGGCACGTTGGACAATGGCTTACGATGCCCGCGGTAATGAGGTCGAAGAGGCTTACTTCGATGAGGAAGGCAAGCCGACGCGGATAGAGGATGGCTACGCCAAGCTCACTTTGGTCTACGACGCTCGGGGCAAGGAGATCGGGCGCGCATGCTTCGACGAGGCCGGAAAGTCGACGCGCAGCAAGGATGGGTATGCCAAGGTCGGCAGGGTGTTCGACCTCCATGGCCGACCAGTCGAGGAAGCGTACTTCGACGAGACGAACAAGCCGGTGATGAGCAAGGACGGCTATGCCAAGGTTACGAGGGTCTACGATGGGTCCGGCAATGTAGCGGAGAAAGCCTACTTCGACCGAGAAAGCAAGCCGACGCAGAACACGGATGGTTACGCAAAGATCGCTCGGGTCTTTGACGACCGTGGTCAACCGGTCAAGGAAGACTATTTCGACCGGGCGGGAAAACTGACGCGGTCCAAAGACGGCTACGCCCGGCGGACTCTGACCTACGATCAGCGCGGCAACCCGCCGATCGAGGAAGCTTACTTCGACGAGGCCGGTAAGCCAACATTATCCAAACAAGGTTACGCCAAAATCACCAGAGATTACGACGGGGCCGGCCATCTGGTCGGAGAAGCTTATTTTGACGAGGCAGGTAAGCCGACCCTCTCAAAAGAGGGCTACGCCAAACTCACAAAAGATTACGACGAGCTCGGCCGCCTGGTCGGAGAAGCCTATTTTGACGAGGCGGGTAAGCCGACCCTATCCAAACAGGGCTGGGCCAAGCTCACTAGAGATTACGACGAGGCCGGCCGCCTGGTCGGAGAAGCCTATTTTGACGAGGCGGGTAAGCCGACGCTATCAAAAGACGGCTATGCTAAACACACAATCACCTATGACGATCATGGAAACGAGGCAAAGTACGCCTTCTTCGACGAGGCAGGAAAGCCGACGGTCATAAAGTTAGGGGTAGCCAGCGTAGTGTTTGAACACGACGCGCGCGGCAATATGGTCAGACGGATCTACTACGACGAGAACGGAAAGCCGACTAGGTCGAAGGATAATTATGCCGGACTTACAAAAACTTACGATGCGAGCGGCAATCAGGTCGAAGAGGCTTATTTCAACGAGGCGGGCGAGCCGACGGCATTCCGCGGGTACACAAAGATAACGCTGGTCTATGACGCTCGCGGCAACCAGATCGAGAATAGGTATTTCGGCGAGAAGTCGAGGCCGACGCGTTCCGAGAACGGATATGCGAGGCTGACCCAAGTTTCCGATGAGCGCGGTAACCTGACCGAGCAAGCTTACTTCGACGAAGCCGGAAAGCCGACGCGGTCCAAGGACGGATATGCGAGGCTGACCCAAGTTTCCGATGAGCGCGGTAACCTGACCGAGCAAGCTTATTTCGACGAAGCCGGAAAGCCGACGCGGTCCAAGGACGGATATGCGAGGCTGACCCAAGTTTCCGATGAGCGCGGTAACCTGACCGAGCAAGCTTACTTCGACGAAGCCGGAAAGCCGACGCGGTCCAAGGATGGATATGCGAGGGTGACCCAGGCTTTGGACGAGCGCGGCAACGTGACCGAGCTAGCTTACTTCGACGAAGCCGGAAAGCCGACGCGGTCCAAGGACGGGTTTGCCATGGCGAAGATGGCGTATGACGCGCGTGGCAACAAATTCAAGGCCGACACATTCGACGAAGAAGGGAAGCCCACACGATGGAAGGACGGCTACGCAACGATGACCATGGCCTACGATGCCCGCGGCAACCGCAACGCGGAATCCTACTACGATGAGAAAGGCAACCCGATCAGGTCGAAGGACGGCTATGCCAGCAAGACGCAGGCATATGACGCACGCGGTAACCTGGGCGAAGAGGCTTACTTCGAGGAACTGGGTAAACCGACGCGCTCGAAGGACGGTTACGCCAAGGTCAGAAAGGTCTATGATTCCCACGGCGAAGCGATCGAAGAGACATACTTCAACGAGAAGGGTTTAGAAATCCCTTTAACCCCCATCTCGCGACAGCCCTAGCCTGCATCGCTCACAAATCCTTAAAGATTTGTGAGCGATGCAGGCTCAGGCAGCGGAATTTCTCCGGCTGCGCCGGAAAATTCCACTGCTATTAAGGAGAAGAGTTCTGCAACGGTTTGTCTTAGTTCATTTATCTTAAAAGAGGTTCTTAAGCAGACGCGCAGCGTCTGTTTAAGAGGCTTCTAACCGCATTTGCGAGCGCTAATTATTGCCATTCTGGACAACGGATTGAACTTGCTCGGTGTTAGTGCGTATCCGCAGTTGGTCATCAAAGGGACCGTCGTGATCGCGGCCGTTCTTGCGAGCCAGGACCGAAAGCAAGACGTGTTAATCAAATAGTCATCAACCTTAAATTTCGTAGTTGAGCAGCGGTTCGATTTCACCTTGAAGAGGGCGTACGATGCTTTGATTTCGATTTTTCTTCGAAACAATATTGAGTGAATCCCTCTCGTTTCTAACCAGCGAGTCGGGCGGCACGCTCTCCATCAAAAAAACATTTGCGCCGATAGTCGATCCAGATCCGATCACGGTCTCACCCCCGAGGATGGTCGCGTTCGGATAGATCGTCACCCAGTCTTCCACGTCCGGGTGGCGTTTGCCCCCTTTTTTGATTTTGCCTTCTTCGTCTTTCTGGAAGCTGCGGGCGCCCAGCGTGACCCCATGATACAGCTTCACATGAGAGCCGATGCGGCAGGTCTCGCCAATCACCACGCCTGTGCCATGATCGATGAAAAAGGAGCTTCCGATCTCGGCGCCCGGATGGATGTCGATCCCCGTTCGGCCATGGGCCCACTCCGTCATGATCCGCGGAATGAGCGGCAGTTGGTCCCGGTAGAGGATATGAGCCAGACGCTGGATGGCGATGGCTTCGATGCACGGATAACTGACGATGATCTCGTCGTAGCTGCTGCTCGCCGGGTCTCCCTCGTAGGCAGCCTCGACGTCGGTTTGCAGGAGTTCGCGGATCGGCTGGAGCTCCCGAATCAGGTGAAAAACGATTTGTTCAGCCCGGCAACGAGGGCACTCGGGCTCCTTCAAGCGCAAACTCTTGAAGGCCTCCTCGCGCAGTCTGTCGACGATACTAAAAATGCGGCCCGAGGTAATCTGCAGTATTTTTTCGGTCGCGATCGGCTCTTCGTCATGGAATCCGGGGAACAAGATCTGAAGCAAATCCTCGCAGATCTGTGTGATGGCCCTTTTGGAGGGCAGATTGGTGCCATCGATATTGTTGATACCCCCGATCTCTTGGTATGATTCAACGATCCTCGCGATGAGCAGTGTAACGCTGTCTTGCATGGCCAACGAGGCGTAGAGTAGATCATAATCGAGTTCGGCGCGAGTTCCGAAATCATAGCGGCACCAGGCGTCAGCTGGCGGTAAGAGTTCAGAGGTTACAAGAGTGGCTACGCCGCCGCCCCGACCTTTCTCGCCTCCCTGACCTCTTCCAGTCGTCCGCTTTTGACATTATAGACGTAGCCATAGATCGGAATCCGCTTCGGAACGAGAGGATGCTCACGAATGCGCCTGACGTCGTCAACCACGCTGGTTCGCGCATCTCCGAAAGTAAGCCAATCGATATCATGCCCCGCGGATGATCCCGGCCCGGAACCGACGTCGGTCCAGCCCCCGTCGGTCAACCTCGCCGTTTCCAAGCTCTTCTCGAGGAGCGTCGGCATGATTTCGTTGGTGAACAGCTCCATGCCACAATCAGTGTGATGAATAACAAACCATTCGCGAGTTCCGAGCAGTTTGTAAGAAATGACCAGGGATCGAATGGCATCCTCGCTTGCGCGACCTCCGGCGTTACGAACCACATGGGCATCGCCTTCTGTCAGACCCGCGAACTTCGCCGGATCAAGACGGGCGTCCATGCAAGTCAGCACGGCAAAATGCCGGGCGGGTGGTAGACCCAGTTTCGCTTTTTCACCGAAATTTGCGGCATAGCGTTCATTCGCAGTAAGAACTTCATCAAGTATTTGGCTCATATATTTCGTTGGGTTTCGATAACGGGGTGGCTGGAGCAGAGTCTACTAATTTAGTAAATATTTAAACTGCCACAAGCGCGACTTTCCTAGGAAACAGCAATAAACGCGTCCAGACGCGCAACGCCGGACGGAGACCATCCACCCGGCGAAGGCGCTGCCCCCGAGACGACCACCGGACGCGCTGACGCGAATCAACCGGGGCGTGCCCGCTTGCAGCGAAGCCTTTTTTTCTGGAAATTGGGCATGTCTACGAACCAGGAAATCATCTTATGACCGATCAGGAAAAGCCGATCACCACCTCGAAAGGAGATGTTCAGTCTGCGCGTCCTCCATTTCCTCCCTTCACTCGGGAAACTGCCATCCAGAAGGTTCGTCTGGCCGAAGACGGCTGGAACTCTCGCGATCCACAAAGGGTCTCTCTGGCCTACACGCCGGACTCCCGCTGGAGAAATCGTTCCGAGTTTTTAACAGGTAGAGCGGAGATTGTCGCTTTTCTGATGCGGAAGTGGACGAAAGAACTCGAATATCGCCTGATCAAAGAGCTTTGGGCCTTTGACGGCAATCGGATTGCCGTACGCTTCGCTTACGAGTCGCACGATGATTCCGGAAATTGGTTCCGTTCCTATGGCAATGAGAATTGGGAGTTTGATGAAGACGGCTTGATGCGTCTAAGGTTGGCAAGTATCAATGATCTTCCGATCAAAGATTCCGACCGCAAATATCATTGGCCTCTGGGGCGTCGTCCGGATGAGCACGCTGGATTAAGCGAACTCGGCTTCTAACCCGCAAAAGCCTGCCTTGATGCAATCAATGCAGGCTGGACCACCTTTTATCTCTGGCGGGCAAGTTCCAGAGAGACTGTCTTCGCGTCCTTCGGGTTAATCACTGGCAAAACCAAATCGATCGCGTGAGCAACTTCCCGCTCTGCTCCGCGCGACAGACGAGGGCGGTCGTCGCCGACGATAATCCAACTTCCCGTTCCAACGTGGACGCGAGCGGCGACCGTTGGTGTACCAAGACGCAACAAGATCTGCTTCAGCGCGCGCTCCAGGATCGCGACCTGCCCAGACAACCCGCCTGTTGCCAACAGTAATACGGGTTTTTTCAGGAATGCATTGTCCGGAAGCAGATTGAGCAGGGAAGCCAGCAATGTTGGCGACCTTTCTTTTGTCGCCGGGGTAACTAAGACGATCGCCGCCGCTCGTTGGATTTGCTCAACCGTGTCAGCGATAAATTGGTTGATAATCCGCCTGGTGGTGGGGTCGCTCGGAGGTAGATCGAGCGCATGGACAGCGCGGAATTCGATCGCGCGTTCCTCAAGGATCAATGCGACGCTGCGAAGCAAAAAGCCCGATTTAGAGAATTTCGTTGGGCTTCCGGAAAGTGAGATGAAATAGGGCATAATCAAAGTTTGTCTTGTGGTGCTGTTTTTGTTTGAAAATTAGCTCTGATGACCGGGACGATGACCCCGATTGCTGCTGAGCAGAGCAGTAGAAAAACGGGAAGACCTGGTGGTTCAGTTGTCACAGCGACAACAGCCTGCAGGTTGAAAAGCGCCGAATGGGCCGGTCAGCGTGATGATGGTCCAAGTCGAAATCGCTCCAGCAACGGACTTCTCTTGTTCGTGAGCCAGCATAGAAAAATGAAACTCTACTTATGCAGTAGAGAAAGTCAAGTGCTTTCTTACCGGGCCGGCAGAACCGTTACGCCCGCCCGGATTTTGACCCGAGGGGCCAAACGGGACGCCGCTCACGCCAGAGGTGCGAAAAATAGCACCACGGCCGCGGCAAGAAGACTAAAGCACCAGATTAAATCAAGATTGATCCATGAGCGGCGCAGCACCGCCAGGCCGATAAAGTCATATACGATCCAGGCCACCAGGCCGGAGACCGCGAGATGAGAGTTCGTATGAATTCCCATCATTCCCTTCTGGCCCAATAATCCTGCCAAGTGGAAGATTACCGCAAGAGCTCAGGCCGGTATTCGAAATGCATCGTATCGTAATGATACCATTTGCCGCCCCAGATGAAGCCGTGGCTCTCGAAGATCTCGATGATCCGGTGCGGGATGCGATTGTGGTAAGGAATGGCCTTTTCAGAGTTGCCGGTCGACTTCCAGCGCCAGTAATCGGAAAAATCCGGGTCAATATCGATCGCGATACCGAATGAATGGGCGCTCAGTTGATCGGATCCGGCGATTGGTCGCCAGTTAAACGTGCCGCCGGTCTTGAGAACGTATTTCTTTTCCTCCGCTGGGAGTTGATCGAGTTCGGCGGAGATCGCTGCGAGTTGGCGGTCGACTCCGTTGATTCTGGTGATGCGTACAAATGCGTGAGCGGAATGAGGTAACCAGGGAATGCTCGTGAGATGAGATTCAACCTCCTTTGCGCTCGAGCCGTACATTTTCTTGAACAAGGCGGCGCATCGGTAGCGTCCCGGGTCAAAATTAACTGCGGGCGCTCCGTAAGAATCTGGGCCGGTAGGGTAGGATTGGCAGAGTTCGTCCTCCGGGTCGGCGTCGGAGAGTAGCTGCTCGAAGTTTTTCTTGCGGCCATCGTCGAAAGTAAGAGAACTCCCGTCGCGGCAGAGAAGCGCGTTCTCTTGAAAGCCCGTGAAGAACTCAGGATACTTTCGAAGGAAGGCATTGGCCTTCGGCGGGACGCTGTCGGCGTTCGCGGTTTGGTCGCCGCCGGCAACCAGTCCGGCGAAAATAATGAGTCGGAACAGGGTGGTTCTTCCCATCCGGTTGGAGCCTTCTAATCCGAGACGATGGTCACAGTAATACCGCCGCCATAGATGTCCACGCGGATGAGCGGAGTTCCGTTGACAACTCTGTTTACCGCCTCGCGCGTCGTTTGACCATTGTCCAGCAGCTGCTCAAGACGGGCGCGGTTTGACTTGGCACTGAAAAAAGAGTCGGGCTCATCCTCCTCGTCGCGAAGTCCGTAGACGTAAAAATTGGCCCGATCCTGTCGAACAATCGCCGCCGCGGCCCGAAGTCGCTCTCCGTTACTGTTGAAGTGGTCGCGCGAGCTCAACCGCGCGGTATAGGATTCGACAAAACGCCCGAGATTTTGAGCCTGGGTTTCTCGGATTGGGCCAACGGCAAATAATATAGTTACGAGAAAAAAGACGAGGACTATTGGTCTCATAATTTGTTTGCCTTCCGTCGCGTTGGGGGTTGTCTGGATGATAAAACGATTTTGCACCGTGAGCAAACACGCGGTCAATTATTGTGGAAAATATTTTAAATATGAAAAATCTCGAGGCGCCAGGAAGCTCAGAGTCGATGAAAAGGAGTATGACTTCGATTAAAAGGGCCCATTTTGGTTTACAGATGAACGTTTGTGACTAACTGAGAAGCTAACCTGAATGAGTCAAGACAACAGACCAATGTTGGAACAGTCCATAGGCCATTTTCTAGCCTCTCTTGACCGCGCGGCACACCAGCGTGGAGACGTTGCATGGCTTCAAAAGCAGCTTTCGAATTGCGCCCGTTTCGTTTTTGTCTGGAAGGATTGCAATCTATTTCGTGTGGCGCCGGAAAAACGGCCGTTACTCGTAGAAGGAAATGGATCTGCGATTCCTTCCAATCCAATCTTTCTGGGTCTTCATGCAAATGGCGATTCGTTATTCGCCGCGGATCTGAGCGCGATACCAACGGAAGAAGGTGCGCTGGCCTTCCTGGCTCTCGATCCTGATCAGGCCCGGTTTATCCCTTTACGCCAGTTTGACGGGCCATTGTCCGCCGAAGACCGGTCGTTGCTCTTTTACTCCCGTTCGCTCACCCACTGGCAAAGAGGGCAGAGATTTTGTAATCGCTGCGGCAGTCCGACTTTTCCCGAGGAAGCGGGGCATGTGATGGGGTGTACCAACCCGAGTTGCGCGGCAAAGCATTTCCCGCGAACGGACCCGGCGACGATCATGCTGGTGCATGACGGCGATTACTGTCTTCTCGGGCGTCAGGGCTCCTGGCCGGCGGGGATGTATTCGACCCTGGCCGGTTTTGTCGAACCGGGAGAAACCCTTGAAGAAGCTGTCTTTCGCGAAGTCAAAGAGGAGAGTGGCGTCGAGGTGAAGAACATTCACTATTTTGGTTCGCAGCCGTGGCCCTTTCCACAGTCGCTCATGCTCGGCTTTTTCGCCGAGGCGACGACCAGGGAGATTACCCGCGGCGCTGAACTCGAAGACGTGCGCTGGTTTCAGGTCTCCGAAGCAAGAGATTTGGTTCGGAAACTCGCAGGACGATTTCCTCACCTCGACACGATCGCGCGTCGACTGATTCGGCATTGGCTAGACGGCAAGGGTGAAGTCGAGGACGGGATACTAAAATGACAGGACATCCCAATAGGTGACTTTTCCATTTTGGTTCCCGACGTAGCGCACACTTCCATCTTGCGAAATGACGGTAGTCATGCATTCGGGATGTATTCGACTGAGCCGGTAAGCGGCCCGGTGTCGAGTCCCGCCGTCGTCTGCACGTTCTTCGATCACTTGCAGTCCCTCGATATCGAGCGCCCGATAAATGACCTCGTTTTGGTTCGTAGCAACGTAAATTTCGGCTCCAAACCCGATGATGTCGCGAGCCGCCGTCAACACCAATGCGCCGTCCACGGCCATGAGATCAGCCAGAAAGTGTGCGTACTCGAAGATGGCTTCATCTAATTCGGCCAAGCGATCATCTTTCAGTTCCTGGTATTCATTCCAACCGACTGTTTTCAGGCCGTGTTCGGCACCAACGACGGAGAGGGTGCGCATGACGGCGAAAATCAGGTCACGGTAACGATAGCGGGCTTTGCTTTCGTGTACCCAGTACTTTGGACGGATCGGACCGGAGGGACCGACCAGCCTTTCCCCGCCGGGCATAGTGACGATCAGCATTCCTCCATGTCTCGCATGCCGGACCTTGCTTATAACACGTTTGGTGACGTTTTCACCCAGCATGCGAGTGAAATTGAGGCTCACTGTAGCCTCTGCCGGCTGCTTCTTGAAGCATTCATGGATTGCCCACCTTGCGAATTCTTCCTGACGCTTCCTGAGCCAGCTCGCTTCGAAGATGTGAAACCCGTGCCCTTGAAGTTTACCGTTGAGTAGTGTGGCAATGCGGTGGTTGCCGCGGAAAACGATCAGGTTGCCCGGACCTTGGATGTGAATGATCAGGCGCTTTGGCAGGGGCGGGCTTCGCAATCGTCCTCCGTCAGTTTCATTGACCCATCGGGTGCCGGAGTTGATGATGCCCCACAGCAGAAAGCCTTTGCCGGGATCCCAACGGACGCCGATGAGCGAACGATAGAGGGTCACGGATGGGCTCAGTCTGCGAATCTCGTTTTCACGGAACGCCCTTTCTTCTGTCAGCCGCAATACCTGCAGGCCCGCCGGGGGACCCTCGGTGTCTTTGAGCTGATCAGATTCGATAAGGATTAGCCGGCAGATCACGGATCGACCCTCCTCCCGAAGCAAGCCGGCCTGATAAGCTTCACTGAGCAGCGAGGCAATTGCTTCTACAGGCGGAAGAACGTCCATGGGATCCGGACTGATTGCCCATTGAGCTTCGATCAGCCGCGCAAGGTCTGTTGGATAGGTGTGGATGGGATAGTCCATCGCTGGTGCTGTTGGGAGCTTAGTCTTCCCGCACAATTTATTCCCGCGTAATGATCCCCGGCGCTGTCAGTTTGGTCAACTTCTTCGCGCCATTCAGGCAAGGACCGATTCCAACGGTTTATCGGGATCGAGGCAGTGTGCTGCCAACCACTCGGGGTTAAAAAGCTTCGACTGGTACTTCAGTCCGGAGTCGCAGAGGATGGTGACCACGGTCTGGCCGGGGCCGCGTTCCTGGGCATATCGTACCGCGCCGGCAATGTTGATGCCGGAAGAAAGGCCGAGAAACAACCCTTCCTCGCGCAAAAGTTGATAGATGATCGTCAACCCGGCCTGGTCTTTGATACGGTAAGACCTATCCGCGGCGATGCCTTCCAGGTTTTTGGTTACCCGTGTCTGGCCGATCCCTTCCGCGTATGATTCGCCGTCTTTGATTTCCGTATGACCATTCGTGAACCAGGACCACATAGCGGCACCATAGGGGTCGGCGCACACCGCAGCCACTTCTTTCCTCTGTTCCTTGAGATACAGCGCTGTGCCCGCCAATGTGCCGCCCGTGCCGATCGCCGAGGCAAATGCGCTGACTTCGCCGGCGGTCTGTTCCCAGATTTCCGGTCCGGTCGTGCGGTAATGCGCGAGTCGGTTGGCCGTGTTGTCAAACTGGTTTGCCCAGAACCACCCCTTCTCTTTTGCAAGCCGTTGCGCGACGTGATTGTAATTGCCCGGATCGCTGTATGGCTTTTCCGGAACGGTGATGACTTCGGCGCCGAGGGTTCGCAGCAGGCTGATCTTCTCGGGAGATTGAGTTTCTGGAATGACAATGACAGTACGGTACCCCTTGGCATGGCCGACGACTGCCAGCCCAATGCCAGTATTTCCGGCGGTACCCTCGACAATAGTGTCTCCGGGATGCAACCGGCCGCTTGATTCGGCGTCCAGAATAATACCGAGCGCGGCCCGATCCTTGACGGAGCCGCCTGGATTCATGAATTCAGCCTTCCCAAGAATTTCGCTGCCGGTTAATTCAGAAAGGCGGCGCAGGCGAATGAGTGGCGTCCGCCCTATATGGTCTTCTACCCCATGGTAACGTGAGGCGCTCATGGTTCTGGCATAGTTCCACCCAGATCAAAGAAGAAAGCAAAGAGAATTCGACAGAAGACAGCGAAGAGGATTTGAACAGAAGGAAGCAAAGATCGCAAAGATTTGGGTGTAAAAACAGAAACGGGGTAATTCGCTTCACAGTTGGTAATTCAACGGCGACGGAAAGAGTTCGGCTCCGAAGCGGGAGTCCCGGGAGGGCTTAAAGACGAATTATGAAGCCGAAAACCCATTCCGATGAACCTTTGTTATCCGCCGCCTTCTGTTCAAATTCCCTTCGATTCCTTCTGTGTAAAATGCCTCGACAAGCCGGAGGCAATCGAAGAGTTAATTTCGAGCCGTGAGTATTCACTCCTTTCTGGTCGCGCTGGTTGTTTTGCTGGCCGTCGTTGTTGTTGCAACGGCTGCTTTCCAGAAGCTTCGACTTGGATCGGTAATCGGGCTGATTGTGGCTGGGATCGCTCTGGGCCCGTACGGTCTTCATATTGCACCGCACGTCGACCGGTTGCTCAACTTCACCGAGCTAGGGGTTGTGCTCCTTATGTTCACCATCGGGCTTGAGATGGCTCCAAAAAAGCTGTGGACCTTGCGCCGTCTAGTCTTTGGGTTAGGGAGTCTGCAGGTGCTTATCACGGGCGCGTTCCTGGCGCTATTATTATTAGCGAAAGAATACACCTGGCGCGGCAGTATCCTCGGGGGCCTTGGACTTGCCCTCTCTTCCACCGCCTTCGGCGTACAGATCCTTCAGGAGCGCAACGAATCGGCGACTCCTCACGGTGAAGCATCCTTCGCCATTCTGCTCGCCCAGGACCTGGCCATCGTACCCCTGCTCGCCTTGATCCCGTTACTGGCGCCTAGTCCGGCCGCGACCCCCGGTCTAACGTGGCCGATCCGGCTATTTCAAGTAGCGCTCTCTCTGATCGCCGTGTTATTCACCGGACGCTATCTATTGCCTTTTGTTCTGCGCTTGCTTCACAACTTAAAGAATTCCCACGGTTTCGCGGCTACGGTCTTTTTGACGATATTTGGAGCGGCTCTTCTGATGGAGTGGGCAGGGCTATCGATGGCGCTCGGGGCTTTTTTGCTTGGAATGCTGCTTTCCGGCTCGGAATTCAAGCATCGTCTGGAGTTGATCGTTAGTCCTTTGAAACATGCACTGCTCGATCTCTTTTTCATTGCCGTTGGAATGTCGATGGATCTGGGAATACTCGCGGATACTGGCTTGATCATGATTGTGCGAGTCATGGCAATCATCTTGATCAAGATGATTCTTTTGTACGTGCTGGCGCGCTCATTCGGGTTCGAAAGGTTCGGCGCCATTCGGATCGGAGCAGTTCTATCGAACGCCGGCGAGTTCGGATTCGTGCTCTTTGGCGCCGCACAGGCCGCCGGCGTCATGAGTGCCAGAGGATTTAATCTGGCAGCACTAACTATTTCTATCTCGATGGCATTGACGCCGGTGATGGTGAAGCTTAGCGACGTCTTTTGTGGCAGCCGCGTGGTTCAAAGACGTACGTAGTGCGCTGTCTCGCTCCGTTCTCAAGAGAAAGTTCTCTAACTGACTATGAACTCGTTACCACACCGGTTGCGTGTTTCTTGCGGGCCAGCGGCGAATAGTCTATTGGTGGGAACTCAGATCGCCAGACTATGACTTCCAGACCGGCAGAGCAGAGGCTGTCCGCGAGTGTCCTCTCGAGGCGGCAGAGCAAAGCGGGACGCATCTTTGCTTACCTCATGGTCTCGACGCGATGCCTTATTCTCAGCTTTGCGATTGCTCCGGTCCTTTCCGGTTGTTCGAAGAAAGGGCCCGACCCTAGCTCGTTCGGAGCGCCTGAGGTGCTGGTTACGCAAGTCATCCAACAGGATGTACCGGTGGTCAAGGAATGGATCGGATCACTGGACGGCTCAGTGAATGCGGAGATCCGGGCACGAGTCTCTGGCTACCTCGTCTCGCAGAACTACAAAGAGGGGACTCTCGTGCATCAAGGAGATCTGCTATTCCAGATCGACCCAAGTACGTATGAAGCCGCAGTCGAACAATCAAAGTCGGCCTTGGCCCAATCCCAGGCGAATCAGGTCCAGTTCGAACAGACGGAAAAACGCGAAACGCAGCTCTTGGCCCAGAAGGTCGAAAGCCAGCAGAACGTCGACAATGCTATTCAAGCAAACGCCGCGGCCAAGGCCGAAGTGATGGCACAGCAGGCGGCATTGCGGCAGGCACAGTTGAATTTGGATTTCACAAAAATACACGCCCCGGTCACAGGCATAGCCGGGATAGCAAATCCTGGCATTGGCGACCTTGTCGGACCCAGCGATGCCCAACCATTGCTGACGATGTCAACTGTCGACCCGATCAAGGTATACTTTAAAATAAGTGAGCAAGACTACCTGAAAGTCGCGAAGAGGGGTGAGGAAAGTCGCGCTGCCGGGGAGTCGTTGCCGCCGGTCGAAATAGTTCTCGCCGATGGTTCCCTCTACCCCCATCAAGGAAAGTTTTCGGCCGTCGACCGGGATGTGGATCAGCAGACCGGCACCATCCGCCTCGCGGCATTGTTTCCAAATCCGGCCAATGTTTTGCGCCCGGGTGGTTTTGTCCGCGTCCGAGTCACCGTTCGAATATTGAAAGGGGCGCTCCTCGTGCCGCAACGCGCCGTAAACGAGTTGCAGACAAGTTACGAAGTGGCCGTTGTTGGCGAAGACAATAAGGTAGAGATCCGGTCGGTGAAAGTGGGCGAACGGGTAGGTTCGTTATGGGTGATCGAAGATGGACTTAAACCTGGCGATCGCGTCGTTGTAGAAGGCATGCAAAAAGTTCGCAACGGACAAACGGTGAAACCGATGCCCTGGACTCCGCCTACCATGACGAAAATGCAATAGCGATGTCCGGGTTTTTCATCCGCCGGCCGATCCTCGCGACGGTGGTTTCCCTTCTCATCGTGATCGTCGGAATCGTCTCTATCCGCTTTCTCCCAGTCTCGCTTTTTCCAAACATCACTCCGCCCGAAATTGTTGTATCCGCAACCGACCCGGCATCCGATGCGGTCACGGTGGAACAGTCTGTTGCCACGCCCATTGAAGAGCAGATCAGTGGCGTCGATAAAATGAACTACATGTATTCGCTCAACGCGAACAGCGGCCAGATGAAGCTGAGGGTGAATTTCGACGAAACAAGCAACCCGAAAACTGACCAGATCCTGACCCAGATGCGTCAAGCGGAGGCAGCTCCACGACTGCCTCCGGAAGTCACGGCACAAGGCGTGAGCGTTCAGAAGTCCTTCGCCGCTCCGTTAATGCTTATCGCCCTCCATTCGACCGATGGAGGCTACGATTCCGAGTTTCTGACTAACTATGCCTATATCAATTTGAATGACGCGCTCACACGTGTCCCCGGCATCTCAAACGTTCAGGTCTTTGGTTCGGGCCAATATGCGATCCGTATCTGGGCCAAGCCAGATCAGTTGGCGAGATTTAATCTTACTGTCCCTGACATCGTCAATGCCGTGCAGCAACAAAACGCGGTTCATCCGGTCGGGGCCGCCGGCGGTGAGCCGGTGCCCGTTGGTCAGGAGTATACCTATATGGCCAAGGCTAAGGGGCTCCTCGTTACGCCGGAACAATTTGGTGAAATAGTTATTCGCCAGGAATCGGACGGCGGAACGGTGCGGATCAATGACGTGGCCAGAGTCGAGCTCGGTTCCCAGGTCTACTCCACCAGAGCTCGATTGAACGGCCAACCCAGTGCGATCATCGCTCTCTATCAATTGCCTGGCACAAATGCCCTGGCGGCAGCCGATGGCGTGAAGAAGCTGATGGAGACGCTCAAGCAGCGGTTTCCGCGCGGATTGGCCTATGTCATCTCGCTGGACACGACCCAACCTGTCACCGCCGGAATTCGGGAAATGGTCAAGACGCTTTTGGAAGCGCTCGGACTCGTGATTCTGGTGGTTTACCTGTTTTTACAAAGCTGGCGTGCGACGCTGATCCCGCTTTTAGCCGTGCCGGTGTCGCTGATTGGCACGTTCGTTCTCTTTCCCCTGCTGGGCTTTTCCATCAACACGCTTTCGCTTTTCGGATTGGTGCTGGCGATCGGCTTGGTGGTCGACGATGCGATCGTGGTTGTGGAAGCGGTGGAACGCCACATCCAGAAGGGACTAGCGCCCAAGGAAGCAACCCTCAAGGCGATGCAGGAGATCACTGGTCCAGTGATCGGGGTCGCCCTGGTTCTGGCGGCTGTCTTTGTGCCGACCGCGTTTATCCCGGGAATTACCGGGCGGCTCTACCAACAGTTTGCGGTAACGATCGCCGTGTCGGTCATGATCTCGGCATTCAACGCGCTGACACTTAGTCCGGCTCTCTGTGGGCTTTTGTTGCGTCCGCGGACGGAGAACAAAGGGCTGCCGGGAAAGTTCTTCGGCTGGTTCAATCATCTTTTTGGTCGAGCGACCGACGGTTATATCCGTATTTCCGAATTATTTATCAGGAGAAGCGGAATCACTCTAATTCTGTTGCTTGCCTTTGCTTTGGTTGCACTCCTTTTCGGAAGCAAAATTCCGAGCAGTTTTCTGCCCGATGAAGACCAGGGCTTCTTTTACGTCAATTTGCAATTGCCCAATGCGGCCTCTCTCCAGCGAACCGACGCGATGTGCCGCAAAATCGAGGCGATTCTGTCTCAGACTCCCGGAGTGCGGTATACAACGAGTGTGGCCGGCTTCAGCTTGTTGAGCGGCGTGCAAAGCAGCTACGGCGGGTTTCTCTTCGTAAACCTGAATCCTTCGGAGGAGCGCAAAAGCCTTTCCGAACAATACCAGGTATTGAAAGGCCGATTGAACCTCGCTCTCATGCAGCTCCCTGAAGCCACGGCGTTTGCTTTTTCGCCGCCGGCGATTCCCGGTCTGGGAGTTGCCGGAGGGGTCACCTTTGTCCTTGAGGATCGAGCCGACAGAGGCGTCGAGTACCTCGCGAAGAACGTTGATGCCTTCCTCGCGGCCGCTCGCGAAAGACCTGAACTCGGACGAGTCGCTACCACATTGCTTCCCAACGTGCCGCAGGTCTACATTAAAGTTGATCGGGACAAAGCGCTCAAGCAGGGCGTGGCGTTGAAGGATGTGTTTAACACACTGCAATCCTTTCTCGGAGGTTCGTTCATTAACTATTTCAATCGCTTCGGTCGGCAATGGCAGGTGTATGTCCAGGCTGATGCCCCATATAGGACTAACGCCGAACACATTGGACAGTTCTATATACGAAACAATAACGGTAATCCTGTGCCGCTTTCTGCAGTCACACGGATCGAAAGAGAAACCGGTCCGGAGTTTACAATGCGATATAACCTTTATCGCTCGGCGCAGATCCAAGTTGTGCCCGCGCCCGGATATAGTTCAGGACAGGCCATGCGCGCATTGGAGGAAGTCTTTGCCCGCACGATGCCGATCGAAATGGGATATGACTATCTCGGCATGTCCTTCCAGGAAAAGAAAGCGCAGCAGGGGACTTCGCCGGTTGCCGTTTTCGGTTTCTCGCTCTTATTTGTGTTTTTGATTCTCGCCGCGCTTTATGAGAGTTGGTCCCTTCCCTTCAGCGTCTTGCTATGCACACCCGTCGCTGTCTTTGGAACGCTGGGCGGTCTTTATCTGCGTAGAATCGTAACCGCCGCCATTTTTCCACCGAGTCTGGTGCAAATAGAAAACAACGTGTATGCGCAAATCGGGCTTGTCATGATCATAGGGCTGGTCGCCAAAAACGCGATCTTGATTGTTGAATTTGCGAAGATCGAGCATGAACGAGGCTCCACACTCTCCGACGCGGCTCTCGCTGGGGCCAGGCTCCGTCTGCGCCCCATCTTGATGACTTCATTTGCTTTCATCCTCGGTTGCGTACCGCTTGCACTGGCGTCCGGGACGGGAGCGGTGGCTCGGCAAGTTTTGGGCACCGGCGTCATCGGGGGGATGCTCGCGGCGAGCGTTCTTGCTATCTTTTTGATTCCGGCAGGTTTTTGTTTCGTCGAGCGTGTTGCGGCGTCGATTCGTCACCGGATCCGCCCTGCAGCTAGAGTTCGGAACTTCCAACCTGGGCACCCAACGCGGAAGGCGCAGTAGCTGAAGGAAGGTTGACTTAGAATGACCAAATTCTTCATCAACCGCCCGATCGTTGCGATCGTTATTTCACTACTCACTGTCGTTGCCGGAGCGGTTTCAGTGACCTTCCTTCCGGTATCGTTGTTTCCCGAAATCGTCACTCCCGAAATCGTCGTTACTGCCAACTATACCGGGGCAGATGCGCGCACGATTGAGGAATCTGTCGCAACTCCGATCGAACAACAGATGAGCGGCGTGGACAACATGAACTACATGTATTCGCTCAGTGCCAATAGTGGGCAGATGGTACTAACGATCAATTTTGACTTAAGCACGGATCCTAACACCGATCAGATTCTTGTGCAGATGCGGCAGAGTCAGGCATCGTTCCAACTACCCTCTGTCGTCAACAATCTTGGTGTGACCGTCCAAAAGTCACTCGCCGCTCCATTAATGGTCGTTTCTCTCTATTCTCCTGATGGCAGTCGGGACGCCCTTTTTCTTTCCAACTACGCCTATATCAACCTCAACGATGCGCTCACTCGGGTTCGAGGAATTTCCAATGTCCAGATCTCCGGAGCCGGCGAATATGCGATGCGGTTGTGGCTGAAGCCCGAGCAACTCGCCAAACTGAGCCTGTCTGTTCCCGACATCGTCAATGCAGTCCAGGCTCAGAATACCGACAATTCTGCCGGCCAGATTGGCAGTGAACCAGTTCCGGATGGACAGGAGTACACTTACACGGCGCGGTCTCAAGGTCGTCTGATCACCTCGGAGGAATTTGGTAATATCGTCGTCCGCCAGCAATCGGACGGGGGCACCGTGAGGCTGAGGGATGTTGCGCGCGTCGAGTTAGGGGCACAATCTTATAGCACGCGAGGCCGCCTGAACGGAAAGCCCGCCGCAGTCGTTTCAATCTACCAGTTGCCGGGGACCAACGCAGTAGCCGCTGCGAAAGGCGTGAAGAACCTGATGGAGACGCTCAAGCAGCGGTTTCCGCGCGGATTGGACTATGTCATCTCGCTGGACACGACCCAACCTGTCACCGCCGGAATTCGGGAAATGGTCAAGACGCTTTTGGAAGCGCTCGGACTTGTGATTCTGGTGGTGTACCTGTTTTTACAAAGCTGGCGTGCAACGCTCATTCCGCTTTTGGCGGTGCCGGTATCGCTCATTGGCACGTTCGTCTTCTTCCCCCTGCTGGGCTTTTCCATCAACACGCTTTCGCTTTTCGGATTGGTGCTGGCGATCGGCTTGGTAGTCGACGATGCGATCGTGGTTGTGGAAGCGGTGGAACGCCACCTCCAGAAGGGACTAGCGCCCAAGGAAGCAACCCTCAAGGCGATGCAGGAGATCACCGGTCCAGTGATCGGGGTCGCCCTGGTCCTGGCGGCTGTCTTTGTGCCGACCGCGTTTATCCCGGGAATCACCGGGCGGCTCTACCAGCAGTTTGCGGTAACGATCGCCGTGTCGGTCATGATCTCGGCATTCAACGCGCTGACCCTAAGTCCGGCGCTCTGTGGGCTTTTGTTGCGTCCGCGGACGGAGAACAAAGGGCTGTCGGGAAAGTTCTTCGACTGGTTCAATCATCTTTTTGGTCGAGCGACCGACGGTTATGTCCAAGTTGCGGCTATCCTTATTCGCCGCAGTGGACTTGCCCTGGTCGTCCTGCTCGGTTTCGCCGCGGCGGCACTCCTGTTTGCAAAGACGATCCCGAGCAGTTTTCTGCCCGATGAAGACCAGGGTTTCTTCTACGTAAATGTGCAATTGCCCAAAGCGGCCTCCTTGCAACGGACCGACGCCGTCTGTCGTAAAATTGAAGCGATTCTTAGTCAGACGCCCGGCGTAAAGCATGTCACCACCACCATCGGTTCAAGTCTGTTGAGCGGTGTACAAAGTACCTATAGCGGATTCTTTTTTGTGACGCTCAAGCCTTGGCAAGAACGGAATACGCACGAGGAACACTACCAGGAAATCAAAGCTCGGTTGAACCGCGAGCTAGCTGGCCTCCCCGAAGCCGTCGCTTTCGCTTTCTCACCGCCTGCCATTCCGGGAGCAGGGGCATCTGGCGACATCACTTTTGTCCTTGAGGATCGCTCAGGCGGCAATGTGGAACTTCTGGCGAACAAAATCGATTCGTTCCTATCCGCGGCTCGCAAACGGCCTGAACTGGCGCAAATCAACACGACCTTCCAGCCACTCGTTCCGCAAATCTATGTCGACGTGGATCTTGAGAGGGCTCTCAAACAGGGTGTTGCAGTCAACGATGTCTACGAAACCATCCAGACGTTTATGGGCGGAACTTTTATCAACTATTTCAACCGTTTCGGACGCGAATGGCAGGTGTATCTCCAGGCCGAGGGTGACTATCGGATAAACTTCGGCAATCTGAGTGAGTTTTATGTTCGCAACGTGAACAACCAGATGGTGCCGCTCGGCGCACTCACCCGAATCGAGCGACGCACCGGACCGGAATTCACGATGCGATACAACTTGTTTAGTTGTGCACAAATAAACGCGACGCCGGCGATCGGTTACACCTCTGTGCAAGCCATGAAGGCGTTAGAATCAGTGGTTGCGGAGATGATGCCGCGCGAAATGGGATTCGACTATCTCGGAATGTCGTTTCAGGTGAAACAGGCTCAACTGGGTGTTTCGCCGGCAGCCATTTTCGGATTCTCGCTGTTGTTTGTTTTCTTGATCCTCGCGGCCCTTTACGAGAGCTGGTCGCTCCCCTTTAGCGTTCTCCTCAGCACGCCGATCGCCCTCTTCGGCGCGTTCGGAATGCTTTATCTTCGGCGCGTGGCGACCGGCGCGTTTGGATCGCCATTTCTGGTCCAGATTGATAACAATGTTTTTGCGCAGATCGGGCTGGTGATGATCATCGGCCTGGTCGCCAAGAATGCGATTCTGATCGTCGAGTTTGCCAAAGCCGAGTACGAACGCGGAGCCCCTTTGATCGACGCAGCGCTTGCAGGTGCGCGACTTCGTCTCCGTCCTATCCTGATGACCTCTTTCGCTTTTATCCTCGGATGTGTGCCCCTCTGGACGGCGACAGGATCTGGAGCTGTTGCCCGTCAGGTGCTGGGAACGACGGTGATCGGTGGAATGCTTGCCGCGAGCCTGATTGCGGTGTTCCTGATCCCTGTAAGCTTTTTTCTGGTCGAAAAGCTGGTAGCGCGAGGATCGCGAGAGGCAAAGAAGCTGTGAGAGGCGCGCGGGTTGGAACGCGCTGGCCATGCAAGAGGGCGGTGGCTCCGAAAGCGCGGCTTTGTTCGCAGCCGCTTTAAATTGGAGCGACGTTCAAAGATCGACGATAAGGACGATTTGGGATTAGGAACGAGGGCGACAGACGAGCGGTTGTTTCGATAAATTGCAAAAGTATCTTGCTCACTGACAAGGGAATCCCCAAAAAAACAAATAAGGAAAGTAAACAAAATGGAAGATTCAAGAAGCAAACACGGCAGGTTCAGCTGGAATGAGCTGTTAACGACCGATCCTGCAGCAGCCAAAGAATTCTACACCCAACTCTTCGGATGGACCACTCAAGCGTGGCCGATGGGCGACTTCGATTACACCATCGTGAAGGCCGGCGATGTCGACGTCGGTGGCATTATGCCCATTCCGGAAATGTCGAAAGGCATGCCGCCTGCGTGGGGAGCCTACGTTACCGTTGACGATGTGGATGCCACCGCTGCGAAAGCGGAAAAACTGGGCGCCAAAATCCTCCTCGCACCAACCGAAATACAAAGTGTTGGCCGATTTACCGTAATCCAGGATCCGCAGGGTGCGGTCATCTCGGCGATTACTTACGTGAAGAAATAGCGAGTAAGAAAGAAGGCAGGAGACAGAGTTCAGGAGTCAGGAGTCAGGACAGCATGTCGGCGAACCAAACAATGGCGTAGAATCTTCTGCAACTTCTGCACTCCTGCAACTGACTCAAGTCTCCTGACTTCTGATTTCCACTCCTTCCTCCTACGCCTCGTCCCAGGTCTTTCGAATGAATCTGTAGCCTTCTGTAACGACCTCATCGGGATGTTTGAAAAAGTCGCGCCAGACTCTCGTCGGTTCGACCAGCTGTGGGAGGGTCCTTCCGAACGCCTCAATAGTCAGCCAACCATCGTATCCGCTCGACTTGATTGCTTGGAAGGTGGCGGGGAAGTCGATGTGACCACGTCCCGGCACGCCACGGTCGTTGTTTGCCACATGAACATGCGCTATCTCCGCCGCATTTTCAGAGAAGGCCTTTTGCGGGTCTGCCTCTTCAATGTTGGCATGAAAAGTATCGTACAATATCCTGAAGTTGGGATGTCCAACCCGGCGGACATAAGCAGCCCCGGCTGCTGCGGTGTTAAGGAAGTAACATTCAAATCGATTCAAGAACTCGATGGCAAGGCACACGCCATGACGTTTGGCCTCGTCGGCTACCTCGCGGTGAACGTCCGCGGCCCAATTGAATTCTTCTTCGGTTGGTCCGGTCCCGGAGAACACTCCCAACGCCTGGTGAAACGGCCCGCACATTATATCCGCGCCGAGAATCGCCGATCGGCGCACGATCGCCTTGAGCCGTTCCACCGCCGCTTTGCGAATCACGGGATCTGGGCTGATTGCGCTGCTTTCGGGAGTGGCTACAGCGACGGTGGAAGTTTTAAGCTGCAGTTCATCTAGCTTGCGGCGCAGCTTAAGATAATGCGCGTCGTCTCCCTCGAAGATCGGGATCTCGACGCCATCGAACCCAGTCGCTTTGATCTTTTCGAGGTGAGGGTAGTGCTCCTCGGTAACGTGAGTAGCCCACAAAAGCAGATTCATGCCGATTTTCATAATTAGGAGGGAATTTTCGTCCGGGGGCAACGCCGCGGGAAACTCTGTGTACCCGGTTTTTTTGCGTGAGCCGAATTAATTCTACTGGATGGGATTCGGAAATGAAAATTAGAAGTCGTATCTATTTTCGGGTCCGAAAAAGGTTCTTCAAAATTGTCGAGCCGGCGAGATTGAAACCGGAATTCGTTAGGTTTAGAGTCCGAACCATGGCGGGGAGCCTTTAAAGAGGTTGGCCAATCCATCGCCGTAAGTTCTGTAACGATATTCAAACCCCCAATTCAAAGCCCAGCAATTGCCGCCGACAGAGAACTGCTTGGCCCGGCGATTGTCACGCGCTCACTGACTTTAATTTGATCGAATGAATAACTATCCAAAATTGCACAACGCGATGTGGCCGGGACTGGTTGGTAAAGGACCGGGCTCCGAGCCTTTTATTGATCTTGATACGATGTTGGATCTCACTGTATCGGCCGAAATAGACGGCGTGCGATTCGATGGGGTCGATTTGTTTCTGTCTGCACCGCATATCGATATTGATTCGACGGCCGATCAAATAAAGCTCCTTGCCGATAAATTCGCCTCCAAAAATCTCGCCGTCGGTTCCGTGGTGGCCCCAGTTTGGCCTCCAACCGGCGGTGGATCGGCCATGGGCACCGCCGAGGAACGGCATCGTTTTGTTGACCAGGTCAGGAAGGCGGCACGGATCTCAAGAAAGCTGCGTGAACTCGGCGTGAGACCGTACGGCGTCGTTCGGATCGATTCAGCGACCGGTCCGGAGGCTTGGGCCAATGATCCTGAAGGTTCGAAGAAGATTGCGTCGACCTTTCGGGAGTGTTGCACGGTTGCGGAGGATCATGGTGAACGCCTGGCGGCTGAGGGCGAGATCTGTTGGGGTGGGATGCACAGTTGGAAAAGAATGGTAGAGCTTCTTGAATTGGTAGATCGGCCAGAGACTCTCGGCTTCCAGGCAGATATGGCTCACACCCTGCTCTACACGATGGGATATAACGCTCCAGAAGACGCCATATTGCCTCAAGACTTCGACTGGAAAGACCAAGGCAAGGTGAACGCGGCCCTGAAGACCATGACTGACGCGTTGCGTCCGTGGACAATCGATTTCCACGTTGCCCAGAACGATGCCTCCGTCAAGGGCAGCGGTTCGCATGACAAGACTGGACGCCATTGTTTGCCCGATGATCCAAACGGGAAATTAAACATCGTCCGGGGCGCTGGCTATTGGCTTCGAGACGATCAGGGAGAACTGACCAAGGCCTTCCAACACGTCTGTTGGGACGGGTGCATGTTTGCAAATGAGGTGATGCTGAAACAGCAAACCTGGAATTCTATCCTCAAGGCGATGATCTCGGTCCGCGAGGCGCATGGATGGGAATAGCAACGGCATGATCGCCGCAACGCTGTCTGTTGATCGCATTCTTTCGCAACTTTGAAATTCAACACGCTTATGAAAAAGCTCAACATTGGTCTCGTAGGATATGGCTTTATGGGACGTGCGCATTCGAACGCGTACCTGTCCGTCAGCCAGTTTTTCGATCTCAAATATCAGCCCGTGCTCAAAGCAGTTGCCGCGCGGGATCCGGAAAAGGTAAAACGGTTTGCTCACAAATGGGGCTACGAGACGCATTACACCGACTGGAGACGTCTGGTCGAAGATCCGGCGATAGATATTGTCGACATTGCCAGCCCTAACGATACCCACGCCGAAATTGCGATCGCAGCGGCTCAGGCCGGCAAAATGATTCTGTGCGATAAGCCTATGGCGCGTAATCTGCAGGAAGCGCAACAGATGGTCGACGCCGTCAAGAAAGCAGGCGTTCGCAACATGGTCTGGTACAACTATCGCAGAATTCCGGCGGTCACGCTGGCGAAACAGATCGTCGCATCGGGCAAACTTGGTCGAATCTTTCACTACCGCGCAAAATTCTTGCAGGATTGGACGATCTCGGCCGACGTACCGCAAGGAGGCACGGCGTGGCGGTTGGATGTCAACGTGGCTGGAAGCGGGGTAACGGGCGATCTGCTGGCTCACTGCATTGACACGGCGATATGGCTGAACGGCGAAATCGATTCAGTCACCGCAGTTACCGAGACATTCGTCAAGGAGCGGAGACACAACGTGACCGGCAAAACGGAAAAGGTGGGCATTGATGACGCCAGTGCGTTTCTGGCCCGGTTCAAGAACGGATCGCTGGCAACCTTTGAAGCGACCCGGTATGCACGGGGTCACAAGGCACTTTATACTTTCGAAATTAACGGGGAACATGGATCGATCGCCTGGGATCTTCATGATCTGCATCGATTGCAATGGTTCGATCACAAGGATGAAGGTTTGCTCCGCGGTTGGCGATCGATTCATGTGACCGACGGGGATCACCCATATATGTCCAACTGGTGGGTGCCGGGCCTCGCGATCGGGTTCGAGCATTCATTCATCCACCAAGCGGCAGATTTTCTGAACTCGCTGGATGGGGAGAGACCTGCTGAGCCGACTTTTGTGGATGCGATGCAGACGGAAAAAGTTGTGAACGCCGTCCTCCAATCGGCGGGATCAGGCAAATGGGAAAAGGCTGGCTAGTGCTAGTGTAGTCGTCGCAAAGTTGCGGGGTCATTGTCGTCAAAATGGCCAGTCGATAGGACGAAGAGCCGACCGAGCCGGACTACGTCCGGTCCGGAAGCGGCTGTTCGAGCCGGTTGGCGATCGATCGAGCATTCGGAAGGTCATCCCCGGGTTTTAAGGACCGCTGGGGGAGCAATAGATAGGGCGACGCTCTTCTGCGATGCTGCGAGCCCAAGCTGATCTGGCTTGACAGCGCTTTGTGAACCTTTTACTATGGCGCGTTCGGCTGCAACGGGGTCAGCGGCCCAAGCCGAGCATTTTCTTTTCCCCCCAAACTAAATACCAAACCGAACGAGGTGACATGATCAGGTGGCTTCTAAAAACAGCAAGCGTAACCGTGCTTTTAGCGCTAAGCACGGCCAGTTACGCGCAGGAAAAACTTACCATCCTGTGGGCGCAATGGGATCCGGCTAACTATCTCCAGGAGTTGGTCAAGGATTATCAAAAGGAGACCGGCGTAGAAGTCGTGGTGGAAACCACGCCTTGGCCAGACTTCCAGACTAAAGCTTTTACCGAGTGGAACGCCCATGGGGACGCCTACGACATGGTCGTTGGAGACTCGCAATGGCTGGGCGCGGGTTCAACTGCCGGGCACTACGTTGAGCTGAGCGATTTCTTTAAGAAGAACGATGTCGCCTCCAAAATGGCAGCCGCCACTGTGGTCGGTTACGCTGAATATCCGGGCAAGAGCGGCCATTACTGGGCGATCCCCCTCGAAGGAGATGCGAATGGGTGGGCCTATCGCAAAGACTGGTTTGAGGATCCGAAGGAAAAGGCGGCCTTCAAAACCAAGTACGGTTACGAGTTGGACGTGCCCAAAACCTGGGCGCAACTTCGCGACATCGCCGAATTCTTCTATCGGCCGAAAGAAAAACGCTATGGCCTCACTATATACACTGACAACTCTTACGATGCGCTCGTGATGGGCACGATGAATACGATTTTCGGGTATGGCGGTGAGATGGGGAACTATGCGACCAATCAGGTGCAAGGCATCACCAACTCGAAGGAATCGATCGAGGGGCTGAAGCTCTACAAGGAACTTTACAAGTTTTGTCCGCCCGACTGGAGCAAGACATTTTTCCTCGAGGCCAACCAGGCGTTTACCCAAGGCCTGGTGCCGATGAGCATGAACTTCTTTGCCTTCTTCCCGGCACTCGCCAACGAGGCCACGAATAAGTACGCTAAGCAGACGGGCTACTTCGCGATGCCGGCCGGGCCGACGGGCAAGCGCTTCGCGGCGCTTGGTGGCCAGGGGATTTCGATCGTCAGCTATTCCAAAAAGCGCGATCAATGCTTCAAATTCCTGGAATGGTTCATTCGCCCTGAGGTCCAGAAAAAGTGGGGCGAACTGGGTGGTTATACCTGTGACGCCAAGATCCTTGAATCCAAGGAGTTTCGCGAGGCTACTCCGTACAACGAGGCCTTCTATCAGTCCATGCAGATCGTGAAGGACTTCTGGACGATTCCAGAATATGCCGAGATGCTGACCGCAGCGAACAAGCGCTGGCACCCGTTCATCGTCGCCAATAAAGGCGGGAGCGCTGAAGATGTACAGAATGCGCTGACCAAAGATTGGGAAGCAATTCTCAAAAAAGCGGGTCTCTTGAAGTAAGGTCGTTTTCTGCACGGGACCCATTTTGGCTCCCGTGCGACCTCTGAGCAGGTCGAGACGACACGGCAGGGTCCGAGCCGTTCAATCCATACACATGGCAAAAACCCCAGGATCGTCGTTGGCGCGGCAGGGAATGTCCGATCTGGCGATCCGTAACTGGTTCATCATCCCGACGATCGTTTTCTTGATCGTCTTCAACATCTTCCCGCTTCTTTACTCGCTCGGCTTCTCCTTCACCGACTTCAAGGCATCGACGAACAAGCCTGCTAACTTTGTCGAGCTTCAAAACTATCGGGAGCTCCTGACTGACGATGGCATTTGGAACAACTTCACGATTACCGCGAAATACGTGATCGTATCGGTGGCCGGACAGGTGATTGTCGGATTTGGCATGGCCCTCCTTCTCAACCGCCCTATTCCGGGTAAGGGCTTTCTTACGACTATACTGATGCTGCCGATGATGATGTCCGCCGCAGTGGTGGGTTTGTTCTGGCAGCTCCTGTATAACCCCTCGTGGGGGATTGTGAACTATCTTGTCGGCCTGGAGGGGATGGAATGGCTATCCAACCCCGACGTCGCGCTCTACGCGATCGCGATTACCGACATCTGGATGTGGTCACCATTTGTTATGCTCCTGTGCCTGGCCGGACTCTCGGCGATTCCTTCCTCTCTCTATGAGGCGGCCGCCATCGACCGCGCCTCCGGTTGGTTCGTATTCACGCGCATCACCTTGCCTCTTGTCGCGCCCCTGCTTCTGATCGCCATCATTTTCCGCACCATGGAGGCCTTTAAGACCTTCGATATAGCCTTTATCATGGCCAGCCTGGAAGAGACCGAATTGGTTTCGATCAGACTTTACAAGCTGGCCTTCCAGGAATGGCAGACGGGGCGCTCGTGCGCGCTGGCCTACATTGTTCTATTAGCTGTGTTGGCTATCACGACCATCTATATCAAGTACTTGAACAAGCTCAAGGAGCGCTAGAAATGCCGGCCGTTCAGTCCAAAGTGCAACGCCTCTGGAACCGCGTTGCGGTGGTCCTGGTGCTCGCTGTGCTGGTGATTATGATGATCCCCCTTTACTGGATCGGTTCCACCGCATTTAAGGACCGGGCAGATGCTACCACGGTCCCGCCGACGGTTTTCTTCCGGCCGGAGATTACCTCTTTCATCAAGGTATTCACCTCCAGGGTGGAAAAGCGAGGCGCGCCGGACAAGCAGTTGTACGAAAAAGCCCCGTGGTGGGAAAGACTGGTAATGGACGGGGGAGAGCGATTCATCCGCGATGACAAGGGAAACATCGTTACATCCGGCTACGTCGGAAGGTTTCTGAACAGTATCATTATTGCAGTCACGAGTACGTTCCTTGCCGTGGCGATGGGAACGATCACCGCATACGGTTTTTCCCGTTTCAAAATGCCGGGAGAGTCGGACTGGCTCTTCTTCATCCTTTCCACCCGCATGTTGCCGCCGGTCGTCGTCGCTATTCCCGTTTATCTCATGTTTCGGTCCGTGGCGTTGGTCGACACTCACATCGGGTTGATCATCCTCTACACCGCCTTCAATCTCTCGTTTTCGGTTTGGGTTATGAAAGGATTTATGGATGAGATTCCCAAAGAATACGAGGAGGCTGCGCTGGTTGACGGCTATACTCGCATGCAGGCATTTTTCAAGATTGTGCTGCCCCAGGCCGCAACCGGCATCGCGGCGACAGCGGTGTTTTGTTTCATCACCGCATGGAATGAATACGCCTTTGCCCTGATCATGACCCTCAGAAAAGCCCAGACGGCGCCTCCTTATATTCCCTCACAGCTAGGTTCCGGTTTGATAGACTGGACGACCATCGCGGCAGGAGCTGTTTTGTTCCTGCTGCCGGTAACCATCTTCACCTTCCTGCTGCGCAATCATCTATTACGCGGTGTCACCTTCGGAGCAGTCAGAAAGTAGAGGACCCACGATGAATGCTGAACGATGAACGCTGAACGCTGAACGATGAAACGTTACGCCCACAAACTTGAGCTGTTTTCCATCTGGATAATGGTATTTGGTGTTGTGGCCCTATGCCAGCCCTGGAGCCTCCTTCTGCATCGCTACGGCGCGACGATCATTCTTATCGGTCTGATCCTGTTTAACATTTTTTCCCGATTCAAGCCGCCGCCGACGAAGCATGCGCAAAAGGCGGAACGCTCGGCCTTCGACTGACAACAAACTAAGCATTTCACTGTGGCCGACATAGATCTCATCGACGTCGACAAGCATTTCGGCACTAACTGGGTGATCCGCAAGCTTCAGTTGCGTATCAAACACGGGGAATTCGTCGTCCTCCTGGGGCCGTCTGGTTGTGGCAAGACCACCACGTTGCGGGCGATTGCCGGGCTGGAAGACATCGACAGCGGCGAGATCCGCATCGGTGGCGAGCGCGTCGAATCCTTGCCGGCGAGCCGTCGCGACATTGCCTTCGTCTTTCAGCTTTATTCACTTTATCCGCACATGACCGCGTTCGAGAACATCGCTTTCCCGCTTCGCGCGTTCAAAACACCCAATAAAGATGTTAGCGAAAAGGTCAATGCCGTAGCCAAGGTATTGCGTATCGAGCATCTTCTCGCGAAAAAGCCTTCTGCGTTGGCGGGCGGAGATCTGCAACGGGTGACCATCGGACGCGCCTTGGTGCGCCGGCCCAAAGCGATGCTCATGGACGAGCCCATCGGCGCACTGGACGCAAAACTGCGCGAAGAAATGCGCACCGAGTTGAGGCGCCTTCATGTCCTCAATGATTCCACGACTGTCTATGTGACTCACGATCAGGTCGAAGCGATGTCCATGGCCGACCGAATTGCCATCATGAACGACGGCGTTTTGCAGCAGGTGGGCAGCCCGACCGAAGTCTACTCGTGGCCAACCAATCTCTTCGTTGCCCAATTTGTCGGCAGCCCAATTATGAATGTGGTCGATTGCCATGTTGAATCGGCAGATTCAGCGACCATGGTCCGTCTTGATGGTATGGCGTCTCCGTTCGTTTTTGGGGCCGAGCTGCAGCGGCGCGTCGCTTCGGCAGGGAAGGACGATCTCGCGCTGGGCGTCCGACCCGAGGCTGTGCTGGTTGAGCGCCGCGAGCGAACAGGCTATGTCCCGGCGGAGGTCCACTTGATCGAACCCCAGGGCGCTTTCGACATCCTGGATATTCGGATCGGCAAGTCAGTCGTGCGGGCCCGTACGGAGAGCCGATTCGTGGAGCGGCCGCGGGAACCCGTATGGGTAAGACTGGACGAAGATCGTACCCATTTTTTTGACAAGAAAAGCGGCCTCGCGCTGCATTCATAATCGTAATTGCCGTGGCGCGTTTGACCCTCAAGAATCTCTCCAAGAATTACGGCGAAGTCGCCGCGTTGCGAAACGTTTCGCTCGACATTCGGGATAAGGAGTTCTTCGTTCTGCTGGGACCGACCGGTGCTGGAAAGACCACTGCTCTGCGGTGCATTGCCGGTTTGGAGAAGCCGGAGAGCGGCGAAGTTTGGATCGACGAAGACATGGTAAATGGATGGAGCGCAGCCCATAGAGACGTGGCCCTGGTGTTTCAGCAATACTCGCTTTATCCGAATTACAGCGTGCGCGAGAATCTGGCATTCCCGCTCAAGTCGAGGCTCCGCCGGACTTCCGCAGAGGAGATAGCTCGTCGTGTGCAGAAAGCGGCTGAGACATTGCGCATTACACACCTGCTGGATCGGCGTACCGATCGGCTGTCGGGCGGTGAGATGCAGCGCGTGGCTATAGGCCGGGCAATCGTACGCGAACCGCGATTGTTCCTCATGGACGAACCGCTGTCCAACCTGGATGCCAAGCTGCGTGAACTCTTGCGCTCCGAGCTCCAGGAACTGCAGTTGCGTCTGGGAGCGACGCTCATCTTCGTTACTCATGATCAGGTTGAGGCTATGACGATGGGCGATCGCATTGGCGTGCTTCGTAAGGGTGAATTGGTGCAGGTGGGCACTCCGTACGAGGTCTACAACTTCCCGACGAACACTTTCGTGGCTTCCGTCGTCGGAGCGCCCGCGATCAACCTTTTCGTTGCTTCGCTTGATAGCGGGAAAGTCGTTGTCGTTCCTGGACAGTTTGAATTTTCCCTGCTCCCCGCCGCTCGTTCCAGGCTTCATGAGCTTGCAGGCACGCGGAACAGGGTGTGCGTTGGAGCGCGGCCCGAGGATGTGAAGTTAGTCGAATACGGCGGCGTCGAGGGAACGATTTATGGCGCCGAAAATCATGGCGCCGAAATGATCATTACCGTGAGCGTGGCGACTCTTTTTATCCGTGCCACGATACCCCCTTCTATCCCGGTCAGCCTGAACCAACGCGTGCAGATCGCGTTTGCGCAGGAGAAGCTTCATTTCTTCGATGTGCTGACAACCGAGAATCTGGCGCCGGCAACTGCTGAAATTAGAAGCTAAGCTAGAAATCAGCTGAGTCAGGGGGCATAAAATTTGCCACAAACCCGCGGCCACCGCGGCGTTTCCCAGTTCAGGTCTCAGGACTGACCTCCCCAAACGGCTTGAGCAGAAGCCTCCTGGCTTGTTCGTCGGTAAGAGCAGGGAGGTTTGTGCCGGGAACGTCGATCTCCACCACATGGCCCGATTCGGCCGACTCGATGATCCCGAGCATTACCGCCAGTGCGTGCAACGCGAAGTGACCTGAGCACCGGTGGGGCCGGCCCTCCACTATGGCATTTGCCATTTCGGCAAGACCAAGCGAACGGTAGTTCGCTACTACAGGATTCCCAATGGGATAGTTGATCCTTCCGAATGCCTTTTGTGCTGTTTTGTGGATCAGCCAGTCTACCTGCGTGCCTTCCAACGCGACGTTACTCGCATCGTGTATATTCAGCAGCTTGTTGTTGGCTGAGAGCTCCACATCCCCGCCGAATGTGTCTGGATCCGGGACTCGGATCGATGCCAATGTTCCATGCAGCTCAATCGGCCGAACGCCATGCCTCCAGACGTCCCAGCTCGCAAGAAAGCTGACATTGGCCCCGTTGAAGAACGTAAGTATCGCGTTCAGCGTGGTAAAGGTATCGACCGAAAAGGTCTTGCCTTTATTAGGCCCCTCGGCGCCGTACCGGCGCTCTAGCGGGCTGATCTGCCCCACGGCTCGGACTTGGCTGACCGGACCAAGAAGAGCCGTCAGTGCGGACACGTAGTACGGACCGAGATCCAGTACGGGACCGGCACCCTTTTGATAAAACACAGCAGGATTGGGATGCCAATGCTCCATTCCCTTGGTCATCACTGCGGCAAGACCTGTGATAGTCTGTCCGACACGCCCCTCGTCGATCAAAGCTTTGGCGGTCTGCAGCCCGGCTCCGAGGATCGTGTCCGGTGCAGAACCTACACGCAGGCCCTTCGCCTCGGCCTCCTCGATCAGCGCAACGGCGTCCTGCACGGAGGTCGCCAACGGCTTCTCACTATAGACGTGCTTTCCCGCAGCGATCGCAGCTCGCGAAACTTCCGCGTGGGTTGTAGGAAGTGTGAGATTGAGGATGATCTCGATGTCGTCGGCGGCAAGAAGAGCCGGGACATTCATCTCTCGCAAGGAATACTTGTGAGCTAACCGTTCAGCCGCCGGCGGAATAGCGTCGGAGCAGGCGATAATTTCGATATCGTTAAAGAGTTTCGCGTTCCTGACATAGACGTCGGAAATATTCCCGCAGCCGATGATACCAACACGCATCGAAAAAATCCCTTCGTTTCCGATCTCTATCCAGCGGCCTCGAGTCGTCGCCGGACGAGCACTCTTTTCAATGCCGCCTTAAACATAGCCTGCCGGCGCCGCGCCGCGAACAAATGCAAGCCTGTCTCTGGCTTCGGCCGGCTTCAGTGCATGCAGGATGATCGATCCTTCGAAGCCGGATGCTTTCAGAAGTTTCAGGTAGTACCGATAGTCGAGCCGCCCCCGTCCAGCCGCCACATTCCCGGCCTCTCCATCCTTATCAAGATCTTTCGCGTGTGCCAGAGCAATGTCCGAACCCAACAGCTCAAATGCTTCGTCGAGTACTTTCCGCATATTGGGCAACTGACCGCGTTGAAAAATATTGGCTCCATCCATGACGATCTTCAGCTGCGGCGACCTGACCTCGTCTAGAAGCCGTCGAGCTTTTGGGACGGAATTTATCGTGTTCCCGATTTCAGGCTCGACCCCGAGTGTTACTTCGAAGTTTTCAGCGACCCGCACCGCCTCCTCCATTTGTACGAGCAGGTCTGCCCACGCCTCAGGTGTGTCGTTGTCCGGATGCTTTCGCCACATGCTGCTGCGGTCGCGCGACCCGGTGCACAGCGTGACAACGTCCGCGCCGAGTCTGGGAGCCAAGGCAATCAGGCGGTTCAAGCTTTCTGCGCCCGTCGCACGCGCCCGCGGATCAGGATCGATCATATTGTAAGTGCCGGAAAGAGCGGCCAGCGCGAGTTGTCGCGCGGAGAAGCCCGCTTTAATGGCCTCGACGGTTTCTTGAGAAAGCTCGGTCGGGAAAGTGTGACCCACCGCAGAAACCAAATCGAACTGGACACTGACGGCACCCGTCGCCGCGATCGCGTCGAGATTCGCGCTGAGAGAGTCGGACGGAAACTCCGGAGAGAGTAATCCTAATTTCGCCATGGTTTGGCCCGGATTTGAACGTCGATCGAAAGGTTGGTCAACGATGTTTCGTGATCGCCTTCGCAGCGGCCTGACAAAGAGGCCGCCGTCCGGCGACCACATCCATCCTCCGCATTTTCTCTCTCGCGAATTGAGCGTCTACTTCGCCGCGCCTCCCTGCATGACCTTCAGGTAGATTGGAGCCTTTTCCTTTTCGTAAAGAGTGCCGACGGTGATATCGAAACCGGGAGGAATCCCGGATGCTGTCATCGACGCCATCGATAGCGCCATATAGCTCGAGGCCTGCGGATCCTGCCACATGGCCGCATTCACGTACCCATCTATCACTTCCTGAGCGGTGTCGATCGAATTGCCCCAGCCGACGACCGGTATCTCGCCGGGCTTGATCCCAACCTGATCAAACACCCGCTTGATGCTCCCGCTGACTAAGTCGCCGATACAGTAGATCGCTTTGATCTTGCTGCGATTGGCTGTCAGGTACTCAGACATTCGACTAATAACCTCAGCCTGGTCCAGCTTAGTCTCAGTGATGTCGGTCGTTATCCCCAGCGGCTTGAACACAGTGTCATAGCCCTGAGTTTGCAGTGTCTGATAGGTCGCTCCGGGCACCTCGACGGGCGTCCAGACAAAATCTCCTTTTTTGACAAAACCGTGGTCGACCAGATACTGCGCCAAACGCCGGCCAGCGGCGACGTTGTCTCCCCCGACGTAGGCATCACGACCGCTGACCTTATCGTCCGTGTTAAGGATGATCACGGGGATACCGGCGGCATGTGCCTCCGCGGTAACCTTCGTTAAACTTCCTGGGTCAGGTGTGCTGGTGACGATCCCTTTGGCATGAGCGGAGATAGCGGCGCGGAAGGCTTCCTGGTGCGACGGGACATCGCCGCTGTGGAACGAGGTGCGAACATCGCTGCCGGTGTCCTTTGCCCATTGCTCCGCTCCTTGGAGGAATAGAGTCCACACGGGATCAGTCGGTGATCCGTGCGAAATCCAATAGTAGACAGACTTCGCGCTCTGGGCTGGACTGATGGATGGGAACATGAACGCCACGACTGTTGTGGCGGAAATGACGGTTGCTAGGAACAATCGTTTGAGCACTGGGGGGTCCTTTGTTGGGTTTTGCTTAACGACGAACTGTTATCACGTTCAGAATCGAATGAAAGGATTTTGTATCCGGCCTAAAGATCAGTTCATCGCTTCCAATCCTAAGCGCATCGACCATCCGAGGAGTTGCACGGGAGATAGCCATCGGACGCGCTGAGGCGGATCAAGTGGGAGCCCGTCCCTACCCTCGCAAATCGTCCCAGAATTCGCTATACCGTTGATCCAGCCCTGTCTCTTTCTCCGGGGTCACGCGATCGCGATTTTTTCGCTGGACAGTGCATCGTTCACCGCGACCGACAGGTCGCTTCGTAACTGAGCCCAGTTCTCATGGCGATCCGTCCAAGCCCGAAGTTGAAAGGTTACCGCACCGGCACTGAAATTGACTACGTAGACTTGCGGGGGTGGTTCCTTGGCCACACCAGGGTGAGCAGCGGCGGTAGCTTTCAACAATTCAACCACGCGTTGGGAGTCGGTTCCTCCAACCACGTTGACGGAAACTTCGACTGCGCGCTGACGATCCGAAAAGGTCCAGTTAGTCACTTGGCTCGAGATGAACGATCCATTAGGTACGATGACCTCCGAACCGTCTGCGGTGCGAATGACACTAGCCCGGATCCCAATTCGGCTGACCTCTCCAACATTGCCTCCTACCTCGATGACGTCTCCAATTTTAATAGGACGCTCAAAGAGCAGAATAAGGCCGGAGACAAAATTATTGATTACGTTTTGTAGGCCGAATCCGATTCCTACGCTGAATGCCCCGGCCAGGATTGTCACCTTGGTCAAGTCGATCCCGAGCGCACCCAGGGCGATGAAAAATCCCACCAGTAATATGACATAGTGAAGCATCGTAGAGATCGCGTACGGAATGCCGCGGGCGAGGCGCAAATGATGATAGACATCTTCTTCCAACAGGAAGCGCAGGAATTTCGAGATCAGGAAAGCAGCCCAAACCGCGATCAGAAATGCCAGGATGCGGCCCGGAGTAATGCTGAAGGACCCAACTCCAAAATTTGTGTTCAGGGCCGCTCCAACCGTCGCGACCAAGGGATCTCGGAGGCCGAAAAAGTTTAACACTACATTCAACCAGAACAAAAAGGCCAGACACTCTAGAACGCGGCACGACCTCCGCTGAAGCATCGGCCGATGCAGACTAATAACCCGCAACGAGCCAAGAGGTCGCACCTGCAGGGCGACAGCAATCAAACCTTCGACAATCCGAATCGCCGTGTAGAGCATGGCCCCGATATAGACGCTTCGGAGAAAGACGAGCCCCAAAAGGTTCCCCAGGTTGACGTACCCGAAAATATTGGCCAGGAACGCGGCCGGCAAAATAACGAGACCTATTTTGGCGATCGCTCGGATTGTGCGCCAAACGCGGCCGTGGGTTTCTGCAGCGTCCGCAGGCAGGTGCCAGCGCCGGAGCACCCAGACAAGAAAGATGGACGTGCCCAGCACCTGGCCGAGAAATATGAACTTGGCCAATACCGGTAGAGCCGCCGCGAGTACCCGGATTTGGCCAACGAAATACACGATCGCGATGGCATTGAGGATGGGATAAGAGTTAGGCAGCAGTAGCCGTCGGAGAATTCTTACGGTTGGGATAAGCGTGATGGCTCCCACGACCGCATGAATCAAGCGGGGAGCTTGCTCATAGATTGGGGAGATGAGCAGCATGGAAAGCGCGAAGGCGGTTGAGACGGGTAGATCGAGGATCGGCAGAGCGCGCTGCAGATCCGGTTTTCCTTCTGCTAGTTTCCTGACTCTGTTCCGCATCCAGTGAAGTGCGGCGGCAATCAGCACGATGAGAAGAGCGTGGGCCAGGAACGCGAAGGGGAATCGTTTGGCGAATGCGATCGATGTTTTCAGTTGCGAAGAAAACGAGTCCCCGCTGTGGTTCTTCCACTCTTTGCCCAGACTCGTCCCAAGGCTCCAGATCGGCGGGCTGTCTCTGACAAAAAGACTTCTCAATGCCCGGTTTTCTGCCTGCTCGATTGAAGACAGAGCTGTCCTCACCTTCGCTTCCTCCTCTGAAAGCCGGCTTTGCAAGGCCAGGATCTGCGCTCGGGAAGTTTCGGCTGCCTTTAGCGTGCGCGCGTCGGAGTCGAGGACGCTCTGCACGCTCTGCAAGATGATCGGGGGCGTTTCGGATTGTTTCGCCAACGTAAGTGTTGCCAGCCATGTCTTGTTCAGCTGATCCAGACGCGCCAGTTGCTCGTCCAGGCTCGTAGCGTGCCTTGTCAGATCTCCGTCCGAGACCGCCAAACGAAGGGCAAAATTTCGCCAGGCAAACTTGAGCCGGTAAAGCATGTCGAGGGATGGACTCGACGACAAAAACCTTGTGTCGTCAGCGACTCGTGCATCGATTTCATTTTTGAGGTCCAGGAAGGTGTGCGAGGCGTCGTCTACACTTGACTGATCCCTGGATACGTTCGAGTCGGTCTCCTCGAGAGAAGCCAGCGCGGACTGCGCCTCCAAGGGTACCCTGGCCAGCGTGACGGGTGTGGGCGCCGGATTCGGTTTCGCCGGCGAGGCAGAAGCTTGCTCACCTGACGCCATGCCGTCGCCGGAAACCAGGATAATAAGTAAAACGAACCGGATTAGAGCGCGTCGCACATTCTGCCTTGGGTTCATCGGCTTGCCGGGGTGTTGTGATACAGATCAGGGGTCTTGCTAACGTCCAGCCAGCCCGGAAAATCTCCAGCACAAATGCGCCCGCAAGATTTTATAGCTGCGACACTAGCTCTCCGTTTGCACTTCGATGTGGCCTTCCCGTGCCGCCTGCACCAGTGCTTTGTAGTCGCGCTCGTTCTGCCGGGCGTATGCGGTGGCGAAGTCCGCGACAGCCTCGTCAAACTGATCGCGCTTACCCAGGTAGCCCGCGATCAAGGCGGATTGCCCGCTAATAAAATGCACCCCACATGCCCCAGCCCATGGCCGTCTCGTTGTTCAGTTCGGCCGTTGCAAGTTGATCCTGAGCCAGGCTATTGGCCAAACGAAGTTGCTGGTATTTCTGATACTGGGATGGGTTGCCGACGTAGATCTGGTTGTGAGCCGGGTCTGCGAAGACGTAATAGATTTTTCCATCCCGCTGGGCCAGCGTCACCTTGTTCGGTGGCAGCGTCTTGAGATGTTGCTGCTGCTGGGGAGTGGTAGCGACGATCGTTTTGAAGCCTGCCGCCGAGAGCAGGTTTTCTGTGCTCTGCGTACTGGCGCAACCCATAGCCAGGGCTGCAAACGCAATCGCGCCGAGGAGACTGAATCCGGTGAATAGGTTTTTCATGAATTTCTATGCTTGCTGGTTCTTTGATCTGCGTTTGGCTTTATCAGGTCAACCAAGAAGTTGCCCGCAAGTCGGGTCATTTTTCGAAGGCGAAAATACGCTTCCAGTCATTCTTCATGCTGATCACGAACCAGCCAAGCCAAGAGCCACGCTTTGCTCTATTCCAGGAACCAAACCGGTGATCCCGCACGGATCGAAAACCTCCAAGGGGACAGGACACTAGCCCTTCTACTCCCTCGGAGCTCCTCCAGCCCGTTATGCGTATGTGTTAGCACCCTTGAGCGAGCCGCGCGGCGAGGCGGCGATGAAGCTGGTGGCGCGCTGGCACAAGTAGCCGCCAGCGAAGCGAGGATTTGCCAGGTTTGGGCGCCTTTTGGGGTTTTGTTGCCGCAGGAGATTTTGCGCGCAATCACCGCGGGGCGCAGTTGGCGTTCGGCCAGATTGTTGGTAGCCTCGACGCCATCGTGATCCAGAAAGGTAAAGAGATGATCGCGCTGTTTATAAGCCGATGGCGCACGGCTTCTTCGTTCGGTTCGCTGCGAGGAGGTTCCAGTAATTGAACGGCTTTGCATTGGAGGGCCTGACGCAGATCACGGAAGGTTTCCAGATTAAAGTCGGCTTTCTGCTGTTGGAGAGCGACGGCGGCGCGCAACAGGGCCGCCACTTCGCATAAGAAACCCTCGCCTTGGAGAGGGTGAAGGTCTTTGGCTTTGCGGATGGCTTTATGATGATGGGCGTAGCATTTCTGTTGGAGCCTGGTGGCGTCGTCGTAGACAGCCAGACAGTCGCTGACCAGGACCCCGCCGAAGTCTTTTCCCAGAATGTCGCTCAAGAGCTCACGTCCGCGGCTCTGAGCAACGACATAGAAGGTGAGCAATTGGGTAGTGAAAACCCACAGCCACCAGCCCGGGCCGGCGACCCACCAGCTGGTTTCATCGCTATGAAGCGCCGGTGCTTGGCGTAGTTCTGTCGCCAGAGCGTCGTATTGGGGTTTTACTTTGCGGCGAGCCGATCCAGGGCCTGAGAAAGGCCGCCGGAGGTGAGCTGGAGGCCGAAACAATCGCGCAAAACGGCACAGGTTTTGCGCTGGGAAGCCCTTTGGCCTTGTTGAGATCGGCCGCCACCGCAAGGGCTCGTGGACCGAGGTGCACACCGGCCGCGCCGCTGGCCAGTGACATCTGCAAAGGATGTTTGGAACGGACACTCTGACCGCATCCCACACAGGTGGCGTGGTAAGTGGTCAGCCGTGTCACGTGGGGACGCACCGGCAGAATGTCTTCAATTAGCTGCTCGATCGCATCTGATCCTTGAACTGCGTGCCCCCGCAATGAGGGCAGGAACAGAGTCCGACCTCAATATCCTCATCAAGATAATCGGGCTTGTGCCGGAAGGCGCCCGGATGTCCGCGCTGGCGCCCCGGTCGCTTGGGCGCCACCGCGCGTTTTTGTGGCTCGATACGGTAAGGAGCAGCCTGGCGGTGCGCGGCGCGTAGGGCAGCTTCGAGCGCCTCTTCCAACTGGGCGAGCGCTTTGTGGTGACTTCCAGTTGTTGGTAGAGCGAAGCGTTTCGGCCCGCAGGGCCTCGACTTCGGGTGCCATCTCAGCTAAGCGCTCGGCCTGCGACAACGCGGCTTGGAGTAGGCGATCGGGATCCTCGCGCCGCCATTGGCTCAGGATGCGGCGCTGCAGTTCATGCGCAGAGTCGCTCTTTGAAATCGCTGCACAGCGGGTAAAGGTAGATGTCTTTAATCGGCACCTGCATCGTATGGTCACGATCGTGCCGGCTGCGGCCACAAGTCTGGCCCACCCGCAGCCAGTTGGCTGCTCGGTAGCAGACACCGGCAAAACGCTCGCGCTCGACAAAAGTCTCCACCAGGCACGGCGCGAGGTCGTATTTATGCTGCCAGTCGGAGCGCAACCGCCGCAGGATAGTGCCCAGAATGTGGCTGGCCAGATGCGGCACCCGCACATGGGGCAGAATGAGAAAGCGGCTATTGTTAATTATCAGTGAGAGCCGCTCCTGGCGTTGCTGAGCGCTCCAGCCGATGAAGGCATCGCGGGCTTTTACTTTCCAGGCCGCAGCAGCAAAGAGCACGCAGGCCAAGTCGCGCCCGTAACAGTCCCGAAGGAGGTAACGCAGGTTCTGACCTGCAGCACCCTCGAAGCCCAGGTAATGATGTTGGGCCAAATGCCAAACGAAGGCGTTGGCTTGAGTCGTGCGTGGCTCGACAGGGATCACTTCCAGAGGCTGAAGAGCCCGAAGCGGATCCTCGATCAACTCCCCGGCGCCGGCCTGTAGAGTAAAGAGTTCGGGCTCTGAGAGCGCACGCAGAAGCTGACGTCCGCCACCGCGCTGCCGCGGCGGCAACTTGACGAACCCGCGTTCGGCTAGCTTGTTCAACAACAACCGGCCGACATGTCTTTGAGCTGTCCGCTCGCGTGCGCCAGTTGAGCGCTTGCAAAAATCACACGAAAGCCGAAGCGACGAGCTCATTGCGGGCTAGCAATCAGCCTCTGGAGCGCTTCGAGATCTTCGACGCCCAGCCACCGCCCTTGAATTACTTGGGAGCAAACACTCCCGGGTTCTTAGCGCGTCCTTTTGCGGAAGCCAGCAAAAATTGAAAGTCAGCAAAAAAAATCTAAAACTGCTCGCCCAATAGCCTAAACAGACGCTGCGCGTCTGTTTAAGAACTTGCTTTAAAATGAATGAATCGAAACAAACCGTTGAAAACTCTTCTATCCAAAAAGCAGCGAAATTTTCCGGCGTAGCCGGGGAAATTCCGCTGCCTGAGCCTGCATCGCTCACAAATCTCTAAGGATTTGTGAACGATGCAGGCTAGCACTTCACCGAAACCTTATGCGCGTCATGAAGCTTCGGTGGGGTTGCAGATCCGCCGTGCTGCTCAAGGTACTCGCAGGCCGATTCGATATCGCGCGCCAGGATCTCGGTCACGTCCTGGTTCAGGTGCGGGCGCACGACGATCCTCAGGCTGTTGATATCCTCCGCGTCCGGAGGCATTGAATAAGCCGACAACACCCAACCTCGCTCCCGAACTTTATTAGAGATGTCAAACTCGTTATAGCGCTTCACGGATTCATCCAGCGTTAGCGCTACTACCGGGATCCGCTGGTTTTTATTCAAGATCTGGAACTTCCCGGTCTTGGTTAGGCGATCCCGAAGGTAGACGGCGTGATCCAATGCATACCTCATGACGCGAGTGTATCCTTCGCGCCCGAGTCTGAGAAACATGTAGTATTGCATCAGCACCGTGGATGAGCCTTTGCTGAAATTCAGTGTCGCCGTCGGAGCTTCGCCGCCGAGGTAATTGACATAGAATACAAGCTCCTCGTTAAACACTTTGCGATCCTTGAATACGATCCAGCCGAGGCCGGGCGGGACCAATCCGTATTTGTGGCCCGAGGCATTGATCGATTGCACCCGGGGCAGTCGAAAATCCCATTTGTAATCAGGGTAGAGAAACGGGTTCACAAAACCGCCTGACGCGCCGTCGATATGCATCGGAATGGAGACCCCGGTCTTTCTCTCGTAATCGTCAAGCCAGTCGTGAATCTCCTGAATCTCATCGTCTTCACCGGTGAAGGTTTGACCGGCGATGGCCACCACGCAGATCGTGTTTTCGTTTACACACTTGTCAAGATGTTCAGCGGTAAGCCGATAGTTGCCGGGCTTCAGCGGCACGATCCGCGGTTCGACGTCGAAATATCGCAGAAACTTTTTCCAGACGATCTGGACGTTGCCTCCGGTCACCATATTCGGCCTGCTGGAATCTTTGCCCGCCTTCGTTCGGGCTTCCCGCCAATTCCATTTGTGGGCCAGGCCGCCCAGCATGCAGGCCTCGGAAGAACCGATCGTCGCGGCTCCGTAGGGCTCTGCCTTCTTCGGACCATTCCAGAGGTCATGCAGCCATCGAACGCACTGGAATTCCGTGTCCTTGGTGTGCGGATACATGTCGGGGTCTGCGAAATTTCGATACATGTGCTGCTCGTAAAGCCTTCTTGCCTCGGGCTCACAATACGTGGTCACGAAGGAAGAAAGGTTCAGCATCGGGTTGGCATCGGTCCACGTTTCGCTGTCCACGATGGCGCTTGCCGCAGCCGCGGAGATGCCCTGCTCCGGGAACTTCTGCGGGATCTCGAAGTTGAATTGATCGTAAGAAGTCTGCTTGTGGGATTGATCTGGCATTTTTGCTCCTCAACTCGGTTGTTTCGCAGAGACCGAGACTCCGCTCAAGCCGCATGCGCCGATAGGGCTCTTTGCACGCCGATACTGCGACGTTTCCCAAGTGCGCGTCTCTTTCTTGAAAGGGTTGGCGCTCTCATGCGTTTTCCCGGCTGGAAGACGGGTGTCGATCCGTATGGGCTCCCGACTTCCGGGAAGGTTCGGGGCCGCGCTTTTCAAACTGCCGAGGTATTCGCTGACCCTTGGCAGGCGTCGATCTTGGCCCGCCGCCTGCGCGCAAAAGGTGCGGATAGGGGTTGGAGCGAAGAACGGTCGGGGAAATCTTGGTGAACCCGAATGCCTGGGCAATCAGAGCGATCAGAATCAATGGGACATGTTTCATAGGCCTCGAATGCGACACGTTCCCGGAGCTATCGACGACTCCAGGAGCCTGAACGGCCGTAAGCCCCGTGATAGGAGCCGGACCCATGATTCCACGATGCAGTGCCGCCTCGATAACCCGTTGCGCTTCCGGAACCGCCGCCCCACGTCGCGGATCCGCCCCGGGCGCCGTAGGCGCTACCGTGGCCATTATTCCAGGAAGCCGAGCCGCCCCATCGTCCGGTGGCCGAGCCGGAACCGCCGCCCCACGAGGCAGAGCCGCCGTAGGGGTTGTGGTAGTAGCCGTTGCGGTAATAGGGGTAGTAGCCGTAGTTGCCGCCCCACGCGGCAGCACTATAGGCTCCACCATAGAACCCGCCCCAGGGGGGAACGCCATAGGTCACCCCGCTATAAGGAGGGGCGGCGCCCGCTACTCCGCTGTAGCCACTGTAGCCGCTACAGCCGATCTGCGAGAGGCATATCCCAACGACCAGGGCCAGTGTCGCGAACAGGCAAGTCGAGCGTTTCATAAGGATTCTCCTGGATGGTTAATTCGATGGCCCGCCCTTTTTTCTTAATTCGGGTGGAAACGCAATTTCTCTGGCTCCAGCAGGTTTTTTGAATTCAAAATCGCTGTCAGACAGCCATGGATGGAGATTCCAGTGGGAGAATTCGACTAAAAATCGCGGGAAGTTTGTCGTGTCTGTGTAAGTGATTGCCAAACGACGAGGGAGCGCACGTTCTCCGGTCTCGATCCAGATTTCCCAATTGACACCGGGAGCCCTGAACGCCAGATGCTCGCAGGGCACGCCCTCGACAGTGTCGGAGCCTACCACCAGGGCACTGGTGAGGCCTTTGGCCAGCACGGCGTAAGGATCGCTGAAGAGGACGTACGCCGAGGGAAAATGGATGCCGGTCTCCCTTTCGACGAAGGGCAGCATAGCGTCAATCGTTTCGGGGGCTTTTGAGATAGAATACACGTTATTGTTCGGAGCGAAGGCGGCGATGGTGCTGCCATCGTAAATGAAGTCAAAGTTGGGCACTTCTCCGGCAACCTTGGCGCGCAGCTTGTTCGGGCGCTTCAGCGCGATTTCAGAGTTGGCGAAGAGCGTGACAAACTGGCCGTTTTTGGCAGGAACTTCCACCGTGCTGTTGGTTCGGAAACTGAAGGCCTTGGCCGCGCCCAGGGTTGCGCTCATGCGCTTCAGATGATCGAGGGCCTTTTGGTCGATTTGCGAATCAGTTGCTGACATCCTGGGCGAGGAAGGTCCTTCCGCTGCCACAACGACAGCAGGAGAGAGGACCAGGGTGATAAAACCGGCCAGCAAGGCGATGGCAAGGAGAATGGGGATTTTCATGATGGGTTGTCTGGGGTTAACACGAAAATCTCACGAGCGAAAGAACTCGTGAGATTTTCGTTCCAGCTCTTAACGTTTTCCAGACGTGCAACGACGGGTCACGCGGGAGCGCGACCCTCCTATGGGGGTTGTCAAGCGTGAACGGCGGTTGCAGCGTTTATTTCATTGGTTTATGCGACGAAGTCGCGACTTTTTCGGGTTTGAACTTTCTACTCACAGTCGGCCCCCCGGGGGGAATGGGGCAACTCGGAAATGCTGCTTAAGTACACCCCTCCTTCAAAAGGAAAGTTGGGGGCAAAGTTGAAGCTCTGTCACTGTTGCCGGTTTTTTGGATTGTCAGCTTTTCAAAGTGTAAGGCCAAAGGGAGGCTCTTTTGTTAAAGTTCGCCCTCCCCCGCCTATGAGGAAGTTTTGTGCCGGGTTAAATATTGAAGTGTCTTCACTCCAGAGCACTGTCGGAGTGCAACTCATCGACAGGCAACCTCCTATCCGCAGTCTGGGGGAAGGGTCTCTCCCACCAAACGTGCATGATGCTCTATACGCATCTGTTAGAGTGAAGCGGAGCGCGACCAATCTACCAACGAGTTTATATTTCCCAAGGGACGCAACGGGCGCGCACCACTTCAAAACCGATTGAAGTTTGTCTTTTTGTTTAGTTCTTCATAACAGTTTGCCGGAAAGGGACATGGTTTAAAATTCCGCAAGAAAGGACTTTAGTCGTCGCTGAGTATTAAGCCGACTTCCCGGGCCGTAGTCCGTCCAGTCCGGATTCGCCAAATATCGATAAAGAGCCGGCGGGCCACCGCAACGATCGCTTTCTTCTTGAGTGCCCTGTTGGTTCCAGTCAGCGCCGCGTACCATTTCTGGATCGGTTGATACTGAGGCTGGAATCTGACCAGCCGCCAAGCCATTTCGACCAGCAGCACCCGGATTCGAGGCGCCCCGACTTTCGTAATTGAACCCAGACGCTGCTTGGAGGGATCCCCGGTGGAACGTTCGCTCGGACACAGTCCCCCGAAACAACCGACGCTACGCGGATTGGCAAAGCGATGCCAGTCAAAGACTTCCCGATCGACTTGAGTCAGACTCAGCGCTCCAAAACCCTTGGGCCGTGGACCCTGGAGACTTTGGGCTAATTCGGTTTTAAGCAGCTCAATCTGTTGATCGAGCAACAGCAGATTGGTTTGCCACAGGGCCAGTTCCTGGCTAATCCACTCCGGAAGCAAGACCCGCAGTTTGTCAAAGCTCCGCGGTCTCCACCAACTTCCCTTGGTACCGTATCCTTGGGTCAACATCAGGCTGCGACCCTGCGCTCCAAGGGCGCTGCGCGAACGCACCAGTTGATCGTGTTGGCGACTGCGAGCCCGCAGTCGCTCCTGTTCAGGACTGGGTACCCGGACAATCCGCAAGGCGTATTGATCCCCACCCAGATAGGTGTAAAGCCGCCCAGCCAGTTTACGGGCATCAATTTTGTTATTCTTGCGCTTGCTGCCTGCTTCCAGTGACTCCGGGGCGCAAACCACCGCCTCGATCCCCAATTCGATGAGCTTGCGGTAAAGCACATAACCCAGGGGTCCAGCTTCGTAGACGGCGTAAACCTTTTCCGCTAATCGCAACTGCTTGCAGGCAAAGAGCAAAAGCGCCGCCTGATTGAAGCTCTGTGCCGGTTGCAGGCCCCCGGCATCGATCTTGCGGCAAACCTGGTAACCGCACAAATGCGCGTCGATCCCCAGCACGATCTGCTTTGCAATTTTCCCCTTTTGGCCGTTTGTTTCTCTTGCCCGTGCGGCTGTTTCCGTTATGGGCGCCAATTCGTATTTTTTCATTTGTCAGGTTGCTGCTTTCCCAGCAGCCTGACAACACCCATAGCATCTACCATCGAAGGATAACCTTCGATCACGCCGATACCCCCATACCCCGACCCGCCGACACGATTCTCTGTGGGTCGCCGCACTTCGCGACGCCGCCCGTGCTTAATAAAATCCTAAGCCGCCCCATCCGCCCCACGCACCCCAGTCCATCGATGCATCCCAGTTCATCTGCGCGGCTTCAAGATTTTCGTTAGCGAGTTTATTCTGCAAACGAAGTTGCTTGTAAGCTTGATACTGCTGCGGCCCACCCACGTAGGCCTGATTATTGGCTGCGTCCGGGAAAACGTAGTACCTATTTCCGTCTTTATGCACCAGGGGGGTCACTTTATCGGGTGGGAGTGCCTGGAGTCTCTTTTGCTGCGCGGCTGTGTGAGGGACGATCACTTTGAAGCCCGCAGCGATCAACATGCTCTCTTTGGTCTGTGTCTGGGTGCTCGCGCAACCCATTGCCAGGACTAGAAGCGCGAATGCGCCGATAAGACTTAATCCAGTGAATATTTGTTTCATGGTTCTTTCATGTTTACGAGTATAGTCTGTGTTCGATTCCACTAGTGTATGCTGCGTTCCCGGGCTTCTAGGCGAATTAATTCGTATCATTGTGATCTGCTACCACGCCGACAGTCGGTTTTCTCCGGTTTTTGTGGAAAACGAGACCGTTTACTTACGGAAGAGGTAAGGCGGGACGCGTTACCTACAGGTCACGCTCCCGCGTGACCGTCGTGGCACTTCTGAGAATCGTGCCAGCCCAGGTTGTGTCCGCGTACCGGAAACCCGCCCGACCAAAAACGCAATGCGATTGAACTTGAGTTACGGGCGGCTTTTAATCAACAGTCAGGCTATGAATCGAAGAGAAGCCATTGTCGCGGGGGTAGCCACTATGGCTGCCGCAATCGCGGTCGCGCCCACGGCGGATGCGGAATCGTCCAAAGGGGCTAATCCAGACCTAGAAGAGATTCGCACCCTGTTGCGAGCGCACGATGAAGCGTTTACCAACCACGACCTGAAGGGGATCATGGCCTGCCTGACGGAGAAGGCTGCCATCATGGGTACCGGTCCCGGGGAAGTCTGGTCGGGGCCGGCCGAGATCAAAGTGGCCTATGAGCACTTCTTCGAGGGTTTCGACAAGGGAGAACAGAAATTTGAATACCAGTTCAAGATTGGCGGGGTGACATCGGAGATGGGTTGGCTGATGACGGCCGGAAACGTGAACGGAAAAAAGGGTGGGAAAGAGATCTCGTTTCCTCTCAATCTCTCCCTGACCGTCGCGAAAAAAGATGGTAAATGGCTCATCGCATCAATGCACTTTTCGACACTGACAGGCAGTTCGGTCGCCGGGGCCAAAGAAGGTGCATAGTGGCCATTTGGCCATCTTCTTTATGAACGACAAAGCGTCCAGGGAATCGTCCGGCACTGAGGAAAGAAAAGAACTGCCAGACCGGCGAAATCACGAATCACTTTCAGTTATTTAGGTTTGTAAATGCGAGTTTTCGCGCTACGTGCCAGCGGGATCAATCTCCTCGGTGACAACGCGAAAATGTTCGAGCATGTGCTGGCCAAAAACCATGGCAATAGGAACATCGCCTGCGTCGCGTCCGCGTCCAATGAGAACGCGGCCTATTCGACGCCGATTATGTCGCGCATCGAAAGTGTGCCAGTGTGCGCCAAGGTAAACTTCGAACCAGGCGCTGAAATCCATTGGATTGGGGTCGAGCGGAACACCAATGTCACCGAGATAACCTGTGGCGTAGCGCGCCGGGATATTCATACAGCGGCATAGAGTAATCGCTAGATGGGTAAAATCTCGGCAGACACCCACGCGCTCGCGAAATGCGTCAAGGGCCGTTCGATTGGCGCGGGCTTGCAGGTAGTCAAAGCTGAGGTGGCCGTGGACGAAATCGCAAATGGCTTGTACACGCGGCCACCCGGCGGGTGTGTTGCTGAACGTCTTCCAGGCAAAATCTAGCAATTCGCTGTCGACTTCGCAGTACCGGCTCGGCAACACGAATGTGAGTGTCTCGACCGGAATCTCTCGAACATCATGCTGGACGGCGTCAGGCGCGTAGGCATCCAGAAGGCCGGGATCACGAATGACGGCGTCGTTAAGGAAACGAATGACGCCTCCGGAGGAATTGACTCGTCCGCAATGATTGCCGAATCCATCAACGTATTCCTCGACCGGCAGGGCTGGTTCCAATCGAAAATTCTCAGGGCTGGCGAGGTCCCCTTTCCGTGACGGATGAACATGGAGAACGTAGACCACCGCGGTCGGAGCAGGTATACGAAGCGCAATATCGTAGCCGATCTTGATTAGCATTTGATTGGGCTTCGCAATAGCAGATAGCCACGGATTTCAATTGATGTCGCTCAACCGCGGAGAAACAAAGTATGTCTACCGGCGGTTAACCTTGGCCGTAATAGGCCCCTGATCCATGCTTACGAAGGAAGTGTTTGTCAAGCAGATCCTTGGAGACCGGCTGGACTCGAGGGTTGAGCTGCATAGCCTTAAAAGCCATCTCGGCGACGATCTCGAGCGCATGAGCATTCTCGACCGCTTTGGCGGCGTTTGGGCCCCAGGCAAACGGCCCGTGGTTCCAGACGAGGACTGCGCAGATTTGCGTAGGATCGATATGCTCGAAGCGTTCGACGATGACGTTGCCGGTTTCCCATTCGTATGCAGAAGCGATTTCTTCCGAAGTGAGCGGTCGGGTCACCGGTACCTCGCCATAGAAATAATCGGCATGCGTTGTCCCAAGGCACGGAATTCCCATCCCAGCCTGGGCGAAGGCGACCGCGTTTCTCGAATGAGTGTGAACGATTGAATGAACGCCGTTAAACGCCTGGAAAAGTCGACGATGGGTTGGCGTATCAGACGACGGGCGAAGTAAGCCTTCAACGACCTGACCATCAAAATCAACTACGACGATGTCACCCTCGGTCATCGCCGTGTAGTCAACGCCGCTCGGTTTAATGGCGAAGACACGGCGATCACGATCGGCTACGCTGACGTTTCCAAAAGTGAGGTCGATCAGCTTGTACTGGGGCAACAACAGGTTCGCCTGGAAGCACTCATCCTTGATATCGCGGTAGCTCATGGCCGGCGATCAATGACGGGCCGAAAGCAATCCGTTCCGGAAGATGTTTTCGCCCGGGTAGGGCATGGACTCCGGCAGGGGCGTATAGATTTGTTTGAAACCGATCATTTTGAAAGCGTCATAAAGAACGGAGCCGCAATGGGAAAATGCTACCGCGGCATGGTGGTGGAAGCGGCCCAGCAGTACGTGGCGATAGAATCTGCTAAACCCAGGCAAATATGCGGTGCCGGTGCAACCAAAGGTTTTCGGGTCAAGGTCCAGAAAATGTCCCTGAGCGATATAGGCCTGCATTTGATCGCCGATGCCATGCACCTGAACAACCGTAATCGGCGACGCTGCGAATTGCCCTTCGATCGTGCCTCGAGTGATATCGGCGGGCGTGTCCGGCTCCATCATGCGTTTCATGATTACCTGGTATTTCATCTCAGGATTCTTCAGGCGCTTGGTTGAAGCATTGCCGCAATGGAACATGCCCACCATATCTTTGAGCGGGTAGTCGCTCAGGCTTTCGTGCAGGTCTTTTGGAATGCTGTGATTAATATCCAGAATCCCCACGGTGGCGTCCGACGCGTATTGGCCGAGCAACTCGGCGATAAGTGAATAGCAGTCATTTTCGCAAGCTATCGGGAAGCCGTCCTGGGCCATGCGGCCATTGATGAAGCAGGGCACGTGTCGTAGACTTAGTTCTTGTTCAGACCAGCACTGTGTTGCTGCGCCGGAAAGCTTCAGGCTGTCCCGGAAGCTTTTGATCGCCTTTTCGTACACCGAGAGCCGGGACGCGAATTCTTCGTCGGGAATACTTGGCATCTCCCGCTTCATATCAGAACTGATGGCGGAAGTATCCTCGCCTCGGTCCTTGATCCGCCTGATTTCGTTCTGGAGATCAAACAACCCCAGCTCTTCGACCTCGACCCCTATCGAATTGACCGATGCGAGATTGTAATTGCAGGTCTCAAAATCGCGCGGACGCGGACCGAAAAGACCGAGGGTGGCGTTCCGCGTTCCTTTGACGATTTTAGCCACTTTGATGAAGTGGGCGATTTCCTTGACCGCTTCGTCCGCGCTGACGACCGGCAGTTCCGGTATGTGCACCCTTTGAGCAAACCCGCGTTTGCTGATCGCCAGGGTTGCCGAAAGCAACCCGCAAAGGGCATCGCCGCGTTTTTCGAGCAGACTCGCACCCGATTCTTCGGCGGCAGCAAGTAACATGACAGGTCCGTCGTAGTTCTTGACGAAGAAGGCGTCTTCGATTTCCGGGGAAAAGTTGCCGAGGTAGTACACGACGGCATCGCAGCCGGCCTGTTTGAACTGTCTCGCCGCCTCACTGGCATGATCTTTGGTTTCGATCACTCGGCATTCGCCTTGTGGGACAAAGAGTTCTATGCCGGCGTGTGCGCAACCGTCGATCAGCCGTACGGTACGTTCTTCTGAAAGACTGCGTGGAAAACAGTTTCGTGAGGCCGAGACTAGGCCGAGCTTGAGCTCAGGCGAGTAGGTTCCCAGAGGGAGATACATAATTTTTTCCGGTTAGATGGGTCTGGAGAGGGATAAAGCTCGCATCCGCGAAAGCGAGTCAGGCGTGAGTTTGCTCTTCTCCAATGGTAAAAGGCATCAGTCCGAGTCTACCGTTCGACCGGCCAATGTAAATAATAATCAGGTCTCGAAGAAAATGCCGGGCGCCAATATCCGCATCCTGCAGCGTAAGTAATGCGTCCCGCTTTACCTCTTAGTGCGGGATCCAGGAAAGAAGAGGTAAGACGCTGCTTACGTCCCAGGCTAGTCCAGATCCTCGATGTCCAGGAACCGCTGCCCGGTGCGCATCGCCGCCAGTCGTCGTTTCATCCGCGAGAGCTTGCCGTCATGCGCAGCGTCGCGTCGAAAGGCGACACCGGTTGCGAGAATGTCAATCACCACCAGGCCGGCGATCCGTGAAATGGTCGGGGTGTAAATATCGGTATTCTCCAAGGTTTCGACGATCAGGCCGACGTCACAGTTCCGAATCAACGGGCTGTCGCTTCCCGAAATTCCGATGACCGTCGCCCCATTTTTGCGAGCCACCTTTGCGATATCGATGATTGCGATGGTGTTTCCCGTATTGGAAATCGCCACCGCCACGTCTCCAGGCTGCATCATCGCTGCCGCGATGAATTGTTGATGCGAATCAGTGTGCGCCAGACACGGTACCCCGAACAAGGGGAACTTCTGTTGTGCATCCAACGCGATAATGCCCGACGCGCCAAAGCCGAAAAAATCGATCCGCTTTGCCTTCTCGAGGATTTCGATGGCTTGACCCAGCGTGTCCTTGTCGAGCCGCCGGCGAGCCCAATTCAAGGTGTTCATCGTGTAATCGAAGATTTTTTCGGCCAACGTCGACGTAGAGTCTTCAGCACTCAAAACGGAGTGCGTGGCGGGCATTCCTAAAGCAATGCTTTGGGCCAACCGTAACTTGAAATCCTGAAATCCTGCGCAACCGACAGCCTCGCAAAATCGAATCACGGTCGGTTCGCTCACTCCGGCTCGGCGTGCCGTTGTTGCCAGGGTCGCGTCGAGAACAAAGCGTGGATCAGCAAGAACAAGCTCAGCGGCCTTCCGATCGGATCGTCTCAATTTGTCCAACAGCGTGGTGATGACTTCCAGGATGTTTCGTGCCGGGTCGATCTTCGTTGGGATCTTTTCAGTCATCTGCATAGCCTGTATTGATCAACAATCTCAAAGGGATTTGTGATCAAAGCAGGCTAACGGATACCATACGAACGGTTCTCCGCAAAGTTGCCGCACGAGGTACCCTTAGCGGCTACGGCTCGCAGGGCCAGGGAACAAGTCCGGTCCAGCCTTCGTGGCTCTTCATTTTGCTCTCGCGGCTATCTCAGCAAATCGATCGAATCTTTCTCCTGAAACAGGAATATCCAAATGAAACACCTCTTCAATCGCACGCGTCCACCCGTGAATAAAATAGTTCCACCCGTCTTCAATCTGAAGATTTCGTATCACCTTCTGGGCTTTAGCCTGCCGAATGAAGATTAATTCACCCCGGTAGTTCAGCTCCCAGACGATTCCGTTTTCTGGAAATCGCGCTTCGTCTGTCAACGGCGAACCTGGCGCGTCCTTGCCCAGCCCGGTCGCGTTGACTACCAATGACCCGGGCTTCAAATCTCCCGTGACTGAATCGTGATCCCGCGGGTCAGTTACCTGGAGGTAATCGACCGGTACTTTGGAATGAAATCGCGTGTGGATCTGGCCGATCTCGGCCAGGCGCGAAGGCTGCCGATCGGAAATGACAATCCGCGACGGCCGGTTCGCTTCTTCCTGCGTCTCGCCTCGCATCAGATGCCACGTGATCGCGATCGCAGCGCCGCCTGCTCCCATGACAAAGACTTCCGCGCCACTGTTCTCCCAATGATTCGGAGGCAGAAAGCCGTCGAGAGTGAGTCCGGAAGAAATCGGGTCTTTGGCGTGGCAGAGAATCTTACCATCCCTCTTCGAAATGCAGCTCGTCTCTCCCATCAGGAGCGCATAACGATCGATCTCGTCGAATAGATCCCGGCAGGCCGAGAAAAGGTCTATCTTGTGTGTCGTGACCAACGCGCCTTGTGAGACGGGATCATTCTTGATGAATTCGACCGCTCGACGATAGGCGGCCGGTTCGGCGTGGATCGGAAAATCGATTCCGAGTATTTGCGTGTCCGGAATCCCAAGGTATTCCGCCCAGCGCGGAAAGATTGTCATGATGGAGGATTTCGCAGTCGAAACCCCAATGAAGTACAGCGTGGGCCGAGTTGCAGGGCGATAGGATTGACTCATTGTTCGCGTCCGTTGGAGCCATGAATCTAAAAAATGTCGGCCGGTACCATCAAGAAGTTGTTAGCCTGCATCGCTCACAAATCCTTAGAGATTTGTGAGCGATGCAGGCTCAGGCAGCTTTCCTAGCCCGCAATGAGCTAATCGCTTCGACCTTTGCGTGTTTTTTGCGGGCTAGCGTGGATAGATTGCATTTTTCTTCATTTTCAAGGACTCTTTCAGCGAGCCTGCTTAGCCCAACCGACGCCCTCCCAGCGCTGCTTAAGGTGCGCCTCAACTCGTCGGCCTGAGGCGCGGTCTCGCTAAAACAATGAAAAAGGACCTCTTGCTGGCGATCGACGTCGGTACCGGCAGCGTTCGTGCCGCCCTGATCGGCCTCGGCGGAGAAACGTTGGCGTTTTGGGCTCAGGAACATGATCAGATTGTTCCTCAATTTGGCTGGTCGGAGCAGCGTCCCGAATCCTGGTGGAAGGGTGCGGTTGCGAGCGTACGAACCGTTCTCGGCAAAATTGATCAGGCGGATCGACGCCTCGCCGGCGTGGCCGCCTGCGGCCAGATGCATGGCTCGGTGTTGATCGACGACGATGGCCAACTGGTCCTGGATAGCGTCCCCCTCTGGAACGATAAACGAACCCGGGGAATCGTGGAGAAGTTTCAGCGAACTCACGATACGAAAAGACTTTTGCCCATTGTTGGGAATCCGCCGACGGTGGCCTTCGCGGCGTTCAAGTTGATGTGGATCAAACAGCAGCATCCGCAGGCGTACGAGGCCGCGCGAACGCTTCTGATGCCCAAGGATTACATCAATTTTCGACTTACCGGCGCGCGCGCGATCGATATTTCCGAGGCCTCTTGCAATTACCTGCTCGATATCCGCAAGGCCGCCTGGAGCGAAGAGGTCGTTAGCCTCTTGGGACTTGATCCGAAAAAATTGCCGCCTCTGAAGGAGGCGTCGGAAGTGCTGGGTACTGTAACCAAAGGTGCGGCGAGCGAGACCGGATTGTTAGAAGGAACGCCCGTCATCGTCGGGGCCGGGGATTATCCCGTGACTTTACTTGGATCCGGAGTTACACGGCCCGGCATGGGATCCGATGTTACCGGGACCTCGACGCTTATCACCTTGATGACCGCGGAACCTGTTCTCGATCCGATTATCACCAACGTCCAGGGTGTCGCGGGAGGCTGGGGAGCGTTTACCATCCTGGACGCCGGTGGTGATGCGATGCGCTGGGCTCGCCGTGCTTTTCACGAGAATCAATATTCGTACGATCGCATCGTCGAACTGGCGGGCGCTGCTCCGGCTGGCGCCGACCGTTTGATTTTCCTTCCCTATCTCAACGGGGAACGGCTCGCCAGGCAAGCCAACTCAAGGGCACAGTTCATCGGCCTCACCAGCGCTCATTCCGCCGGTCATTTGCACCGGGCCGTGATGGAGGGCGTCGCCTTCGCTTCTCGGCGCAACATAGAGATAATGAAATCGAGCGGAAACAATCTCGAGCAACTAGTCGCAGCCGGCGGCGGCGCCAAGACCAGGCTTTGGTTGGAGATCAAGGCCAGCATTTACGATTGCCCGATACTAACCCCGGCCGACGCAGAATGCGGGGTACTTGGCTGTGCCATGCTCGCCGGTGTCGGTGCCGGAATCTTTAGCAGCCTCGATGATGCTGTCCAGCGACTGGTCCGATACGACGCGGAAATCCAGCCCAATCCTGCATGGTCTGAGCTATACGGGCGAATGGGAGCATTCTTTAACCGTGTTTACGAGCGCAGCGAATCCTACTGGGATGAGATGGACAAGCTCTAACTCGGGGGAAAAAGCCGGGGATTCAAGAAACCAGGAAGCGAAATCGAAGACCTCGTTGGATTCTTGAATTCTCGACTTCTTGATTTCTTTATCACAGCTTTCGCTTATGAGGGTGCAACCTTGCGAAAAACAAGTTAACTTGATCTGCGCGGCGGCTTGTTTCAGGGAGCGATGATTCCGGCAAAAACTCGAACCATGATTATTTAGTGTTTTTATGCAAGCTCTAGTGCTCGAACGAAAAGGCGAACTCTCGATTCGCGACATCGATCTGCCGGCCGAAATTGGCCCGCATGACGTCAAGATTGCTATCCACACAGTAGGAATTTGCGGAAGCGACGTTCATTACTACGAATACGGCGCCATCGGCCCTTTCGTGGTGAAACAACCGATGGTCCTCGGACATGAGGCGGCAGGTACCGTGGTGGAGATTGGCAGCGCCGTTAAGAACCTAAAGCCGGGCGACCGGGTTTGCATGGAGCCGGGCATCCCTGATCCGAATAGTCGCGCCGCACGGTTAGGGATTTACAATCTCGACCCGGCGGTGCGCTTCTGGGCGACGCCGCCGGTGCACGGATGCCTGACGCCTTACGTGGTACATCCCGCCGCGTACACATTCAAGCTCCCCCCCACCGTTAGCTTCGCTGAGGGAGCCATGGTTGAACCGCTGGCCGTCGGGATGCAAGCGGCGGTTAAGGGTAAAATTAAACCGGGCGACCTTGGGGTAGTCTCTGGAGCGGGACCCATCGGAATCGTGACCGCGCTCGCTGCCCTGGCCGGGGGATGCAGCCAGATCGTCATCACGGATGTCCAACAACCCAAGCTTGACCTGGCCGCTGGGTTAGGTCCCATTCGACCCGTCAACGTTGCCAAGGAGAACCTGCGCGCGGTGATCGATGAAATGACCGAAGGGTGGGGGGCGGACATTGTTTTTGAAGCGAGCGGGGCGCCGAAAGCTCTTGAATCTGTGACCGAACCCTTGTGTCCGGGCGGACGAATTGTCCTTATTGGGCTCCCTGTTCGGCCCGTGGCGCTGGATCTGGTGGCGTTTAGCGCCAAGGAAGCCTCGGTCGAGACCGTGTTCAGATACGCACACGTCTATCCGCGTGCATTGGCACTCATGGGTTCAGGCCGAATTAACGTCAAGCCGCTAATCAGTCGCACGTTCGAATTCAAGGAGAGCATCGAGGCGTTTGATTTCGCTGTGAAGCCCCCGCCGGATTGCGTCAAAGCGCAGATCAGGGTCGTCCCGGAATAGCAGGTCTGACAAAGCGGCCCAATCGGGAATTCGAGTGATCGAGAAGTCAAGGGCGGTCAGCCGCCCATTCCTGGCTTCTTGAATTCTCGTTCGGCTCCTCACCCCTTGAATCTCATTTCCGGCAGGCCGCGGACGTCGGACTCGAATGCGAATAGGCCGCCTGCGAGCGGCTGTTCCTTGAGTTCCTGTTCGGACAAACCAATCGAGGCGGATGTCACGTAGACGACATCCAGGTTCGGGCCTCCGAACATTGGGCAGGTGGGCCTTTGCACAGGCAACCTGACCGATTTCTGCGGACGTCCCTTCGGGTCGTAGCGCTTGATCTGCCAACCGTCCCAAAGTGCGAGCCAGAAAAAGCCCTCAGCATCCACCGTCGCGCCGTCGGGAACGCCTTCGGCATTGGCGAGATCTACGAATAAACGCCGATTGCTGATCATTCCCGTGTCGGGATCAAAGTCCCAGGCCCAAACTTTCCGCTGCCAGCTGTCGGCGTAGTACATGATCCGGCTGTCCGGACTCCAGCAGAGCGAGTTCGAGCAGATGATCCCATCGACGAGCTGTTCGCATCGCGAATCATGATGCAGGCGGAACAGGCCACCGCTGGGTTCTTTTTCGTTGTCATCCATACTGCCCGCCCAGAATCGACCTTGCCGATCCGTCTTGCCGTCATTGAAGCGATTGTGATCGGCATGGCCGGCGGGCAGCGCAACCGGCGTGGTCGTTCCGGAATCGAGATCATAAAAGTGAAAGCCCGATTTCAGCGCAACGACCAGCCCGCCATTCTCGCGAACGGCCAGGGAGCCGATATCTTCCGGTGTCGACCAGCTTTCATCCTTGCCGCTAGCCGGGTCAAACCGGTGGATCAAGTGACGCTTGATATCGACCCAGAACAGCAGTTGATCGGCAACATCCCAAAACGGTCCCTCGCCGAGTAAAGCTTTTGCATCATGTACGCAGGTAACGTTCGTTGCTTCGTTGGCGGTCATGGTTTGTCAGTGGTTTCTCGTGAAGAGCGATTGGGGGGCTTCCGTCGGTCCAATGTTTGATCAAACTACAAAACGAGAGTTCGCGCGACAAGATTCCTGTCGTGCACCTCCTTCTGACCACTCCGCGGTTGATTCGCAACCTAAACTAACCAGGCTAACCGGAGCGATTCGCCACTTCTCGGATTTGCCGGCTAGATGCTCTTGTCTCTCCGGCTAAATACATGTTATTTGCGGGACAGGACAGGAGTATCCCGTCCCCAGGATTCTCGACTTCGTTCCTCCATGAGCAGCGAGCCTACGATCGAACTGATCGACATCTATAAGTCTTTCGGAAGCACCCGCGTGCTCGAGGGAGTAAGCCTTCCGCTTTTTCCCGGTGAGGTGCATTCGCTGGTGGGCGAGAACGGCGCCGGCAAAAGTACATTGGTGAAGATCATGGCCGGGCTGCACCTGTCGGACAAAGGCGCTCTTCGTATTGAGCGGACATGAGGTATTGTTCCGGTCCCCGTCGCAGGCGCAACAAGCCGGTGTGTCCGTTATTTATCAGGAACCGACGCTGTTTCGTGACCTTTCCATTGCCGAGAACGTCTTCATGCACCGGCAGCCGAAAACCTCCATCGGTTGGATCGACTACGCGCAAATGAACCGAAAGGTGGCCCAGCACCTGAGCCAGTTAGGTGTTTCGTTGCGGCCTGAGGATCCAGTGCTCGGACTGAGCATTGCGGACCAGCAGATCGTCGAAATAATCAAGGCACTGACGTTCGAGGCGAAGGTGCTGATCATGGACGAACCGACGGCCGCGCTTTCGCTCGAAGAAGTCAAGCGCCTGTTCCAGGTGATCGAGCGTCTGCGGGCCAAAGGAGTAGCCCTGATGTTTGTCTCACATCGGCTGGACGAAGTCTTTGCCATCTCTCAACGGATTACCGTTATGCGCGACGGACGGGTGATCGGGTCCGGTCCTATCCAGGAGTGGACCACCGAAGAAGTGATCCGGAAGATGGTCGGACGCTCTTTGGATGCGCTGTATCCCAAGGAAAAGGTAGAGCCTGGTCAGGTGGTGCTCCGCGTCCGTGACATGCGCCGGGCCGGAGTGTTCAAGGACATCAGCTTCGAGGTGCGAAAAGGGGAAATCGTTTGCCTCGCTGGTCTGGTAGGTGCGGGCCGTAGTGAGGTGGCTCGCGCGATTTTCGGAATCGATCCATTGGACAGCGGAGAGATTTTTGTCGAAGAGACCGCTTTGCATGATCACACGCCACAGGAGGCGATGGCGGCGGGGATTGGCTTGGTTCCGGAAGATCGCCAGCAGCAAGGCCTGGTGATGGAGATGACCACCGTGCGGAACGTCACCTTGACCGTCTTGCGCCAGGTCCAGCGAATCGGGTTAGTCTCTCGGAAAAAGGAAAGCCAGATTGCCACGCGGTGGACGGAACGCATGCAACTGAAAGGGCACATCGAGGAGCCGGCCAGCATTTTGTCGGGCGGCAATCAGCAAAAGGTCGTTCTGGCAAAATGGCTCGCCACCAAACCGAAGCTTCTCATCGTGGACGAGCCAACCCGAGGCGTGGACGTGGGCGCTAAATCGGAGGTGCATCGTACCCTCAGTCAATTGGCAAAGGAAGGCATGGCAATCATCATGATCTCCAGCGATTTGCCGGAAGTCATTGGGATGGCCGACCGTGTTCTGGTGATGCACGAAGGCAAACTGACCGCCGAATTGTCCCGTTCGGAAGCGACTGAAGAGCTGATCATGTTTGCTGCCACCGGCCAGTCAGGGAAAGAAGTCGAGAACTGAAGCTCTATGACCGAGGAAGTTAAGAGTGCCTCGAGGGCGATGGTGGCTGAACCTCTTGACGCGCAGCCGCGAGACCAGTCTAATCCTTTTGATACTCGCCCTGACCGTGCTGACCACGGCTTTGAATCCGCGTTTCCTCAGCCCCCAGAGCCTGAAAGATCTGATGCTCAACGTCTCGATCATCGCCTTGCTCGTGCTCGGTCAGACCGTGATCATCTTGATGCGTCAGATCGATCTTTCCATCAGTTCGACCGTCGGCATCACCGCCTTTCTGTCGGGCACGCTCTTTGTCACGCATCCCGGAATTCCCATCCTGGCGGTGGTTCTGATCGCCACGATTGCCGGTGCGCTCCTTGGAGCAGTGAACGCTGCCTTAATCGCTTGGGGAAAGATACCTGCCCTGATTACAACTCTGGGCACTCTATACATTTTTCGGGGCGCCAACTATGCCTGGGTTCACGGACGACAGGTGAACGCGGTCAATGTCCCCGGTTCCTTCCTGACCATCGGCACAGCGACGTTCATAGGTGTTCCGATCCTGACCTGGATCGTCCTGGTCCTGCTGGTCGTTTTCTCGATCGGACTGCGTCAATACCGCGCCGGGCGTGAATTTTATGCGATCGGGAGCAACCCGAACGCCGCCGTGCTGGCCGGGATTAATGTGAGTCGCAGAATCGCCACCGGTTTTCTCATTTCCGGCGCGATCGCCGGGCTGGCAGGCGCGCTTTGGCTGGCGCGTTTTGGCACCGTCGACGCGACGGCGGCGGAGGGAATAGAGCTGGCGGTGATCACTTCGACCGTCGTCGGAGGTGTGGCTATCACCGGCGGAGTGGGGAGCGTCGTCGGCGCGGTGCTGGGAGCGCTCCTGTTAAGCGTATTTAGCAGTACCCTGGTGTTTCTCCGGGTACCATCCTTCTGGCAGCAAGCCTTTCAAGGTGCAATGTTGCTTCTGGCTATCGCGGTAGACGCTTACCTCGCCTATCGAAACGCGTTGCGCTCGCGAGTTAAATGGAGCCGCGTATGAGCGGAAGCCAAGCGAGCACACGACGTCTTGCCCAGAGAGTGAGCTGGGAAACCATCCTCGCGAGCCTGTTGGTAATGGCTATCCTCGGTGGCATCCTCTTTAATAAGGATTTCCTGACTGTCGACAATTGGACAAACCTTCTGGCCAATTTCGTTGAGATCGCTCTGATGGCGTTGCCCTTAACCCTCATCGTTATCGCGAACGAAATTGATCTGTCCGTTGCATCTATGCTGGGGCTCTCCAGTTCCCTGCTCGGGCTGCTATGGGAGTTCAGGGTGGCCGTGCCGCTGGGCATTGTCCTTTGTCTATTCGTTGGCGCGTTGTGCGGAGCACTCAATGGATTTCTGATCGTGCGCTTTCACCTGCCCTCCCTCGCCGTGACCATCGGAACGCTGGCATTGTTCCGGGGATTTGCGTATATCCTCTTGGGCGACAAAGCCGTGGCAGATTTTCCGCCGGAGTACCCCGCGTTCGGAATCGAAGTGGTTCCCCACACGTTTATACCAGCACCGTTCTCGCTATTTATCGTTCTGGCCGCCGCCTTTTGGGTCGTGCTTCATCACACCACTGTGGGCCGCCGCCTTTACGCGATCGGCGGAAACCAAACGGCTGCGCTGTTTTCCGGAATCAATCTTGGCCGGTTTAAAATGCATGCTCTTTGTCATTTCGGGCGTGATTAGCGCGTTGGCTGGGATTATTTTCACCTTCCGGTTTTCCAGTTCGCGAGCCGACAACGGAACAGGATTTGAGTTGAGCGCAATTGCGGCCGTGTTTTTGGGCGGCGTTACCGTTCAGGGCGGCAAAGGGACCGTAACGGGAGTCGTGCTCTCCCTGTTATTAATCGGCATCATTAACAATGTATTAACCCTGGCAGACGTGTCGAACGAGATCCTCAGAATCGTTACCGGATCATTGCTGATCGTTAGTGTGCTGCTGCCTAACCTCATCGCGTCCACGCGCGAACGATGGAGGTTGATGCTCAGGCAGAAGGAGATTGCAAATCTGGCCGCTGCCTCTGTGAACAAATAATTTTCCCGTTGAAAACGCATCCCAACATCCCAACCGAACCACAATGAAACAACGTTCTATCGCCATTGCTACCACCATCGTCTGCGCTCTGATCCTGTTAGGGTCGGCCGGCTACGGCCAGGATAAACCCATAAAAAAGGACCTTAAACTCGCTTTTGTTCCCAAGAACATTAACAACCCTTACAACGTGATCGAGACGGGAGGTTCCATTGAGGCCTCCAAGGAGATGGGCGCGGATGGCAAAGTGGTCGGTCCTTCGGATCCGTCCGCTTCCTCACAAGTCTCGTATATCAACACGCTGATAACCCAACGAGTAAACGCGATCGTACTCGCCGCGAACGATCCGAACGCCCTGATTCCTTATCTTAAGAAGGCGATGGCGCAGAAAATCAAAGTAGTGACGATGGATTCCGACACCGCTCCGGAGGGTCGCACCATTTTTGTGAATCAAGCCACGAGCGAAGGTATCGGCCGGAGCCAGGTCCAGATGTTGGCCAAGGAAATCGATCAATAAAGGCGAGATCGCAATTCTTTCTGCCACGCCTAATGCCACCAACCAGAATACCTGGATCAAGTACATGCAGGAGGAGCTCAAAAAGCCCGAGTACAAAGACATGAAGCTCGTCAAAATCGCTTATGGCAATGACGAGGACCAAAAGTCCTTCACCGAGACCCAAGGTTTGCTGCAGGCTTACCCGGACCTGAAGGGTATCATCAGCCCGACGACGGTCGGTGTCGCCGCTGCCGCGCGTTACCTTTCGACCAGCCCGTCCAAAGGCAAAGTCGCCCTGGTCGGATTGGGCACTCCCAACCAGATGCGCGAGTTTGTGAAGGACGGAACCGTGAAAGAATTCGCGCTCTGGAGTCCGGCTGATCTCGGCTACCTGGCGGCCTACGCGGCTGCGCAGCTTGCCTCCGGCAATATCGAGGGCAAGGAGGGCGAGACGTTTTCGGCCGGCAAACTTGGCAGCCGCACGATCGGCAAGGACGGCGTCGTGATCCTGGGGCCGCCCACCGTGTTCACTGCGGAAAACATCGACCAATTCAATTTCTGAGCCAGGGAGAGATGTAATTAGGCGGAACTGAGTGACGGTTCGTCGTGTCGCCGGCTATGCAAAGACCTGCCAAACCTCTTCGCATCGGACTTTTCGGTATTGGTCTGGTTAACTATTGGTCGCAATTTGCGGGACTGCAGGAACGTCTGGCAAATTATGTCGAGCGGGTCGCCGAAAAACTTCGGCGACCCGCTGTTGAAATTGTTAACCTCGGACTGATCGACACCTCTGAAAAAGCGGAGGAGGCCGGACACCGGTTTCGGCAGGCGGACGTGGATTTGATATTTTTGCACGTCACCACTTACGCCCTTTCCTCGACGGTGCTGCCCGTGGTGCGCCGGGCCAAGGTGCCGGTCATCATCCTGAATCTTCAGCCCGAGGCGGCCATCGACTACGAGAGGTTTAACCGGATGGGAGATCGCACGGCGATGACCGGCGAATGGCTCGCCTTTTGTGCGGCTTGCCCCGTGCCGGAGATCGCCAATGTTTTCCATCGTACCGGTGTCGCGTTCCATCAGATCACCGGGATTCTCGGGGACGATCCGCAGTGTTGGCGTGAGGTCGACGAATGGATCGAAGCGGCGCAGGTGGCGAGCGTGATGGAGCACAACCGGCTCGGCGTGATGGGTCACTACTACAGTGGCATGCTCGACATCTACTCCGACCTGACGAAGCAGTGCGCTTGGTTCGGCGGACATGTCGAAATCGTGGAAGTGGATGAATTGGCCGGCTCTCCGGCGAGAGGTTCCTTCCGGGGAAATCGCCGCGCGGGTGGCCCATTTTCACGAGATTTTCGACGTCCAGGCAGATTGTTCGGAGGCGGAACTCGAGCGTGCTGCCCGTACCTCGGTCGCGCTTGATCGGCTGGTGGACCGGTACCGAGCTCGGATCGCTCGCATACTACTACCTGGGCACGGGAAACGCAGATAACGAAGACACCATTAGCTCGATCATTCTTGGGTAACTCGCTTCTGACCGCCCGCGGGATCCCCGCGGCCGGGGAGATGGAGATCAAAAACGTTCAGGCGATGAAGATCATGGATTGTTTCGGCGCGGGCGGGTCGTTCACCGAGTACTACGCGATCGATTTTCAACGACGACGTCGTCCTGATGGGACACGATGGACCGGGCCATATGGCCATAGCCGAAGGAAAAACCAAGGTTCGTCCGCTGCAGGTATACCATGGGAAAGTCGGGCGAGGGTTGTCGGTGGAAATGTCGGTCAAGCACGGACCGGTGACCCTGCTCTCCGTCGTGGACGCTCGGGACGGTCAGCTGAAAATGCTGGCCGCAGAAGGCGAATCGGTGCCGGGTCCGATCCTCGAAATTGGCAATACGAATAGCCGCTATCGATTTCCGATCGGGGCGCGCCGATTTGTGAATGATTGGAACGCCCACGGGCCCGCGCACCATTGTGCGATCGGAGTTGGCCATCTGACGGGCAAGCTGAAAAAGCTGGCTGCCTTGCTTCAAATAGAAATCACGCAGGTATGTTGATGATCCGCAAAAGTTTTGTTATGCAGTTAAAGCAAGGCGCGGAGGAAGAGTACCGCCGGCGGCACGATCCGATTTGGAATGAATTGGAAGAGACCCTGCGCGCCCACGGCGTGCATAACTATTCTATTTTTTTGCACCCTGAAACGAGGCAGCTGTTTGCTTATGTCGAGATCGAAGAGGAAGCCCGTTGGAACGCGATCGCGCAGACGCCGGTTTGCCGTCGCTGGTGGGACCACATGGCCGCTCTGATGGAAGTAAATGCGGACAATTCGCCGTGCGCGGCCGACCTCCTGGAGATGTTTTACCTGGATTAGACCACGCAGCAAAACCTTGGTAATCGCAGCAATGGATCCGTTAAACCCTAATTATTATATCGCTTGCGACCTCGGCGCGGAGAGCGGCCGGGTAATGCTTGGCCGGCTGGAGACCGGCCGGTTGTACCTGGAGGAGATGCATCGCTTTCCGAGCGCCGTCGTCCGTGTTTTGGGCTCGCTCAGGTGGGATGTGCTGCGAATGTTTGAAGAACTGAAAACCGGCCTGCGCAAGGTAGCCCAGCGCAATCTGCCCGTTGCGAGCTTAAGCGTGGATGCATGGGGCGTGGACTACGTGTTGCTCAACGCGGTCCACCCCATGCTGTCGCCGCCCTTCCATTACCGCGATGCGCGCTCGGAGGAGACTTACGCCAAAGTGCGTTCGAAAGTCGGTTCGGAATTCATCTTCGCTGAAACGGGCATTCAATTCATGTCCATTAACACGATCTACAATCTCGCTTCGGACGCAGAAAAAAGTCGGGATCTCCTCGACGTCGCGGATTGCTTCCTGACCATCGGCGATTACTTTAACTACCTCTTTTCCGGTGTGGCTCGAGTTGATGAAAGCAACGCCAGCACCACCCAACTCTACAACCCGCGTACCCGTTCATGGTCGGACCCGCTTATCGAACGGTGTGGATTTCCGCGGAAAATCTTCCCACGATTGGTAGCACCCGGAACCGTACTGGGCCCGATGTTGCCGGAAGTAGCTGCGGAAACGAGCTTGAATAACGTGCAGGTGGTGGCCACCTGTTCGCATGATACCGGTGCCGCCGTAGCGGCGGTGCCGGCGGAAGAGAAAGAGGACTGGGCCTATCTTTCCTCGGGCACCTGGTCGCTGCTCGGCATCGAGCTGCCAGGGCCGCTCATCAGTGAAAAAATCCGCGAGCACAATTTCACCAACGAGGCCGGCTACGGCGGTACAACACGTTTTCTGAAAAACATCTTTGGCCTCTGGCTATTGCAGGAATCTCGCCGCGAGTGGGCGCGGCAGGGTCAGGAGCTCGGCTATGCTGCCCTGACCCTCGAAGCCGAACGCGCCGAACCTTTTCGTTCTCTGATCGATCCCAGAGCGGGCCAATTTTCAAAGCCGGGCGATATGCCCAAAAGAATCGCCGCCTATAGCGTGGAAACCGGCCAGCCGCCGCCGGAAACGCCGGGTCAATTTGTTCGCTGCATCCTTGAGAGTCTTGCGCTGCTTTACCGCTTCACGTTGGAGGAGTTGGAGGAACTCACCGGGCAAACGATCAGGCGGTTGCACATCGTGGGTGGCGGCAGCCAGAACGCCCTGCTCAACCAATTCGCCGCCGACGCGACCCAGCGTCAGGTTATTACCGGCCCGGTCGAGGCGACAGCGATCGGAAACGTGTTGATTCAAGCGATCGCTCTCGGCCACGTTGAGTCGCTGGCGGCGTTGCGCCAGATCGTGCGCGATTCTTTCGCCCTGCAAACATTCGAGCCAAAAGCGCCCGAAGGTTGGCAGGCCGCCTACCAACGATTTATTGGACTGAACCCCTGACATGAAATACCGATACGTAAACTACCTGTGGAACGACGCTGCGGCGTCAAAGCTCGACCCGGTTGGGCGACTGGTCTATCGCTCGAACATATTGGGCAGCGACCTGCGCATCACGAACACCGGCGGCGGGAATACCTCTGCCAAGATCATCGAGCAGGATCCATTGACGGGCGCCAAAGTGGAAGTGCTCTGGGTGAAAGGTTCCGGCGGCGACCTGCGGACGAGCAAGCCGGAGAATTTTGCGTCGCTTTACCAGCAAAAGCTGCTTGACCTGCAAAGGCTGTACGCCGTCGAATCGGAGAAAGGGCCCAAGACCCCTGCCGAAGACAAGATGGTCGGGATGTACACTCACGCGACCTTTAATCTGAATCCGCGGGCCAGCTCGATCGACACACCGCTGCATTCGTTCATTCCGTTCAAGCACGTGGACCACATGCACCCGAACGCTGCGATCTCGGTTGCGGCGGCTAAGAATTCGGAGCGATTAACGAGGGAGATCTACGGTGATGAGGTGATCTGGACTCCCTGGCTGCGGCCCGGTATCGAGCTTGGATTAGAGCTTCAGCGCATTTGCGCTGCACATTCCGGCGCCAAAGGGGTAATCCTCGGGCAGCACGGTCTGATCAACTGGGCTAACGACGAAAAGGAGTGCTACGAGTTGACGCTGTCCCTCATCGAAAAAGCAGCCAGCTACATCGAGACCGAATACGAGAAAAATGGAGGGAACGCCAAGGCGTTTGGCGGGCCGAAGTACCAAACGCTTGACGAGGAGCGTCGTCGCGAAGTTTTTACAGCGATCTTGCCGTGGTTACGTGGCCAGGTTAGCCAGCAAAAGCGCTTCATCGGCACCGTTCAGGACGACGAGAAGATTTTGCGCTTCGTCAATTCGAAAGACGCCGCCCGTCTGGCCGAGCTCGGCACGAGCTGTCCGGACCATTTTCTCCGCACGAAGATCAAGCCTCTTTACGTCGATTGGAATCCGCAAGAGGATGTGGACGCGCTTAGAACGAAGCTGCAACGTGCGCTGGAGAAGTATCGCGCGGACTACGCCGACTATTACAACCGCTGCAAGCGGCCAGGTTCGCCGGCCATGCGCGACACGAATCCCGACCGTGATCTTGATTCCCGGCTTGGGCATGGTTGCCTGGGGCAAAGACAAGTCGGAATCGCGCGTGACGGCAGAGTTCTACAATTGCGCCGTCGAAGTGATGCGCGGATCCGAAGCCATCGATCGTTACATCGCCTTGCCGCAGCAAGAAGCCTTCGACATTGAATACTGGCTCTTGGAGGAAGCCAAACTGCAACGCATGCCGGCCGAAAAGGAGCTGGCCCGGCAGGTGATCGCCGTGATCGGTGCGGGCTCGGGGATCGGCAAGGAAGTTGCGCACCGGATTGTCAAAGACGGCGCACATGTCGTCTGCGTAGATCTGAATAAAGACGCAGCCGCGGCGACCGCCAAAGAAATCACCGACAAATACGGGGTGGGCATTGGGGTTGCCGGCACGGGGCTGTCCGATTGCGGGCCCGCCATCGGCCTGAGCGGTGATATCACCAACCGGGCCAGCATACGCAGGATGTTGGATGACGCGGTCATGTCCTACGGTGGATTTGATTCCATCGCGGTTACCGCGGGCATTTTCTTTGCCCCCGATACGACCGGCCACATTCCGGACGAAAAATGGGGCGCCACGTTCGCCATCAACGTCACGGGCTCTTATGTCGTCGCCGACGAAGCGGCGAAGACATGGAAGGAGCAGGGTCTGCCTGGCGCCCTGGTGCTGACCAGTAGCGCCAATGCAGTGGTCGCAAAAAAAGGGAGCTTGGCCTACGACACTTCCAAGGCCGCGGCGAACCATCTGACCCGCGAATTGGCAATTGAATTGGCGCCGCTGGTCCGCGTCAATGCCGTCGCGCCCGCGACGGTCGTGCAGGGGAGCGCCATGTTCCCGCGCGAACGCGTCATTTCCTCGTTGACCAAGTACAACATCTCTTTTTCCGAGAAAGAACCCACCGAATCGCTCACTCAAAAACTGGCCCAATTTTATGCCGACCGGACATTGACCCGGTCGCCAATCACCCCGGGCGACCAGGCCGAAGCATTCTATATCCTGCTAACGAACCGCTTGAGCAAAACGACTGGCCAGGTGATTACCGTGGACGGGGGTCTGCATGAGGCTTTTTTGCGGTGAAGATCTCGCTTTTTATCCCATGTTTCATCGACCAGTTGTCCCCATCCGTTGGAATCAGCGTCGTCCGGATTTTGGAAAAGCTCGGCCATCAGGTTGAGTTCGACGAGTCGATTGTCTGCTGCGGCCAACCGGCTTTCAATACTGGTTGCTGGAATGAGGCGCGGGAGATTGCCGCCCCCATTGTCGAGAGGCTTCAAAACGCCGAGGTGGTCGTGATTCCCTCCGGTTCGTGCGGAGCAATGATCCGCGTTTTTTACCCCGAGATTTTCAAACATCATCCCAGGCAAGCCGCCGCCCAGTCCCTGGCGCAAAAGACCTACGAGCTGTCGGAGTTCCTGGTCGACCGTCTCGGAGTGACCGACCTCGGAAGCCGGTTCCCTGCCAAAGTTACCTTTCACGACGGCTGTCATGGTTTGCGTGAGCTTCACCTGAAGCAGCAGTCCCGGCAGCTACTGAAGCACGTCAAAGGGTTGAGCCTTGTCGAAATGAAGGATCAGACGTCATGCTGCGGTTTTGGCGGAACTTTTGCCGTAAAGTTCCCGATGATTTCGACGGCTATGGGCGAAGTCAAATGCGCGTCGGCCTTGGAAACCGATGCCGATTTCCTGGTCTCGAGCGATTCGAGTTGTCTGATGCATCTACAAGGATTGCTCTCGCGAAAGAAAGAAAAGCTGAAAACCATCCACTTGGCCGAGATCCTCGCCAGCTTTTAGGACGACATGCCCTCTATTTTCGAATCCCAGTTCAGAAGCTTCGCAGCCAAGCTTACGGGCGACCTTCGGCACCGGTCCCTGATTCAGAATTCGCTCAAAGGTTACGAGAAAAGCCGGAGTGAAAAACAGGCGCGATTCCAGGATTGGGAAACAGCGCGAGTCGCGGCTTCTGAAACCAAATGGGAGGCGATCAATCATCTCGACAAATATCTCTCTGAATTTGCGGATAACCTTGCCGGGCGCGGTACGAAGGTCTTTTGGGCGAGTACCGCCGAGGATGCACGGAACTACATTCTGAATCTCGCGCATGAGAAACGGGCGCGGACGATCATCAAGTCCAAAACGATGACCTCGGAGGAGATTCATCTCAATGAGGCCTTGTCCAAGGCGGGTTACGACGTTGTCGAATCCGACTTGGGGGAATTTATTGTACAACTCAGGGGCGAGGTTCCTTACCACCTGGTGTTTCCTGCGATGCACCTGACGCGCGGCGAGATCAGCCATCTGTTTCACGAAAAACTTGGAAGTGCCGAAACGGACAATCCTGAAGAGCTCACGATGACAGCGCGCCGGGCGATGCGAATCCAGTACTGCAAAGCCGACATAGGGATCAGCGGAGCGAACTTCGCGGTGGCTGAAACCGGGATGATCTCGATCACTGAGAACGAAGGGAATGCCCGCCTGACCACCTCACTGCCTAAAATCCACGTCGCGCTGTTGGGCATTGAGAAAGTGTTGCCGAAACTCAGTGACCTGGCGCTCTTTCTGCCGATGCTTGCTACGGCCGGAACAGGCCAACAGCTGACCTGTTACAATTCGATGATCGGCGGGCCGCGGCAGGCGGGCGAGGTAGACGGACCCGACGAGTTTCACGTCGTTATTCTCGATAACCGGCGGACTCAATTGTTAGCCGACGCGGAACAACGGGATGCCCTCCATTGTATCCGGTGCGGCGCGTGTCTGAATGTCTGCCCGATTTTTCGGAACGTTGGCGGGCAGACGTACGGCACGACTTACCAGGGTCCGATCGGTTCGGTCATTACGCCTCATTTGCGCGGCCTGCCGGATTGGAAGCATTTGTCGTTCGCATCTTCGCTCTGCGGGGCGTGTACCGAAACTTGTCCTGTCAAAATCGATCTTCATCATCACCTTTTGCATAACCGCCGCAACGCCACCGCCTTGGAGGGCGGTCAATTGGATCGTATTTCGTTTCGGGCGTTCGCCTTTCTGGTTAACCATTCGTGGGTGTTTGAAACCGCTGCGAAATTCGGCCGTCTCTTGCAGCGATTCCACCATTTCGTGGCGGGTTCCAAGATCGATCCGCTGCTAGCCTGGACCGCGACTCGGGAAGCACCGGTGATTGCAAAAGAGAGTTTTCGACAGTACTGGAGAAACCGGCACCGATGAGTCAGCGCAATGAAATTCTCGGGCGAATCAAAGAGGCGCTCCGGTTAGAAGCTCATCGGCCCGGCCATGCCGTTGGCTCACTCCAGAGTGCGCGGACCGTTCCCACGCCCCGCGCATGGCTGCCGGTAGTACCAAATGATTACGAGGACCGCGCTGAGATGTTTGCCAGGAACTGTGTCGAGCTTAGAACGCAGTTCAGCCGTGTTACCGGCTTGGCCGAGCTCACCGATAAGCTGTTGGAACTGAAAAACGCTGAAGGGTGGAAACTGATCGCTTCTCATCAGGCGCCGGTTTTGCGATCGATTCTACCCTCCATCGGTTTGCCGATCCTCTTCACCGAAGACCAGCCGGCAACGGCGGAAATTGAGCGCGCAGACGTTGGGATCACGGTTTGTGACGCCTTGATCGCGCAGACCGGATCGATCTTGCTAACCTCTCGAAGCGCCGGTGGAAGGGCGCTCTCGGTGCTTCCGCCTCACCACGTCGTAATCGCCCGGGAAAGTCAATTGTTGCCCGATCTTCCCGCTGCTTTTGAATTGCTCAAAAAGACCTATGGCGAAAATTATCCCAGCCTCATGACCTTGATCACTGGACCTAGCCGGACAGGCGACATCGAACGCATCCTCGTCCTCGGTGCGCATGGGCCGAAGGTCCTCACAGTTGTTCTTCTCCCAGACTAAAAAGGAGTTTCTTCTTTATGACTGATTCCGAAACTCAGAAGATCCAGCAAGCCCTGGATAACTTCCAGATTGAAACGCCAAGTTGGGGTTTCGCCGATACCGGGACGCGATTTGGTAAATTCCTTCAGGATGCCGCAGCGATCGACACTAACGACAAACTCGCGGATGCCGGGCAGGTCCATGCCTTTACCGGTTTCTGCCCCACGGTAGCGGTTCATGTCCTCTGGGACTTTTCCCCCAATCAGGACCCGTCCGAAGTCGTGAAACTGGCGCAGAAACACGGGGTCCGGATCGGGGCGATCAATCCGAATCTATTCCAGGACCAGATCTATAAATACGGTTCGATCTGCAACCGCGACGAGAGCGTACGGGCCGCGGCGATCGACCATCTATTGGCGAGCGCCAGGATCGCGACCCAGGTTGGCAGCCGGTTGATTTCGATCTGGCTGGCCGACGGGTCGAATTACCCGGGCCAGTCCAATATACGGTGGCGAAAAAAAGCCATGATCACGGCGCTTCAACAGCTTCATGAGAAGTTAAGTCCCGACCAGCAGATGTTAATCGAGTACAAACCATTTGAACCGGCCTTTTATCACACCGATTTGGCGGACTGGGGCATGGCCTATCTGGTTGCGAAAGAGGTGGGTCCGAAGGCGCGAGTACTGGTGGACACCGGGCATCATTACGGATCACAGAACATCGAGCAGATCGTGACCTGGCTTTTGGATACCGCGATGCTGGGTGGATTTCATTTCAATGACCGGCGTTACGCCGACGATGACCTCACGTTCGCGGCGATCGATCCCTACCAGGCGTTCCGGATCCTGCATGAGATCCTTTACTTTGGCTGGGAAACCGGTCATCTGCCTACGATACCCTACATGATCGATCAGTCTCACATCGATAAACCGAAAATTGAGGCAATGATTCAGACGGCCGTCAGCGCGCAGGAATTGTATGCGAAAGCCGCATTAGTCGATCACGAGAAGCTGGCGCGCTACCAGCAATCCAACCAGCAGATTGACGCGGAAGAATGTGTTCGAGAGGCGTTTTTCACGGATGTCCGGCCATCGGTTCTTGAATGGCGCAAGCGGCACAACCTCCCGTCCGATCCCATGGCAGCATTCCGGGAAAGCGGCTACGAAAAACGTGTCTCGAAGGAGCGCAAGGCCCGTCGCGTCGAGCTAGGATTGACCACCTCGGGATCATACGCATAGCGGCAGAAACGTGTCGGCGGATCGGCGTGTCCGCGTTTCGGCGTGATCGAAGGATACCCTTCGATGGTGGGGAAGGCTGCGGCCCCGAAAGCGGAGGCGGAATCGAGCGCCGAAAACGGGCGCTTCCTCGCCTCAAATTTTCTTCTATCCTTTGCTATCTTTGCTGCCTTCTGTTCAAAATCTTCTTCGCTTTCTTCTGTCAACTCGCCCTCGTTCTCGATGGATTCCTTCTGTTCCCTGCGTTACTCTAAACCACAAAATCAGTCACCGGGCCAATCCCCCTTATGATGCAACCAGGTGCCGCCGAGTTCCAGCGTCTCGCCGCTGAACTCGAGGGTGAAATTCATTTAGATACCACGATGCGGACGCTCTACGCGACCGATGCGTCGGTCTACCGGGAGGTTCCACAAGCCGTCGCGCTGCCAAGAACCGAGGCGGATATTTGCAAGCTCGTTGCCTTTGCGCGGGAACATGCCACCTCGCTGATACCGCGCACAGCCGGTACGTCCCTGGCCGGGCAGGTCGTCGGAAAGGGCATAGTGGTCGACGTGTCGCGCTATTTTAATCGCGTTCTTGAGATCGACGTACCTGGGCGCCGCGTTCGTTTACAACCTGGCATCGTGCGCAACGAGCTTAACCTGGCCCTTGCTCCGCACGGGCTTTTTTTTGCGCCTGAAACCTCGACTCAAAACCGCGCCATGATCGGGGGGATGGTCGGAAACAACTCCTGTGGCGCAAACTCCGTTGTTTACGGCAGCACGCGCGAGCACCTCGCCTCGATTCGTGCCGTGATGAGTGACGGTTCAATTGCCGAGTTTGGAACAGTCTCACCGGCGGAATTCGCGAAAAAATGCTTCGGCGACACGCTGGAGGCTGCCGTCTACCGCGCAGTCAACCAACTGCTTAGCGATGCCTCTAACCGTGAATCGATTGAGCGCGAGTTCCCCAAGAAATCGATCCATCGCCGCAATACCGGCTACGCACTCGACCTGCTTGCGGAATGCGCACCGTTCAAACCGGATGGCCTGCCTTTTAATTTTTGCCGATTGCTTGCCGGCTCCGAAGGCACGTTGGCGTTTTCCACTGAAATCACACTGACCTGTGAGCCGCTGCCTCCGCGCGAAAGTGCGCTCGTTTGCGTGCACTGCGCGACGATTGATGAAGCCCTGCGTGCTAACCTTGTCGCGTTAGGTTATTCGCCGCGTTCTTGCGAGCTGATCGACCATAATATTCTCGAATGTACCAAAACAAATTTAGAGCAGCGGCAGAATCGGTTTTTTGTCCAAGGGGATCCCGGGGCCATTCTTGCAGTCGAGTTGGCCGCGGCCACACGTGAAGACGTTGGCGCGGTTGCTACCCGGCTCGAGGCCGAATTGCGCACGTCAGGCCTTGGTTACCATTTTCCGGTCGTCTGGGGCGCAGACCAAAGCCGCATCTGGAATCTACGCAAGGCCGCTTTGGGTCTGCTCTCCAACATACCTGGCGACGCCAAACCAGTGGCCGTCATTGAGGATACGGCGGTCGATGCGAAGGACCTGCCTGCGTTTGTTCGTGACTTTGACGATATTCTCGCTCGTTTTCATCTCACTTCTGTTCATTACGGGCACGCAGCCTCCGGCGAATTGCATTTGCGCCCGATCCTGAATCTAAAAACGCCGGAAGACCGCCGGCTCTTTCGGGTCATTGCCACCGAGGTCGCGCGCCTGGTGAAGCGTTACGGTGGATCGCTCAGCGGGGAACACGGTGACGGTCGTCTGCGGGGGGAGTTTTTACCGTTCATGGTCGGTGAAAAAAATTACGCGCTTTTCGGCGCTGTCAAAAAAACCTGGGACGCTTCGAATATCTTCAATCCAGGAAAAATCACCGAGACGCCTCCGATGGACGCAAGTTTGCGTTACGAACCCGCCCAGACCGAGCGTGTCTTCAAGACCGTGCTAAATTTTTCGGACTCGCGAGGCATCCTGCGCGCAGCCGAACAGTGCAACGGTTCGGGCGACTGTCGTAAGACACACCTCATGGGCGGGACAATGTGCCCCAGTTTCATGGCGACTCGCAACGAACGCGATACTACGCGGGCGAGAGCGAACATCTTGCGTGAGGTGCTGACGCGCTCGGCCGAGCCAAACCCGTTCGACAGCGATGAAGTCGCGGCGGTCATGGATCTTTGCCTGTCATGCAAAGGGTGCAAGTCCGAATGTCCATCCAACGTGGACGTCGCTCGGCTCAAGGCCGAGTGGCTTCAGCAGTTCCACGATGCGCGCGGTGTCCCGCTGCGTTCACGACTTATTGCCGGCTTCTCACAATCGATGGCTCTGGCCTCGATGGCGCCCTCGGTGTACAATCTCCTCGTCACGAATGCCCTCACCGCTCCCTTATTGAAGCGGTTTACGGGCTTCGCCCCGCGCCGTTCGATGCCGGAACTTTTCAAAACAACGGTGCGCCGTTGGTACCGGGTCCACGCCAACCAAGGCGGCTCGTTTCCAAACGGGCGCGTCTTTCTGTTCTGCGACGAGTTTACCAATTACAATGACGCAGAGGTCGGGATCAAAGCCATCAGGCTGCTCAATCGGCTCGGCTACATGGTTGTCATTCCCGAACATGTAGATAGCGGCCGTGCTCAAATCTCCAAAGGCCTGCTGAGGGTTGCTCAGCGGTTGGCGACTCGCAATGTTGAGCTGCTCAAGGATATTGTCACGCAAGAGAACCCGATGATTGGTATCGAACCATCTGCAATCCTCGGTTTCCGCGACGAAGTGCCCGATCTTGTCCCAACAGGCCTGATCGCTGCCGCTAAGAGTCTGGCTAAACACGCTCTGTTGATCGACGAATTTATCGCGCGCGAGGCTGACGCCGGCCGCATCTGTCGCGAAGCATTCACACAGGAGGCGCGCAAAATCAGGCTGCATGGCCACTGTCACCAGAAGTCCCTGGCGTCAGTCGCTCCAACGGTAAAATCCCTTGAGCTGCCTCTGAATTACAAGGTTCAACTCATTCCCTCCGGTTGTTGTGGAATGGCCGGTTCGTTTGGCTACGAGGAAGAGCATTTCGAGCTTTCTATGCAGATTGGCGGACTGGTGCTTTTTCCAGCCGTCCGCTCGGCGCCGGCTGATGCGCTCATTGTTGCTCCGGGCACCAGTTGCCGCCACCAGATCAAGGACGGGACGGGCCGGATCGCGCAGCATCCCGCCGAAACATTGCACGACGCCCTGGTATAATTTCTATATTCGAAGCCGCAAAGCATTTTGGATCCCGGATGTCGGCCTGGATGAGAATATCCCGCGCGCTGCTCTCGCGGCGAAAGGGGGACTCCACGGAGCGTTTGCCTTTCCCATTATGCTCGGGGGCCGGTGCCGTGCGAGCACCAGAGCTTTGCAAAAAGCGAGCTCCGAGGCCGCGTCAAAACGGTCTCTCGCACGGCAGGGTCGTGCGGCCGCACGGCAGCGGAGCGCTCGGCCTCAGCAAAAAAGGCCGCTCGAACCCGCGCCTCGCGGTAGGGGAGCCTAAGCGCCCCGAAGAGTCCCTGCATCCCACGACTTCGTACCTTCTTCAATTCTTGACTTCTCGAGTTCTAAAACTCAAAAATAACAGGTGTTTTCCCGAGGAGAACCACCATAATGAACGTACTGGTAGTCGATGTGGGCGGCACAAATGTAAAGATCCTCGCCACCGGTCAGCAAACGCCCCGCAAATTTCCGTCCGGATCGTCGCTAACGCCTGAGCGGATGGTGATGGGCGTCCTACAGCTCGTCGCTGAATGGAAATATGAGGTTGTAACGATTGGCTTCCCGGGACCGGTTCTGCGCGGTCGAGCGGCCGCGGAACCGCATAACTTGGGACAAGGTTGGCTCGGGTTTGATTTCAATGCCGCATTTGGATGCCCGGTCAAGCTCATCAATGACGCGGCCATGCAAGCCTTGGGGAGCTACGACGGCGGGAAAATGCTTTTTCTGGGCTTGGGGACCGGTCTGGGTTCTGCGATGATCATCGACGGCACCCTGCAGCCAATGGAATTGGCCCATTTGCCTTACAAAAAGGCAACCTTTGAGGACTATGTCGGTCTCCGTGGTTTGGAGCGGATGGGCAAAAAGAAATGGCGGCTTTGTGTGACGGACATCGTCGCACGCCTGATTGCCGCCCTTGAGGCGGACGATGTGGTGTTAGGGGGAGGCAACGTTAAAGAATTGAAAATGCTGCCGCCTGGTTGCCGGGCAGGAAACAACGCCAGTGCCTTTCGCGGAGGATTTCGGCTGTGGGAAAAGCCGATGGGATCGACGCAGCCTTCTGAGAATTGACCGTGCCGCGGCGGCTTCCAATAATAACGAAACATGGCTAGTCATCTTTTTGGCAAAGGATTTTGCCGAACGCTCTCTGAAGCTGTTGGATCCACTTGGCGGCGGCTCGTTCCGTAGCGCGTGTCGGCCTCTCTTTCACTTGGGAGAGTTGTTACACAGTCAGATCCGTAAAATATTCGCTGATGATCGTAAATGGAACGATAGGCCCAGTGCAGGTGTTTTTCTGCCGCGTGCTTGGCAGGTCGGTCAATGAGGTGCGTTCGGCTGGCGGCCACAGTTTCTACAGAGAAATCCTCCTGATGAGCCTTTTCTATCTCATCGAAGAGCACAACAGAGTGGGGGCGCCGTGGAACAGCTTCGAAGAGCTGACCGCCTTCTTCTCGACGTGATCCCCGACACGTTGCGTTGGGGTGAGAGACTTATCGGTGAGCCGCCGGCGAACTGAGCACTTCTAGAGCGCGCAAGCTGGCTGCGGTTCGGGTTTCGAGGCCGAGCTTTTCGAAAATTGCGAAGACATGTTTTTTTACCGTGGATTCGCTGTTGCCGAGAATGGTCGCGATCTCGCCGTTGGTTTTGCCTTGGGCAAGCCAAAGCAGTGTTTCGGCGACACGCGTGGTTAAGCCGAGCACTTCCTTCAGCGGTACGGCAGAACGGAAGTTAGGTTTGAACTCCGGCACTGCTTGCTGGACAGCGCGTTCGAGACGCGAGTGGATGGCGGCAAGCAGCTCAGCTTTGGCGACCGGCTTAGTAAGATAATCATCGGCCCCTAGATTCATTCCGGCGCGTATGTCGAGCTTCTCAGCTTTCGCGGTGAGGAAGATAAACGGGATTGTGACGGTCTCTACATCCGCCCGGAGAGCAGCAATGACGCCGTATCCGTCCAGACCCGGCATCATCACATCGCAAAGAATGAGGTCGGGCTTTTGCTTTTTCGCCAGATCGACGCCGACGCGGCCGTTTTCGGCGGACAGTGGGTGAAACTTCTCCAGCCGAAGGATGGTCGTCAGATTGCGAAGCATCTCCAGTTCATCTTCAATTATCAAAATCATTTTCATAATTATTTCTGTATTCCGCTTTCGACCGATAGGATTGTTCTGTTCCCTTGAAAATTTCGAACGCATTACTATGGGCTTGCCCAATCGCGGGTGGCCGTCCGAATCTGGGATCGGCGATTAGGGTCGCCAATGAGAGTCGAAATCCGCGGAAGGCCTTCAGGTTTTTCATTGTGATTGCTGATCTTCAACCCCCGTACAACGGGATTGCCTTACACAAGTTTCAGGATTGCGCGAAAAGGTTTTGAAGGAATTGGAAAGGTTGTTTTTCCAAACGGCGAGTTCTCAACACTCACCACGAGGGGGGATATTGGGAGAGTATCGTTTCAAGAGAGGTTGTTGAGAACCGTAACTCCTTCATCCTGGGAAGCCGGTGACGCTTGGCGCGAGCCTCTCGAAAGCGGTCGTTTTCCAGCATGAAACATTGAGCCGATCTGCCTATGCGATTACCTGCGTGCTTGACGCTGAGCACTTGGCGGACTAACCCTCGCACTGGGTGGGAATTTCCTTTTTGGCGTTACCAAAGTGGTAGCC
>CAVVII010000022.1:0-21502 GCA_963748055.1 uncultured Verrucomicrobiae bacterium | reverse complement strand
CGGCTCGTTTGGCGGCCGCTTCCAACTTCGTACGAAGCCGGAATAAACGGGGGCCCCTCCACAGGGATGCCCGCCTGTTCGCCGTAAAGCGCGACCCGCGCTCAAATTCATCCTCCGACATCACTCTTTGCGGTAAATCGCTGAACTGCTCGCTACCCGGAACACGAAGATCGCCAGACTTCAGTTCGAGCACGACGTTGGAAGAGACGCAAAATTCGAAATGCGCAAATCTGTTAACTTGCTAAAATCATTGGGGATGGACTACTCCAGCCATACTTATCCTAGAGAGCTTGCGGACAAGATCGTTTCTGAATGGCCGGAGGTTACGAATCCTCTGGACGATCTTCCTCCCAAGGAGGCTCTTATTTCTCTTTTGAGCGAAGCGTTTCAGGCGAGTTTACTGCGGGAAGAGGGCCGGCCCATCAGATGTCGTCTGGTGCTAATCGATCCCTCCGAACTTAGCGAGGCGGAGGGACCGCCGACGGGGATGCAGGTGTTACAGCTGCAAGACGAAAGGAAATTGAGTGCACAAGAAATTCGGCGACTTAGCCCTTGTGCGACATTCTATCGTTCGCTCATTGGTGTCCGCTGGGATCCCGAAGAGGGCTTCTGGATCTGGGGAATATTAAACTCCGGCACCCGCTGGGTTGCCCGAATCGATGGAGGCCGTTTGCAAAGTCCAGCCGCCCCCAATCGTCTGATGATTAATGTCAGCGGGCCCGGTAACTTGATCATCTCTCGCGGTGACAACCTGATCGCCACCCTGCTGAATGGCAGGCTGGAAGGTCATGGATTTGATATTTATGCAGCGGGTTGGCTGCAAAGATCGGAAGAGACCTTCGCCCACACGGTAATTCGAGAATGTTTTAAGGATCACGATATAGGTGCAATCGTCGAATCGGACTTCGTCAAGATGCTTGGCCAAAACTTCACTCGCCGGATAATCAGCCAAGTCAGACGCGCCCAGCATGGCGGCATGCTAATTATTCTCAGAACAGAAGACACAACGGAGGTTGTCAATCCGATAGGCTCGATCAGGCCGAAATATTGGATTAAAGAAACTCGGGCCAATCGTCGCTCCCGCGAACTCCTCTTCGCCGTAATGCGGACGCTGTCCCAACTGGGGGCCGAACACGGCTTCAAGACGGTCTGTTGGAAAGATTATCAGGAGCTCGCGGATGAGCGTCTGGCGCGATTGGACGAGTCCATTTTTGAGTGTGCACATTTCCTTGCTGATCTTATGGCGGTTGACGGTGCTTTGGTGGTGACCGCCACCTGGGATGTCATCGGATTCGGGGCAGAAATTCACGGCCCCAGTAACAAGAATGAAGTGGTTTATCGAGCGCTCGATCTTGAAGCTACGGAGCTTGTCGAAGAGCGGGCGGATGAGGCCGGCACTCGGCATCGAGCCGCGTACCGGCTCAGCCGCCAACACCCTGAATGCATGATTATCGTCGTTTCGCAAGACGGCGCCGTCAGGTATGTGGGTAATCTAAACGGGGAGGTTACCTACTGGGAACTCGGTCCTTTTAAACCCCGAGCTAGGAGTTGAATTATACATCGCAGGCCGCTCAGCTATTGCGGTGTGATCAAGCGCACTAATCAGCTAGTTCGAAAAGCGGATCTCAAACGCTGTCCGTTGGTGAGAAGTTAGTCAGAACGTTAATGGCACACGAGTTATCAACAAAAAATTGCTCTTCTGGTTAATGCGGCGAGCGTTCTTGCTATGTCTGTTCGCGACAGAGGTTACGAAAGTGAGGCCGGCGCAGCTCCAATCCTTGGAACGAGTAACATCCCTATCGGAGCAGACACTAATCCTTATACAGCTAGCGGCTATCTCTTTGAGAACGATCAAGTACTAGATCGTGTTGTGGGCGCTTTAATGGCATCCATTAGGAGTCAATTTCAGCCAGCAACGTCCCGCTCGCAGCGACCAAGGTGGAATAGACGACCTCCAAGGTCTTGGTCTCTGCTTTCCTCGCGATGGTCAGGGGAAACTCGTTTAACCCGAAGTTGTATGGAGCTTGCCCTGGTCATTTCATCTGCCCAGTCGTTACTGCGCTTAAGCGGCTATTTTGGTGCGTCTCAGCGTTGATGTATCTGGCCTTTGCTGCGTGGTAGCTGCAATCATCGCTTGCTCTATTTCGCGGGCGCCCGCAACGGTGAGCGGAACCAGGCGTGCAATTCGAGTCTCATCAGCTTGGGCAACGGGTAGAACGAAACTGAGGCTGCCAAGGATGGCCCGTTCCTGATCGAAAATTGGAGCGCCGATCCCGACCCGTCCCGCATCAATTTCTCCCTTGGTAATGCACACGCCGTCGCGCCGCAGAGCGGCAAGAGTGCGTTTGAACGCGTCCCAGTTGTCCCCGAGGCCGGCAGTGGCGATCTCATGGGCGCGTTTAGAAAACAAGACTTTCAGCGTATGCGGGGGCAGGTTGGCGAGAATAATCTTTGATGTGGCACCGCGAAACAATGGCATAGGACGGCCACGTTCGTAACTCACGGGCTCATGCGGTCCACGACCGAAAACCTGATGCACGCAGATCACGCGGTCATGAAACAGTCGGCACAAGAGAATGATCGCCACGTCCGGCGCATATCCAATTAGGTCCGCCATCACGCCGCGGGCGGAGCGCAGCATCGGATCGCACATCTGGATTTGTCGGTCCAATTCGATGATTGCCGGTCCGAGCATATAACCTGCCCGCGAGACGGGGCTGAGTAAGCCCACTTTTGTGAGCGCCCTGAAATACCTGTAAGTCGTACTCACCGATGCGCCTAGGCTTTCAGCAGCTTTCTCCACCGTCCACTCAGGGCTTTCTATCGTGAACAGCCCGAGGACAGCAAGCATCCGGCCGCCACTGCTCTCAGCTTTGGATTTTTGCTTACGGCTACGTTTGGCAGTGCTTTGCCATCGCGACGAGTTCCTGCCCAAGCCTACGGCGGATCGCTGAGGATATGTGCTCTTGTTCATCAGCCTTCAATTCTCAGTATTTTACCGACATTTGTTCGGGAATGCAAAAACTTTGTCACATTGTGATAAAAATAAAATACGGCGTCTCATTATTTAATGGGCACCTTCGCGGTTGTCTATTCCGCCCTGGTAGCTGCCGCCTCAGGACACCTCTTCAATCGCCCTCGATCCTTGAGCACTGCAGCGGCCGCTTTGCAGACCCGCGAATGCGCGCCGTGGCTTCGATCGCCGATTGCCGCGACTGCGAAGTGCAACCAACCCCGCCACAAGAGTTCGAGGACGACTCTCCCCATGCCCAAAGGTATTGTAAAACTGATTATCATAATGAGATAATTTTTAAAGATATCTTGTTGACATACTATCGTATTGTGATTGTATATAGGAAATCAAATATGAATAATACCATATCATGAAAACGACCGGCATCCTTACCGCCCTGCGCAGAGGCGCTTACCTGCATCACCTTCAACTCCTCAGCGAGGCGCCCGCCCGGCTCGCCGAGTTTTACGGCCCGGCCAGGGGCATTGCCCTTGCGCGGCTCTTGGCCCGGCATGGTTCATGTCAACGACCAGACCGTTAACCATCTGCCGCAATGCCCGATGGGCGGCCTGGGTCAGTCCGGCAATGGATCGCGTTTTGGCAGCCTCAACAGCCGGGCGAATTCACCGAATGGCCATGGCTCACAGTGAGCGGATCGGCCGCGCTCTATCCGATGTAATCATCCCCTACCAGAACTCCCAGAGAGTCCAACCTCCGAAGAAACCTAAAATCGAAGCGTACCGCGCTTCCGCAGATTAACCCCGCACCCCGTTCCAAAGAACCGCAAACCCTGCCCAAGTGGCACCACAGAGGAAACCATCTTATGTCTCGATTCTGGACTTATGAAAATAAATTATTGATTCTGTTCACGCTCGGAGGGGGGATCGCTGCCCTCGACGCTCAGGCTCTCTTCTACCTGGCGCCGTTCGTTGCTGACGATCTCAAGCTTAACAATGCCCAGGTTGGCCTGGTCGCGTCGCTGGTTCTTATCACTTGGTCGATCTCCGGGTTTCTGGGCGGGAACTTTGCCGACAAGAGCGGAAAGCGGAAGACGTGCTTGGTGACCGCATTCATTTTGTTCGGTCTTTGCTCTTTCCTTACCGGTCTCGCGGCGTCCTTCACGATGCTTCTCGCCGTGCGGGCGCTGGTCGGCCTCGCGGAAGGCCCGGTAATCCCAGTCTCGCAGGCGATCATGGCGCAGGAATCGTCGCCTCACCGCCGCGGCTTGAATATGGGCATCGTGCAAAATTTCGGCTCGCAGCTCGTCGGTTCGTTCATCAGTCCGCTCGTGCTCGTAGCCGTTGCGACGGCCCACAGCTGGCATGCGGCGTTCTATTTTGCCGGCGTCCCGGCCCTTCTGATTGCGCTCTTGACCGCCCTTTTGCTGCGCCCAGCGCCGCGCCGGTCACCCGCGTCCCAGTCTGCATCGGCGAACGCCCCCTCGACCGTTCGTCAGATCATTGGGTTGGTCAAGTTCAACAACATCCGGCTCTGCATGCTTGTCAGTTGCTGCATATGGGGCTGGTACTTCCTGATCCTGACGTTCCTGCCGCTCTACTGTGTGCGCGTTCTGCAGATCTCGGGACGCGACATGAGCATTGTCATGAGCGCGCTCGGTGCGGCCGGGGTGGTCGCCGCCATTGTCGTTCCCTACCTCTCTGACCGTCTGGGTCGGCGGCCAATCATGGCCCTGTTCGCCGCGGTGGGCGCGATTGCGCCCCTCGGCGCGCTCTGCTTCGGCCGAGCAACGGTAGTGGTCGGCGCGCTCGTGTTCGTCGGGTGCCTGGCGACGGGGACGGGCCCGCTCTTCATGTCGACGGTGCCCCTCGAGACCGTCTCTGCCCGCGACAGTGCGACGGCGGTTGGACTCATCATGGGTTTTGGTCAAATCGTCGGCGGCTTCTTCGGCCCGGCCTTCGGCGGCATCCTCGCTGACCGGTTCGGCCTGACGGTCCCGCTTTGGGCTGCCGTTGCCGCTGGGCTGGTCGGGGCCATCACCTGTCTGTTCCTAAACGAAACCGCACCGGCGAAGACTGGTCGACTCAGTCGGACGCTTGCACCGGACGTCCCTTTGCCCTTGCAGCCGGGCATGGAAGGGGCCGCAGCAGACTAATCAAAATCCTGAACGACGAGAACCTATGAGTATGACAACTTTCGAAAAGAAGACTGTCCTTATCACGGGAGGCACCTCCGGCATCGGCAAAGCCACTGCGCTGGCGTTTGCCAAAGAAGGGGCGAACGTCGTTGTCTCCGGCCCCCGCGTTGAGGAGGGCGAGCAGGTCGCCCAGGAGATCATGTCGACCGGTGGAGGCGCCTTGTTTGTGCAGACCGACGTTATCCGGGAAGATGACATCATCGCACTCATCGAAAAGACCATCGCAACCTTCGGTGGCCTGCACATCGCGTTTAATAACGCTGGCGTCGAGGGCCAATTCGGCCTGCTGAAAACCGAGCAGTCGGTTGAGCACTACCATCAGATATGCGACGTCAACATCCGCGGCGTATTGCTCTCCATGAAGCACGAAATCCCTGCCATTCTTCGGTCTGGTGGTGGTGCGATCGTCAATACAGAACTCAGTAAAAAGCGCCTTTTGAGCGACAGGGAAGCGCAGGTTTAATTCCGAGAAAATTGATGGCTGCCAAGGAGGCTTATAGACGCCTAGGGTGTGCTGGTATGTGCCTCCGGGGGGCCAAAAGCCGCGCGCAAGTTGACGCCGCAGATTGAAGCCACGTTGCGAGCACGATGGGCGGATTTTGAGCTGAGCGGAAATCTACGGGATTGGCAAACGGCTGCGCCAAGAAATCGAGTCGATCTTCGCAGTGAAACTTTGCCAGGAAACGCTACGCCCCCTTGCTGGGGGAGTTAAAAAAGCTTCAAGCGGTGCCCAGCACGCGGACGACGCCGGAGGAGTCCGGTCGGTACCAACAACAACCGCAGACGGTCTCCCGCACTCTGGGTAAAACCTCCCTGGAAATCAACGAGTTAGCTCTGAGAGCGAGGAGACCGATTGCGATTGCTGGCCCAAGATGCCGGGGCAATCTCCAGAGGCTAGCCTTCCACCTCCGCGGCGTTGGCTGCCAAGGGCACCCATCGACACCTAGGGTTAGGGTGTGCTGGTATGTGCCTCCGAGGGGACCAAGCCGCGCGCAAGTTAACGCCGCAGATCGAGGCCTACGTGCGAGCACGATGGCCGGATTTCAACCGAGCGGGAACCTACGGGATTGGCAAACGGCTGCGCCAAGAATCGAGTCGATCTTCGCAGTGGAGCTTTGCCAGGAAACGCTGCGTCCCCTTGCTGGGGGAGTTAAAGCTTCAAGCGGTGCCCGCCACGCGGGCGAGGCTGGAGGAGTCGGAGTCGGTACCAACAAAACAACCGCAGACGGTCTCCCGCACTCTGGGTAAAACCTCCCTGGAAATCAACGGGTTAGCTCTGAGAGCGAGGAGACCGATTGCGATTGTTGGCCCCAAGATGCCGGGCAACCGCCAGGGCCTTCCACCTCCGCAGGCTCCAACTCCAAGAAGGACCCCAGTGGTGTGAATGAAGCCGGGTGCTATTCAGGCTTGAGGAAGCCGTTCCCAAAGGAATTAAATCTGCGACTAATTTTCACCCTCAGACCCGATTTTAGTGAGGTCTGTCAATAACTCCTCCACCGGCGGCCATATCGGCCTTCCTGGGGCGTCGGTCTATGTCGCCAGCAAGTTCGCCGTGATCGGCCTTACCAAGACGGCTGCGCTGGAATTCGCCAAACAGGGCGTCCGCATCAATAGTGTCTCTCCCGGCCCGATCCAGACCGAAATGTTCGATCGGGTTTTCGGCAAAGGGGAGACCGATGTAAAGAAAACGATCGCGTCGCAAACCCCGATCAACCGCATCGGGATGCCGGAGGAGATCGCCAGCGCCGTGCTCTGGCTCAGTTCGCCCGGAGCAGCCTTCACTACCGGTCAAGACATCATCGTCGACGGTGGATACACCACACATAGCTGGCTGTCTTGAGATCAAGTTGTCCACTGCAAACCACCTCACGAAGCTTGGGGCGTTCCAAGGTGTAGTTCGGTGCGATTCTGGCCAGAGATTTTTAATTGAATTGGAGCCACCCATAAAGCTCTCTGTGTGCCGAGCGCTCAAGCCCATCGCTCAATCCTTGTGGGAGCCTACCACGAAGCACTGCAGGAACGACGGCGCGATCAACAGAGCGAAGAATTTCGGCTTCGAATGCACCAACGAAATGCGATCGAAGGAATTATGAGCGAGTTAGTGCGCAGTCATGGCCTGCGGCGCGCCCGCTACAAAGGCTTCGCAAAGGTGGATCTCCAAAATCAGCTCATCGCCGCTGCCTGCAATATCAAAAGATGGTTCCGGAAACTCTCGGAATCGCTTTTGGGGGTCAAAAAGAAAATCTGGGCCTGAGCGGGTTCTTCTTTTCCCTGGAGCGTTTTGGCCGACTTAATTGTTCAGACCGATTCGTGAAGCTCCGGAAAGAAGGTTTGCCTGAAGCGGGAGAGTCAGCGCAAAATTTTTCTATCGTGTCCCGACGTTTTCGACGTGATTTACTGATCAGAATTAATTCGACTTCTCCGAATGCTCCTCACCACGAGTTCGGGTTTTTCACCGGAATCGGAGTTGGAAGATTGTGCGTTTCCAGGGGAGGGCTAGTGTAGTGCTGCACAAATAACTAGACATAATGGCCCTGGCGCGATACTGTGATTTTCAATGAAGACGTCGCGCCAGTGCGTCAATCTGGAAGAACCGCAACGGCAATTACTGGAACAATGGGTGCGCGCTCACAGCACGCCTCAGCAAGTAGCCAAGCGCTGCCAAATCATTCTGCAAAGCGCCGGCGGAAAGTCAGATCAAGCGATTGCCATGGAGTTGGACCTCAACCGGCACACCTGTCGGCTCTGGAGAGAGCGCTTTGTTGAGTGCGGAGTTGACTGCCTGTGGGATGTAGAAGCCGGTCGCGGGCGCAAAGTGCAGGCTGGTTTAGCTCAGAGAATCGTCGAAGCCACTCTTCACTCCAAGCCTGCAGGGCAAACACATTGGACCACGCGAAAACTGGCCAAGGAGCAGGGAGTTCATGCCAGCACTGTGGCGCGAATCTGGCAGGAGCACGAACTCAAACCGCATCGGCAAAAGACCTTTAAACTCTCACGTGACGCAAAGTTCGTCGAAAAGCTCCTCGACGTCGTGGGGGTCTATCTAGATCCTCCCCAATACGCCATCGTGCTCTGTGTCGATGAAAAGTGTCAGATTCAAGCCCTGGATCGCACTCAGCCTGGCCTGCCGCTCAAGAAGGGTCGCTGCGGCACCTGGACGCACGACTACGTCCGACACGGAACAACGACCTTGTTTGCTGCGCTCAACGCAGCCAGCGGTAAGGTAAGCGGCGAATGTTATCCGCGTCATCGCCATCAGGAGTTCATCAAATTCTTGCGCCGGCTGGATAACGAATTTGAGCCGGATCTGGAATTACACTTGATCATGGACAACTACGGCACACACAAACATGAGAAGGTGCGCCGCTTTCTGGATCGCCATCGGCGCTTCAAAGTTCATTACATCCCAACCAGTTCGAGTTGGCTCAACTTGGTGGAACGCTGGTTTGCCGAACTCAGCGGCAAGGCCGTACGGCGAGGCAGCTTTGCCAGTGTGCCTGACTTAATTGAAGCTATCTTCGACTTCATTGCACAATGGAATGAAGAGCCGAGGCCATTCGTCTGGACAGCCAAAGCGGAGGACATCTTGGCAAAGATTGAAAGGTGTCGTCAGCGGTTAGAGAAAATCTCTCCAGGATGCACAAAACCGAAAAGAGGGCTAAAGAAAGCCGCATGAATCTATGTATAGTTATTTATAAGACAGAACACTAGGAAGAAAAAAAGGTTTGAAATAGGAGTTAGTACAAATGACAAAGAGTAAAGCATCTGACCTGCTTGTGCGGCGCTTGAGAGCGAGGGAGTCGAACGAATTTTTGGAGTACCGGGAGAAGAAAACCTGGATGTCCTGGAGTCACTACGCAACTCGAAGATCAAATTCGTCGTGACGCGACACGAACAGTCGGCAGCGTTTATGGCGGCGACCTACGGGCGATTGACGGGTAAGCCCGGCGTGTGTCTTAGCACGCTAGGGCCGGGGGCACTGAACTTTTCTACCGGTGCTGCCTATGCGCTTCTGGGCGCTATGCCAATGATCCTGATCACTGGGCAGAAGGGGATACTGAGCAGCAAACAGGCCCGGTTTCAAATCGTGGACGTGGTCTCAAGCATGACGCCTTTGACAAAAATGGCGCGCCAGATTGTCAGCACAACGACGATCCCGTCGATTGTACGCGAAGCCTTCAGGGTTGCCCAGCAGGAGCGGCCGGGACCCGTACACCTTGAGTTACCCGAGGACATCGCTGGGGAGGAAGCGCCTGACCTGCTGCCCGTGCCGCCGCATCCGATCGAAATTCCGGTTGCAAACCCAGTGGCGTTAGACCGCGCGGCGGCGATGATCCTGGATGCCGAGCGGCCGCTGATCATGTTGGGAGCAGCGGCGAGTCGGCCGCGGCTTGCGGATGCGCTGTCGGACTTCGTTCGTCGCGTGCGTATTCCGTTTTTCAACACTCAGATGGGCAAGGGGGCGGTAGCCGGCGGGTCGAGCCTATACATGGGAACTGCGGCGCTCTCCGAACGAGACTACGTGCACAAGGCAATAGACAGGGCCGACCTGATTCTTTCGATCGGCCATGACACGGTCGAGAAGCCTCCCTTTCTTATGGGTCCTGCTGGGCCAAAAGTGATCCATATCGGCTATGTGCCGGCGACAGTGGAGGAGGTCTTTGCGCCGCAAACCGAGGTGATAGGCGATGTCGGACCGAGCCTTGCGCTGCTAGCAGACCGGCTGAAGGGTAAGCTGAAGAACGCCTCGGCGCTCTTGCCGCTGCGCGAGGAGATTCTCGCGCATCTGGCTGATCGGGCGACCGAGAGCCGCTTTCCGCTAACGCCCCAGCGGATCGTTCACGACGTTCGCCAAGTCATGCCGGAGGACGGTATCGTTTGCCTGGACAATGGCATGTACAAGATCTGGTTTGCACGCAACTATCGAACGCGGGTGGCGAATACGCTGTTGCTGGACAATGCGCTCGCGACCATGGGCGCCGGGCTGCCTTCCGCAATGTCGGCGTCGATTCTGTATCCCGGCCGGCGTGTGCTGGCGGTATGCGGCGACGGCGGGTTCATGATGAACTCGCAAGAGATGGAAACAGCGGTCCGACTTGGTTTGAACTTGGTGGTGCTCATCGTGCAGGACAACGCCTATGGCATGATCCGCTGGAAGCAGGCTGTAGACAGGTTCGCCGATTGGGGGCTGACCTTCGGTAATCCGGATTTCGTTAAGTACGCGGAGTCGTATGGTGCAAAGGGCTCACGCGTCGAAACAGCGGACGGGCTAGTTCCAGCTCTGGAAACGGCATTTGATGTGGGAGGCGTGCATCTGGTCGCTGTACCGGTGGACTACTCCGAAAACAAGCGAGTCTTGGTCGACGAGCTACGCGAACGTGTGCCGGCAGCCGCGATTGCCTAGGGAGCAAGCACGCACATGCTGTAGTTCACCAGAGAACCGAAGATGAGGTTCGGCGGTTTCGAGCAACTAACTTTCCGGGGGATCAGGGCACGCGACGCTGGCATCGCCAGCGCCGCGTGCTCCAAGCAGGTTGGAAACAAAACATAATTGATCGAAATGAGGCGCACCAATGCGCGTAGCGGCTGGGAATGCTCGTGATGAATCGGACCCATGCTGGTGTTGGAGTTCTACCTGGAAAAACGCGCCACGATTGATCCGATGAAAACCGTTGCCGCCTCGTCGACGAACAGCATCCATGATGTGGAAGATGGGCTGCTTGAAATGGATCACCTCCCGGGTGCCGGAGAACTCTCGCCCCAGCGCGATCATCTCGTCAAAGAGCAGCTTGAGACACTCTACCTTCACCTTGGTGCGCGGGAAGTCGTCGAGCAGTGCGCCATTCTGCTGGTCCGGCTCAAGTAGCCCAAAGTCCGAAAATCCAATCTATCAAAGGGGATAAGCGAAATGGCCATGTCGCGTTTGGTACCTTTGTTGGAATTTAACCTAATCGGTCTGTCTCAATTAATGTGGTTTGATTCTAACACAATGTGTTTCTGAGCGGCCTTTCGTTCTCACTTAGAGTCACTAACAAACCCCTTTAGGCGAATGAAGTTCCAACAGATGAGGATGCAGCCGAGAAGAAGGCTTCATGGATGTCGGCACGTCGCTCATAGCGGATGGTGAGTCGGCGGAATCGGTTCAGCCACGCCAGCGTACGTTCCACTACCCAACGATGCCGGCCCAATCACTCGCTGGAGTCGATGCCTTTACGGGCAATCCGGCTTTTTATGCCGCACCTCCGCAGGTAAGCGCGGCAGTGACGCGCATCGTAGACTCTATCGGCATGCAGTTTTTCCGGCTGGCGAACGCGGGCGGCCAAAGCGGCTTCGGATAGGCGGGATGGCGTCCAGCAAGGGCTCGAACCGCCGGGCCGTCGTGCTCATTAGCCGCCGTGACGCTTTATCGACCAAGCGGGATGTCCTTGGCGGTCGACCCCCACGTGGGCTTGGTGCCCGCTTTGCCCCGGTCGGTCGGGTTGTGGGGCCGGTGAGCGGGCCGACCCGTTTGGCCGGTACGCTACTGCTATCCAGGCTGGCACGGCTCCAGTCGATTTGGCCGAGCCAACGGAGCAACTCGTGGTGGATGCGCTGCCACAGGCCCGTGGCCTGCCAGTCCCCGGAGCCTTCGCCAGCAGGTCATGCCCGAACCACAGCCCAGTTCTTTGGGGAGCAGTTTCCAGGGGATCCCGCTGCGCATCACAAAGAGAATACCGGTCAGGACTTGTCAGTGAGGCACTCGGGGCCTGCCGCCGCGTGGTGGCGTTTGACGTTGGCGCGGTGGTACCCCGGCCTGCAGGCCACACCCGAACGGACAGCCGCATAGCCTCCGGTTTTTTCTGGTCTCCGGTGCTGGCGGCTTGAAAGCTGCAAAGCCCCTCGCCCGACAGAAACATACACCTAATAAAATTTGCACCAGAACCGTTTCGAGAGGCGCGCGACGACCTCTCAGCAGTGAGGGCCGGAGAGTCGGAGGCCGAAGGGCGGCCCTTCGGCCAAACGTTCGGTGCCTGGCCGGCGGCTCCTCGGGGTACGCGCGGACCAAAGGTGTGGCCGCGGGGTCCAGCAACGGCCTCGTCCCGGCGCTGGGGGCGGGCGGCATCACGGTCAACCCCATCCAACCCGGCCAGAGGTACACGGACATAAAGCCGGCCGGCGGCGGGTGTGCCCAAGCCAGCAGCCAAGCATCCAGCCGCTTGATAACGGCCGTGCCGAGGGCGCGTGCACCGTCGGTGAGTTGCGCCGCTTTGCCGCCCAGTTTTGTCGTGAAATCGGTATGCATTTTGATCGGTTGGAACTTCATTCACCTAAAAGGGTTTTGTTAAATGCCCTTAATTCGGTGTCAAAACCGCGGAGGTTGTCGGTTCGAGCCGTTTATGTTCTCGGTTCGCTGCACCCACTCACAAGTGGGCGAATCGCCGTCGCCAACCAGCCTTCAGGTCACTGAAACTTAAACCGCCGTCGATCACGATCGTGTGACCGTTGATCGATCGGGCATTGTCCGACGCCAGAAACACGGCGGCGTCGGCAATCTCTTGCGCTTCAACCGCGCGGTTCATCGGAATCACGCTCAAGAAGAGCGCGCGCATCGCGGGGTTTTCCAACTCCTTCCTCGTCAACGGCGTCTCGACGAGGCCGGGCGCGATGCCGACGACACGGATGCCGCGACCGCCGAGTTCCAAGGCGCCGCAGCGCGTGATCATGTCGACGCCGGCCTTCGCCGCGCAGTAAGCGGCCTGCCCTTCGCCGGCTGCTGCCCGTTCACCGACGAGATGTTGATGATGACGCCGGGACGTCCCTGCTCGAGCATCTGCCGGGCGCCGTGCTTCACGCCGTAGAAAACTCCGCCGAGCGTCACGGCCTGGACGGATTTCCACTTGCTCATCGGTCAGCTCGATGAGCGGCGTAATGGCGCCAAAGCCCGCGCAGTTGACGACGACGTCCAATGAGCCGAATGAGCGCGCGCGTAGCGCATCGCGCCTTCGACCTGGCTCTCGTCCGACACGTCCGTCACGCGGCCGAGCGCGCGGTCCCAAGCTCGCTCGCGGCGGCTTCGAGTGCTTTCGCATTGAGGTCGCAGAGCAATACGCTGGCGCCGGCTTCGATGAACGCTTTCGCGATCGCCTTGCCGATCCCGGAAGCGGCGCCAGTAACGACCGCGCCTTTGTCTTTCAAAGTATTCATGTTCAGCTCCTCAGAAGTCGCGGTGGAAGGATCCATGAGCTTGTTATTCCGGTTGATCATTGTTGTTTCTTGTCACTGAGGCGCTCGGCTTCCAGGTAGTCGTAGACGACTTGACCGTCCCTCAGCGTCACGTCCCAGAGAAGCTGGAGGCCCTCTAGCACGCGCACGACCGGAAGCGCCGCAACCGGGCAGCCGACGTGCGGGACCAGGAACAGCTCGGCGGCGCCCCCCCAGGCGCCCTTCACCCGCACATCGTACTGATTGACGCGGACGAGCTGGGCGACCTTCGGCGTGTGGTTGTCAACGTCGGGAAGCAGCTTGAGCACGAGTTGGGGCGTCTGCAGCAGCTCCTGCTCTATCTCAGCCAAGCGGTCCGACAGGTCGACCGCGCGATACTGCATGGTCGCAAGGGCGACCTGCACGCCGCCATAAGCCAGGGTGCCGGTCAGCACCTCTCGCACGGTCTTCAGCTCGGGCTCGCCGCGCTTCTTGGGGAAGCCGAGGATCTCCCGGCCGGCGATCGTCGGCGATTCGCTGTCGAGGAATGCCTGGAAGATGTAGATGACCGGCTTGCCCTCGAAGGTGCAAGCCACCGAATGGGCGACCTCGCTGTACGGCCCGAACTCCGGTGACCTCGGTGAAGTGCCGCCAATCTATGGTGACGCGGTTGCCCTCGGCGGGTTGGAGAGGTCTTGGGACGACCGCGCGGACGGCCTCCGCAGTGCTCTCGTAGGTGACGACGAGTAGGTGCACGTCCTTGTAGTGCCAGGGCCCGCGCGGGTAGCTGGGGCTCAGCGTCGACATCACCGGATACTGCAGGAAGCTGTTCATGTTTTCTTTCATAATATGGGATTATTTAGGATTAATCGAGTTAAAAAATCATAATAAGACATTATGTCAAGTATACTTTGCACTAATTATTGAAATGTGATAATATTTTCAACTATCCCTGACGGCGTTGCAGAAGTCGCTGAGCTGACTACCAGCGCTCATGGTGCTGAAGAATTGAGGACACTGCCGCCGATTGCCGCGACTGCGAAGTGCAACCAACCCCGCCGCCAAGAGTTCAAGGACGACGACTCTCTCCCTACTACCCCAAGGTATGGAAAAAATATTATCATAATGAGATAATTTTTAAATTATTATTTTGACAAAATATCGTATTGTGATTTTGTGATAGAAATTGAGTCTGAATAATCCCATATTATGAAACCGCCGAGCATCCTTACCGCCCTGCGCACAGGCGCTTACCTTCATCACCTTCAACTCCTGAGCGAGGCGCCCGCCAGGCTCGCCGAGTTTTACGGCTCGGCCATGGACATGACCGTCAAATCCCTTGGCGATGACTTGTGGCTCTGCCAAGGTCCGGCCCGTCGCATCCTGGTCGGCAAAGGGCATTCGAAAACTCTTGGGTTTTGCGCCTTCGCTTGCCGCGATTCGTTTGGGCTCGATGAGCTGCGGGATCGAGCCGCAGCCGAAGGGCTCGAGCCGGCTGCCTCTCCGAGTCCTTTGTTCGACGACCAAGCGTTCTCGGTTCGTGATCCGGATGGCAACGTGGTCGTCTTCGGCCTTGCGCCCCAGCTAGCAGCTGAGGCAGGGGAGAGGCCGCGCCTTCATGGACCGCTCCAACACTTGACGTTGGCGACTCAAGACCCCGCTACACTTGAGGCATTCTACTTCGGCAAACTCGGATTTGCCGTCTCCGACCGGGTGCGTAACGACAAGGGCGAAGTGAACACCTGTTGGACGCGTTCAAACCACGAACATCACACGCTCGCTTTTTTTCGTTCTCATCACCAGGGAATTGATCACCACAGCTACGAAGCTGGGGAATGGACCAAAATACGCGATTGGGCAGACCATTTCGGGGGCCAAAACATCAAGTTGATCTGGGGCCCCGGTCGCCATGGACCCGGCAACAACCTGTTCATTTTCATCGCCGACTGCGATGGGAATTGGATCGAAGTTTCGGCCGAGCTCGAGGTCATACACGATCGACCCACCAAGGACTGGCCCCACGAAGAGCGGACACTGAACCTTTGGGGTCAAGCGATCATGCGCAGCTAGGCAACTTCTTCAGACCTAAAAAAAGCACGAATATGAAACTTACTACATTTGAGCATGGCGGGAAGCAAAGTTACGGCGCAGTTGTTGGCGAAGGCATTTTCGACATCTCGGCGGCCGGTTCGCCGACTTGCGCGCCTTGCTCGCCGCCGATGCCCTCGACAGTATTCGGGCCACCCTAAACGGCGTCAAACCGGATTTTGACCTGAACGAGGTGGCGTTTCTGCCTGTGATTCCTAACCCGGACAAAATCCTTTGCGTCGGCTTAAACTACGAAACCCACCGTTTAGAAACCGGGTCGCCCGGCCACCGAGCACCCGGCCATCTTCACGCGGTTTGCCGACACTCAAATCGGGCATGAACAGCCGATCGTTCGCCCTCGCGTTTCCTCTCAACTGGACTACGAAGGCGAGCTCGCCGTCATCATCGGGCGCGGAGGTCGCTACATCCCTGAATCTCAAGCCCTCGGGCACATCGCCGGTTACGCGTGCTATAACGATGTGACGGTTCGGGATTGGCAACGCCACACCCCGCAGTTCACGCCGGGAAAGAACTTTCCTGCAACGGGGGCTTTCGGCCCCTGGATGGTGACCGCGGACGAAATCAGCGACCTTCGAAATTTGACGCTCACCACGCGCCTCAATGGCAGAGTGGTCCAGCACGCCGCCATCGGGGATATGATCTTCAGCATCGAGCAGCTGGTGGCCTACGTTTCGTCGTTCACGCCCCTGCGGCCTGGCGACGTCATCTGTACCGGAACGCCCGGCGGTGTCGGTTTTAAGCGCCAACCGGCGCTCTTCATGGCGCCCGGCGACCTCGTTGAGGTTGAAGTCAGCGGGATCGGCATCCTCAGCAACCGCGTTCAAGACGAAAACAAATAACCGACCTTTCTCGCAGATGAACGATTGTCGCAAAAGTGTGGTGGTAGTTGGGGCGGGGCCGACGGGGCTAACCCTCGCCAACTCCCTTGGCTTGGCCGGAATCGACGTGCTCGTGGTGGAACGCAACGCCACGACGGTGCAGGAGCCGCGAGCCGTGTCCATCGATGACGAGTCTTTGCGGACGATGCAAGCGATCGGGCTGATCGATCAATGTGTTGCCCGACCTGGTCCTGGGTTATGGATCGCATTATTTTTCCCCCCGTGGCCGCTGTTTCGCCAAGGTGCAACCCCAGACAAGAGAGTTCGGCTACCCGCGTCGCTCCGCCTTCCGGCAGCCCTTGCTGGAAGCCCAGCTCCGAGCAGGTCTCCAGCGATTCGTCAACGTCGAGACTTGGTTTAACTCCGAGGTGACGGGTTTGGAGCAGGACGCGGAAGGCGTTCGGCTCCAGGTGCGCGGCCAGGACGGCAAGACGGCCACAGTGGCGTGCGATTACGTGGCGGCCTGCGACGGCGGCAAAAGCACCGTGCGCCGGCAACTCGGCCTTAATTAAGCTGGAGGGCAGCACGTTTGCCGAACGCTGGCTCATTGTTGACCTCGAAGGCGACACGCACCCGTTTCGCCACACCAAGGTGTTCTGCGACCCACGGCGGCCCTGTCTCAGCCTTCCTGGACCACATGCAACTCGCCGTTTTGAATTTATGCTTTTCCAAGGCGAGAGCGATGAGGAAGCAGTTAGTGCCGATTTTGTGACCAAGCTCCTGGAGAGCCACGGCATGGCGTCCGGCAGCACTATTAGCAGGGTACGCGTTTATACGTTCCACGCGCGGGTGGCGAACCGTTGGTCCGAAGGTCGAATATTCCTAGCCGGTGACGCGGCTCATCTGACGCCCCCGTTTGCCGGTCAAGGCATGAATAGCGGCATCCGCGACGCTTTCAATCTCGGATGGAAGCTGGCGGCGGTACTGGGCGGGACAGCCGGAGCGGGCCTGTTGCAAAGTTACGAACAAGAACGCAAGCCTCACATCTGGCAGATGATCGATCTGGCCATGAAGATGGGCCGCGTCATGATGCCCAAAGATCGGTTTTCCGCCGCCTCTCTGCAGCTAGCCTCTGCGAGCGTTAGGCCTTTACCCGGCGGCACGAGATTACGTTGCTGAGATGAAGTATAAGCCCAAACCGCGCTTTGTTCGGGGCTTCTTCGTGCCGGACGACAAGGGAACCCGGCGCACGCTGGTCGGCCGGATGTTTCCCCAGCCGATCGTGATGCGGGTGGATGGCAAGCTCATCCTTTTCGACGAAGCGCTCGGCACAGGCTTCGCCCTTGTCGCCTTTGGCCAGACGCCCGAACGGGAGCTTAGCGGGTGGGTGCAACCCATCTGGAAAAAGATAGGAACCCGCCGCATCGGTATTTACTCACTGCCTTGTGCGCTGCCGCGTCAAGCGGCTCAGGCGGGAATCCTGGACGCGGCAGTCGTCGACAATGAACGCGCCGTCGCTGCGGCGTGGCATGGCTACGAAGGTCAGGTGCTGGCCCTCCGTCCAGATCGCTACGTCATGGGGGCTTTTCCTGCATCCGACCCTGGGTCGGCGGCGCTGGCGATCGAAGACTTGCTGCACGCAACCTGGTCGGATCGAGTCGAAAGCGCCTCGTTGAAGCAATCTGACGATTCCGACGGGGCAAGCCAAACCCAACCCGGCTGAGGGCCGGAACCTACCGTCCGTTGTTAACTCGCAAACCCCTTCAACTCGCAAACCCCCTTATGAATATGAATACGGAGCAATCACTAATGAAAGAGCAACTTTACTTCAAGGAGTCCCTCTGGCGCGGCAAGATTTTCGATGGCGGTTGGATCGAGTCATCCGGCGGTCAGGCCGACGATATAGAACCTGCGACCGGTTCGATCTTGACCCGGGTGGGCGTCGCCGACGCGACGGATGTCCGCGAGGCGGCTCACAAGGCAAGCGCGGCGCAACGCGATTGGGGAGAGGCGCTCGCCACGGACCGAGCCGAGGTCCTCCGTCGTGCGGCGGAGTTACTTCGCAAGCACCAAGAGGAGGTCAAACGCTGGGTCATGCGCGAATGCGGGGGCGTTCGTCCGAAGGCTGATATTGAATTTCTCCAGGCGCATGGTCACCTGCTGGAAGCCGCAGCCATCGCGACTCAACCGCCCGGTTTGGTCCTGCCTTCACCGAGTGATCGCCTCAGCTTGGCCCGAAGGATCCCACGAGGGGTGGTTGGAGTCATCTCACCCAATAATTTCCCGTTGGTCCTTTCTACTCGCGCCTCCGCCCCGGCTTTGGCACTCGGCAATGCCGTCGTGCTAAAACCGGACCTGGAGACGCCTGTGTGCGGCGGATTCATTCTTGCCCAGATCTTCCAGGAAGCCGGTCTGCCCGCCGGTCTGCTCCAGGTCCTGCCCGGAGGCGCGGACGCCGGCCAGGCGATCTGCGAGGATCCTCGCGTGGCCATGGTGTCTTTTACCGGTTCCACCGGCGCCGGTCGCAAAGTGGCGGAAATTGCCGGCCGAAACCTAAAGAAGGTCTCGCTCGAACTCGGCGGCAAGAACCCGATGATTATTCTCGAAGACGCCGACGCGGAATTGGCAGCCTCGAACGCGGCTTTTGGCAGTTGGACCCATCAAGGTCAGATCTGCATGGCGACTGGACGTGTCCTGGTTCACGAAAAACTTGCTCCGACGGTAACGGATCTACTGACCCAAAAAGCCAAGCAAATCAAAGTCGGAAACCCAGCGGTGGAGGAAGTGACGCTTGGACCGCTCATCACCCGGCGCCAGTTGGAGCGGGTGGATTCCATCGTCCGGGATTCTATCGCATCCGGCGCCCGACTGCGGGCGGGCGGCGAATACCGAGACTTGTTTTATCAAGCCACGGTGCTTGACCGAGTAACACCCTCGATGAGGGCATTTAGAGAAGAGATCTTTGGACCGGTCGCTCCGGTAACGACGTTCCAGAGCGACGAGGAGGCCATCGCTTTGGCATCAGATAGCGAATATGGACTCTCGCTGAGCATCATTTCTAGCTCTCTCGAGCGCGGTTTGGCCTTGAGCAAGCGGATTCCCGCGGGGTTGGTTCACATCAATGATCAGACTATCGGCGACGACCCCTTCGCCCCGTTTGGTGGCGTCGGCGCATCCGGCAACGGTGCTCGACACGGCGGACCGGCAAACTGGGAGGAGTTTACGCAATGGCAGTGGGTAACGCTGCAGGCTCGTCCGCCCCGTTACCAATTTTGATCGGCCTTCGGCATCAAACGCCTCGCAAACCATAAAGAGAACTCTTGAAGAAGATACCCCCTATGGCCACAAACACATCCAACACAGTTTGGTACGGTAGGTTCTTGCTTTTTATCGCCGGGATGGGCGGTCTGCTCTACGGCATTGATTTAGGCATCATCGCGGCAGCGTTGCTCTACCTAGGCAAGACCATTAGCCTTACGGTAGAAGAGACCTCATTCATCGTCGCTGCCGTGTTGTGCGGGGGCATGTTTTCGTCGCTCGTAGGCGGCATTCTGGCCGATTGGTTCGGTCGCAAAAGGATGATGGTTGTCAGCGGCCTGATGTTCGTTGCGAGCGTTGGGCTGATCGTCATTTCCCAAGCGTTTTTGCCGCTGTTTTTGGGTCGCTTATTGCAAGGCATGAGCGGTGGCGTGATCGCCGTGGTGGTCCCGCTCTATCTTGCGGAATGCCTTAGCGCGAAAAACCGCGGCCAAGGCACGGCCATCTTTGCGTTCATGCTCACGTTTGGCATCGTCGCGGCGTCACTGGTTGGCTTGTTTTATACCCAGCGGGCTGAGTCCGCCATTGCAGCTGCGGCGGGCAACGCGGAACTCATCAAGGCCGCTCAGAACCACGCGTGGCGAGGGATGTTTTTGTCGATGATTTATCCCGGCCTGATTTTTTTCCTGGGCGGATTTGTGGTGAGCGAATCGCCCCGCTGGCTATTCCGCCGTGGCAAAAAAGACCAGGCTTTGGCGGCGCTCCGCAGGTCATGTTCGGAGGAAGAGGCACAATTGGAACTCCGCGAAATGGAGAGCCTCGTACACCATCAAAAAGATCAAAAAGCCGCGTCTGTCGCTTCGGATTCGCTGCTTCAGCGTAAGTATGTGGTTCCATTCATTATCGCGTGCGTCATTGTGGCCGGTAACCGGGCGACCGGCATCGACTCGATCATTGGGTTCCTGGTCGTCATATTAAAACAGGCGGGCATGAGCGCCAGCCTCGCGACGAGAGGCGACGTTGCCGTGAAGGTGCTCAACTGCGTGATGACGCTCGTGGGGGTCGCTCTGGTGGACAAGAAAGGCCGTAAGTTTCTACTCAAAATAGGAACCGGCGGTGTCATCATCGCGCTGGCTGCTGCAGGGCTTGTTTTCCTCGCATTTGAGTCAAAACGCGTTGATGTCAGGGAGAAGGTGCAGGCTGCGGTGAGCGGTGGCGGGCTGACTCTGCCGGTCAACGAAGCCACACTCGGCCCAGCAGTCGGAGGGCGGCCGATGGCGCTGACGGTGTTCTATTCCTACGGCGGCGGTGACAAGGTAGACACAGTGCGGAGCGATGATCCAGACCCTGTCCTCAAAATCGCGCCGGATCCGAAGGCCCCGAACACACCGCTCCTTATCAAACGCGCCATGTATGGCCCCGTGCCCACAGAGGGAACGGGTTGGCTCGTCACGGCGTGCTTGTGCCTCTTCATTGCGTTTTTTTCGGCCGGACCGGCCGTTGTCGCCTGGCTCGCTCTTTCCGAGTTGATGCCGACTCGCATCCGTTCGACCGGCATGGGCTTCGCGCTGGTGCTGAATCAGGCCGTCGGGACCGGCATCGCCGCTGTGTTCCTGCCGACGGTTGGTAACTTTGGGTATTCCGCGATGTTCTTCTTCTGGGCAGGCTGCACAGTGATTTCCTTTGTTACCGCGGCGTTCTTCCTGCCGGAAACCAAAGGCAAGACGCTGGAAGAAATCGAGGAGTACTTTGAAACGGCCAAACTTTACCAGGCGAGTGTGTAGGCTGCGCTCCAAATTTTGGAGACAGGAATGAGGACATATGCAACGGATTTGACGGAGGCCCAATGGGTGTTGGTGCATTCGATAATTCCGGAAGGGAAACCTGGGGGTCGTCCCCGAAGCATTGATGTACGGGCTGTAGTGAACGCCATTTTCTATTCGAGAACGGCCGTCTTAGCTTACCCCC
>CAVVII010000021.1:0-82166 GCA_963748055.1 uncultured Verrucomicrobiae bacterium | reverse complement strand
TCACTTCGACGTTACGTATCGCTGAAACGCTCCAATAAACGCTCCTATTCTAAGTATGAACCGGAAGTTCGGCATCAATCTCTATTCGCTTCGGCAGCGGTGGCGTCGAGCTTTGGGCATCGCCACCACGCCTCTTCGAGCATCGGAGGCTGGCTCGACCTTCTAGAAGGCCAGAGGACCGGATCAACGCAACAAAGATAACGACAATCTGGAAATTTTGAGGCGTAATGCCTCGCGTCCAAGTCGCCAAACCGGCACCGTCCCCAAACGGAAGCGCAAGCCCCCATGACGGGGGCAAGTCTCGTTAGACATGTTTTGGAGTATGGTCGACCGCGTTGCCGCGTTCGCTATACGCAAAAGCAACTGTTGCCCATCGCTAAAAGTATAGCATAAGGGATTAATTTGCTTGAAATCTTCACATAAATGATAATTATGAGAATATGAACACCGTTAGGAGCGGTGCACGAATAAAAAACGAGATCCGGAAGCTGAGCCGGACCAACAAAAACGAATATCAGGGACCGCTCGGGAACGTCGTCCAGAAAGGTCGATACTTTTCGCCTCGAAGGAGGGAATCCTGATTGGATCTTACAAGACGTTCGATCAGGCTATCAAGTCCCTACTAATAGAGAAAGGAGGCAAATCTTGAATGCCTGCTGACGGAGTCGAATTTGCTTACGCAGGTGAATCCGAGTCGGCAGTCATCCGCCAATATAGACAGTTGTTATTCAATCGATTAGAGAGTGAGTTTCGCGTACTCGGAGCGAAACAATGCTTTGGAGTGAGCTACTCACGGATGGCATAACTTCAGAACTCAGTAAAAAGCGCCTTTTGAGCGACAGGGAAGCGCAGGTTTAATTCCGCGAAAATTGATGGCTGCCAAGGAGGCTTATAGACGCCTATGGTGTGCTGGTATGTGCCTCCGGGGGGGCCAAAAGCCGCGCGCAAGTTGACGCCGCAGATTGAAGCCACGTTGCGAGCACGATGGGCGGATTTTGAGCTGAGCGGAAATCTACGGGATTGGCAAACGGCTGCGCCAAGAAATCGAGTCGATCTTCGCAGTGAAGCTTTGCCAGGAAACGCTGCGCCCCCTTGCTGGGGGAGTTAAAGCTTCAAGCGGTGCCCAGCACGCGGACGACGCCGGAGGAGTCGGGTCGGTACCAACAACAACCGCAGACGGTCTCCCGCACTCTGGGTAAAACCTCCCTGGAAATCAACGAGTTAGCTCTGAGAGCGAGGAGACCGATTGCGATTGCTGGCCCAAGATGCCGGGGCAATCTCCAGAGGCTAGCCTTCCACCTCCGCGGCGTTGGCTGCCAAGGGCACCCATCGACACCTAGGGATAGGGTGTGCTGGTATGTGCCTTCGAGGGGACCAAGCCGCACGCAAGTTAACGCCGCAGATCGAGGCCTAGGTGCGAGCACGATGGCCGGATTTCAACCGAGCGGGAACCTACGGGATTGGCAAACGGCTGCGCCAAGAATCCAGTCGATCTTCGCAGTGGAGCTTTGCCAGGAAACGCTGCGTCCCCTTGCTGGGGGAGTTAAAGCTTCAAGCGGTGCCCGCCACGCGGGCGAGGCTGGAGGAGTCGGAGTCGGTACCAACAACAACCGCAGACGGTCTCCCGCACTCTGGGCAAAACCTCCCTGGAAATCAACGGGTTAGCTCTGAGAGCGAGGAGACCGATTGCGATCGTTGGCCCCAAGATGCCGGGCAACCGCCAGGGCCTTCCACCTCCGCAGGCTCCAACTCCAAGAAGGACCCCAGTGGTGTGAATGAAGCCGGGTGCTATTCAGGCTTGAGGAAGCCGTTCCCAAAGGAATTAAATCTGCGACTAATTTTCACCCTCAGACCCGATTGTCAACGACCTCCGGTAAAACCGGAGGCTTGGATGATGTGAGCCGCTCAAAGCGGCTGTTGTTGTTTGTCGCTTTTTGGTGTTTTCGTTACTCTCGTGTTATTTCGGGCATCTCTAAGCTGATCGAGCCTGCGATCTTCCATCTCTTGCTCGGCGATGTACTTGCGGATGGTTTCGGTATCCCGTCCAACCGTATCAACGAAGAAACCTCGGGCCCAAATCCGCTGCCCAGCGTAATTTCGCTCTCTCCTTAAAAAGTGCCTCGCCGACGTGAATCGCACTCTTGCCCTTGATGTATCCCACCACGCTCGATACCGCCAATTTCGGCGGCACATTGATCAACATGTGCACGTGATCCGGCATGACATGCCCTTCTTCAATCCAACATTCTTTATGCTTTGCCAATCGGTGAAACACCTCGCCAAGATGCTTCCTCACTACGCCGTACAGCTGCCGTTTCCGGTATTTTGGGATAAATACTATGTGATATTTGCACTGCCATTTTGTATGACTAAGACTTCGGTAGTCTTCCATGGTTCGTTTGGGTTTGTAGCTTTGGTCGGCTCACAAACCCATCGAACCGGAAGACTGCTCTAAAAGTCAAACTTCGGGAGCCTCCCCGGCACAGCCGGGGGATCTCCTATTGATCTTTAGTGAGGTCTGAACTTTAAGCCGCGATGCGCTCCGATGCCTGATTCCGAACTGGGCAAAGATCCGAAATCGTATACAAGACCATCAATACGCGAGTTGAGACGGCAGAAATCATTTATCCGCGAAAGCGAGACGCACAGGCGCCGAAGGCAACCCCGAAACGGGAGGTGGACCATTCGCAACCAGCCGGTCAGGCAGGGAAAAAACAGGTAACGAAACGGGAGGCTTAACCGGGGAATCGCGAGAGGCACGGGGGTAAAAGATCCACATCCCGGCTCGTTCCAAAATCTTTGCGGAAAGTTTCTAAGGTCTCGCTCAAGATGCTTGATCGCTGGAATGCCCGCGACATCGAGGGGCACATGGAGGTGTACTCCAAATCACCCGATCTTTTGGTTATCATCGATTCTGAACAGTTTAACGGATTGCAGCAACTCCATGATTCCTACATTAACGGGTATCCGGATCGTAAAGGGATGGGGTTCATCGAACCCAAACGCATCCAAGTCAAGATCCTGAAGCCGGATCTCGTCAGTCACTTTCCCAAATTCTAAGCAGAAGGTAGTGGGAAACACCACAATGAACCTCCAAAAGTTTGATGACGATTGGAAGATCGTAGCCTCACATACAAGCATCACTGCGATGTAATTCGCCTTAAAATCTAGCATTCCCAATCGGTTGACGGCGTTGTACGCTCCTCACGGAGTAAAAAGGCAATGTCCTTTCCGATAGTTGGAATAGGCGCTTCTGCAGGTGGGCTTGAATCATTTTCCGAGCTTATCGCGGGCATTCCGGCCCATACAGGCATGGCATACGTGTTTGTGCAACATCTCAATCCGAGACGCGGCAGCCTTTTGGTGAACATTCTCACCAAGAGGGCGACATTTTCGGTCGAAGAAGGTCGGAAGGGCGTGAAAGTGCTTCCTGATCACCTGTATGTGATTGCACCCAACACCACCCTGACAATAGGCGGTGAGGTACCGCACTTAAGGAGTCGCGATCCCGCTGACCAACCCCATCATCCCGTTGATCTGCTCTTCCATTCGCTTGCTGAGCAGAGAGGATCGAATGTCATTGGCAATTGTCCTCTCTGGTTGCCGTCCGACGGAGCAAAAGGAATTCGAGCGATCAAACAGGCAGTGGTGGAATCACTTTCGCGGAGGATGAGAATTCTGCTCTCTTTTTTGGAATGCCAAATACAGCTATCCAAACGGGGTGTGTAGATTTTATCCTAGTCCCGGGGAAGATTGCGCAGGAGCTAATACGCATCAGTCTTAGCGGCGATCGAAAGGGTCCGGAGAAAGCGGACTGCCGAACGAAAACGGTGTGAGGATAAGAGCAATCGGAAGCCAAACGTCAAGAAAAGCAGAGGTGGGAGATCATCCAACGTCGTGAGAGAGGGTGGTGTGCGCGGTCCGATTCAGACGTGGACGTTCAGAACGGGCCAAGTGAATGTCTCGGACCCGATTCCTGTCAAAAGCCGGCATTCGGGCGTGAGGATCGTTTAGGAACTCCGATGTTCGATACTCTTAAAGCCAAGCCTAAGCGCGAGCATCCAACTCCGTAGAAAAGGCGGGAATCGGCGTGGTGCTCGGTATCTGGGAGCGCGTTTCTCGGGTTGACCGATAGCAACTACCTTCTCGGGCGCAGCAAGCTGGATGCCATTACCCGTTCTCTCCTTTAGATGAAAAAGAGAGGTGAGTCTGGAGATAAGGGGCGCAAGGTTCGAAAGCTTCGCGTTTGCTGGCTCTCTTTTCCTGGTGACGTAGTCGTTGGGTTTGGGCGGTCGGTCGAAGATCGCAATTAGACCGGAAGTGACCAAGGCGATGTAGCACACGACCGTAACAAGTGTGAATAGGTCTCCGTAATCGGGCCAAGAGATGTTACTCATATTGCTCCCTTCCGTTTCGAGACGGCGGGAACCCCTTTTATGAGCCTGAATAGCCCCCAATTCATAGCGGCAAGTTTAGCTAGCGGAAAACAAATTTACCCTCGGTCATGATAATGCCAGAAAATGCAGATGATACAGGCGGCAGGACACAATGTTCCTTCATACCGCAAGCAGCGCGAAAATCTTGAACTCAGTGATCCTCCGAACCCGATCCCCGTCAAAAAACCGTGGAAGCGCTGGAGTGCCTTCGGGCCGGTGTGCGTCGCTAGAAGTATTACGGCGCTAAGAGTGTCATGACTTGCTGCAAAGCGTGGATCGTCATTCCCCTTCGGGACAAAGGGACTTCGCCATTCTTCGGCTAATGACTGATTTGGGGCTGCGAGGTGCGGAGATTGTCGAACTCTGCCTTGAGGATATTGATTGGCGCGCGGGAACGTTCGTAATCCGCAAGAACAAGGAACGAAGAGAACGCCTGCTACCGCTGCCACCATTGGTCGCAAAGGCGATCTTGGGCTATCTACGTACGGGCCGTCCCTCTTCCTCGAGCCGACGGTTGTTTCTTTGTCACCGGTTTCCGGTGGGCCGGCCCATGACTCAAGAACAGCTTCGCAGTGAAATTCGTCGGATCATGGGGCGCAGCGGCCTGACCGGCGCTGGACCGCATCAGCTACGGCATAGCTTTGCCACCCGATTGCATGCGCGGGGAGCCTCACTCAAAGAGGTGGCCGACGTCCTGGGACATCGGCATTTCAATACGACCGCCATCTATGCCCGAGTGAACTTGTCGCAATTGCGAAAGGCCGCTCTGCCGTGGCCGAGAACTCGCCTATGAAGCGCTCTGATTCCATGCTGACGCGGGTCGAAGAGTATTTGCGCTACCGGCGTGCGCTTGGCTATGCCTTGCGCGTTCAAGGCGGAATGTTGCTCAATTTTGCTCGCTTCGCCGATCAAGGCGGTCATCGCGGTCCACTCACCTGTGATTTGGCCATCCGCTGGGCCCGACTGCCTGCGAAGGCGGGTCGACCTTATTGGGCGCGCCGCATCGAGGTACTAATCGGCTTTGCGCGTTACTGTAAAATCTTTGATCCCCAAACCGAGATTCCGCCTCGGCACCTTTTTGGACCGGCTTATCGGCGTAAGACTCCTTACCTTTATTCTTGCCGCCAGCTAGAGGCACTCGTGTCTGCCGGGCGTCAACTGTCTTATGATGGCGAGTTATATGCCTTCGCCACCTTATTTGGCCTGTTGGCCTGTACGGGATTGCGCATCTCGGAAGCACTTCGCTTACGCATGGATGATGTCGATCTGAAGCAGGGCATCCTGACCGTGAAGGATAGTAAGGGACGCCGATTCCGCCTGGTACCTCTGCACCCGACGGCCCTGCCGCCGCTTGAAGAGTATACCGCCAGGCGAACAGAGCGCTTTCCTGAGGTCTCTTACTTTTTCGTCAACCGCTGTGGTAATCGTCTTCCCTATTGGACTGTGAGCGACACGTTTCGAAAGCTCACGCTGCGGCTTGGCTGGGTCAAAAACGGCAAACTCCCTCGCCTCCACGACCTACGACATTCGTTTGCCTGTCGGGTTCTTTTCAAATGGCGCCGTCGCAAGGCCGGACAAGAGGATCGCATAGACTGGCTGTCCCATTACCTCGGTCACGAGCGCGTGTCCGACACCTATTGGTATCTTTCAGCTACCCCAGAACTCTTGGCTGCCGCGGTGAGGCAATTCAAACCTCCGACCCGAAAATCCACTCCTCGATGAATACGTCAGAACGGTTTGCTGAGTTGGTTCAGACCTTCTTTAGCGACTATCTCATCAAACAGCGCGACGTGAGCCCACGAACCGTAAGCGCTTATCGGGATACGTTCCGCCTTCTATTGAGCTTTCTGCAGAGGGTTTGCGGCAAGCGATCCGATCAATTGACGCTTTCCCATCTCACGGCCGCTCAGTTGATCGCCTTTTTGCAGTATCTCGAAGAGGAGCGTGGTAATTGTGTAAGAACCCGCAACCTGCGCCTGGCTGCGTTGCGCTCGTTTTTTCGCTATGTCGGCGCATGCGAGGGGCCGGAAATGATCGCCCAAACCCAGCGGATCATGGCCATTCCCCTGAAACGATTTGCTCGTCCTCTGCTGGGCTTTCTTTCGGAGAGCGAAATGCAGGCCATCCTGCAAGCCATCGACAATTCCTGGAGCGGACGCCGTGATCATCTGCTCTTTCTTTTTCTCTACAATACCGGCGCCCGCGTGTCCGAAGCTCTCTCCGTCCGGGTCCAAGATGTGCAGCGAGACGAATATCGTGCCGTGCAGTTGCTGGGCAAAGGCAGAAAGCAACGCACGGTACCTCTCTGGAAGGAAACCGCGAAACACATCCGTGCTTGGCTGAAACTTGCCGATCTTAAACCAGATCAGCCGTTGCTACCCAATCGCTTCGGAAAGCCGATGACTCGGACCGCCGTTCAGCAAAGGCTTCGTCTGCACGTGCAAGCCGCTCAGACAAACTGCCCGTCGCTACATCGTCGCGGCATTTCGCCTCACACCATTCGCCACGCGACGGCGATGAATTTGCTTCAATCAGGGGTCGCGGCTCCCGTCATCGCACTTTGGTTAGGTCATGAAGATCCGGCCACCACCCATCAGTACATCGAAGCCGATCTCCTCATGAAGGAACAGGCGTTGCGACGTTTGCAACCGCCAAAGGAAAGGTGTGCCCGGTTTAAACCCCGAGCCGATTTATTAACCTTCCTCGACAATCTCTAATTATGCAAACACAGGACGTGTTACACCTTAGACCGAATCCAATCCCATCGACGAAAATCACGCTTGGGCTTTGTTGAACTTCGCCTAATTCCCAACTGTTCATAGCGCAACTTATGGAAAGATTTCCATAAGTTGCGTAACCGGTTCTTTTTGTTCGCCCAATTCTATTCGGCTACGCCTGCTCCACAGATAAAGTAGTCAGCGGTTTGTAATAGAGCCACAGGACCCATGATCTTCGAACTTCAACTGCTCTTGGTCGTTCACCTGACAATGCTACAAAACAAACCGGCGCGCGACGACGGACTGACGGTCGCACGCCGGTTTCGTCTTGCGGGGGGAATCCGAAAATTAAGGTGCCGCTATGTCTGTAGATGGCTCGCTCACTGAATCGTCCAGAGCGGGAACGTCATCCCTGCCTTTAAGGCCGGGATTGTGATAACATACAAGTTCAAGCCAACCGTTGCGATACTGACCGAGTTGCGGTTTATTTTCTCCGAAAGTGAGTCCATCGAATGAGCCGTTATATCTTCCACGCCCGACCTGAACGGTTATGAGAAATTGATCACCTAGCCTGTCGATATTCAGGACTCTTGCTGGAATGGAGGTCGTTTCCATGACTATCTACTTCTGACTTCGCTGGAGAGTGGGATTGTCTCGATATTTATTCGCGATGAGCCTCGCCCCGTTAAGTCATCTTCTCCCTATACTTTTTACGTAGTGTTCGACCGGTTGAACTTGCATCTGGGTAAACCGCCCCGACCGCGGGAGAGCGTTCGCCTTCCCGCCAGTTTTCATATGTCTCCTTTAGAGGCTCTGGTCGATTAGCCTTTCAACATCTTCGATACCATCTTCTTCTGTCATGTAATGCCATCCCGGTCGGGCGACGACCATCACACGTGCACAAGAAGATTGCCGGCGACGGCACACTCAGGAGTCGGTGCGTTTCCTGGGGCGCAGAGTCTATGCGGGCCTGGTGGTCGTGTTGATCACGACGATGATTCATGGCTTGAAGGCGGGACGGGTCCGTCGGATCCGGGATGCGCTGCAGATCGACTCACGCACGTTGAAGCGTGGCGCCAATGGTGGCTGGAACGCTTTGTCCGCAGCACCTTCTGGAAAGCCGCCCGAGCCAGGTTCATGCCGCCGTTGTGCGAGCCGATGCTGCCTTTGTCGTTGTGGAGTAATGCCAGCTAGTCGATTCGTCGGGATTGAACGCGGTTAATAAAAAAAAGGACAAAGTCGGGTTACGTCCAGTGACGATAGCTCGGCTCTTTTTATCTTCCCTCAAACCGACGAATCGACTAGCTGGCATTACTCCCGACCTGACCGGTCTAATTCAAGCGGAGGCAACAAATTAAGTTTTAAATCGAACCCAAGTGCCCCGTTGCGGGTGTCAATTCGTCAATCGTCTCAACGAGCTGTTTATGGAGCCGAAAAGTTAGCGTCTTGGGAAAAAGAGGTGCCAACGCGGCGATCACCTTCTTTAGCCTGCATCGCTCACAAATCTTTAGAGATTTGTGAGCGCTGCAGGCTCAGGCAGCGGAATTTCTCCGGCTGCGCCGGAAAATTCCACTGCTATTTCAGAGAAGAGTTCTGCAACGGCTTGTCTTAGTTCATTTATCTTAAAAGAGGTTCTTAAGCAGACGCGCAGCGTCTGTTTAAGAGGCTTCTAACCCGCAATGAGCTCGTCGCTTTGACTTTCGTGTGATTTTTGCGGGTTAGGATCTTCGCCCCCTTTCTGGGAAAGGTATGGGTTATCGCTAACTTTCAGAAGTAGTAAGAGTCCGAACGCAGTGGCCTTCACGACGCACTTCTAATTCAGGATCTAGTTTTATCGAACTGTAGAAAGACTCGAAGGCTTTTGCCGATGGAGCGTTCGTGTGTACCCCGCTGTTCTTGGTGAGACGAAAACCGTTTCGATTGATAATGCCGAGGTATTTGAACTGCCCGCCACCCGCGCTGTCTTCTGTTAGCAGAGAAACGAAGTAGAGATCGGGTTGCTCCCTGTCCTTACAGCGGATCACCCGGTACGTGAATGAAGTCCCTGAATCGCGAGATTCTAAAGCCAGCCTAGCGTCCCCGGCTAAAACGTAAACTTTGGCGTCTTCGATATTGGTGAAAATAGAGGCGCTCATTCTGGGATCGTGGCTACGAATAAATGCTGGTTTTGACACCCGATTGGAGTCAGAAAGTGGGTTATTCGGGGGCGTCAGTTCCCGCGCTGACAACAATCGATTGTGGTCTCCCAAAGTCGAATTCAGTCACCGGCTCCGATAATTTCCGCCTAAAAGAATCTGTTGGGGAGCGGAGTAAATTCCAAAACCATGAAGCTTCTTTTGACCGCCGATCTTCATTTCCGGCTTCACTGGTTTCGATGGCTGATCGAACAAGCGCCAGACTTCGACCTCGTTTGTATTGCCGGTGATTTGCTCGACATGTTCAAGTCCGAAACCCGGATGGAGCAAGCGCGTGAAGTCAGAACGCTCATTCGGGAGCTTGCAGACATTGTTCCCGTCGCAGTTTGTTCCGGCAATCACGACAATGCTGGCCGACTTGCCTCGCATGATCGGGCCTCTTTGTACGAATGGTTCATTGATCTCGGAACGCATCCGAACATCATTACTGATGGTTCAACGCGAAAGCTCGAAGACCTGATCGTGACGACCGTTCCGTATCATTGCTCGCGGCAAGAAAAATCTATCTGGCTCGATCGAGGTTCCACGATTCGCAGACAAACCGGGATGCCGTGGATCGTTCTTCATCACGTTCCGCCCAAAACTGGATCTGGTGTCAGCGGAGAGGAATCGGAAGCCGCTGAACTTCTTGCGGCTTATCGAGCCAGATTATTTTGTCTCCGGCCACGATCACGCGTTTCCTTACGCGTCCGGCCAAAGCTGGAGCCAAAACTGGGCGAGGTGTGCTTGCTTGTGCCGGGTCAATTGCTGAGAGCGCCATTCCAAATGGCACGACAATGCCAGCGCGAGACATGGATACCGGAGGACGGGCTGTATGATCATCTGGTGCTGAAGTTGGATAAAGACTGAACGAGTTTGCCTCCTTTAGGAGCTTCCAGCCATCCGAAGACCATTTGCTTTGCGTTGGTGGCAAATGCCCAACCAACAATTCCCACAGTTGAGACGAGGTTGTCGATTGCGACGCCAATTACGGAGCAGCGCAAATCCGATTCCTAGACCCGCTTGTTCAGGCATCTTAATCGTCATAGCCTACAATATCGTGAATCTCCCCTCTTTCAGGAGGAGGAGGTTTTAGCGTGTTGAAAACACTCTTGACTACGTCGGCGATTAGCTTCTCGGAGTTATGAATGCTTTTAAGAGCTTTTCCCAAGATTGGAAGCTCGTTTGGCTCCTTCGTTCAGGCTGATCTTACCGGCCTTCCCGTCAGCGGCGACTTCAGGAGCAGCTTTGAGGATAGCCCGCGCCGTTGTGACAGATGTAGCGCCAACGTCCATTTGTTCCGCGACCCGGGCGACCGGAACCCCATTCCTCGAATTCGTTGAATGGGCTCCGCCGTTTGCGGATTTTTCCGCCCGGTTCTTCACAAACGAGGCGAACCTGATCCTTTGCTGCCTCATGCTGGAGAGCCGGTCGTTGTCAGTAATCTCCGATGGATGCAATGCGATGAAATCCCCCGTGTTTCTAATCGTCAGGGAGCAGCCTGATCCAAGCCTAAGACCAGCGTGGAAGGCGATTCCCATCCGTCTAAACAAGAAAACAACAATATGAAAAGATATTTCTTCTTGGGGTTAGCGGCCCTCGGGCTGATTGCTCTGGCACCCACTCAATCTAAAGCAGAAGATGGGTTCCGCGTCTACGTTAGCCCCGGATACCAGCAAGACAGACCTTACTACTACGACGGGGACGGCTATCGCCGCTATCGGCACGCCGATGAATATCGGTGGCACCAATGGCAGCGATGGCACCGGTATCATCATCGGCACCATTATGACCGGAACAGCGACCGCGACTGAGGCGTCGCGGATTTTCTGCCCGGTCATGGACTTGCTAGAAGAAGCATTATGAAATCATTACTTTCCGTCCTTGCGCTGGCCATTGGCGCGTTGGCTTTTCAATCTTGTGAGGTTTATCCGAATGCAACTTCCCGTGGATATTACGGGGGCGGCTATTACGGAGGAGGTGGCTATTACGATCGCGGCTACTACGGAGGCGGCGGTTACTACGATCGCGGATACTACGGGGGCGGTTTTTACGGCCCTGCTGTAGTTGTATCTTCAGGAGACCGCGAGCACCATCACGGCTACGGCTACAGCAACGACTATTACGACCGTGCAAACAACCACGTCAACCGAAACGACCACGTCAACCGGAACGTAAGCATTAATCGAAATGCTCAAGTGAACCGGAACGCAAACGTCAATCGCAACGCAAACGTCAATCGAACCGTAAGCGTCAATCGCAATACTCACGTTAATCGGAACGCTCACGCGCAATCGCAACGTAAACGTTCGTCTTCAGCTTCCGGTCAAAACCGCCAATAAAATCGGGATGGCGATTGCCTCCACGACGAAATGAAAGGTTGAATGACCACTCTCCCCCGAGTCACTGCAACCTACAGAGATCGGAACGTGGACTACGCTTGTAGATTTGGACATTCGTTCAATCAGAACGCGCCACAAGGCGCGCTAGAAACGAATAGCCGCTATGCTGCGCGGAGTGGCCCGGAAGATTCCAAGGCTACGTGATTCAATCTTGAATACGGACTGACCAAAGCCAAATGTTCACGACCGGGATTGATGCGGTTTTCTCTCGGATCACAACTGACTCAGTGTGGCGTAGCACCAGAGTTCGAGTTGATCCCGGTGAAATCTCCAGTCGGATGAACGATAGTTCCGGCCAGTCGCCTTAAACGCACCGGGGATCGCGCCCCGCTTGGCCATCGCTTGAAGCGTGCGCACAGGAAATCCGGTCAATTCGGCCACTTCAGAGAGGGAGACGATCGCCGACGATCCAGAGGACTTAAGAGAGGAGCGAGCGGTATGGACAGCATACCACTCTCCTAAGAAACTGAAAGCGTTGCCGGTTCGAAAGGCGTGAGTTGAAAGCCGAATTCTTTGGCTCGTTTGCTGAGATTGTGCAGTAAGCGTTCTTTGTACCTTTTTCATAGTAGGTCTGGCCCTGCTCGACGTAGGCCGCGCCGAACTTGAGCATGCGGTAGAACAATCGTGCGAGCTTGTTAGCGCCGGCGTTAATGGCTGTTGGTGCACCCAGTCGGGCTCTGATGCGACGGATAAAGGCTCCAATGGCAGTCTTGCTTTGCATCGCTCCTTGGGCAGCCAGCCGGAACATCCCCGCAGCGCGATTCTTGGTTTTTCTTGATCTGGAGCTCAGAATTTTGCCTCCGCTGATGCGGTTATCCGGGCATACTTTGAGCCAAGAACAAAAGTGTTTTTCGCTTTTCCAACAGTTCATGTCTAAACCCGTTTCAGAGATGATGACCTCCACCGCCAGGGTGCTCAAACCGGGCAGACGAGTCAGATCGACTCCGCAAACGCTGGCCAGATAGGCTTGACGTTGCAGTTCCAGGCGAACTTTGGCCGAACGTGCTTTCAAAGCTCCGCTTTGCTCAAGAACTTGTTCAAAATCGAGTTTGGTCTCGAACTGCTCAAGTTGTTGCTCAATCTTGTTTTCACATTCGGTGATCTTGAGCTGATAGGCATCATAGAGTTCGACTGCCGTTTGCAACCCGAAGAGATGCTCGGCTCGGTAATCTCCTTCCAAGGCCTTAACGATCTGTTCGGTGGATGCCTTGACTTGAGGGTGTTTCATTTGGGCCAGCTTGAGGGAGTCACGTTCTCCAGCCAGGATCGCGCGAATAATGGCCATACCGGTGTAGCCGGTGATGTCACTTAAAACTCGATGGATTTGGATGTTCATTTCGGTGAAAGCCTTCTGCATGCGTAGAACATGGCTACTGCAGTCTTTGACCAATGTGTCACGCAGGCGCAGAAAGGCGCGCAAAACGCAGACCTCGTCCTTTGGTCGGAACGAGCCGTTTAACAAGCCAAAGGTGTGTAACTGCTGAAGCCATTGGCAATCAGAGACATCGCTTTTGCGACCGGGCAAGTTCTTCACATGAGCGGCGTTGACCAATTTTACTTCGAAACCTCTCTGCTCAAGGATCTGGAATACCGGAATCCAGTAGACCCCGGTCGATTCCATCACCACCGTCTCAATATGGTGTTCTGCGAGCCAGTCGGCGAGCCGGTGTAGATCGCTGGTAAAGGGACCGAACTTTCGGATATTTTCCTCCGCGCGATCCTCGGGAATGGCCACGAGGTGAAAATTGGCCCCAATATCGATTCCGGCTGCGTTGGGATTGATCCGTTCTAGAACACTTTTGCGAGCTTTTGATTTGCTCTTGCGGCTAGTCGTGTTTTTCTTTGCCATACCTACTTGAGATCTTAAATGTTGCTGTGTTGTTTAAGCGCAGCGCACCCGGCCCGAGTTGGTGATATTTGAGAGAAATCTCCTAAACAGGATAGCTCCAGATCGGCTGTCACCGGTCTGGGGCTTCGCTAATGCAATAACCAAATTGCTCGGAACCAAACTAGCTATCGGGCATAAAGCTCCAATGACAGATCGGTCTTAGCTGCCGGAGTCACTGCTTCGCACTTTGTACAACGAGCGCGCAAAACGATCAAACCCACGTTTCTTGCCGCAATAAGAACCCGCAGGAGTTCTGGGGAACTAGTTAGCGTTCACAAATACCTACGGATTTGTGACTTGTGCAAGGAACTGGCGTTTTGCGCTCGACGCGCGGGCGTGTCAAGTCGTTTTTCGTACAACTCGTTCACATTCAGAGTATTACGCCACCAGTTCCTGGAAGAAGAATAAGCGAAGATCGTTTGTGCGTTTTAGGCGGGTACGACGTTCTGAAAAGCCACAATCTTGTTGCCCTCGGGCCGGATACCAAACCATGCCAAACCTGTATCTGGCTCCATCCCTTCGATGTAGTGTCGCCGGACGGTTTCCTCTAAGTCCCCCGTCGCTTTAGCTACCTCTCCCCCGCTCCGGATCGAATACAAATAGGAAGCGTATCAGTTTGTAGTTCAAAACCATATTTTGGCCGCGTTTGGTGCGCGTTATGCGCGATGTCGGTTGTCACCATGTCAACAAACCTCCCCCACGTAGATCGAGGGTACAAGCACTTTCCCGAGCGGAATTATGAAGATTTTGGCCTTGCGTCCGGCGGGGCTCGAACCCACAACCTTCGGCTCCGGAGGCCGACGCTCTATCCAGTTGAGCTACGGACGCGAGTCGCCCGGATGGTAAATCCCTTTTTGAGCTCCGTCAAACGGCAGAAGAAGGACGCTATTTTAATTCGCCATCTTCGACTTTCAGCTTATTTGCAAAACGGCCCGAGCCAGTCCTGAGTCGTTTGCGAATGTTGGATAGAAACCCCCCTCCTGTTTTCTTGCGGTTCGGATCACTTTCCCCTCGAGTCGCTTGCTCAGCGGTTCTTCAGCTCGAAATCTCACGGGCGCTTTGGATTGGGTGATTTTCCGACTCTCGGCACGCGAATCTATTTTCACCATTCGCTTGCGAAACCGATCAGCTTGGTATTTGAAAGAAGCCAATCCTCACGGCCCGGAGTTATTTTTCATGCAAAAACCAGTTCACACGATCCATTTTCTAGGAGTATGCGGGACAGCGATGGGCGCAGTCGCCGCGGCCCTCCGGGATTTGAATTTCATCATAACGGGATCAGACGAAAACGTTTATCCCCCGATGTCCACCTTCCTGCATGCGAAAGGGATCGAGCTTTCAAGCGGTTTCAGGCCGGAGAACATCCCATCCAACGTGGATCTGGTCGTGGTTGGAAACGCGATCTGTCGAGGGAATCCCGAACTGGAGGCGGTGCTAAACCGGAGAATCCTTTATCGCTCGCTTCCGGAAACGCTGAAAGACTTTTTCTCCAAAGCAAAAGCAACATTGTCGTTACCGGGACGCACGGTAAAACGACTACGACTGCACTCGTGACCTGGCTCTTTCGCGAGGCAGGCCGCAACCCGAGTTTTTTGATTGGCGGAATCGCCAGAGACCTGGGACAGGGCGCGGCTTTCTGTGACTCCAGCTATTTCATTATTGAAGGGGACGAGTACGATACCGCCTTTTTCGACAAGCGTTCGAAATTCCTACATTACCTTCCGGAGTCCGTAATCATCAATAACATTGAGTTTGACCATGCCGACATCTTTTCCAGTCTCGATGAAATCAAACTCAGTTTCCGCCGCCTGGTGAATATTGTACCAGGCGCAGGATTTATCTTTATCAATGCGGACGATCCGAACTGCGCAGAGGTGGTAACCAAATCGTTGGCACGTGTTTCCAGCGTCGGTTTCGATGAAAATGCCACTCACCGGGTCACTGAGGTTCAATACAGTAAAACCGGATCAGAATTTGCCATGGCCGGCCACCGGTTCCATCTATCGCTCACCGGTGAATTTAACGTCCGAAACGCGGCGATGGCCGTTGCCGTCGCAGTTAACTACGGGCTTTCAGTCGAAGCGATTCAGCGTGCCCTGGCCTCCTTTACTGGCATCGCACGTCGCCAGGAACTCCGGGGTGAGGCAAACGGAATCAAGGTGATTGATGACTTCGGCCATCATCCCACAGCGATCCGCGAAACGCTCTTCGCCCTGCGACATCAATATCCCGGGCAAAGGATCTGGGCAATCTTCGAGCCGAGATCAAACACGGCCCGGCGCGCTGTCTTTCAAAGTGCGCTCCCGGAGGCGCTGAAACTTGCAGACGGCGTCATTATGGCCCGAGTGGCGCGACTGGACCAACTACCGCCGGATGATCGTTTGGATCCCGAGCGGGTTGTGCAAACAATTCGGGCCTGCGGCATTCCCGCATTCTACGAACCTCACGTGGATGACATTTTGCACCGAGTGAAACCTTTGGCCAAACCAGGAGATGTGATCGTTGTTTTCAGCAATGGCGGTTTCGAGGGAATTCACCAGCGTTTACTGACGGAGTTGGCAGCCGCATGAATTTCGACTTTCAGGCGCATCGAGTCCACGATTTCCGGTTCCTGAGCCGACGATGGGAAAGTCTTGGCCGGAAAGCTCGATTGAACCGCCTGGTTTATAGCACTGCGGAAGAATTTGAACTAATCTGCTTCAAGTCGCCCGCTCTGAAGAACTCGGGTGGCATCTATTTGTCCGCCGGTATCCACGGTGATGAACCCGCTTCGACCGAGGGACTCTACCAATGGGCTGAACTCCATCGCTCGATCCTGCGAGAAATCCCGATCATGTTATTCCCTTGCTTGAATCCCTGGGGCTTGCTCCACAATCGGAGGACCGATTCTGAAAATCGCGATTTAAACCGGTGTTACCATTTGGACGAACTTCCGCGGATCCAGGCGCAAAAAGAACTGATGCGAGATTACAAGTTCAGGTTGGCTATGTGCCTTCACGAAGATTACGACGCCCAAGGGGTATACCTGTACGAGATACGCAAAAAATTCACGACTTTCGGTCAGGAACTCCTTGCCGCTGCCGGATATTACGTGCCGATCGATGCACGGCGAACCATCGAGGGGCGTCGTGCTGAACAAGGATGGATTGCCCGGAAAATTGACCTGAGAAGGTTTCCAAACATCGCCGAGTCTATCTACCTGGCATGCAACCACAGCGAGCGAACGATCACGGCGGAGACGCCTTCCGAGTATGATCTAGGCCCGAGGATTCAAGCACATATTGCAATGATACAGCGAGCCATTGAGTTGAGTTTCGTGTGATCGGCGAGAATTCCTGGCTCCTTGGTTTCTCGAACTATCCTCCTGCTGCCCCTCCCCGCCGGGTTTGGTCATCTCAACTGGGTCCAAGGCCCACTGCAACTCGGCTTCCGGCAGAATTTGCCTTTCCCGACAGATTTCACGAACCGTCTTTCCGGTCTTGGCACTTTCTTTGGCGATCTCGGCCGCGCGATCGTATCCGATAATCGGTGCCAGGCTGGTGACCATAGCCATGCTGTACTCGACCAGCTCCTGGCAACGCGCTCGATTCGCGGTAATCCCACTTACGCATTTGTCTTGGAACGCTCGAACCACGTTGGCCAATAAACGGATACTCTCGAGAGTATTGTAAGCCATCACCGGCATCATGACGTTCAGTTCCAAATTCCCATTCGCTCCGCCCCAACAAACGGTCGTATCGTTGCCGAAAACTTGCGCAGAGACCTGCATCACGGCTTCACACATCACCGGGTTGACCTTGCCCGGCATAATTGAACTTCCGGGTTGAGTCGCGGGCAATTGGATCTCGCCGATGCCGCACCGGGGGCCACTGCTCAGCCAGCGAATATCATTGGCGACTTTGAACAAGCTCACCGCCAGTGTGCGCAACTCCCCGCTCGCCTCCACCAGCCCATCTTTCGCTGCTTGTGCCTCGAAGTGGTTGCGAGCTTCGCGGAAGGCTACGCCGGTGCGATTCCAGAGATATCCCATCACCCGGCCCGCGAATTCCGGGTGGCTGTTCAAACCGGTCCCGACCGCCGTTCCGCCCAGAGCCAACTCTTCGACGGCTGCGATGGCATTGCCTACCCGCAATTTACCGTGTTCGATCTGTTTGGCATATCCGCTGAACTCTTGTCCCAGCCGGACCGGAGTAGCGTCCATCAAGTGAGTTCGACCGATCTTGATGACGTCCCAGAACTCCTGCGTCTTCGCTTCGAGCCCATGTTGCAGGTGCTCTAGGGCCGGCATGAGCTCGTTTTTGATTGATTCGGCGACGGCGACGTGAATCGCGGTGGGAATCACGTCGTTGCTGGACTGCCCCATATTGACATGGTCGTTTGGGTGGACCGGATCCTTTGAACCGACGGGCGTTCCGGCGATCTGACTGACGCGATTGGCGATTACTTCGTTCGCGTTCATGTTCGTGCTGGTACCCGAACCCGTCTGGAAAATATCAATCGGAAAATGTCTGTCCAATTTGCCCTCGACAACCTCCTCGGCTGCTTGAACGATCAGACGGGCCCGCTCCTGATCGAGTCGAGACAGATCCCGGTTTGCCTGCGCGGCCGCCCATTTAATGAGTCCCAGGGCACGAATGAAGGGACGGCCGAACCGATAACCGCTTACCGGAAAGTTAAGGACGGCTCGCTGGGTCGTTGCACCGTAAAGCGCGTCAAACGGCACTTCCATGGAGCCCATGGAGTCTTTTTCGGGTCGTGTATGCATAATAGGAATTAGGTACTGATCCGCTCGCATTTCGAAAAATCAAAGCGGATTTCGGCAACTCGAGAAGCGACAAGACAAATGAGGCGATTTCACAGATAAGTACGATCGGTCGCTTGATAGCTGGACTTATTACCATAACAGTCATACATTGGCTTTTAATCTTTATCAGCTTCATCTGTGTGAGCGAAACTCCTAATCATAATCTTCTGACCGTAAAGGAAACTGCTGAGTACTTACGGATCCCACTCCCCACGGTCTATTACCTCGTTCAACGAGGCCAGATTCCCGCCATTCAAATCGGCGGACGGTGGAGAATAAAGAAATCTTCGTTGGATCGAGACATTCTCCGCCAAGACAAACAGGGCCAACCGACTGTTCTGGTAGTAGATGACGATCTGGGTCTTCAAGAGTTGTTTAAGACCTTTTTGAAAAAATATGGATTTAGTCGAGTGGTCGTCGGCACGGCCAAAGAGGCCATCAGCAGCCTGCGAAAGCAGAAGTTTGACCTGATGTTTCTCGATCTTCAGCTCCCGGATGCGCCCGGGGATCAGGTCTACAAGACCGCCAAACAGATTGATCCGGAGCTGAACGTTGTCGTTATTACCGGTTACCCGGACAGCGAAATGCTCGACAGGATACTCCAGATCAGTCCCGTCACGGTTCTAAAGAAGCCGCTCAAAGTCGAGCAGTTAGCCCAGACAGTGAAGATTCTCGGTCATACGACGGCAAAGGTCGAATCGTAATTTTTGATCGCGGTTCGAGCTTTCTTGCTCCCGAGGACGCTTCGGTTGCCTTTAGAGGGAGTTTGAAACGGGTCGATCAAATACGTTAAAAGTCTGTCCTTCGATGAACTCGTTGGTTTTACCCGCGTGAATTCTTGGCCGCCGACATTCTCGAGTAGACGCGTAACTCCTTGCAAATCAGCGAATTCCGGCAGATTTTGGATTTGGAAACCAACAGCGAGCGGTCTCGGCGCCCCTTTTAACGCTCATCGACCCGGCACGCGGCCGCGCCGCGACTTGGCGAAGGTATCAAACGCGACGGCTAATACGATAATGATTCCGATGATCACCTGCTGGTAGTAGGGATTGACGTTCATGATCACAAGCCCATTTAACAATACCCCGATCAGGACCGTTCCCACGACGGTGCCAGCGATCCCTCCCAGGCCTCCAAAAAGACTGGTGCCGCCGATGACCACGGAGGCGATCACCCGAAGTTCATAACCTTCGCCAGCCACGGCTTCCGCCGAGCTTAATCGAGCCGAGAGCACAAACCCGGCCAGGCCGGCCAGGAACCCCATGATCACGTACACGCTCGTCAAAACCCGGTCTACACGGAGCCCGGACAGGCGTGAAGCCTCAGGATTGCCGCCCACAGCGTAGACTTGTCGACCATACTTCGTGAAGCGCAGCACGATAAAGCCGGCCATGGCAACAATAAAAAACACGAGCACTGGAACGGGAACGCCGAAAATCTGACCGCTACCCCACCAGCGATAGGCGGGATCGAACCCACTGATCGGCGATCCCCCGGCAACCACCAGAGTTCCACCTCGCCAGACGGTCATCCCACCGAGAGTCACTACGAATGGCGGTACATGGAGTTTTGTGCTCGCCTTGCCTTGAATATAACCGGCAATCGTACCGAGCCACCAGACAGATCACAAGGGCTACCAGCCAGCCATACCCGCCGAATGCATGGGGATTGGATGGCGCGTACCGGGATTCGCCTGTCCCTTTGATCGCCGCCGCGCCGCACATGGAACAAAAGGCCAGCAACGAACCGACCGAGAGATCAACGCCGGCGGTGAGGATGACAAAGGTCATCCCGACGGCCATGATCCCATAAATAGAAACATCCGCCAGAATATTGAAAATATTGCGAACCGATAGAAACCGCTCGTTTTGGGATGTGAAGAAAAGAATCAACACAAAGAGAAATAACAGGACTCCAAACCGCTCGAGGATAGCGATCCACCGGGTGGACTTCTTCTCGTGTTCCAGAATTTCGTCAGGTGTAGCGACTTGAGCCATGGAGGATACCGTCAATTCGCTTCGATCTGAGCGTGGGTATGAGTCTCTCCCTGGCCGAGTGCCATAAACTTCATCAGTTTTTCTTCGGTGGCTTCCGAAACCGGCATGTCGGCGGTGATGCGGCCTTCTTTCACTGTGACAATGCGATCGCAGAGCGACAGAATTTCCGGAAGTTCTGAAGATATTACCACGACCGCGGTTCCCTCGGATGCAAGGTTGCGCAGGAGTTGATGCACCTCTGCCTTTGCGCCGATATCGATACCCCGCGTCGGCTCATCGACGATGAGCACCTTTGGATCTAACGCCATACACCGTGCCAGGATAATTTTTTGCTGGTTGCCCCCGGACAAAGTACCAACCGTGACCTCGCTGCTTGCCATACGAATGCGCAGGCTTTTTCGGAAACGCTCGATGAGTTCATCTTCCGCGCCCTGGCTGATGAAATAGCGCCATACGCAGAGCCGCTTCAAACTCGGCAAAGTGATATTCCAGCGAACGGACTGGGTGACAAACAAGCCTTGTTGCTTGCGATCTTCGGGGACCAGGGCTATTCCAAGGTCGATGGCGTCAGTCGGTGTCCTGATCTGCACTTTTTTGCGCTCCATGAAAACGCTTCCACTGTCGTACGGCTCGGCGCCGAAAACAGCTCGCGCAAAGTCTGTTCTACCGGCGCCAACCAGCCCGGCCAGTCCCAGGATTTCTCCCTTTCGAATATCCAGGCTCATCTGCCGGAGAAGCACTGCCTGCGGTCTCGGCAAGCGCTTCACGCGAGTCAATCCCTCGATCCGCAATATCACATCGCCCGCCTGCTGATGGGCGCCGGTGGAAAGGTACTCGACATTTCGTCCCACCATCATGCGAATGATTTGCTCGGTACTCGTCTTCGCGACCTCGCCGTCTCCGACATATTTACCGTCGCGAAGGACAGTGAAGCGGTCGCAGATTAAAGGCACCTCGTTGATTCGATGGGTAACATAGACTATGCCCATGCCATCCGTCTTAAGATCCCGAATGATACGGTGTAATTTATCGACTTCGCGATCGCTGAGGGCGGCGGTCGGCTCATCGAGAATGATCAGTTTGGCGTTGATCGTCAGGGCTCGCGCAATTTCGACCATTTGTTGTTCCGCGACGCTGAGCGCATGGACTGGCGTCCGAGGATCCACCCGGAGATCCAATCTGGCCGCCACTTCGCGCGCGGCTTTCTGCATCGCCGCCCAGCTCACAAAATTTGCTTTACCGGGTTCCCTGCCGATAAAAATATTCTCCGCGACCGACATATTCGGCATCAGGTTGAATTCCTGGTAAACGGTTACGATGCCCAGCCGCTGTCGCTGAAATGGGGCTTCGTGCCGAAGAGCAACACCATCAAATTCAATCGTGCCGCTATCCTGATGGTGAGCCCCGGAGAGGATCTTCAAAAGCGTCGATTTGCCCGCGCCATTTTCGCCGAGCAACGCGTGCACTTCCCCTCGCTTGAGGCTTAATGAGACGTCGTCCAGGGCGACAACACCAGGGAATCGTTTGCTGACACCGTTCGCTTTAAGTAGATAGTCACTCATCAGGGGGGAAGAAGGTTACCCGAAAACGTTTGCCTAGGTTAACCTGAAAAAATCATCTGGCTCGACATATTTCGAGATCTCCCGCCCTATCGCTGAGATTCTGCTTTTCTTCTCGCCCAAAAATAGCGAAACACTGCGGATGGGGAAGCTCCGCAGGAATGCCTTCGAGGCATAGGCCGCTGTCACAAGCTTACACGCGAGGATCTGTGCGCGACCTGCAAAAAGTCACGCGGCAGCCGAAGCGTCGAACTCATTAAAGTGAGAAAGCATCTAAGGAGCGCCCTTCACCGGAATCTCTATCGGGTTACCCTCCCAATTCTTAGTAACCCAGTCATAATGCGGGTCGTTAATCGCATTGATCTTTCTCACATCACCCGCCAGGAAATTCAGGTAGTAGGCGTTGGTGCCAGGTGCCTTGACCACCGGGTGATAGCCTTCGTGCACTAGAACCAAATCGCCATCCTGGAGAGGAATTGCGACATCCAGATCGGTGTCCCTGGTGTAAATCCGTTGAATGGCGAACCCGTCCGAAGGCGTTAACCGATAATAGTAAGTCTCCTCGTGATAGGACGAATTGTCCCGAGTATCATGACGGTGCGGCGGAAAGCTGGACCAATTGCCGCTCGGAGTCAGGATTTCGTAAACTGTCAGACGTTCACTCAATTCGTCAGAATCCAGTAACGCGCTCACGCCTCGTTTCACATTCGCGTCCCCGCGAATTCCCGATGAAATCTCTTCGCGCCGGATCACTCGGGCCGGAAATTTCCCTTCCGCGGGCGCTCCGCCGATGGCAATTTCGAACGCACCGTCGCCGGTCAGTACATAGTCTGTACGTGGCGGAAGATAGACGACGTCAGCGAGCTCGCGAAAAAGATCTTCACGGCCCAATGAGTGGGTCTCCCCGTTAAATGAGATTTTGCCGCGACCTGCAAGAGGGACCACAACAATTTCCTCCCCTTTCGGTGTTCCCTTCGAGCCGCTGTCCGGCGGCAAGCGCCGCGACTTTGAAGGAAAGGTACTTCCAGTGGGCAGTTTCCGGGGCCACATCGTGCAGATAAAGATTGCCGAGGTCAGGTTTATAGTGCCGTTTCATGCTTGTATCTCCGAAACTTTGACAGGGCGGTTCTCTTGCCAGCTTTTTTTGACCGCCAGCGCAAGGCGGAGTGTTTCCAAGGCGTCCTCCGGTCCCGGGAGAAGGCTTTCTTCCCTCAAGCAGCGCCGACGAAAAATGATTCCAGTTCAAAGCGATAGGCCATTTCAAAGCGATCCGGGAAGTTCTCAAAATGGTCAAAGCTCGAACCGAAGTCCTTCGCGAACAGCAAGGGCGTCTTCTGCGGCGCCTTCGACCACCACTTTGCCCAGGGCGCCGGCGACTTCAGTGCGAATATCGTATCCCCAATTGGAGTGACGGGCGGTCTCCGACGACTCCCAACGCACCATTAGCAAACCGCAGCAATGTCACCGCCGTATCGATATCGTCCGCCTTGGCAAATCTTTCGTCCACCAAAACCGTACCCCACGCCTGGACCTCCTCAACTTCGCCAACTAGAAAACGGGCGAGATCCAAATCGTGCACCGCCATGTCCAGAAAAAGTCCGCCGCTTCCGAGCAGAAATTCAAGGCTCGGCGGATACGTATCGCGGCTGAGAGCTCGAAACAATTCGATCCGACCTAGTTCACCTGCTTTGATTTTTTGCCTGGCTCGTGCGTACCCGGGATCGAATCGGCGCATGAAACCCAATTGAACGGGAATTCCTCGTTCCTTGACGAGGTTCACGACGCGGGTCGTCTCGGCGAGATTGAGCGCAATCGGCTTTTCACTGAAAACGGCCTTGCCCGCATGAGCCGCCAATTCGATCAAGCGCGCGTGCGTGTCGGTCGGCGTTATAATCACGACCGCGTCCACACCCGGATAAGTGATCGCCTGCTCGACATCGGTTAAAGCCTGTTCGGCGCCCACGATCGCCTTGCCGCGTTCGGCCGCTTCGAGCCGGGGATCCGCGACGACAACAACCTTTACGCCGGACAAACCCAGGAGGTTGCGCAGATGCGTTTCGCCCATTCGGCCGACGCCGAGAAAGGCCACGCCGATGGATGATTTGGCACTCATGAAACGGGATCAGGTGGCCACCTCGCTGATCTTGACGGGCCGAGCCTCCTTCCAGCTAAGGGTCGCAGCGACGCTGATCTTCAAAGACTCAAGGGCATCGACAGCTCCCCGGATTGGGCTCAGACCCATCCCTTATACAACGAAAGAAAGCCTCGAGCTCGGTCCGGAATGCGGGACCAAATCGATCCATAAAAAAGTAGAAATGGTCCATCTGATAGCCGGACTCCGTGTAGTGCCGAATTGGAGTTTTTGGTTCGGCCTGGATGACGATTTTCCCTTTTTCGCCGAAGACCTCGGTCACGATGTCGTATCCGTAGACCGCTTTTCGTGAATTTTCGATTACCCCTAAAGCGCCGCTCTTGAAGCGCAACAACGTTGTAGCCGTATCAACGTCCCCGATTGCCGCCGCATCTTCGTTGAACCGCACCGTACCCCAGGCCTGCACCTCTTCAACTTCCCCGGCCAAAAAGCGGGCCTGATCGAAATCGTGAATCGCTTGATCGATGAATAGCCCACCACTTTTCGCCAGGTATTCCTTCGGCGGCGGACCAGGGTCGCGGCCCGACCGCTCGAAATTGATCGATCCGCCCCAAAAGCCCTGCCTCCAACCGTCGCTTTGCTTCGGCGTATCCGCTGTCGAAGCGCCTCTGGAAACCGATCTGAAACGGAACTGCCGTTTTCGCGCACGACTTTTAGGGCGTCTTGTGTGCGTTTCAAATCGAGCGCTACCGGCTTTTCACAAAAGACCGCTTTCTTTGCCCGGGCTCCGCGTTCGATCATTTCAGCATGCGTATCGGTGGGAGTACACACGACAACCGCTTCGATCTCCGGGTGCGCAAAAACCTCTTCCGGCGAATCTGTTATCCCGGCTGCACGGGCCAGGGGACTTACCTTTTTCGCAGCGTCAATAATCGGATCGCAGACCAGCACGACCTCAACATCGGAAAATGAAGCCAGACTCTTGGCATGCTCCTGTCCGATCCGACCCGCTCCGATGAGTGCGACTCTAATCTTGCCTTTCATACTTGTGCACGCTTGAGCCGCTTTGCGATCTTCTCGCACAATCGCGGACCCGGAAAGTTGGAATTGATCCAGAAGGTAGTCATTGGGCGCAGATTCGCCCCATCGATCCTCAATGCCGAATCGTACGACCCGTTTGGGGAGATGTTCGCTCAGGATTTCAGCGACCAGTCCACCAAGACCTCCATAGATCGTGTGCTCTTCGACGGTGAATATGATCGGCACCGACTCACAAGCCTGGACAATCTCCTCCTGATTGACCGGCTTGATCGACGGCACGTGCAGAACGCCGGCAGAAATTCCCTGTTTCGCCAGGTGCTCCGCCGCTTCGACGCAGCGAACGCTCTGCGGACCGGTTGAAATCAACAGGAGGTCATTACCTTCCCGCAGCCGGTAGGTCTTACCCAGAGTAAACTGATAGTCAGCGCCGAAGACGGTAGGAGTCGCATCTCGCGCCAGCCTGCAGGTAAACTGGCCCGGAAAATTCGGTTGCCCAACGAATCATGGCCTCGCATTCGACGTCATCGGCCGGGGCCAGGATGGTCATCCCGGGCATTGCCCGCATAATCGCGAGATCCTCAACGTCCTGGTGAGTTTTACCGGTGAGACCGGTCAACAAACCGGAGTACGCCGCGCCTATCTTAACGTTCGCGTGAGTCTGCGCGACTAACATTCGGATCGGGTCGACCGCCCGATGAGTGAAGAAAACCGTAAATGAAGAGAGCCAGGGAACGAAACCAAGCGATGCCAACCCGACGGCTACCCCGACAAAGTTTTGCTCCGCAATCCCCATCTCCAGAAACTTATCCGGATGCGCCGCGGCAAATTTGTCTGCCTTCGTCGAGTTAGCCAGATCGGCGTCCAGCACGAGGACGTTCGGATTGGTTTTACCAAGGGAGACCAGCGTATCTCCGAAAACATCTCGTAATGCTTTCATACGACTACCTCCTCAATACCAAGTTCCTTGGCGATTACTTTAAGCTCTTCCTTTGTCGCGACCTTTGAATGCCATTCGTATTTGCCTTCGGTGAAGTTGAACGCCTTTTCCTTTGACCGTGTGGGCCACGATCATCGTCGGCTGATCTGAATCTCCGTATCCCTTCGCCGCCTCTAACGCGGGGACGATCTGTGAATAATCGTGCCCGTCGATTTCCAGAACGCGCCAACCGAGCTTCTCGAAAATGCCTTTGAGATCGATTCCGGCCCATGGGTCGCGTCGATCGCTATGGTGCTCTTCACCCGGCCGCAGCAGCCAGCCGAATTGTTGCAGGCCGTTCCAGTCAAGAATAGCGGTCAGATTTCCGAGCTTGTATCTGGGAGCAACATGCAAGCGCCTCCCAAATCATTCCTTCCTGGAGTTCGCCATCGCCGATCACGACAAAAGTGTGGAACTTCTGTCCACGCAGCCGACCGCCCAAAGCGAAGCCAAGACCAACGGACAATCCTTGACCCAGAGATCCTGTCGAAGTTTCCAAACCTGGGAGCTTCATGACATCCGGATGACCCTGCAGTCGCGAGTTTCCCTTATCAAACGTCTTCAACTCTTCAACCGGCAAATAGCCCCGCAATGCCATCACGGTGTATTGGCCAATCGCAGAATGACCCTTCGAAAGAATAAATCGGTCGCGCTCCGGCCATTTCGGCTCTTCCGGCCTGACCTTCATCACTCGGAAGTAGAGCGCCACCATCAAGTCCATCGCTGAGAATGGCCCGCCAACGTGTCCAGCGCCACTTGCGGCCACTGTGCTGATCACCAGCCAGCGCCCTCTTTGAGCTAGCTCCTCCAGCTCTTTGTAGTCTGTCTCACTCATAATCTTTTCTGTTTCAGCAACCTTTCAAGGTAGATACGATTCTGCTTAGCGATCTCGGTCGGATCCTGGGGCGTTGTATCCTGTTCGACGACCAGCCATCCTTCATAGTGATGGTCCCTCAAAGCCTGGATGACATCCGGCACCCGGGCGATTCCCTCGCCTAGCGGAGCAAAAATGAATCCCTTTAACGCCTGCTGAAAACTCCAATTCTGTTCCCTCGACCGGCGCAACACCTCCCCGTCTACGTCCTTGATGTGAACGTACCCGACCCGGTAACCATATTTTTGCAGCAACTCGAGAGTGTCGCCGCCACCGTAGGCGAGATGTCCACAGTCAAGGCACCATCCGACAAGGTTCGGGTCCGTTACCTCCAGGAGTTGCGCGGTCTCAGCTCCAGTCTCAACGTAAGTGCCGACATGATTGTGAAAGACCACCTGGACACCCTCTTCGCTGAAGCAGTCTTGCCAGCTCATTCAGTCCTTCGCCCAAGTGCTTCCACTGCTCACGCGTTAGTCCTCCGTCCGGGTCGACGTGGCCTGCTTCGCTCTGTCTTCTCTTGTCGCCGCTGTCAGCGGCGATCAAGTAACTGCCGCCAATCGATTTGAAAAAACGCCCAATCTCCAAACCCTCGTCTGACTTCCGCCTCAACCTTTGCACCGTCGCGCAATTCCAAACCGACAAATCCGCCGAGCATCTGCAGCCCATGACTCCGCAAATCGGCGCTCATGACTTGCGGATCCTTCGGCATGTTCATACCCCACTCGGTCGCCGAGTAACCGGCCGCTACCATCTCCTCGATTAGCTGCGGGTAGGGTGTCCATTCGCGGTAATCCGGAGCGTCGTTGTTATTCCAGTTTACCGGTGCGGTAGCTACCTTCATGCAAAGACAGGGCGTTGATTCTCAGTGGCTTTATCGTAGTTTTCCCTCGTCTTGCGGGTTTTTTCCTCCGCGCTGACTTCCGCGACTGGGACATCCCACCAGGTACCCATTCCAGGCATCCGCTTTTCCGGATCGACCGGAACCACAATCACCGTGACTCGGTCGGCGTTCCGCGCATCGTTCAGCGCCTTTTTGAGGTCGTCTGCAGTCCGGGCGAAGATTCCGTGAGCACCCATCGACTCGGCGTGCTTCACAAAATCGACCGGGATATACCCGCCCGTCAGCTGCTTCGTCGCCTGATCTCGATACCGCAATTCATTGCCAAAATCTGCTACCCCAACGGCCCGCTGCAATCCGAGAATGCATTGGTAGCCATGATTATCGACCAGAACGATAGTCAATTTGATGCCTTCGCCGACGGCCGTCACGATTTCGGAGTTCATCATCAGGTAAGAGCCATCCCCCACCATCACGACCACTTCGCGTCCGGGTTCCGCCAACTTGACCCCGAGTCCTCCCGGAATCTCATATCCCATACAGGAAAACCCGTACTCCATGTGATATGATTTTGGATCTTCCGGCCGCCACAGGCGTAACAATTCGCCCGGCATTCCGCCGGCAGCACAAACCACCGTCGCCTTTCCACCGACCGTCTCATTCACCAACCCAATGACCGGCAACTCACCAAGCACTTCGGAACTTTCCTGCGGCGTCCGCAATTCGGTGACCTTAGCGTCCCAAGACTCTTTCAACCTCTGAATCTCGGTCCGGTAAGCCGCTTGCGTCCCGTTATAGCCTGCCGCCTTGAGTTCTTGCCGCAAAACGCTTAACGCGCGTTTCGCATCGCTGACAAGCGGTAACGCCGCGAGCTTATTCGCGTCCATCGGGACAACATTTATGCCGACGAAACGGACCGTCGGATTCTGAAACGCCGACTTGGAAGCGGTTGTAAAATCGCTCAATCGCGTCCCGAGCGTGATAATCAGATCCGCTTCCCGGGCCAGCTTGTTTGCCGAAGTTGCGCCATTAGATCCGATGGGCCCTGCGTTCATCGGATGGTTCCAATTCAGGACCCCTTTGCCAGCCTGGGTTTCGGTCACCGGGACGCCGAATTCTTCCACGAACTGTCTCAATTCTTCCGATGCTTCGGAATAAATTGTCCCGCCGCCCGAAATGATCAGGGGTCGCTTCGCGGCTTTCAGCAAGCTGACAACCTCACGCACCAGCTCAGGCTCGGGCATCGGTCGGCGCATGTGCCAAATCCTTTTCTCGAAAAATTCATTGGGCCAATTGTGCGCTTCAGTCTGAACGTCCTCCGGAAGGGAAATCGTGACTGTCCCGGTCTCCGCCGGATCCGTTAGCACTCGAAATGCCTCAGGCAGACTTGCGATCAACTGTTCCGGTCGTGAAATTCGATCAAAAAAGCGGGAAACCGGCCGGAACGCGTCACTGGCGCTAACATCGCGCTCGAGTGGATGCTCGACCTGCTGCAACACTGGATCCGGAACCCGGTTTGCGAAATAATCGCTCGGCAAAAGGAGGACGGGAATGCGATTGACGGTGGCGCCGGCAGCGCCGGTTATCATGTTTAAAGCACCGGGCCCGATCGACGTTGTGCAGGCGAAAGTCGCCAGCCGGTTGCGATGCTTTGCAAACGCTGCCGCGGTGTGAACCATGGCTTGCTCATTCTGCGGCCGATAAAACCTGAGACCTTCCGCCTGACTGAATTCGACAATTCCCTGGCCCAGCCCGGCAACGTTGCCGTGCCCAAAAATACCCCAAATCCCTTCAATAAATCGGTTCTCGCGCCCATCTCTTTCGACGAATTGGCGCGCCATGAAATCGGACCAAAGCTTGTCCGGTAGTTAAACGACTGAATCTATTCATTGAGTAAGCTCCTTCCAGAAACGTTCTGCCCGAGGCAAAAGCCGTAAATTGGAAGCGACCATCGCACTGATATTTGGAGGAACGATGATTTCGTTTGGTTTCGAATTGTTAACAGAATGAAACCGGGAAGTCAAGTAGAAGTCGGGAGACAGAAGACAGGAGTCAGAAATCAGGAGACAGGAGTGCGCAGGGTGTCTTCTACCTAAGTAATGTGTCTCGCTTTACCTGTTCGTCCCGCCTCCTACACAAAGGCTCAAACCTCAGTATACCGTCTACGTACGATGAGGTAAGGCGGGGCGCCTGACTTACCGGAAGAGATCAAGCAAGAACGCTTTTACCAGCCCGGGCCTTAGACGGCTAAGTGATGAAATAACTCAGGTTCTCGAGCTCGATCGCGAGATTGACGTTATTGACCACGACGTTGTTTGGCACCTGCAGAATCGACGGCGAAAAATTCAGGATCGCTTGAATCCCCGCTTTCACCAGGTCGTTGGTTACCGCCTGTGCGCTGGTTCCAGGAACAGTCAGGATGGCGAGCTTCACGCTGTGCTCCGAGATAAAACCCTTTAGCCGATCCATCGGCAGAATCGCGATTTTAAGATTTCCACTTTTGGCACGCTCGGGACGTACATCAAAGGCCGCAACAATCTCGAAACCCTCTTTGGCAAAACCCTCATAGTGGATTAAAGCGGATCCCAGGTTCCCGGCGCCAACGAGAATGACCGGTTGAAAGCGCGTCGTGCGAAGCACGCTCGCCAACTGCGTGACCAGAGAGTCCACCTTATAGCCAAGTCCTCGCGTACCAAACTGGCCAAAATACGTTAGATCTTTCCGAAGCTGAGTCGGCTTAACGCCGGCGGCTTTAGCCAAAGCCTCCGACGAAACTGTCTCGATCCGATTCTGATTGAGACGTTCAACGATCCTGAAATATAGCGAAAGCCGATAGACGGTCCTTTGGGGGATAACAAACTTCGCCACGTGTGAAAAATATCGAATAGTCGGAACAGCGTCAACGGGTGCTCCTGCGAATGGAACTATCGTTGTCCGCCTGGCTTGTGCGTTCGCCCGGAGCCGTCTTCCGGGAAAACCAGGAGGGCACCGCACCCAAATTCTCTATCTCGATTTTCGTGCCTTCGATGAAATTTTCGGGTCCGTGCTCTATAATGACGACCCAACAAAAAGTAGCGATCGTGAAAAAGACAAGCCAGAGCAAGAAACGGACATAACGCACGCAGCAAAATTAATCGCCCGGCCGCGCACACGCAAAACCCAAAACCAAGTCAAAACTCGACGTCCAAAACCCGTTAGTCCTGGCCGCGTAGCGGGCAGGGCTCTACATTATCGTTGTGAGTTACCAAGTCTTCGCGCGAAAATATCGGCCTCAGGTATTCGACGACGTTCTGGGTCAGGATCACGTCGTTCAAACGTTGAAAAATGCCATTCAACAGAAACGTATTGCTCACGCCTACCTCTTTGTCGGCCCGCGCGGGACGGGCAAAACTTCGACTGCCCGGATCCTGGCCAAGGCTCTGAACTGCATCCATGGCCCGACAGTCAATCCATGCGGAGTCTGCGATTCGTGCCGGGAGATTTCTCAGGGCATCAGCCTCGACGTGCTCGAAATCGACGGCGCCAGCAACAACAGCGTCGATCAAATTCGCGAACTTCGAGACAACGTCCGCTTCGCACCGGCACGCGGTAATTTTAAGGTCTACATCATCGACGAAGTTCACATGTTGACCCAACAGGCGTTCAACGCGCTTCTAAAAACCTTGGAAGAACCGCCGGCTCACGTGATCTTCATCTTTGCCACCACCGAGCCGCACAAGGTTCTGCCGACCATCCTCAGCCGCTGCCAGCGGTTCGATCTACGACGGATTCCGGCGCTGACGATCGCGAAACACTTGGCCTACATCGCTTCCAAGGAAGGAGTAAACCTTGCCCAGGATGCAGCCGCAGCGATCGCGGTTGCTGCTGAAGGAGGGTTGCGAGACGCAGAGTCGATGCTGGATCAACTTGTCGCATTTTGTGGAAATACGATCGGGGAGCAGGAAGTACTCGAGGTGTTTGGTCTTACCTCCGAACATATTGTGGCAGACCTTACCCGGGCGATCCTCAATCAGGCGGCCGCTATGGCCCTGGCGCTTGTCCATCAGCAGTCGGAAGCGGGCAAAGATATCACTAAACTTCTCGGCGACCTGCTGGCCTTCTTTCGAAATCTCTTGATCTTCAAGATCGACCCGCAAAGCCTGCGGGAAGAGATCAGCGACTATGCACGACCTCGCTTGAGGAATTGGTGACCGTCGTTGACACCCAACGACTCCTCCGGTTGATCGAAGAGATTTCGGAGGTCGAAGCCACCATCAAATGGGCTTCGAACAAGAAGCTTCACCTGGAAATTGCCCTGATCCGGGCAATTCACACGCTCAGCGAAGTCAGCCTGGAAAACGTGGTTGAGGCCTTGGAGAGCCTGCGTGGGGGCCCCCGGTCGCAAACGGGCAAACAGACGAAAGCTCCGCCTGCGCGCGCGGAGGTTGTGCTCAAAGAATCAACCGAAGGCCCGGTTGTTCAAAGTCTTCCAAAAAAGACAGGTGAAGTGTCTCCGTCCATTAAATCAGACGCGGAAGAAATTCCGCGACCGGAAGAGCGTTTCATTCAAAGAAGCGAAACGCCTGAGCCGGATGCGCCGGCGGGATCACCGTGGGAGCGAGTTCTGCAGGAAGTACGCAAACGCAGACCCTTGATCATTTCGTGGATCGAACCGGCCACCCCGCTCTCCTTTGAGAATGGGACTTTGAAGCTCGGATTTCCGAAGGACCACTCCCTTGCGGTGGAGTCGTTGTCCCGGCCGAACAACCAGAAGCTTCTCGAGGAGGTGGTCGGCCATGTGCTTGGCGGGACATGGAAGCTGGAGTTCGAATTGCGGGGCGACCTCCCGGCAGCCGAAACAAAACCGGCGCTCGCGCCGCCGACCGATCCGGCGGAAGACTTTAAGAAAGATCCGATGATTCAAAAAGCTCTGGAAATATTCAAGGCGGAGATCCAGTCTGATCGTTAGACGATGAACATCCAGAAGATGATGAAGCAGGCCGCGAAGATGCAGGAACAGATGAGTGCTGCTCTCGCGGAGAAAACCGTTGAAGTCAGTGTCGGCGGTGAAAAGGTTACCGTCGTTGCGAACGGCCTTGGAGATATAGTTTCGATCAAGATTGCCAAGGAGGTCGTCGACCCTGAAGACACCGAATTGCTGGAGGATTTGATCTTGAGCGGCGTAAAACAAGCAATCGAAAAGGGCAAAAGCCTGGCGCAAAGCGAGATGGGCCGCCTGACTTCCGGGCTCGGATTACCGCCCGGGATGCTGTAGCTTTCCTCTGTGCGCAATGAGTCATTCAACGCCTGCTCTCACGGCGGCTGGCAAGGACTTTTTCGCTTGAATCGACCTGTATCGGGATTAGTATCTTCGCCCACGACATTCCTGAGTAGCTCAGTGGTAGAGCGGTCGGCTGTTAACCGATTGGTCGTAGGTTCGAATCCTACCTCAGGAGCCATTTTATTGTGGTCACCGGCTCCGGTGTTAGGATCGCGCTCCAGCGCGTCCGGCGTGGCACGTTAGGGGAAACGTATCGGCGTGGTCGGAGTTTAATCTCGGATGTCACTTGGCCCCTTCTCACTTATGCTTCTCGGCATGAGTAACGAGGACGGCACCCAAACCTACGAGGATCGCGCCTGGCAATATTTTTTGCAGCTGCAGCCAACCATTACAGACGTGAACGCTGCCGCAGAGCTCGCATTCCGGGCCGTAGACGCATTCGAGCGGCAACTGAAACGTCGAACGGAGCGCGATGGGTAAGTCTCCCGAAGGATTCCCGGCGTCCGGCCTGGCGAACCGCGCCGGAGCGCGATCCCTGCCATCGGAGGCTAGCCCCCGATCACGCCGACCCGTTCCCCCTCCCTCACCGCTCCTTGGTCTTGGCGATCAAATCATCGACCGCGAAGACCGGCGCGGAACAAGCCTTGTCCGTGCAAAGAAAGGCTGCCGCCCGGCTCAGGGTTGGATACTCGACGTCTGCGTTGGGCAACCCGCCTTCACGCTCGTCCAACCACTCGACCCGCTTGTAGGTTGTTCGTTCCTGAATAGCGGCCGCAAATAGCTTTTGCGCCGCTGGATCATCCTTCCGGCCGACAACCGTGATGTGCAGCGGCGGAGAAATGAGCTCCCTGTCGGCGAGCAGGACGCCGGCAACCAGGATATCCCCGGCGATCCGTTACCCCTGGCGTTGCGAGGAAGCGCATCGCGTGCTCCGCCATTTCCTGATATTCCGAATTACCGGTATAGTGTCGGATCAAATTGGCCAGTCGAACGACGCCGATGTTCTCGTCCAATTGTGGCTTCGGTTTTAGCGCACCGTTGTCGGCGCAGGTGATGTACCCATGGTCGCTCGCAAAATTGGCCGAGATGAATTTCATGGCCCGCTTCGCTTTCGTAAGCCAGGCTCGATCCGCCGTGCAACCATACAAGGTGACGAAGGCTCGCCCCATCGCCAGCGTATCCCCGAGATAGGGCCCTGCGGGATCCGTCTCATCGTGTCGAAAGCCGCCGTCCCCAAGAACTCGATTGGCGCACACCCAATTCGCGGCGCGGATAGCGTCGTCAAGGCTATCCCTTTCACCGGAAACGGCGTAGAAGGTCGCGAGCGCGGTGATCGCCCATCCATTCTCACGGGCGTAGACGTGGGTATCGATGCGCGGCACCCCCAGCTTCCGGCGGTCCGAATCGTTCAGTTGAAAGTACTCGCCTCCGTGTTCGCCAGGAACCAGATCCGCATCCTGGCTGGTGTAAAATGCGCCGTCGGGCGAAGTCAGGAAATTTTTCAGATACCCGCGGATACGGCTCGCCGCCTGCAGATAGCTCTCGTCGTGCCAGAGAGCGAAGGCCTGCGCGTAAACACGCAAATCTTCGGACTGCATTTGCATGATTTTCTCAAAGTGGGGATGCTGCCAGTCCCCGTCCGTCGAATATTGGTAGACGCCGCCCCATGCCGGATCGACCAGATTAAGCTGGGCCGCGAGTGTCTCCCGCGCCATTTTTTCAAAGGCTTGGTCCCCTTGCGAAGTCTCGACCATGCAATACTCGATCGTGTCCCAATCGAGAAATTTCTGAACCGTGCCCCATCCATGGTTTGTGTGGTCGTAGTCGTTTATCAAAATCTGTTGCAACTTGTTTCGCGCGTCGGATCCAAGAGCCTTTTCCTGGCTGGCAACCAAAGGCGACTCGACAACCACCGAGGGACCGGGCGTCGGATCGTCAATGATGGCTTGCAGCATCGAAGCCATCGGCAGCGGAGGCAGGTATCCTCGCCGTTTCACGATCTCACCGCCATCGAAATTGAACACGATTGTCGCCGGCCAACCGTAATCCTCGTAGCGGTTTGAAAGGTCGGGCCGCCCATCTGCGTCAACTCTTACTGCAAGGTAATGTTTTCTAATGAGATCGATGACCGCGAGATCCCGGTAGGTGATCTCCTCCATGACGTGGCACCAATGGCACCACGCTGTCCCCAGATCGAGGAGAACGAACCGCCCTTCGCTCTTGGCTTGGGCAAAGACGGAATCGGACCAGGGTTGCCAGGCAATGCCTTCGTCTTCAGCCGGCACCCTCGAAAGCGGGAGCAGCGCGAAAGCAACCAGGAATGAAAAAACGCGGCGCATCATTATCTCTTTTCCGTTTGCCGGAAGGGCCGTCCTGCAGAAGAGTCGGACCGAACAAAGCCAGTCCCTACCACCCAGCGCTTCAATAGTGCATCGACAGAATACTGCCCGGGACCGAAGACAAGCACGATCAAAGCCGTAAGAAGATACGGAAACGGATCGGCTTTCACAAACTTATCCGGATCGCTGAAGATGCTGGACAGCGCCCCAAAATCCGCGGTCAGAAACGCGACACACATCGAAATCGTGACCATTAGTGCGATCGGTCGGGAAGCCAGTCCGATAATCAACAGGAGGCCGCCGAAGCACTCCAGTGCGCTCACGAAATAGGCGTTCACCGCCGGCGCCGGGATACCGAGGCTGGTGAAAAACTCGATGATTTTTCCGATGTTGGAAAGCTTCCCTTTCCCGGTAAGGAACAACTGCCAGAAAAAGTACACCCGCAACGCTAACAACAGCGGCGACTGCAGGTAGTTAGCGAAGGCTATCAGCAGTTCGTAAGCGCGCGCCACTGCATTTCGAATCGCGTTCATGGTTTGCGGCAAAACCAGCCAAGTGCAGACCAGGTATCAAACCATTCCTTGATTTGAGCCGACCAGTCGATGTTTGTCCTTTCGCTCGCGGTGACCGCTTCGACACAAGCATCCTCCACCGTCGCCCCGCGGCCCAGCGATGTCAGGATCAGCAAACGCCTCCAGTTCAAGGCGCTTGTAATAGAGCACGTTGTCGTGCCGATGAACCGCAAGATAGATTTTCTCTCGGTCTCGGGAAGCCTTACACGTTTCCGGCTGAATTGCAGCTTTCGGCGCGCCGTCCATTGCATTACTCGCTTCGCCGCGCAAGACGGCCGACTCACGCTTTTTCACGGCAATCAAAAAATCGTCGACCGCAAAATTCAATTCCAACAGCGAAAGGTAGGGCTGCAGGTTGAGGCGCAATTTCGTCGCCGGAGTATCTAGAATGTCGTCAGGAACGAGTGGCGGGTTGGCCGGCCCGTCGAAGGCGACCACTTGCGCCCATTCAAACCGCACCATGTCGATTGCCAATTCCTGTCGCGGCGCGCTCCATGTGCGGCTCTTCGCGCAGAAACTGTTCGAGTCGATTTCCGAGATCGCGGAGGGTGTACGAATCTGACGGGTAACGGTCAGATAAGCGGTCGCAAGCTTCATGAATTTCCGCTCTCCCACGACCGCGCGGAGCCCGGGGTAATCGTCATAGAGGCAATCCAGAGTCCGAAACCAATATTGACGATTATAAATCTCCAACCGCTCAAACGAGCTGAGGCGATCGTTCGGTTTGATGAACTCCGAAGCCACCTGCCTCCATCGGAGCGCCGTCCGTCCAACGCTTCTGCATTCCCCATTTTGACGTCAGAGGACGAAAGAGGGCCCGCGCCATCACACGTTGTAACTCGCCGCAGTTGAGCCCGCGAATTGATCTCACGAGGCGGTCGCAGCGAGTTGTTTGTCGCGGAATTTATTGGCTTTGAGTGCTTCATTGTGAACTTCGTCGAAGGATGGGATACGGTCATCCCATTCCAGCAGCGTGGCGGTGTTGCCGACTAGTTTGACAGCATGTGCGTACATCTTCCACACAGGGTCAAGCACCGGATGATCGTGGGTGTCGAGGAGGTATTTTTCGATACTTCGAGTGTCCCGCAATGTGGATTTGCCCTACGCGATGGTGGGGCACGTTATTCAAATAATCGTAGGGATCGAAGTTATGATTTTGCGATGAGACATAAATGTTGTTCACATCCAGAAGGATGCCGCAATCCGCCAACTCAACGACTTCGCTGAGGAACTCCCACTCCGTCATTTCAGAGGCATGGTATTCGGCGTAGCTACTGACATTTTCGACACAAATCGGCACTTCAAGATAATCGCGCGCGGCCCGAATCTTTTCCGCGGTATGACGCGCTACGGCAAAGGTGTAAGGCATGGGCAGCAGATCATGCGTATAACGTCCATCGACGCTGCCCCAGCATAGATGATCGGAAAGCCACGGCGTATTCGTGTATTTAACCAGTCGTTTGAGACGCTTGAGATGCTCACGGTTAAATTTGTCGGCAGAGCCGAAATAGATCGCGACGCCGTGCTGAACCACCCGGTACTGTTCGAGAATCGAGTCAAGCACCTCGAGAGGCCTGCCCCCATCCACCATGAAATTCTCGGAGATGATCTCAAACCAATCGACGACCGGCTTTTTGGCGAGAATGTGCCGATAGTGCGGAACACGCAGGCCTATGCCAACGCCATATTCGGTGAATCCATTGAAAGCATTTGCGGGCATACTCTTTCGGAATTTCTGTTACTGCATTCCTGTTCCCGGGGAGGGACGGCCTCCTATTCGGTCGCAGATTGTCTCCAGACGACATAGGAGCCATCCCTCCCCAAGGTTGTTTCCGGTCGTCCGGCAATCCGAACGACGCGGCTTTAACTTGGATCGGCCCAGGATTCTACGATTTGCTGGCGCAACCGCCTTTACCCTTGCAGGAGTTCTTGCCCTTGCAGCCATTGTCGCCCGTCTTACAGCCGCCTTGGCCTTTACATTCGTTTTGGCCTTTGCACCCGTGCTTGCCCTTTTCGGCGTCGGCCATTGTCTGCAGGAGCCACGCCGGCTTTGGCGTTAGTGGTGCTCGCGGCATAGGCACGCATTGCGAATGAACCCGTTAGAAGGCCGGCGATCGCTGCTCCAGCAATCACTGTTTTGGATGGTCTAATCATCTGTTAACTCTTTCTTTTGTTTGGTTGGTGTTTGGTCGCCTTCGCGACGGCACTGCTGCGGGAAGAAGACAATCAAACATCCGGTCTCCTATTTGTGCGCGCGTTGGCATAGTGATAGATGCATCTATTCCCCTATTATTCCCCGAAAATAAACAGTTGCCCCGGCGGACGATCATTCGGAACTAAGAATCAGCCGCCTTGCCGATCAGATTTGGGCCAAATCACTTTCAGCGCCTGGAGATTCACCGTCCGCCGTTCGTCTTCACTCACAGATCGTTGGCGCGGATGATCGAACCGTCCGGCAAGCGTCTGAAACCGTGAGCCGTACCGCGCCTGCGAAAAAGCGCCGCAAAGATCTCCTCCGATGATCCGCCTCTTCTGTCGCAGGAGGCTGATCGCCCAAACAATATCGGATAACGAAAATCGGCCGTTCTCCCAATTGGTGACTGCTTCGCTCTCCCTCAAGCTATCCAGGTCCACGGTGACATAGACCGGAAAGGTCCCCAAGGATTCGACATATCGGGCAAAAGCCGCACGCCAATTCTGCCCCGATATCGCGATGAAGCCAGGACGGATAATCGCTGCCCCTGGATCGCCAGGGGGCCACCCACAGCCGACCCGAACGGCAAGCAGACCGATTGCCGAGCAAACGCCACGGGAAGACGGCACTCAAAGCTCCCGCAACCCCAAACCGCGACCTGGTGAACCAGCGGGTTCTCGAGCGCACGATTAACCCAGGCGCCACAGGACCAAAAAGGCGGACGGATGTCCCAGTCCGGATGGTTATCAAACGACAGAATGACAAATGGTTCTTTTAACCGCCGGATAAAAACGGCTGTCAGGTGATGGAAATCACCCGAACCGGAAAGGATGAACGGCCGAAAACGACTCGCCGAATTTTTCGTAGAAACGCTCAATCGCCCGCTGGGAAGTGATAAATCGCAGCGACGGCCCTACTTCTCGGGCATCGACTCGGATTGGAGACTTGCAAAGGTCGGCGGCTCGCCAAAATCCCAGGCGTCATCGAACGCAAGCCAGAGAGTTCCACCGGCGGCTCTGGCGTGGATCCGAATCCTCTACCATAGCTCGCTCGCGTTGGTGAATTTGCGAATGACCGGGTCGTATCTAGTCGGCTCCAGAAGCGGCAGAACTCGCTTAAAGACCGGATTCAACCAGCCGTACGGCGAACGAACATAGAGATCCAACGGTTCCAGCTCCATCCGGAAATGGTACTTGGGATCGTAGTTCAACGGCGCGCTGTGATAGGTGTGAATGCCGTTTTTAGCGCCCAGACGATGGTGTCCCGCCAGGTTACAAAATAGAGGTGATACGTCAAAGGCCACCGAATAATCCAGGCCGATGTAGTTATCGCGCAGGACGCCTTTGTGAACGATCGTCGAAGCGAACGCAATGATACGACCTTCTTGTCGCCAGACGAAAAATCTCGCGCGGTCATTCATCCGCTCACCGAGCTTGCAAAGGTAAGACTTCGTCAGTTCTTCAAATTTCAATTCCGATCTGCTCAGCGTCTGTTGATAGAGTGGATAGACTTCGTCCACATAGGGCGTAATATCCGTCACGACCTCGCATTCGATCGAGGGTCCGCTCTCCGCTTTTCGAAATTTCTTACGCAGATTCTTCCGCATCGTGTAACTGACGCGCGTTTTCAGGTAGTCCTCGAAATCCGCAAAATTGAGATCCAGTCTTGTGGCCGGCATGCTGGGCACGCGGGTAAACCCGAACACGCGCAATCGGTCCAGATATTGGCGGTAGGATTTCGGATAATCCTTGAAGACAATCAGGACCGCCTTCAGCCGTCGCGCGACCGGAGTTAAGCTCTCCTTCAACGCATCAACCGTCCAGGCGGGGTTCCGGCTCACTTTCTCCAAAACGATATCCCCTTCCCCTGCGGAGCAGCCAACCATCAACATTCGCAACTTCAAAAATCCGGGAAAATAGCGCCGCACTCGAGCCAGGAGATTTCGGATAAAGGCGGAGTTCCAGTCGCGAGATCTTGATTTACAATCAGGAATGGCTGCATTGCCCGCGTCACGCCGCCCGCATCCTTTAGCAACAGGTAGTAGTGAGCAAACTGGTCCTTGAGCGATTCGTAAACTATCTCGTAATACCGGTGATCGATTGGATAATCTTCGAAACCCGCAACCCAGGTTTCGTAATCTTCGGGCGGAATACTGCTCGCTATCACTGCCGATCCAAACGAGGTCTTAACCGTGAAGTCGATAGTGGGATTGGACAGTTACCAAGGGTTTTCCGGAGATTCTGCTCGTGAATCCCGAGTGGACGAACCTGAAGGTTGCATGTCGTCGCTGACTACGACGTCACCCGGGACTCACTCTCGGGGGTGAGCGGCCTGCTTTTGTCCGGCAAAGTCGGATCAAGGAACGCAAGTGCGTGCGGCGGCTTGATGACTCGAGTTCCTTCCCGTCGCTGCTGTTCCGCAATCTGCATATGGAGTTGTTCCATCTTTGTCCAATGCAGTTTCGGACGGAAATGGTGCTCGGCGTGGTACCCGTTGTTGAACCAGAGCAAATTGTAAATCTTTTCGTACGAACTCACGCCCCAGGCAATGGGTTTGTCCGGGTTCCCGCCGAAATGCAAATAAGTAGCCGTTCAAGTAGGAAAGACAATGCCCAAGATAATAGAACGGCAGGAAAAACAGGATAAATTTCCAATTCAGAATGCCCAGGAGAACGAAGAAACTGATAAACGCAACAATCTCGAAGACACCCCAATACGCGTCCGCTCGGTTCTTTCGTTTGATTTCCGCGAAAATTGCCTTGGGGTCGTCTCGCATATAGCTGAGAAAGACGTAGCTCCATACGTTTTCCGCTTCGCCATCGTGTCCATGTCTGTAAATCGACAACCAGTCTACCGTATCCCCATCGTCATCCGGCCGGTCACTATTCCCCATGTGATGCCGGTGATGCACGTATTTGTAGAATGTTTGGGAGAACCCGAGGGAGAGCGACTCCATCAAACTGAATACTCGATTCAACGGGCGCCAATTGAAATAGGGGTTGTGCAGGAAATTGTGCGAGATCCCGTTGATGTTCCAGGAGATGCTGATCGAGTAGATGATCCCCATGCAAACCAACGCCCACCAGGGAGTAACGGGGAAAAGCGTGAAAAAGGTCAGAATGTACGCGAAGTGCAAAAATCCACAAAGGGCCGGCACAGCATCCCACTTTGAGTAAGCCAAAACCTTCATACGCAAAGAACTCATAGAATACTTCAGCCAAATTCGCCACCCGAAGTTTTTTGGGATCAGAAGTCTGAAGTCAGAACTCAGGAGGAGAAACGCCGTAAGCAATGCGTCCGCTTTGCCCTTTTTTAATCGGCCAGCCGGGGTCAACCGCGTGGGGTTCTGGATCACCGTCGGATCACTCGCCTCCTTCGGCTCAAGCCCGGATATCTCTGTCCTTCGTCTCGCGCAGGAACAGCATCCCAATAACAAAGGTAATAAGGGCGACGGTGATCGGGTACCAGAGACCCGCATAAATGTTCCCTGTTGCCACGCTCACACTCGCCGCAATGAACGGCAGCAGCCCTCCAAAAATGCCGTTGCCAACGTGGTACGGGAAATGACATCGATGTGTAGCGAATCTGGGTCGGGAACATCTCCACGAGGAGGGCAGCGATCGGGCCGTAAACCATCGTGACGTACAGAACAAGGATGACCAGTGTCAGGATCGCTCCCGGATAGTTGATTTTCGCCGGATCAGCAGTCTTTGGATAGCCGGCAGCGGCTAAGGGCTTCGCCCAACGCCTTGGCGTCGTAACCCTGCAGCTGCTTCGAGCCGATGGCGATAGAAAGGCCCGCACCTCCTTCAGGAGGCTTAACGGCAAACGAATAGCCTCGCGTGTTCAGGTCGAGCTTGACCTTCTCCAGGTCGGGACCGTTCTCAGCCGAAATCACGATCGGAGCGCTCTTTAATGCCTCGGCAAGGGCCGGATTCACATATTTGGTGAGCTGATGGAAGAGCGGAAAATAAGTCAGGACGGCCAACAGGCATCCGGCCATGATGATGCCCTTGCGTCCAACCCGATCCGAAAGCCATCCGAAGAAGATGAAGAACGGAGTGCCGATCAGCAGCGACGTCGCAATCAGCATGTACGCCGTTGTAAAGTCTTTAAGGCTTAGGGCGTTCTGAAGGAAGAACAAGGCATGGAATTGTCCGGTATACCAGACGACCCCTTGGCCGGCGGTTGCGCCGAAAAGAGCCAGCCAGACATACTTGGCATTCGGCATCTTGAGAAAACTGTCCCGCAAAGGAGCCGTCGATCCTTTGCCCTGCAATTTCATCTCCGCGAAGACGGGCGACTCTTGAAGTCTCAGCCGGATATAAACGGAAATCGCGAGGAGAATGATTGACAGGAGAAAAGGGATTCGCCAACCCCAGGCTCTTAAAGTCGTCAACCGACATGCAGCGCCGCAAAATCAGGATCACAGCGAGCGCGAGAAACAGACCTAGAGTGGCCGTGGTCTGAATCCAGCTTGTGTAAAAACCCCGTTTTCCCTGCGGGGCATGCTCGCCGACGTAGGTAGCGGCGCCTCCGTATTCACCGCCCAGCGCCAGGCCTTGCGTGACCCGCAAAAAAAACAGGATGATCGGAGCCGCCCACCCTATCGTCGCAAAAGTTGGCAAGACTCCGACCAGCGCGGTCGAAAGACCCATCACCGTGATCGTGATCAAAAAGGTGTATTTTCTCCCCACCAGATCTCCGATCCGCCCAAAGACGAGCGCTCCAAACGGTCGGACAACGAAGCCCACGCCGAACGTCAGGAGGCTGGTCAGCAACGCCGTGACCGGGTTGCCAGGCGGAAAAAACAAGCCGGCGAAAAAGGCGGCCAAAGTGCCGTAAATGTAGAAATCGTACCATTCGAAAACGGTGCCCAAGGATGAGGCGAGAATAACCTGGCGATGTTGAGCTTGGAGCTCCCCACCGGTCAAAGCCGAAGCGGCGGATACTGGAGTAGACATACGGTTCTGGGAAGGAGGATAATGCTTGCGACAGACGCGAAGAGCCGGTCGGCGCGATCTGCGTCAGCTCCTGGACCCTGCTGAGATGTCACCAGGAAAAGCACCGGATCTCGCATATGAGAATTGGATACCAGGTCAAGATAAACGACATTCTAACAATACGCGTTCGACGTTTAGCGTTCGCGTTCGCGGTGGGCAGCGCACGTCAGGACTGCGTGCACATCGGGTGCAGGACATCGTAACACGTTCCAGTCGTCCAGCGTTGCGCCTCTGGACGTTCGACGTTCCTGCCTCCGACATCAATACGCTCTTGCACCAGCATGGCGCAACGAAAAGGATCCGACGTTGTACCATCGACGGCATGGGCAGGCGCCAAGCGAGAGCAGTTAACCGGATTCCGGGGCAGCGAGGACTAACCGCGGCGAACACCAGAAACAAGGCATTCTAAACCCTGAACTAAAACAGTAACAGTGTTACCGATGTCCTGAACCAAAAGTGTTACCGATGTCCTGACTGACGCCACTGCGGCCAGGCCTCGCCGAACACCAAACATTGAACGCCAAACGTTGAACGTTTCCCTATCCCGCTCCATGGGAAAGTATTTTCGACAAGAACTGCTGAGCGCGATCGGTGCCGGGCGTGTTGAAAAAATCCGTCTTTGGCCTGTCTTCAACAATCTCCCCGTGGTCCATGAATATCACGCGATCGGCCACCTCTCGCGCAAAACCCATCTCGTGAGTCACCACCATCATTGTCATCCCCTCTTCGGCCAGTTTCACCATCACATCGAGCACTTCTTTGATCATCTCCGGATCGAGTGCCGAAGTGGGTTCGTCGAACAGCATCGCAATCGGATCCATCGCCAGCGCGCGCGCAATCGCCACCCGCTGCTGTTGTCCACCTGATAATTGCGCCGGAAACTTTTTGAGCGTGCGCCGACAAACCCACCATCTCCAGAAGTTTCAGCGCTTTCTCTGTCGCCTCCTGGCTTCCACGCCCCAGCACCTTGCACTGGGCGATTGTGAGATTCTGGATGCACTTTCAGATGCGGAAAGAGTTCGAAGTGTTGGAACACCATCCCGACTCGGGAGCGGAGCTTGGAGAGATTCGTGCCACGAGCGCTCACCGACATGCCGTCGACCAGGATCTCACCCTTTTGAAACGCCTCTAAGCCATTGACGCACTTGATCAGAGTGGATTTACCCGAACCCGAAGGCCCGCAGACGACGACGACCTCACCTTTGCTGACTTCTGTGCTGCACTGCTTGAGAACATGGAATTCTCCGTACCATTTGCAAATTTTTTTGATCGAGATCATGACGCAAGTTTCTTTTGGAGCACGCGAACGACCGTGGAGGCGCCAAAACAGATGACAAAGTAGACGGCTCCCGCGAATATCAGCAGTTCGACCAGCGTGCCGTCCCGATTCCCGGTATTGTACGCGACACCGAAAAATTCTGCCAAGCCAATCACGTAAACCAGTGAGGTGTCCTGGAAGAGAATGATCGCCTGCGTGAGCAGCAGCGGGATCATGCGCCGAAAAGCCTGCGGCAACACAATCAGACTCATCGTTTGTCCACCCGTCATGCCGAGCGCTAGACCTGCCGAAACCTGTCCTCCCGACACACTCTGAATTCCGGCCCGAATGATCTCGGCATAGTACGAGGCTTCGAAAAGCGCGAACGCCACAAAAGCCGAAAGAAGCCGAATATCAAAGCCGGGATGCCCGATCAGGCTGGTGATCAACTGAGGCACCAGCAGGTAAAACCAAAGCAAAACCATCACCAGCGGTATTGATCGGAATCCATTGACGTAGAGTGCGGCCAGGTTTGAAAGTATCGCGTTTTTCGACAGACGCGCCACCGCGATCAGCGTCCCGAGAACAACGCCAACCACAATCGCCACACCGGTGATCTGCAGCGTCCGCACCATCCCCTGCCACAGGTAAGGCAGCGCTCCCGGAATCGAGCTCCAATCAAATTGGTACATCTACTTTTTGCCTCCGACATAGCCGGGCAACCGGGAAACCCGCTCAAGGAAACGCGCAACCAGCATGACCGTCACATTGATAATGCCGTAGAGCAGAGTCACCGCGATGAACGACTCGTACCAGTGCGCAGTGAACTCGCCCAATTGCTGGCTCTGACGCGACAGCTCCGCCAACCCGATCGTCGAGGCCACAGCCGAGTTCTTGATGATATTCAAAAACTCCGAGGTCAGGGTCGGTATGATTATCCGGTAGGCGACCGGCAACAGAATCAATTGGTAAACCTGAACCAGATTTAGTCCCATCGCCAAACCGGCTGCTCGCTGGCCGCGCCCAAGAGAATCGATGCCCGATCGCACTTGTTCTGCCACGCGCGCCGCCGTGAAAAACCCAAGACACAATACTCCCGGAGATAAATTGCTGGAGTAACGGGTTTAATCCCTGTTTGAACCAGGTACCGAAACCCGGAATGATTTCGGGAAGCACAAAATACCAGAGAAAAAGCTGAACCAGGAGCGGGACGTTCCGAAACAGTTCGACGTAGGCTGCGCCAAGGCCGGGAAGCAGTTTGCCCGGCAAGGTTCGCAAAACCCCGATGAATGAGCCGACCGCAAAGGCCAGAACCCACGCCGTAATCGACAAAAGGAGCGTCCATTCCAACCCGACCAAAAGAAAACGGAGATAGGTTCCACTCCCGTCAAAAGCCGGTTGAAAAAAGATATTCCAATCCAACCCCGTCCCTAGTGTCAGCATAGGCTAAGAACTCCCGCAGCGATTGAATTCACCGCCGGCAGCACTCTACTGAAAGGCTTTGTCGTTCGGATTCTTGAACAGCTCTTTCATGTCCTCGCTCAAAGGAAGATCAAGATTCAGGCCCTTCGGCGGAATCGGTGATAGAAACCATTTTTGGTACAGCTTTGCTGCCTCGCCCGATGTTTCGGCTTGAGAGATCGTTTCGTCGACCAGCTTTTTGAATTCATCGTCCCCTTTTCGAATCATCATCCCGTAAGCCTCTTTTGACTGGGGAGTCCCCACAATGACCCAGTCCTCCGGCTTTCGCGCTTTGGCACGTTCCCCGGCCAATAACGCGTCATCCAGCATAAAGGCGGCCACTCGTCCGCTCTGTAACGTGAGGAACGATTCTCCGTGATCCTTAGCGCTGATGATGTTCATCCCCATCTTGTTTTTCTCGTTCATCTCGCGGATGAGACGTTCTGAAGTCGTTCCGGCGGTGACCACTACGTTCTTGCCCTTCAGATCCGCGAAAATCCTTGACGCCGGAATCCTTCTTCACGAGCAGCCGCGTGCCGATGATAAATATTGTGTCCGAGAAAGAGACCTGCTGTTGCCGCTCAACGATTATTGGTCGTCGACCCAGATTCGATGTCGATTGTTCCGTTCTGAATCAAGGGTATTCGATTTTGCGAAGTGACCGGAATCAATTTGACCGCCAGGTTCGGCATGTTGAGTTTCTTTTTAACGGCTTCGACCACCATCATGACGAGGTCCTGAGAGTATCCCACCACCTGGTTCTTATCGTCATAGTAGGAGAACGGTATCGAGGATTCCCTGTGGCCGACAGAAATGAACCCCGCGTCCTTGACCTTCTTCAGCGTTCCAGTCAACTGATCCGCCCCTCGCGCCCCGGGAGCTAAGGCGGCCATACAAAGTCCGACAACGGCAATCAAATAGTTCTTCATCGCTAACGCATTCATTCTGGTGTGGGTTGCACTGCGGGCTCACGCTCCTCGTGCATATTCTTCACATTTAAAAGATCGATCTCAACCGTGACTTTGTTGTACCGCAACCGCTCAAGATCAGCCTGCGTTGCCATACCCTCTTTCACCTGTTTCTCAAGATTGGTTTCCGCCTCACGATAGACATCCAGATGTCGCTCCAGTACCTGAGCTTTCTCTTCCGGTTTATCGTACAGTTCTACTTCGGCGGCGAACAGCCTTTCACCCACCTCGATCAGTTCGGGTACCCGCGTCAGACCGCGTTTGTACATGTCGAAACGCGCCTTTGCTTCGCTCAATGCCGCGTTGAATCGTTCTTTTTTCAACCGAAGAATTGGAGCGTCATCGTCTTTCAACTCCACCAGCGGTCGGTTTACAACCGCCACAACCTTCGGACTTAACTTTGGTACCTGCTGCGCGGACAGACCGAGCTGAAATGCGCTCGCCCACACGATAATCGCCAGTGCGCTGCCCCATCCATGCTTTGACCCGATTTTACGCATCGTGCGAGTAAGTATACTTTCGCGAACTCGATTTTGTCCCGCAAAAAGCAAGCCAAGCAAGAGGCCATGAATTCTTTCTTTGATGTTTTTCGCCTCCTGTCTCGTCTTTCTAATCCAGATGAGACGAATAAACGCATTGTGGATCCCCTCCTTGGCGCTGTTATGCCTGTTTTTCGGAGCCGTGAACTCGATGGCTCAGGACATCCGGGTTGAATCGGCCTATTATGGGGCCCGCGGCGGCGGAGGTGCTTATGTCACCGGTAGGGTTCAACGATTCGCAGACTACGGCGAGCCTTTCCGGGTCAGCAACGACACGCTGAGAATTGATCCCTCACCAAACCGCGGAAAGACGCTCAGAGTCGTCTACTCGGTCAACGGACGACGGTTCTCCGAGACTGTGCCGGAGGGCGAAGTGTTTTACTTCAGGAACGGCGGGTACGGCCATCAAGGTCCCGGCGACTATAGGCCGGGCCTTCGAATCGTCCGGGCAACCTACGGCGCCAAAGGTCGCTACGCGGATGTCACCGGCATAGTTCGCGATCGGGTCAGGTATCGAATGCCGTTCAAGGTAGCCAATGAAACATTTGGAGTCGACCCCTATCCCGGGAAGGGAAAAAACCTCAAGATCTACTACATTCGAGGCGGCCAGCAGCGCGAAAACGAATACAGGGAAGGAGATACGGTCCGAATCTGGTAGCTGCTTTGATTGATCTTATTGTCTCTTAGCGAAAGCCTCTTCCCGCTTGCGGCGCTCGATGACAAACGTGTTGTTGGCTCCCGTACAACGTCCACGGCCCGGGCGGAACGTCGGCAAACTCCACGAAACGCCAATCTGTTGCATCGGTGTTCCCTAGCTTCAAATAATCCCGGATGGCGGGAGAGATATCTAGCCCGGCGCCGCGATTCAAGTTCTGACGCGGCCTTTCCCCGCCAAATACATACGACCAGTGGTCGCTGCGAAACGGACCAACATCTTCCCACTGCGCGTAGCAGACCAGGTTGCCCTTCCGGACAGCCACCCAGCGCCCCTTTAGAACCGATTGTCCCGATTTCACGAACGCTTCCCGAAACCATGGAATCACGCTGTATGCCTCAGTCTTTGTCCGGCCTCCGCTCACATCGTTGTACGGCAGGGCCAGGTAGAACGGGTTTTGGCCGGGTACGAATCTGGCCGGGATAAATCCTCTTCGATCTCCGGGGCTGTCGGAGCCGCCGAAGTTTCTTGCCCAGTTGGAATCCCAGGCGCTAGAACGATTTGGAACCGGGTTGTTGGCTGACGGCGCTTCACCGATCCAGAAAACAGTCGTGACGATCTCGATGTGCCATGGGTATTTGTCGCCGGGTTGGCCCAGGGTCGTAGTCTTCTGTAAGCTAGTAGGTTCTTTTCCGAAGAGAATACTCTCGCGAAGTTTCATTGCGTTTTCCGTGAAGCTGGCAGCGCCATCGCTCGTAGTCTGCGCAAGAAGAGCGGGTGCTCCCATCGCGATCAAGCCGCACACAATTGTCAAGAGCAACCCTTCCGTTCTCATAAAAAAGAACCGGAGTGTAGAAGCAGCCGTAAGATGTGTCAACGACAGATATTGCCTCAAAACCGGTAGGGGATGACCGGTCAACGTCAGAAACCAGTCTTTCGGAACGGTATTCAACCGAAAGATCAGTCAATTTAGGCCAATTCCGCATGATTGAGATTTGGGCTCTTCATGCTGCGCGTCTCAACGCATCGAAATTCTTGCCCTTAGCTCGCCGGATCGAGTTCCAGGTAGGTCCGGGAAACCACTTTGCCATTCTGTGGATCCAGCCGCTCAATTCGGATTTGCTTGAAAATCGTTTTCCCCTCGATCTGCTGACCGGAAATGACCTCGAAACGCTTCACCACCTTCCCTTGCCAATTGAATCCTTCGGCTTTGATCATGGCCCCTCGATCCTTCGCAATCCAAAGGCGCACCGCGCTGTAATCAGTGTTTCGAGATGAGGGTTGAACAAGGACGATCGAACAAGTGATGGCGCGCGCGCGCTGTTCTCCCTCGAATTTAGCGTTCTTCCAGTAAATAAACCGTAACGACAGGTCTTCGTAGGTAACGTCGGTACCGCGCACGGGCGCACTCAATTTTGACCCGGATAAGACCTGCTGTCCGCCGGTTGTCTGGTCGGTTAGCACCGATCCGGTATCGGTCAGCTGCAGCTTGATCGTTTCCGGTGGATTTCTGAAATTGTAATCGAACTCGGTACCTTTCAGTTGAAGTTGGAAAGGAATCGGATCGCCATTTTCAGGACGCAGGCGGCCGGAAAGCGGTTGACTGATTTGTGCCTGCGCCGAGCGGATTTGGTCGAGAATGCCGTTGGCATCCTCTTGCGCCCAACTCAGTCGCGGGATTAACGAGCACAACAAAAGCGCGCTCCAAATGATTTTCTCTGCTTGTCTCATTGTTAAGGTCTTCGTGGCGTCCTGTCCTCCCAACAAAATACATGCTATTTCGGGGACGGGACACTAGCTTACGCAAGGCCCGGCGACTCTGGCATGGACAAAACTCTGCTGCTTTTCATAAATCGGGAATGGACGAGTCCCTTTTTGGATTGGCTGATGGCGCCGTTCTCGAGCTTCGACGTCTGGATTCCAATCTTGATCATTGCCATCGTGCTTATGTTGTGGCGCGGCAATTTTAAAGCGCGATGTTTTGTCATCTTGACATTGCTGACCATCGGTTTCACAGACGGCGTTTTTACCCAGTCGATGAAGAAACTCGTCAACCGACCGCGCCCGAATCAGGCCCTTGCCGGAGTGCGTGAAGTAAGCCTGGCAAAAACCAAACCCGCAATTCTTGGCCTAGGCCGCCCCGTTCAGGTGTCGCTTTCCGATCCCCCCGAGGCTCGAGTGGTCGGGCGATCATTCCCATCCGGTCACGCCATGAACAACGCCGTGATCGCAACCTTGGCCATTCTGTTTTTTGGACGGCTCGGTGCGCTTTACATCATTCCCGCTGGGCTCGTTTCATATTCCAGAATCTATTGTGGTTCGCACTGGCCCAGCGATATCATTGTCTCAATCGTACTGGGAATCGGCTTTAGTCTGCTTTGCGCCAGTCTCGCGAACTTGTTGTACCAACGCGTCTCGTCACGGATGCTTCCCAGGCTTTACCGCAGCCACCCTTCGTTGTTTGGTGCGCCTCCGCAATGAAAGTTCGACTTTTTTTATTAATCGGATTTTTGATCATATTGACTGGGATCCGCTGGTGGTCCGCCGCGAACCTCGAGCTCTCGCCTGAAGAGAGTTATTATTTCCTCTGGGCACAGCATCCCGATATCTCCTATTACAGCAAAGGGCCGGGAGTCGCTCTGGCAATTCTGGCCGGCACTTCGCTGTTCGGCCCCACGGAATTCGGCGTTCGGTTTCTCAGTCCCCTGCTCGCTCTCGGTGCATCCCTTTTTGTCTACCTGCTGGCCCACAAATTATTTCGGGAAAAAGTCGCTTTTTGGGCCGTCATTATCCTGAACCTGCTGCCTGTTTTTAACGTCGGATCGATCTTGTTGACTGTCGACTCGTTGTCGATTTTTTTCTGGTCAGCAGCGCTGTACACGTTCTGGCTCTCGATTGAGCGCAGCCCAAGGTTCTCCGTCTTCTGGCCTGTCACCGGAGTCCTCGTTGGCCTGGGTTTTCTTTGTAAATACGAAAACGCGTTTCAGATCCTTTCGATCCTATTCTTTCTCTGGGTAGTGCCCAAGTACAGAAATGAACTGAGGCGTCCCAATCTCTACATTCTTTTCGTCAGCTTTTTATTGTTCCTCCTGGCGCCCATCATTTGGAATTTGCGCCATGAATGGATCGGGCTGGCGCACCTGTTTGAAGGCGGAGGACTGAATGGGCGTACTGCGATCCGGGTTTCACATCTGAGCCATTCTTTCGGAATGCAACTCGCGATCTATTCGCCTTTGATCTTGCTCGGCTTCCTCGTTGCGCTCTTGGGCTCGATCAAAAGATCGTTTCAAAACAGCAAAATCTGTTTCCTGCTGGCCTTCGGTTGGCCGCTGCTACTTATCTACACGATCTTCTCCTTGTTTCAGGCCGGCGAGCCGGGCTGGACCGGACCCGCTTTTGTCAGCATTGCCATACTCGCGACCCATTTTTGGTTGCACATCGTGAAACAGAACCGGCTGGTCGGAGCGGCTTGTGCCGTCGCCCTCGTGTTGAGCGGTCTTATCTCCTCGCTGGCTTTAAATACAGACCTGCTCCGAATGATCGGTATTCCGTTCCCCTACGCTCTCGACCCAAGCTCGAGGATGCGTGGATGGAAAACTCTGGCTGAGTCTGTCGATCAATTTCGGGCGAACTTCGAAAGCAAGATTGGCACCAAAGTCTTCATGATTGGTGACAAATACCAGACCGCATCGCTGTTATCTTTCTACCTGAAGGACAAACACTCCGAAGGACCGGGGCATCCGCCAGTCTATATCCCGGAATCGCAAGACATCGAAAGCGAGTTCTCCTTCTGGCCGCGATATGACGAGTTCGTGGAAGCCGACCCGTCGGCCAAACGTGACACCACGTTTTCCGAGGAAGCGGGGATCAACCCGTTCATCGACCGGACGGCGCTCTATATCACCGACAGCCCAGAAGCGAGCCCGCCACAAAGTCTGCAGGGCGCCTTTACCCGTTGGGAACTCCTCGCCGTCTACGAGTTGGATCGAAAGCACCTTCCGCTTCGCCAGATTCGAGTATTCGCATGCTATCAATACCAGACCTTACCGCTGTGACGCCTGCGCCTCTGGTCTCGGTCATTATCCCCGTCTACAATGAGGAAGGGAACGTACCGGTGCTCCAGCGGGAATTGGAGTCCGCGCTGAAGGATGTCTCGCACGAAATCCTTTTTGTGGACGACGGGTCGCAGGATCGGACCGTTGAGCAGATCACTCGTACCGCTTCGGTGCGCGTCTTGGAATTTGAGAAGAACGCCGGTCAAAGTGCGGCCATCTACGCCGGCCTGCATGCTGGACGCGGCCAAATACTGGTCCTGATCGACGGGGATCTGCAAAACGACGCGAAAGACATCCCTCGCCTTTTGGCGGAGATCGATAAGGGTGCCGACCTGGTCTGCGGTTACCGCGTGAAACGAAAAGACAGCCGGTTCAAACGGCTCCAAAGTCGGATTGCAAACGGCGTGCGAAGCCGATTCACCAAGGATGGCGTCCGCGATACGGGCTGCACACTGAAGGCCATGAGGCGTGATTGCCTCGAAGCCCTTATTCCATTCCATGGCATGCATCGCTTCATCCCGGCCCTGATCAAAGGCTTCGGTTACAAGATCACCGAAATCTCGGTAACCCATCGCGCGCGTTCCCACGGCGTCAGTAAATACAATTTCGGGAATCGCGCGTTCCACGCAACCATAGACATGTTCGGCGTGCGCTGGTTGCTAGGAAGACAGATCAGAATCCGCATCAAAACGGACCGGTAGCACAGCTCTATTGCACAGCTCACGGACGGGGCACCGCTCTCCGATACGTCCACCCCGCTGTACGTTCCTCAGACGTGCTACCCCGGTCGCGCAGGAGCGCTACCGTCGGAGGTTAACCTCCGACCACGCCTACACGTTCTCAAGACACGCCAAACCGGAGCGTACCCTACATCGAAGGTTAACCTTCGATCACGCCGACCCGCCGATACGTCTCACTCCAGTGCTGCCTGGGCTGCCGCGAGCCGCGCCACTGGCACCCTGAACGGACTGCAACTCACATAAGAAAGCCCAATCCGATGGCAGAACTTCACGCTTTCCGGGTCTCCGCCGTGTTCACCGCAGATCCCTAGCTCGATTTCAGGTTGCACCGTGCGGCCCAGATCACAGGCCATCTCCATGAGCTTTCCGACACCATCCTGGTCGATCGTTGCGAATGGATTGTTCTTGATGATCTCCAGTTCTTGGTAATCGGCCAGAAAGCTTCCCGAATCATCGCGGCTCATTCCCAGCGTTGTTTGCGTCAGATCATTAGTGCCAAAGCTGAAGAACTGGGCATCCTCGGCAATCTTATCGGCAACCAAAGCCCCGCGCGGAACCTCGATCATCGTACCAACCAGGTAGTTGAACTTAACCTTTCTCTCCTTTGCCACTTCGGCAGCCACGCGCTTCACAATCTCGATCTGTAGCTTTAATTCCTTGGGAAAGCCCACCAGAGGAATCATCACTTCCGGCTTCACCCGGATGCCCTTCTTCTGCACTTCCGCTGCGGCCTCAAATATAGCTCTGGCTTGCATCTCGGTGACTTCGGGAAAAGTGATCCCCAGACGACATCCCCGGTGACCAAGCATCGGATTGAACTCGTGAAGCTCTTCCACTCTGCGCTGGATCTTCTCCACCGGCACTCCGAGCTTTTTGGCGAGGTCGGCCTGTTGGGACTCAGCATGCGGCAAAAATTCATGGAGGGGCGGATCCAGGGTCCGAATAGTCGCGGGTAGCCCCTTCAGTTCCTTGAAGATCCCGATGAAATCCTCTCGCTGGTACGGAAGCAATTTGGCCAGGGCCACTTTTCGCTCTTCCACCGACGATGCAAGAATCATCTCCCGCATCGCGTCAATCCGGTCACCCGCAAAAAACATGTGCTCCGTTCTGGTCAACCCGACCCCTTTGGCGCCAAAGGCGACGGCGGTTGCCACTTGTTCCGGAGTATCGGCATTCGTCCGCACTTCCAACCTGCGAACCTTGTCCGCCCATCCAAGCAATGAAGAGAATTCCTGAAAAATTTGGCTCTTCCGGGGATCAAGCTTTTTTTCCACCAGGACCTGGACCACCTCGGAAGGCGCGGTCTTCACTTCACCCGCGTAAACTTCGCCCGCAGCTCCATCAACAGAGATGAAGTCTCCTTGGTTGAGCGTCACACCACCAGCCGACATCGTCCGCTTGACGTAATCGATCTGAACGCCTGCGGCACCGCACACACACACCTTCCCCATCTGGCGGGCGACCAGCGCAGCGTGAGAAGAGACACCTCCCCGCGCTGTAAGAATGGCCTCCGCCGCAATCATCCCGCGAAGATCCTCGGGGGAGGTCTCGATCCGGACTAAAATCACGGGCTGGCCTTTCTGCGCCCACTCGACCGCATCCTTGGCATTGAAAACAATGTGGCCGCAGGCAGCACCTGGACCCGCCGCGAGCCCAGTCGCGATTAGCTTCGCTGCCTTGACGCTTCCCCGATCAAAGACCGGCGCCAGGACGTGCGAAAGTGAATCAGCCGGAACTCGTCTGATCGCGTCCTCTTTGGTGATCAGTTTCTCCTTCACCATGGCCGATGCGATGCGAACTGCGGCCAGGCCCGTTCGTTTCCCATTCCGGGTCTGCAGAATGAAAAGCCTGTTGTCCTCGACTGTAAATTCGAGGTCCTGCATATCGTGAAAATGCTGCTCCAGTATCTCTCGGACCTTGAGCAACTCCTTGTGAGCCGCCGGCATTTCCTTTGCCAGCATCGCGACAGGTTGAGGTGTCCGCACACCGGCCACAACATCTTCGCCCTGCGCGTTAATCAGGTATTCACCGTAGAAGACTTTTTCGCCTGTGGCCGGATCTCGCGTGAACGCGACTCCGGTGGCGCTGCTATCGCCGCCATTGCCGAAAACCATCGTCTGAACATTGACCGCCGTTCCCCACTCGTGAGGAATGTTGTATTTTCGCCGATAGACGATTGCCCGATCATTGTTCCAGGAACCAAACACCGCGCTGATAGAGCCCCAGAGCTGCTGCCGCGGATCTTGCGGGAAAGTCTTGCCGGTGCGCTCTTTGATTAGTTGCTTAAACTTTTCGACCAGGACCTTGAGATCATCCGTCGTCAAGTCCACGTCTTCTTTGACGCCCGCCGTGCGCTTTACGGATTCGATGACTTCTTCAAACGGTTCGTGCTCTTCCCCGGCACGTTTTTGCACTCCCATCACAACGTCACCGTACATCTGCAAAAACCGGCGATACGAATCCCACGCGAACCGCGGATTGCCGCTCTTTTCGGCCACGATCTCCACGACGTCATCGTTCATGCCGAGGTTGAGGATCGTATCCATCATGCCCGGCATCGAATCACGCGCACCGGAACGTACCGACAAAAGCAACGGATCGTTGCGGTCGCCAAGCTTTTTGCCGGCTGATTTTTCGACCTTCGAGAGAGCGGACTCGACCTGGGCGTTCAGTTCAGGCGGATAGGTTTGCTTATTCTCAACGAAATACGTGCAAACCTCGGTGGTGATCGTAAACCCCGGAGGGACCGGGAGGCCGATCCGAGTCATTTCGTGCAGGTTCGCCCCTTTCCCGCCGAGGAGCGGTTTCATTTTGCCGTCGCCATCGGCTTTCCCATCACCGAAATAGTAGACGTAGCGGACTTTCTTTGAATCTACTGGCTTTTTGGACGGTATTTTTGCCTTGGCTGAAACTTTCTTCGAGGGAGCTTGCTTCACTATTTTTGCCATAAATTGATCTTCGAAACCGAGCATTTGGAGGGAGCACGCAGCGCTGCTCGCCGGAGATTCTGACACTAACGAAGAGCGTTCCTGTGTCAACGGCGGAAACAGAGGGAATTGGCGTGTAGGCACAATGGGCGTTTGCGCCCCGAGGACTCGGGAGCATCGAGTAATCCGCCGTGTGTGAAATAAGTGCTTACCCGTGTGCGGCGGGAACTCGGTCGGCAGACTGTATCACCTCTCCGGCCATGGCCATAAATTCATCCAAGCCGGTACTCGGGATGATGATCGTGTTCCGACGACCATGGGCTTCCTCGGTGATACGCATAAAGCGCCCTCGTTCATTTTCGCGGAATTCAATATAAAAATGCTTGCGTTCGACCTGAAGTTCTTTCGTGACAATTACGTTATCCATGATGCTTGGGAGGGCTTCCACTTAACCATATTACATCTTACCAGCTACCGTCGGAAGGAGGGATTTCAGCTAAATGACACAAAACCTCTTTGCGGTAAACTGATAAATCATCTTCCGCAAACGCCTCAACGAAAGCGCTTCATTGTTTTGTTATCAAACCGAAGTCAATCTGTTGCTTGAAAGGATCTACTCCCGCGACTCGAACCACCACCCGGTCGCCGACCACAAAGCTCATTTTGCTTCGGCGCCCGGTGATCCTTTGACGCGCCTGATCAAAGACAAAAAAGTCGTGATCAAGCGAGGAGATATGAATTAGACCAACGACTAACGCCTCTTTCAGTTCCACCATCAGCCCGTAGTTGCGCACGTCAATGATTGTACCGTCCAACCGATGGGGCTTGCGAACGAGTCCCGCAAAGTATTCCAGTTTCTTCAAGCGGACGGCTTCTCTCTCTGCATCCGACGCGACACGTTCGGTCGTCGAAATGTGCTCACAGATCGATGCCAGGTCGACAGAGCGAGGAGGTTTCGCGCCTCGATGCAATAGCATTGCCGCGAACGCGCGATGGACCAGCAAATCCGCGTAACGGCGAATCGGGCTTGTGAAATGAGTGTAGTCGGCTTTGGCAAGGCCGTAATGGCCAATCGAATCCGGCGAGTAAACCGCCTTGCGCAGGCTTCGCAACAGGCCGATTTTCAATGCGCTTTCCTCAGGACCTTCCAACGATCGTTTTCAAGAAACGCTGCATTTCACGGCGTTGCGACAGATCGCCGACCTCGATGCCGTAGGACCGGATCTGTTCCCGGTATTCAGCGATCCTTTGCGCTTCAGGGTCTTCATGAATCCGGTAGACCGAAGGGATCAGTCGTACCCTGGTTTCCTTGGCGACCACTTCGTTCGCCAAAAGCATGAACTCCTCGATCAATTGATGCGAAATATCGTTCTCTTCGCGCACCAGGCCGATCGCTTTTCCTTCCTCATCCAATTGGACGCGCACCTCGGGCATGTCAAGTTCCAGCGCGCCCTGGTTAAATCGCCGTTTCCTGAGGATCGCGGCAAGCTGCCATGCACGATGAAGATGGTTCTCAACCGGATCCGCTGGTTTCCGCTCCAGAATCGCGAACGCCTGCCGGTAGGTAAATCGGGCCACTGCTCCGAATCACCGTAGCCGCGAATCGGTGACCTTTGATGCGTCCGTTCCGATCGACATCCACGAAAACACTTTTGGTGAGATGGTCCTCATTCGGCCGCAAGCTGCAAACCCCATTCGACAATCGCTCCGGCAACATCGGCAGCACGCGATCCGGAAGGTAAACACTATTACCTCGGTGCAGCGCTTCCCGGTCGAGGGCCGATCCCGGTTTCACGTAATGAGAGACATCCGCGATGTGAATCCCGACGGTCCACCCGCCGTCGCTTTCCTCCACATGAATCGCATCATCAAAGTCCCGGGCATCGTCCGGATCGATGGTGAACACAGGAGCGGATCGGAGGTCTTCGCGCGCCCTCAATTCCTTGTCCGGTATTTCGATTGGAATCCGTTCCGCTTCCTTCAGCACCGCATCCGGAAACGCGACCGGAAGATCATGTTTTCGAATGATCGACAGGATATCGACGCCGGGATTCCTGGCCGGACCCAGGACTTCGACGATTTCGCCTTCCGGATTAACGTGCCGGTGCTCCCAGGATTCCAACCGGACAACCACCTTGTCGTTGACCTCCGGCGTTCGCGGCAACCGGCCGGACTGCACGGTGACATAAATATCGTGAACCAGAGCCGGTTCATCCGGCACAACATAATAGAAATTCTTCGACCGCTGAAGAGTGCCAACGATCGTCTGGTTCGCCTTGACCAGAATCTTGATCACTCGGCCTTCTCGATTTGCCCGACTTCGACCGCCGCGTTCCGGAGCCACTCGATCGCGAATGATCCTAGCGACCACGCGATCCCGATGCATCGCTGTACTCTGGTTCTCGGCCGAGATATAAAGATCTCCCGTCCCGTCGCCCGATTCGTTCAACAGATACCCAAACCCTCGCGGATTGACCTGCAGCACCCCCACCATTAGATCCGCCTCTTTGGGCAAGACGTAGCGGTCCTTCCGGATTTTGGTAATCTGTCCCCGGGTATCGAGATCGCTCAGCAACCGGCGAAACCGCGAGCGTTCGTTTACCGGTATCTGCAACTGCTTGGCCAGGTCAGTCTTGTTCAGCGGCTGATAACGAGGCGAACCCAGAAGCTCGAGCAATCGCTGCTCCGTCGATTTTTTTGTGCGCGCACCCATGCTTCCTAAAGCCCGAACACTAAGGGCGTTCCGTCGCTAAGTCTATACTTCTGAGTTGCAGAGCCCATGAGATACGCTACTGTCCGTCCGGCGAGTACATAGTCGGTCACTCATGCATTCGCACGCGGCTCCTTGAGAGTATCCGACGCGGGTGTAGTTCAATGGTAGAACGTGAGCTTCCCAAGCTCAACACGAGGGTTCGATTCCCTTCACCCGCTCCAAGTTGTTCATAACAAAGCACTTACCGAATGATCGGACGTATCTAAAAGACTGATTCAGAACAGTTTTTCAGAACAAGTTCAAGATCGTCTCTGATTGTTCGTTGTCGTATGCGCATATTTTAGCTTCTCTCGAATTTGACCCTTGCTCGACAGTCGTTGCCCTCGAGGCGAGCTTTTCGCTCAGTGACGAAAACGCCGTCGCATCATTCCCGAGTCTGCATCCGAGTCCGAGCTCAGGACGGTTAGCCCAGGCGCTAGTCCGCGCATTCGGCCAATTGCCGCGACGGATATCGCCAGTCAGCGCAGAGGTAAACCTGAAAAAGAGTTCAAAATTTCATTTGACTGGGATTTTTCGTGGTTTTTAGAGATTCTCGTGCAAAATGCATAGCACACATCAGCACACGTGGGGTCACTACAACACAAATAGGACTCTGCTCGGCTGCGTGGGAGCGAAATCGTTTTTGCTTCATTGAACGCGACATGCGTTCACAATTGTTTTCGGAAATAAGTCGGAGCGGTCGGCGTCGGTGGTTGCAAGTCGACGAAATGCCATTTAGCAGGGCGATCACCTACAAGCTAATCGGGGCCGGATTAATCTTGAGCGTAGTCGTTACCTGGCCTGGAAGTAGGCGAGGTCGACGTCGATCGACGGCGATAGTCTGGACTCGTATCTGGAAAGCTTAACAGCAAAACAGGCTTTGGCCCAGGTGAAAAGCAATGAGGTCGCATGAACGCGCCCAGTACTTCATACGAGCCCAGTTCGCCGCGGACCTGCCCGCTATCGCGACATAGTCACGTAATACTTCATGCGCGTTTCATAGGGTGTATCGAAATCTTCGAGGGCATTTTATGAATGCAATCAGCTCATAATAAGTAACTTATGACGGATCATCAACAGTGCATCCAGGATTCACATTGTAACACTTTCGCATGAGAAGTGGTAACATGTCCGCTATTCTCCACTGATTTCTGCTGATGTGTCGGCCTTCCAGGCGTGTCCGGAAATCGCGAATCCTGAATACCAAAACATAAACATCGCATCCAGCACTGTCCCGGCCGCATTGGGCGCAGAATTTCCGGCAGACGAATCCCAGGAGACTCTCGCCTTTCTAGGATGTTTGATGCTGCTCTAGCCAACCTATTACAGAGTGTCTCAGAAAGAGATGGGGCTCGGGGCTCGGCGCTTATGGACCTAACCGTGCTCCAGTTGCGTTCAGCGCTTCGCAAAGCGCATGGATCTCCTCGTCGACCTCTGCCGGATCTGAAACCGCATGCTCGCGTTCCATAAAGATTTGCGTGTTTCACCAACAGTAGCGGATGAAATGATGAAATCACCTTTCGGAAAAAATTCCCGGGCGGGTCCGAGCTTTTCGGGCGGATCACTGGATGAGTTCGAATCGATCAATCTACCTGATGCAGGAGAGACAACGCTGTAAGAATCCCTCGAATGTCGCCCGAACCGAAAGCGTGCAGCGGAGCTCTCAAACAAAGGGAGTCAGTTGAGTCAGCAAAGAGGCAGTCGGAATCCACGTTCTCCTGACCCGCTCGCTTTTTGGCGACGGTATTCCGCGTAACTTACCTCCCACAAAAATTGGTTCGGATTGACCTAGCCGATATTTCTCGAGAGCGCGGTTTAGGACATCTATGCCACGATGCGAAACAACCCGCGACCAATACGGCACAGGAAGCTCTTTCATTGACTTCGATCGGGGACAAGGGTCCAATGTTTTTGTCGCCCAAAGGTGCTGTTCTTTCCGCCATCGGCGACACGGATGTTACTGGTGACTCTCAGAAACCCCGTAGCAGGTCGTTAGGCGACAAACCCGTCGTAGACCCGGAAGAATCAATGAAAACACGGATACTAGGTGCCCTTGTAGGATTGGCAATCAGCTTTGCTTTGCCGACTTACGCCCGACAAAAAGACCTGGCGGATCCACAGACAACCCAGAAGATCCCCCCTCACTCGCGAAGCGGTGGTTAATGAGGCACAAAACAACAACGATCCCGCCGCCAGAGTCGCGCTATACACGCTCTTATGCGGTTTTTGTTACGCCAGACGGGGGCCCAATCATCGGTCGGCAAGCCATTCAGAAATGGTTTACAGACCCCTGTACCCGGGGGTGGCACCCCAAAAACCACATCAGCAAGGTGGACGGGAAATGCTCTATCACTTGATCGGTACGGCTGGCAACGAACTGTGGGCAACCCGAGAATGGAGTGAGACTGGGCAAGGCAATAACGGCGAACCTCTCCCAATCAAGGGCCATTGGGCAGGCATTCTTGTTCGTGAGGGCGATGATTGGAAGATCCGGGTGAGTGTCTTTAACACCACCCCGGAAAGTGTCATACTCATCAACAAGAGTTTTGCACCACAACCGGCCGCAACGCCGTCCCCGACGGCCAGCCCTAGCACCCAATAGACTCGCAACGGAGACCGGAGAAAATAATGAAAAAACGCTTAGTAGTTCCCCTCGTTGGATTCGCGATTAGCTTTGTTTTCCCGACTTACGCCCAACAAAAAGACCTGGCCGATCCACAGACAACCCAGAAGATCCTCGCAATCGGCAAGGCGGATGAGGAGGCACACAACAACCACGATGCCGCCGCCGCTGCCGCGCTATTCACGCGCGACGCGGTTTTTCTTACGCCGGAGGGGCCCATCATCGGTCGGCAAGCCATTCAGAAATGGTATACAAACCTGTGGCAGTCGTGGCACTCCACAAAACTACATCACCAAGGTCGACGGGAATGCCTATCACTTGATCGGTACGGCTGGCAACGAACTGTGGGCAACCGGAGAATCAAGTGAGACTGCGCAAGGCAAGAACGGCGAACCTCTCTCCGGTCAAGAACCTTTGGTTTTGCACTTTTGTTCGTGAGGGCGATGATTGGAAGATCTGGGCGTGCGCCTGGAACAGTACCCCGGAAAGTGTCATACTCATCTATAAGAGTTTTGGACCACAACCGGCCGCACCGCCGTCCCCGACGGCCAGCCCTAGCGCCCAATAAACTCGTAACGAATTTTTTCGACGACAAACCACTTCAAGAGCATCGGGAGGCGTTTCTTTCTGCTACCGGCGACACGGATGTTACTGGACGCTCTGAGAAACTGGGCAAGGCAAGAACGGCGAACCTCTCCCAATCAAGGGCTATTGGTCAGCGATTTATGTTCGTGAGGGCGATGATTGGAAGGTGCGGATGGCCGAGACGAACACGACCCCGGACAGTGTCATACTCCTCAACAAGACTTTTGCACCACAACCAGCCGCAACGCCGTCTCCGACTGCTAGCCCGAGCACCCAATAAACCCGCAACGGACGCCGGGAGGAGATATAATAATGAAAAGACGCTTAGTAGTTCCCCTCGTAAGATTGGGATGTTACTGGCGACTCTGAGGAACCCGAAGCAGGTCGTTCCGGCGACAAGCAACGTACCGGCTAACACTTCGCGTTAGTTAGGCGCTTAACGGCGAAGTTTGAAAAAATAATTGTCGATGTTCAGGCTGCCAGCCCCAGTTCCTGGAAAACAGATTGCATGGCCGTACGAACGGTTTCGTAGTTCCGATCGAGCGGTCTGGGATCTTGCGCGCCGCGTGATGGGTGTAGATCTTGGGCGGCGGCTAACAAGGCTTGATCGCTTTGTTTCTGAGAACCACCAACGCAACCATCGCCCTGAGTCCGCTAGTCGCGATTTCCAGCGTCAGCTTTACCTCGAGCCGGCCCGAGCGTTTGATTAGGTTCTCGAGCGTTTCGCCCGCGACAAACTCCATCGCGTAAAAGTAGTTCTGACCGGTTCTGCCCAGGTGGATGAGCGACGCAACGTTCGGGTGACGAACGCTCGCGGCCGCGCGGGCTTCGCGCAAAAAACGAAGCCGCGCCGACTCATCGCCACGATATCGCTCGCTGATGACCTTCAATGTCACCGGGCAGTGCAAATCGACGTCGACCGCTTTGTAAGTGACCCCCATCGCACCGCGACCCAACTCGACCGGTTTTCGGTCTTCGCCTATCACCAACTCATAGTGCTCAAATCGTTGCACCGCCTGTTCCGGTGTCGGTTTGACCGTATCTTCCGAAGCAGAAGACCCGTCGGACTCAACCCCGCCAGCGAGAGCCTTGCGAAGCATGCAGACCGGACAGAATTCCATTGCTCCAGAAAACTCATTACCGCAACTCGGGCAAGTGCGTTGGGGCTCCGTGCTCATGACCCTAACGGCTTTTCGGATGCGACCAGGGCATCGCTAAAATTATCAATGGCGTAATATTTCCCGGGGCCGAACGAATGGATAGTTCGCGTGCCGGCACCACAGCTTAGGGAGCGCCGCTCGGAAACCAGCTGTCTGAATCGGACCCGAAACAAAGCCGCGCTCACTCGGGGCGTGTAAAACCCGCCAGCCTCGTCAGCCAGTAAACTATGCTCTAGTTTCAATTGGCGCCCCCGGTCAACTTAGAGTATCACATACGATTGAAGTTCGGAATGAGATATTCCGAGGAGCAGTTTACACCCGCTAGCGCTATTCATTTAAGGTATAGCCATCAACACTTCGAGATTAGGCGAGCGACTTTGAACGGTTGGTTGTGGTGGTCGATGAATTGCTACGGCCTATCAAGGGGTGATCGCTAAGGCGTTGCTGGCCAGCAGCTAAGTGACACGGACGGTCAAAACCGCGGCAGCTTGAGCTTGCGAGCCACCATCTCGGACCCCGCGCTGCAAGGTGCGAAGTTTGCGACATTCGACTTCACTCCGTTTCAAGCGGTAGTGTACCTTCATGGGTGCTTCCTGGTTCCAGGCCCCACCGATTTAAAATCCTCCCCGATGTCACCTCAGCCGACTGCGCCAAGCTTCACGCCCAAGCAAGGGCAGTATTTGGCTTTCATCTACGCTTACACGCACGTGCTCGGACGCCTCCCGCCGAAGCTGACCTGCAGCGGCACTTCAGCGTTAGCCCGCCTTCGGTTCACCAAATGGTGCTCACCCTCGAACGAACGGGACTGATTCGACGACAGCCCGGAGTCGCTCGCAGCATCGAAGTACTGGTTGCTCCCGAGTTGCTCCCGGTCCTACGTTGACCCGATCTCAACCGATAAAAACCGCTGCGCCGAGACACAAAATTAGACCGCCTACCGTGTATAATAGTTCGTCAGCCGGAGATTGTTAGTCATGGTCCAACGGTCCAACGCTCCAACGGAATTCGCCAGATGTACAACATACTTAGACGTTGTTCTTATCTGTCCGACAGTTCAATGGTTCGATGAACCAAAGGTTTTTCGGCGCCTCGGACCAATGGACCATTGGACCGTCGCTTACGTATCGCCCCGTAACGTCATAGGGGAAGTCGGGAACCCTCTCCGACATCAGTTTCGTCCTAAGAAATTGTAGCTTTCCCAAAATCGAAGGAATGCGGGTATTTTCCGATTCCATTTGTTTCAAGTGCACCGGTAAGTTTGGGCTCTTCCCTGCAGCTTGCCGAAACGTTCCGCGGACTATGTGGAGAAGCTTTTCTGACTCGCTTTTAGCATCTTTGCAATTATTTGGACTTATTCGCAGGATGTGTTGCAACTTTGTAGTCGAGCTGAAGCTCTGGGTAAATGATTGGAAATTTAGCTCGTCGCAGCGAACAGACCGAGAATGAAGTGGTGCAGTAGACCGACCTTCGCTCCCGCCGCACTCCTGAACGCTTGGCCTTTTCGGATCATATGAATCGCTTCATAACCGGCGATCGTACGCCAAGCTCCCCAGAATGAACGAAAATGTTGGCTTGCGCGCACCCGACGTTTGATGGTCCGGTGATCCTGTTCCAGAACATTATTGAGATACTGCACCGGGCGATGCCGGCAATTCTCATTCAGGACACCCTCGGCTTTGAGCCGCACGATGGCCGGTGGATAACCGGCGTGCTCGTCGGTGTTGATGACCCGCGGCGCCGGATGGTTTTCTCCGCCTAAGGCCTTGGCGAGAAAGCGCTCAGCCGCAGCTGCGTCGCGTTTGGCCGACAGAAGGAAGTCGATCGTCGCACCGGTGGAGTCGACCGCCCGGTATAAATACACCCACTTGCCCTTAACCCGGATGTAGGTCTCATCCACCCGCCAACTGTCGTTGGTCGGTCGGAGCTGCGGGCGCAATCGGCGCTGAATTTCTGGGGCGTAACGCTGCACCCACCTCCAGACGGTGACATGGTCGACCAGAAGTCCACGCTCAGCAAGGAGCTCCTCGATGTCGCGATATGAAAGGGAAAAGCGCAAGTACCACCCCACTGCCAGCAGGATCATTTCCGGTTCAAATTGCCGCCACTTGAATAGACCGCAAACCGAAGAGGCCAGGAGGAGCATATCCGGCCAGCCTATCACGGGCTACCTGCAAAGTTGCAACACTTCCATCCCGTCTACTCCGGGCGCCCCAGCATTGGCCTTTACCACTCGGTAGGCCGCGTTGAGGTTTTCCCGGCTTAGCACTTCGTCCATGGTCATTTCATTCAGCCCTTCTGCACTTTGTCTCGCCTGGTGCGGGCTCGCTTCCCATCGCTCGGTTCCTTCAAGCAGGTCCACTGCTTTACTTTCCCCTCGCTGACCTGTCTCGGAAGTGTGCCCTTGGCTCGCTCCTAGACTGTTTCGGGAAACTCCTCGCTCCGCTTTTCCAGAGTTCTTCCAGCTGGTCTGTCTCTTGGTTCTTTGGCCCTTCGCTCCTTCCGGCTTTCACCGGCTTTCTTCACTACTACGGCCTCTGCTGACTTCTGCCGGGCTCTCGCCCGACAGATTCCCCGAGTAAGGTGTCCAATGTTTCGACCCGTGTCGTCGGGCTCTACCTCTTGCGTCTTTCGGTGACGGTTGGATTTCGCATTTCCTAGCATACTCTTCGCCCGCAAGCGGCCTCTCTGCCCGTTCGTGTTCCTACGATCGTGTCTTTGCTACTGCTTCTTTCAGCTCAGGGCCTCGCGGCCCTGGGCCTTGCTTTTCGCTACGGTTGCTGTCACTGCTTCCGATCAATTCCTTTCATTTGACTACATTGGACCCATGTCGGGCACACTAGGTTCGGATCGGAAATCCGTCCTTGGAGGCGAAGAAGGACACTTCGTCGCACACGGTCTGTCCAAGCGGACCTAGATAAGCGTAGTAGTTGGTGATTCCCTCGTTGCTCATATGAATTCGGCCTTTGTTGTCGAGCGTCCTTGATACGCCAGTTCTGGAATTAAAGACCGGCGTGCCAAGGCCCCAGGCTTCGACACGCCGATCAACGTAACTTCATCCGGCGCTAGTTCGCGCAAAGCGAGCGTGCCGGATGTGCGTTTTATTTTTCGAGCCCGATTCGAACGTCAGTTGCGGCCTAGTTGCGCGAGTCGCAAACCGTTCGCCTCGGTCGGGAATGTGCCGAGAGATGCACTTTTGGCGAGATCGAGGGCAACTACCGGCCTCAGACTCTCATTTATCTTTTCGGATTTGCGCTGAACGAGGTCTTTCGGAACTTCAACAACCACTTCCCGCTCGTCAGTGAAAGTGTGGTCGATTTTGGGGAGACGAGTCACATTCCGGCGATACTGGTGTGAGAGGCTACGATCTTCCAACCGTTATCAAACTTCTGGAGGTTCATTGTGGTGTTCCCCACCACCTTCTGTTTGGAGTTTGGGAAAGAAAGCGACCACCAAGTGAGGGCGAGCGCGAGATCCGGTTTTAGCATCTTGACTTGGATGCGTTTGGATTCGATGAAACCCATTCCATTACGATCCGGATACCCGTTAATGTAGGAATCATGAAGTTGATGCCATCCGTTAAACTGTTCAGAATGGATGATAACCGACAGATCGGGTGATTTCGAGTACACCTTCATATGTCCCTCAATATCGTGGTCGTTCCAGCTATCAATCATCTTGAGTAAAACCTCATAAACCTGCTGGGCATCCGGTTTGGAAAAGCCCGAATTCGCAAGGAATGAGTCGAAGTGCCACGTGTTCCGCTCCTGTGCCGTCACTGGTAGGCAGAAAACAAGGTTGATATTGCCAAAATCTGGCTGAAGAAGGCGAAACGTTTTGGCAAAACAAGATTATAATATGGCTCGAAAGTACGAAGCATTCTTGTGGTAAATATTTATACTTTACTTGATATTTCTTCTATTGGCACTGAATTAAATCCTAAAAGTGCAAATTTGCGACTCTTTTACAAAACAGGCTTGTCGTGCTTTGTCAGCCAACGAAGCTTCCGCATAGTCAATCGTCTTGTCAGCAAATTCGGAGGGCGATGGATTGCTTCGGTAATCACTTCCATTTTTCGTATTGGTCTGATCAGAAATAGTGAACGTACACTGATGTTGTAAGAAAGGAGTCCTGCCGCCTGAGCTATACGCAAGGTCATAAGTAATTGCGAATAGATTCTCGTAGTGGTAGTTGTCTATGGATGAAGATTGTCACAATCGACGATGCCGAGAATGTGATCCTGGGACTTCAAGACGAAATTCGTCGTTCAGGGGAGTCTCGTTATGATCATCGCTTGCACGGCGTATTGCTAGTTGCCTATGGAATGAACTGCTGCCAAGTGGCGGATTTACTCGGAGACGCTCCACGAACGGTGGCCTACTGGGTGGAGAGATTCGAGGAAAAGGGTCTCGGAGGTCTGCATGAGGGATCCCGTAGCGGACGGCCTTCGAAATTGGATGCTCATCAAATTGCTGATCTGCAAAGGGTACTCCGAGGCAAGCCCAGTGACGTGGGATTGTCTGGAAATCTATGGGATGGAAAGACGATGTCGGCTTACCTACGAAACAAGCACCGAGTGCAACTTGGTCCGCGACAATGTCGGCGTCTACTGCGCGAATGGGAGTTTCGCTACCGCAAGCCGCGTCCGGTAATCGCACGCTCTGACCCGCTCAAGCAAGCAGCGCATAAAAAAACTCCACCTCTTGACCAACGATGAAACAGTCGATCTGTGGGCCATGGATGAGGTACACTTTCAACAATACGGATCGCGGTGTCGAATGTGGATACCACCGGAGGTCAAAGACCCCGTGCTACAACATCACCCTACGCGCAAGAGCGTTGGCTACTTCGGCGCAGTGCGTCTTCGCGACGGCAAATTCATTTTTGCGCGCGAACTCAACCGCTTTGATGCGATGACCACATGGAACTTCCTGCGTCTACTTCAGCGCCGCAGCCTCAATAGCAAGCGCCGCGTAATCGTCATTACCGACAACGCGAAATATCACCATGCCAAACTTCACAGCGCTTGGCGTCAAAAAAACGAAGGACACTTTCGGCTTGATTACCTCCCGCCATACAGCCCCGATCTCAATCCCATAGAACGAGTGTGGAAGCTCACCCGAAAGCTTTGCATCCATGACCAATATTTCCCGAGCATCGCAGCGGTGATCACGGCTGTGGAAACCCAGTTTGATAAATGGACAAGCGGCAATGCCACACTTAGGCGCCTTTGTTCCATCTAATTATTTCGCATTTATTTATGTCCCTGTGTATAGCACGGCGGAGGAAGAAGAAATGGTTTCCAATCTAGACGAATCCTTGGCGCGTGGAGTGCGGACTATTTTCGACCAAAACAGCTGGTTGTTAGCCATTTTTGCAACTTCACGTGCGCAAAAGCGCTTAAGCACCTTTCACAGGAGCGATCCTTAGCAACCCTCTGATTCCGTCAATAATCTGTCGCACGATGCAACCGAATGAACCATTTCAGCCGATCTACTGGAAATGAACTCCTCCCAACCGCCTTCCTTCGACCCTGCTATCCAACTCTATCCCGACATCCTGTGCGCCCTTGAGCTGATGGCTATAGAACACGGCATGACGATGGAGGAGGTCTTGAGTGCAGTACTCGAGGGTACACCTTAGGAAGAGCGAAGAGGGGGAGTAATCAAGGCGGTGGTGACAGCGGCTTTTTTGACGAAATCGGCGCCTGATGTGGAGTGAGAGTTTGCGGCCGCGCTGGCAGTCGTGATCGACCGAAATCTGGCGGCGATTGATCGCCCTTTGATATTAGATAAAGACGAACAATCACTTCCGTTTTTCGTATTGGTCTGATCAGAAATAGTGAACGTACATTGATCTTGTAAGAAAGGAGCCCTTCCGGCTGAGCTAACACAGCGGAGGAAGAAGAAATGGCTTCCATTCTAGACGAATCCTTGGCGCGTGGAGTGCGGACTGTTTTCGACCAAAACGAAGAGCATGTTTTGGCGGGTCTCGCTCTCCTCGGGATGGATTATTATCTTTATCTCCAGCCGCAGAGCGTTCGTGAGGATTCGGTGTGGTTCATCGAGACGGTCGAAGCCGTGAGGCAAGAAGAAGCAAAAGATCCGAAGATCGGCGATTTCGCCTATCCGGACTATAAGACGCCAATAGCAAAGTGCCTCCTTGCGGTCAACGCGTAGAGCGTAACGCTAGAAACAGGGGGCTGAGTTTCGGCCCCCGCCGTGGTTTTCAAAAAACCAGTCTAACATTTACCCGGTCACTATTGTACCAGAATTCACGATATGCATATAAAACATCTGACTGCGGCTTTCCTATTAGTCTTGTAACTATGGAGCAATGGACAATAGGTCTACTAACCCCCAGCGTTATTCGCTCTTCCCGTGGCTGGTTGGAGGTCTCTTAGAAGGGCGCCAAGAGGTTCAGCGCAAGCGTCTTCTCGATGCCTTCACAGGTGACGGCCCGTCGCCAGAACGCACCGCCGGCGTAATTGACGAGAACGTCGATTCGTGGATGACGCTCTTGGACTGAAGCGGCGAGCGAGCGTATGGATGAAAAAACGCGTCAGGCCTTTGAGAAACTCGCCGGCCGAGCTCTACCCGGACCCGACCCTGCTGGGAGAACACATGTCTGCCTGGAGGAACTCGACGAATTGGTTACCGGTCTTCCTCTGTAGATGCGCGACCGCGTCGCCGCCCTTGGCTGCGTTGCGGCGCACCATGACAACGGTGGCGCCCTTCGCTGCACTTTGGGGTAATTTTTCGCCTTTTCCTCTGGACTCCCACGATGAAGGGGGGCACACTCATCCTAACTAGACTAGACTATTGGGTGCGGGGGTGCGTATTCTTATGGAGGTCTTCGCACGCCAGATGAGAACCCTACCGAGATTTACGAGGAAGCTGAACGAATTGGTGACGCCGCTCGGCCAGTTTAACATCGATAGCGCACACTTAATCACGGGAGGAAAAACATAATATGCCTGTAATAGAAGTAAGATTTATCAAAGACGTGGTCGCCAATGCTGAACAAAAGAGGCAACTCATCGAAAACTTAACCGAGGCATTCGTCTCTGTTTGCGGGGAAGTTACGCGGCCCTTTGTTTATTGCATCATCCAGGAGACACCGCAAATGGAATGGGGAATTTCGGGAGTACCCATGCCCGACATGCCCTACCTGATAGGTGACCGGCGTGCCGAAGAGATTAAGAGAGCCAATGACCTCATGGCTCAAGCAGTAGCGCAACAATCGTCATCGTAACCAAAAAGGTGAATGTTAGTAAATACGCCAAACACTTCAAAAGGAGGACAGACTGTGTCGATAGAAGAAAACAAAGCCATTATCCGGCGGTGGTTGGAGGAGGGCTGGAGCAAGGGCAACTTGGCTGTAGCAGATGAATTGATCGGCACTAACTTTGTCGTCCACGGCGCGGGCGGCCAAGCGATATCGTCTGGCCCGGAGGGAGTAAAGCAACTCGTTGCCACTTGGCGTACCGGCTTTCCGGACGGGCAGATGAGTATTGATGACTTATTGGCCGAAGGGGACAAGGTGGTAATCCGCATGACCTGGCGCGGGACCCACAAAGGACATTTCTATGGCATTGCTCCGACTGGGAAACGAGTCGAGGTAACGTCGCTCGGTATTGATCGCCTCGCTAACGGGAAGATTGTCGAAGGCTGGGGCGAAGTGGACATGCTGGGCATGTATCAACAGCTTGGTGCGATCACCCTACCGACGGTGGGGTAACGGGAACATCTGTAGAGGAATGTCTATCATAACCTATGAAAGAATTGTATGTCGCTAGAGAAACATGGCGAGTTCACGCCCCTTCAATGATCCGCCTGATGCTATCTATCGAAGCGCACCTTTACCGGGTCTAGCCGCTCGGCATTTATTCAGGAGGGCATCTCATGTCAACAGAAGAAAATAGAGCCATTGTCGGCCGATATATCGACGAGGTTTGGAATCAGCGAAACCTGGACCTTCTCAGCGAACTTTTTGACCCCGATTACACCGTTCACCAGAATGGTCAATCTGCTAAAATCAACCAGGAGGCTCTCAGGCAGGGTATGGCAATGGCCCAGGTCACCTTCCCCGACCTCCATATGAGTAGGGACGTTGTAATCGCAGAAGGAGACAAAGTCGTGGCTCATTGGTTAACCCGGGGCACTCAGAAAGGAGAACTAAGGCTAACGGATCTCCAGCAGAGCATGCGAGCTACGGACAGGCCGGTAGCCTTTACGGAGGCTGTCCTCTTCCGCATCGTGAACAGCAAGATTAGGGATGGCTGGTACGTATCCGACAGGTTGAGCATGATGCAGCAAGTGGGTTTAGTCGGCCCTATCGGATCAGGCGTACAGGCGACCGTAGAACGACCGCCAATGCCCGAGCCTCCGACCGTTATTGGTGGTCGGGTGGCATCAACTGAGGAAGGGAAAGCCCTTATGCGACGCCTCATCGACGGGATTTGGAATGAGGCGAACGTGGAACTGGCTGACGAGATCTTTCATCCGCAAGCGGTGAGTCCGAGTGCTCCGCAGCTGCCACCTGGTCCTGAAGGTGTCAAAGCAATCGTCACTATGTTCCGTTCGGCGTTTCCCGACTTTCATATAACCATTGAGGATTTGGTCGCAGAAGAGAATAGAGTTGCGGCGCGCCTTACCGAAACTGGTACACACAAAGGGGAGTTCATGGGCATCGCTCCCACTGGCAGGCAGGTGCAGTTTGAAGAGATTGGCATTCTTCGTGTTGGAGGCGGCAAAGTAGTAGAAAGCTGGTACGAAACCGATATGCTGGGTCTAATGCAACAGCTCGGAGTTCTTCGATACACTACTTCCGGTTAGCCCAACGCAGCAGCCGAGCGGGAATACGGGCCCGCACGCTCATGTGGCACCAGGGTAAAGAAATATCCGATGTGTCTAACGTCACTAACTAAATGAGTGGTCTCTGTGTTAGGTTAGTTTTCAAACCCGATGCTACGCTGGAAGGAGGCGTCCTCGCAAGCGTTGTACGTATTGTTGGAGGCCAGAGTGGTTAAACGGACTGGGGCGGTTACCATGAGATGATTGATGGCGCCCCTTGCCGGTGCTGGTCGTTTCGGGTCGAAACGTGTGAAGACGCGGGGCACGGCGTCAGAGACCGCGAGAACGAAACCAACCTTGGTAAAGGATCTCTTCAAGGACCGGCATGTTAACCGGAGAATCGTTACGCTGTGCATCCGGTCGTATCTCGCGCTCAAACTCAGCTTTCGCAATCTGGTCCAGATGATGGCCCTCGGGCGCTCGAATTTGTGCGTCGACTTTTTCGAAGTTTGCACCACAATCGGCTCGACAGCATCGCGCATGAGTAAGGAGGCAACTCAGTAAATCGCCTGGAAGGCAAAGTCTGCGTGGTTACCGGTGGCACGTCGGGCATCGGGGGCGCGATCTCACAGGGACTTGCGGCGAAGGGCGCCACCCTTGTCATGGTGGGCCGCAACGCAGCCAAAGGCAGCGACGCCGTCGCGCGTCTACAGGGAGAAACCAGTAACCGATCCGTCGAGTTCCTCCAGGCAGACATGTTCTCCCAGGCATCCATACGCTCGCTCGCCGCTTCAGTCCAAGAGCGTCATCCACGAATCGACGTTCTCGTGAATAACGCCGGCGGTGCGTTCTGGCGACGGGCCGTCACCTGTGAAGGCATCGAGAAGACGCTTGCGCTGAACCTCTTGGCGCCCTTCTTGTTCACGGAGCTAATTCTGCCCACTCTCAAACGTTCGGCACCGGCGAGGATTGTCAACATCGCGACTCGGGTGCGCGCAGCCGCCCGTGTCCACTTCGACGATCTGCAGAGCAAGCGCAAGTACAGCCCCATCGCGGCGTACGTGAGCGCCAAGGTCGGGCTCATGCTCTTCACGTACGAACTCGCCCATCGACTTGAGGCGACGGGCGTAACGGCGAACTGCGTACATCCAGGCGTCGTACCCGACACCGACATCGGCAGCGACATGCCTGCACTCTGGAAGACTGTTGGCCCGCTGCTCACCACACTCCTCCGAGTGAGGGTGAGCCTCCCGGAAGCAGCGGACACGGCCGTATATCTCGCTTCCTCTGACGAGGTCGCCCCAGTCACGGGTAAGTACTTCATCAAAAGAAAGCCAACGTCGTCACCGCGCCAGACCTACGACCCAGAAGCCGCGCTGCAGCTTTGGAACGCTTGCGAGGCGCTCACGAGATCGCGAAGTGGTACCTGGGGGGACCTGAGCGATGGATGAAGCCTTCGCTGCACTTGGAGGAGCGCTCCAGCTTAGGAAGGTTAGCCGGAGCCACCAAGTGGCTTAACCAACAACAAGCAAGAGGACTTACTAACGTCGCTAAAGATTCAATAGATCTCGACCGGTTTCAGATTAGTGATCTCCCGATGCGAGAGCGAACCCATCCACGGTTCAGATACTTCCAGAACTCAGATAAGCATCTACGAGAACCACGGCTTGACAATGCCCGCGGATGCCACCAAAATAGATGTTAGTACGCCAGACGAGAGGTCACCCGATTCAATGGCGGATCGGGAGAACACAGAGTTCTTCACCATTCCGGGACCGACTTACCCGAATGGCAGCCACTCAACATCATTCGTATTTGCAGCTAACATGATTCAGTCATTAAGGAGAAGACCAAATGTGTACTGAAGAGAGCAAGAATGTTGTTCGCCGCTTTGTCGCCGACGTATGGAACACGAAGAATCCTGCCCTGGCCAGAGAGATCCTGTCCCCTGGGTATACCGTCCACTTTGCCGGCTATCCCACGATGGGGTACGAGCAGTACATGCAATACTTCCCGCAGCAGCTTCAAGCCTGGCCTGATGTTCAGGTGTCCGTGGAGATCGTGATCGGAGATGGCAACATGGTAGGCATTCGGTATACCTGGCAGGGGACTCATAGCGCCGAAGCGTATGGCGTACCCGCGACGGGGAAACGCGTTGGAACCCAGGGCAACGCCTTTTACCGGGTCGTGGACGGCAAGATTGTCGAAGGTTGGATAGTCGAGGATATAAACTCACTCTTACAGCAGCTCCGAGCCTAAGGGATTGTCTAGTCATGTGTCTCTGAAATCATAGTGACACCATGTTTCACCAAGGGCCGCTTTCCAGGCTCGTTGAATTTTGGCCAGAATCTCTTCTCCTTTAGCTCTCCAGACGGGAATTGGTGCTGGAAGCTCTTAAGCGGCAACGGGAAAGAGCGTATCGGCGTGCGGGCGTATCGGCGGAAGTTGTAGGCGAACCGTCTGCGGTTTGCTCGGCTCTGGTGGAATTGATGATGCGTGGCAGCCTTATGCTGCCGTCACACTCGATAAATGAATCTCTGGGATTCATATTCCTTCGCTGCTGCGTGACACTCACTTAACCGCGCCCAAGGACAAACCGCTCACGAGGTGCCGTTGCATCGCGAAGGTAAGGACGAACATCGGCAAGAACATCAATACGGCAGCTGCGCCAATGTTTCCCCAGCCGATTCCAGTCTCGCGAATGAAGAGCGTAACGGCAACTGGCATGGTCATCGCGCGTTCGGTTGAGGTCAATACTAGGGCAAACATGAATTCGTTCCAACTGAACAGAGCGGTGAGGATCGCCGTGGCTGCTACGCCACCCTTCGCGAGAGGGAGTGCAATACGGAAAAACGCTCCGAATTCAGAACAACCGTCCACCAAAGCAGCATCCTGAAGTTCTGATGGAACTTCACGAAAGAAACCCCGACTTACCCAAACAACAAAGGGAATGTCAAAAGTCAGGTAGATAACCATCAGACCGAAGGGGTCGTCCAGAAGCGACGCATTCCGCAACATGATAAAGAAGGGGATAACGACGGCGATCGGTGGCAAGATGCGCAGTGAAAGAAACCACATTGCGACATCTTCCTTCCGTCGAATCGGGAATCTCGCCAAAGCATAGGCGGCAGGCAGACCGAAAAGAAGCGAAAGTGCGGTGGCACCAAGAGTCACCTTGACGCTGTTTCGAAGGTAGTCAGCAAATGGATAAAGAGCAAAAATGTTCCGGTAGTTCTCGAGCGTCGGCTTGAAAAGGATCTTCGGCGGCCAGCTTAAGGCGTCGCCTTGAGTTTTAAAGCTTGTCAGGATCATCGCCCCGATCGGGATCAGGAAAATGGCGAGGACAAATCCAATCAAGACAGGGCGAATGCTTGGCCAAGCGATCCGAAGGGGTTTAGTACGCTGGACTAAAAGGTTTGACCTACTCTTCATCTGCTTTGTCGGAATAGCCCGGTAAAAACGGCTACATTGGCTAATATCACGATGATAATCAGAGTTACGTAGGATAGTGCAGCGGCGTAACCGAGATGGAAGAAGTTAAAGCCTTGTTTATAGGTGTAGAGACTTATTACCTCGCTCGCAGTCCCCGGACCGCCTCCGGTGAGGACATAGAGGAGGTCAAAGAATTTAAATGAATCAATTGTTCGCAATAGGACGCACACGCCGATCGTTGGCAGCAGGTACGGCAGGGTGATGAACCGCAAGATCTGCCAGGGTGATGCGCCATCAACTACCGCTGCTTCGACCGGATCCTGAGGCATCGCTTTTAGAGCCGCCAAGCTGATCAATGCCACAAAAGGTGTCCACTCCCAGACTTCGCCGATCATCACAGACAACAGGCCGGTGGAAGCCGACCCGAGCCAGTCTAGCGAAGGTAGGTGGATCAGCCGGAAAAGGAAATTGATCCAGCCTACATCAGTATTAAACATCAGCCTCCAGATCAGACCGACGACAACCGGCGTTGTCATCATGGGTAACATGATGATCGTTCGAGTGATCCCGACTCCGCGTCTTTGGCCGTTAAGGAGAAGAGCAATGAGCAGACCCAAAAGAGTCTCTGCTCCGACCGTGCCGACTACGAAGAACGCAGTGACCTTAAAGGCGTTCAGAGCCCGCGGATCGGTAAAGACCATCTGGTAATTCCCCAAACCTTCAAAGGTCCAAGCTGCGTTCCGCCTCATTGTCGGCCAATCGCCGAAACTCAAGACGAGAGAATAAATTGAAGGGAAAATTGTCAGGCAAAGGAGAAGAAGAATGGCAGGAGAAAGCATCAAGGCCGCCGCTCTCCGGTTAATCCAATTTACCAGCGGCGACCTTGAGTAGCGGAGTATAATATTATGATTCGCGGATTTTGTCGTCTGGGCCAAAATCGTCACTTTCGCTTCACGAACCTCTAGCCTGACTCACCGACAATTTGTGAGGATCGAAAAAGTCTTGAACGAATTGCTTCGCGAATTATGCGCGTTTCTGGAGAAGTTGTTTGAAGGCGTCATCAACTCTTTCCAATGCAACCTTTGCGGTCGCCTGGCCGGTCATGACATTTGAAAGTTGCGCGGCAAGCAGATCGCTCATCTCAACCCACTGCGGAATTCTCGGACGGCCCAAAGATTCTTTTAGCGATGCGAAAGTTGCCGGATACTCAATGAATTTCTTGCCAAGTTCAGGGTCCGATAAGGTCGAACTCCTCGCGCCGGTGCCGAATTTAGCGAGGCGTTTCTCCATATCTTTGCTGGTTGCCCAAACAATAAACTCCCAGGCTGCCTCTTTATTCTTCGAGTCAGCGACAATTCCCATGTTCCAACCGCCGGTGGTCGCGGTGCGCTTGATGCCGCTTCCTTGTTTCACGCCCGGCACTTGCGTGATGGCCACCGTCTGCGCAACCTTGGAACCCTCACCCACAAATTGCGGCGCTGCATTCTGCCATTGCAAGTTCATCGCCGCACGACCTTGCTTGAAAGTGGCAGCTGATTCGTCGTAATCCTGCGCCAATACTCCTTCATTGCAGTACGGGAGAAGGGATCGCAGATATTCAATCGAGTTTATCCCTGGATCGGTAGCCATCGTCGGGACAAACTTTGCATCGTAATAGTAACCGCCCATCGAACCAAGTACGTTGAGGTGAGTACAAACCAGTTGTACGCCGCGTTTCGCCATCATTGTGAGTCCGGAAATACCATTTTGCGATTCCTTTTCGTGAATCTGCCGAGCGATCTCGCCCAGTTCTTCCCAGGTTTGTGGCGGCTGAAGTCCATGCCTTTCAAAAATGTCTTTTCGGTAGTACAAGGTAAAGACTGCCGTGATGAAGGGCAGGCCGTACAAGGTGTCCTCCCACATGCACTGCTCGTGAAGAACCTGAGGGATGAAATCGTCGTAACTCAATGCTTCCGGATCGGTCTGTTTAACAAAGTCGGTGACTGGGTGAAGCCATCCCTGGCCCGCATATTGGCCCATCCAGACACAATCCACATGAACGATGTCGACGTTCCCAGTACGCTGATTGACCGCAGTGAACTGCCGTTCCTGCAAAGCTAGGATAAGGATAGATATTAATATTGACCTTAATGCCGGTAGCATCGGTGAACTCCTTAACTATTTGCTTCAATCCGTCCGATCGCGCCTCAGCAACTAAGGAGACATTCAAGGTTTTTCCAGACCAAGTCTTCGATAGTTTACCAAATACGACGTCACCTGGTTTCGTGGAAACGCTGGCGTCCTGTTGCGCTCCGGCCCCTAAACTGGGACCGAACGCTCCGACGGCGATTCCCGCTGCTAAGCCTCGTTTGATGAGTTCCCGGCGAGTAATGCCTCGACTTATATTCTGGCCAAGGTTGATCGGGTCGTTGTGGATGTTCATTGGGACCTTTCTTGGATTCTTCCTGAAACGGTTGGGGGAGGATTCTCCTAGACTAACATCGATAGATCTCACGCGAAAGAAAACTCTTTTGGAGCCGGCTAAAAGCAAGGCGGACTCGCGAGGGCGAAACAAGGCTTGGGTTAGCGCTGGTCACAAGAGTGAAGGTGCAAGGCTGAGCCGTTCGGAGTGAATTGACACCTTAAGCGCTAAAGTTGTACGCTTGCGAAAAGAACCGTACGGTTGTCCTTGCTTGCCGCTCGATTCACAAAGGACACGGCACCGTCGAGATACCCGATGGCTAATATAATAGAAGCGACAGAGGTGGCGCGGATGATCGACATCAGCGCGGTGCAGACCTTTCATGAACTCACCGATGTTGTGGAATTGGCGCAAGTCGCACGGTCCTATGGTTTTATTGCGGCGCATGTCCTGCCGGGTTTTGTGCCTTTGCTAAAAGAACAGCTTAATGGATCGGACACGCTGGTCGGCGCCCCAGTCGGTTTTCCTTCGGGAGGAAGCACCACCCGGATCAAGCTGGCGGAAGCGCGGGATCTTGTCGAGGCGGGAGTGCAAGAGTTGGACTTGATGATGAATGTCGGACGCTTGCGCTCAAGGGATAAGGGATACGTTCTGGACGAAATCCGGACAGCGGTCGACGCAGTTGCTCCCGTACCGGTCAAAGTGATTTTGGAAATTCATTACCTGACCGATGAAGAAATTAAGGTCGCTTGTGAGATTTGCATTACCGGAGGAGCAGAATTTGTGAAGACTTCGACCGGTTGGGCTCCTTCAGGAGCCACACTGGATCGCGTGGGGTTTATTACTCGGTTCGTGGGTGGTGCGATCAAGGTGAAAGCCTCCGGAGGAATTCGTGATCTGGAAACGGTGGAAAATATGTTGGCTCTGGGAGTAAGGAGGTTTGGCATTAATACGGACGCTGCGATTGCTATTATATCTCAGTGCCAAGCGCGTTGCGGCAGCCGTGAATCGAACGTGACGCCTTCGAAGTAAGCTGAATTCGAACAGTATATTTCTCGCCTTAATCTTGGCCGCTTCTACTAGCCGAGCGACCACGTGCGGAAAACAGGAGTTTATTCTAATCTTTTCGTTATGAAACAGTTTGTAATCGCGTGTGATCTCGGGACCGGAGGCAACAAAGCATCCATCTACGAGTCGGACGGGAACAGTATCGCAGAATACGGTTGCTCCTACCCAACGTTTCATCCGGAAGCTCAATACCACGAGCAACGCCCTCAAGATTGGTGGCAAGCGATAGTGGCAAGCATTCGCGGTCTTATGTCGCAGACGCAAATCGACGTTTCGCAAGTGGAAGCGATCAGTTTGTCAGGCCATAGTCTCGGATGCGTGCCGATCGACCTCGCGGGGAACCTCCTCCTCGAAAGCGTTCCAATCTGGTCAGATACCCGAGCCACCGCCGAAGTGATCGAATTCTTCAAGGAAGTAAACGAGCATGATTGGTACTTAAAAACAGGGAATGGTTTTCCGCCTCCTCTGTATACGGTCTTCAAGGTGTTGTGGCTGAAGAAAAATCGACCGGCAGTCTTCGACAGGTGCTTTAAGATTCTCGGAACGAAAGACTATATAAATTATCGCCTAACTGGAAAGATTGCCACCGACTATTCCTACGCGTCGGGTTCGGGCATCTATGATTTGGTAAATTGGGACTACGATCCGGAACTGCTCCGGGCAAGTGGGCTAGACCGCTCATTGTTTGCTGACATTGTTTCCTCGACCGACATCGTGGGAGAACTGACTTCCCAAGCAGCCGAGAGTTTAGGATTGCCGCGTTCCGTCAAGGTTGTTGCGGGTGGTGTCGACAACAGTTGCATGGCGCTTGGGGCGGGAAACATCGGCGAGGGGGACGTCTACAACTCTCTGGGCTCGTCCAGCTGGATCGCCGTCACCTCGGCCAAGCCTCTGCTCGATGTCCATGTGCGCCCCTTCGTCTTTACGCATGTTCTCCAGGGAATGTTCAACTCTGCCACCTCCATCTTTTCCTCCGGTACGAGTTTCGAATGGGTGCGCACTCAGCTTTGTCGTGATCTGAAGGCAAAGGGTGCGGACGAACAGACACAGGAACTTGCCTACCAAGAAATAATATGCCTGGCGGAACAGGCTCCAGCGGGAGCGAATCGGTTGTTCTTCATTCCAACGCTCGCCGGAGGAACCTATCTTGAGGGTGGTCCTGACGTGCGCGGAGCGTTGGTCGGGATCGATCTCAGTCATACCAAGGCCGACATCGTGCGATCGACGCTCGAAGGAATCGCGTTTGGATTGCGGGTTGCCCTTGATGAACTCCGCCGAATGACCAAGGTCAGAGATCAGATCATGATCTTCGGTGGAGGGGCGAAAAGCGGGTTCTGGCGTCAGATTTACGCTGATGTTTACAACTGCGCAGTGGTAAAAAGCAGGATTGATCAGCAAACTGCAGCCCTTGGGGCAGCCGCCCTAGCGGCGGTTGGAACGGGCATGTGGCCAAATTTCTCCAGGATCAAGGAGCTTCACACGATTCAAGACGTGTCGTCTCCGATTCCGGCGAATGTTGAAGTTTATGAAGCGCAGCTGCCGATTTTTAAACTAGCAGCTCGGCAGCAAAGGGAGCTCGGCTCAGTGATTCACCAACTCAAAATGGAACAAATGGTCTGCAAGTCGCGTCCATCCCATATCGCGACGTCAAAGCCGGTCCCAGGGCCCCTGTAAATAGCCAATTTTTAGTTTTGGACTTTCTCGGAGAAACGTCGGGCTCACAACCTGACGGCTCCGAAATAGCACCCAGGTTCGACGTCCTTTGAGGTTCACTTAGCTCGAGGGTCGATCGACGACGGCTTTCGACTACGCTGCCCCGGTGTCGGAGAGCAAGGAATCGCGCGATGCGCCCTCCGAATGAGCAAGGGAAACTGCAGTGTCGCCGAGGAACGCTGGCAAAAAACTGCCCAACTGCGGGCCGCGGCGGTGCCCTGGATCGCTTGGATTCGCTCAGCTTTTCGGCCCCGGTCTTTTTCCATCTGGTTCAGTACTTTTTTCTGTCTAAAGCCGGACGTATTTGGGTAGCGAGGAGATTCTAACCCATGTTTGACAATCAGCTTTGTAAGTCATTGAAAATCAAGCATCGGATTTTTACTTTGTCACTAGGCGGGCATTTTCTCTAAAGATTTGAGCGTGTTTGGAGCGTTCACGATTGCTGATTCCAAGGGCAGCGAGGATCTGGCGTGCTTGATGATTGCCGCCAGTGACTCCGCGTCGGATCTCTGCACCGACTCGGATGTCAACGACATGCATGGGGATGTTCCAACAAAGGTACGTAAAACGCCACGAGATTTGGCACAAACCCGCACATACACAACGAGATCTGGCTTTTTTGCGGCTCCCAAAATCAGACTGCTTTCAGGCGGCTAATTCTGGGGGCTTGATCCCGACCGAATCCTGGAGCTTTTCGTCCGAAAAATCGTATTCGCCCAGCAGGTTAATATGCTGCCATGACACGACCGAGCCGCTTGCGATGGCCTGGAATAGGATCTCCCGCGCTTCTGGCCCTGTGACCTCACTGATCTTCTGGGACAAATATATGAGATAATTCCAGCACGTGATGGCATTTTTGATGAGGCGTTTGCAACCCTCGGCCACTTCCTGTTCTTGCTTTTCCGCCTGCGTAAACTCCCTTGGATTTCCGATGGACACGGCTCGTGAAAACTGATGTGAGTTCTCTATCTTATTGAGCTGCTTTTCGATGGCTTGTCGAAGTTCGAGCGATCAGGGCGTTGGCGATGCGCCATCATCTCATCTATGTGAGCATCGTCGGGACACGATGGCGCCGGTCATTTCTCTCATCTGCGCGGTCCGTATGGATACGTCACGTCCAGGAGCTTGAAATCGTGTATCTGCAGCGCAGACAATGGCATACGATGCAGAGGGCAAGGCCACATCGGTCCTGCCAATGGGAAGCCTTTACGAATTGGTCCTTTTTGTTTTTAGCGAGATTATCGTGCTGGAATTACTCAAACGTACCGGAAAGTCTTTTGGTCAGGCTCGGCATCGACACACGAATCTTGAATAGATAGGCGTCTTTCCCGAGATGTGCGAAGCGCTGAACCGCTTCGCTGGTTCCGGCCGCTCTGCCTGAATACCTCACAGAGCTATTGTGGTCAACCTGCTGCGCGTGCGAAGATCCGGCGTGCTAACCCGTCACCGGCGCCCAGCGCCCGTGCACGATTTCGTGCTGCGCGGTAGTTGGAACTATCTGGAACACAACTGAATAGCTGCGTGATCCCTTCAACTACGCCACCCCGGCGATGAGCTCTGCACATGAGGAAGACTATTTTCGCCGGTGGTGATGCGTGTGATTGCCATCGCTAAAAGCGGCGTTCAAAAGCGGGCTCAAGACAGCCATTCCGCATTCAATGAGGAGAAAGGTTTTAAACCCGAGTTGGCGCTGTTCTTATCGGCGGAATGCTGCCCGTGATCGGTGGACTGAGTGTCACGCCGTTTTCTCAAGCCCGCCGTGACCAGCCAACCCGATTTTCACGCCGCTTCGCTGTCTCAAGTGGCAATTCTCAGCGCGAAGCGGTCAGATCGGGTCTCCAAAGGTCGGTGAAGAGGTCGAGTCCAGAGATT
>CAVVII010000020.1:0-12100 GCA_963748055.1 uncultured Verrucomicrobiae bacterium | reverse complement strand
CCAGCGTTCCGAAAGGCATCTGGAGCTTCCTCAACCAGGCAGGTCAGGTCGTCAAGGAAGCCGCGGAAGGCCGGCGATCCACTGCCGCCGAAGGTAACGCCGTGGAGAACATGATCGGATTTTCGAAAACCAAACGTGACCTTGCCATCAAGCTCGGAGTCGATCCCTACACGACCAACGAAGTTTTCCAGAAAGAGCTGAACAAAGTCGCTTGGCCGGCGTTTTTGGGGAAATTTACGGTGAACCTCGGGATGGCCGCTGTCTCCGGCGGTGCAGGCGCGGCACTCTCTGCGGCCAACTGGACCAACACGCTGGCCGAGGCTTTGCGCGACAAGAGCCCGACGGAGCTCCGCCTAATGAATCTTGGCCTTCTTACGAATAATATGGGTATCGCCCGAGCGGCTGCCGACGCCTTCCTGAACAACACCGCGATTTCGCCCACCACCCAAACGCTCCTCGTTGCCGCCTTGGCGCAACTCGGCAACATCCCCGGTCAGGGGGAATTCATCCATTCATCCTTCAGGCCGCGAACAGCCGAGACGAACAGGAGAGTATCGCCTTCCAGCAGAGCGCCCAATTGATGGCCAACCTGAACAACAGCACGCCGGTCGCGCGTATCACCCGTCTCAAAGGGCTCACCGTCTGCGAGACCAAAGACGGCGCCGTGGTCGTCCCAATCCAGTGGGATTATAAAGACCACCGCGATGATCGGCAGCAGCGCCGCCAGGACGGGAGGAGCCTTCGTCACGGCCTTCGGCTTGCGACCGGTGGCTACAACCTGATTACCGTCACCCAGTGTCGCCTTGGCGATCTCCGAGCAGATTCCGCGGGTGGCACCCGTAATGAGCCAAGCTTTTGTGGCCATATGATTTGTTGATTTTTTGCGAAGCTGAACCATTGAGGCTCGGCGAGACTATCGGCAATCGACCAAGTGACTGCTCTCGGGATCGTGCGGCACCTGTCGTATTCTTGCGGAAAAGCGGTGCGCTCTTATACTTTTAGAGGGCGTTGCGGAATTGCGTGGGAGCCATCCCCACCGCCCGCCGAAATACCTGAGCGAAATGGCTCGGACTAGTGTAGCCGACTTCGAGCGCGATTTCGATGAGGCTGCGGGAGGTTTCCCGGATCAGTTGCTGCGCTTGCAGCATGCGCTCTCGGATCACGAATTGCAGCGGCGTCATCCCCGTGGCCTGCTTGAACACGCGCGAGAAATGGAAGGGGCTCAGCTCCGCCAACTCAGCCAGCGTCTCGATTGAGATGCTTTCTGTGAGGTGCGCATGCACATAGTCCTCGATCTTGCGGAGGCGGGCGATCGGCAAGCCGCCGCGGTAGTCAGGCCTCTGCGATGCAACGTTCGTGTATTTCTCAGCGATGTAGATCGCCAGAAGGTGTGCGAAAGCAGCGATACGTTTCCCATCGCCCGCAGTTCGGACAGACAGCATCTCGGCGCAGGCAAAACTCAGATGCGCAAGCGTTTCATCCCGGCCGAAGAAGTCAGTCACCTCAACAGCGCCAGCCTTGTCTTGGTAGATCATCTCAAACGCTGCGAGGCACTGGTCCACGCCAAGATGGATGTGAATCACGTCTATTTCCGCTCCCAAAGGGGAGCGCCAGCGCAGCTCGTAAGGGGTCTTTGAGCCCGTCACGAAGATGTCTCCGCGCCGGACTCGTCGAGGCACCCATGCGCCGCCGACGTCACGTTCTTGAAACTCGGCGGAGCCGTTTAAGTGGCACGTGATCAGTGGCTCCGCCGTAGCCGGCACGAGAAACCCATCCACCACGCGAGGAAAGCGGTAGCGCCGCGCGAAAAGCCCCGGCCATTTTAGCGTTGCGCTGTCCGCGAGCACCTCGCCGCCGAGGTACCGGGGAAAGACCTCGGCGGTGGTGCGTTCAGGGGTCTTCATGGAAGACGAGCAAGGCTTCTCAGTCAGCACGTGTGGCGATAACCACCCGGATCACTTGGCTTCGCGGCCAGCGGATTCCTTTTCGTGCCGGTGCGCGGCGATCTCGGCGTTGGTCTCATCGGGCGTCATCGCATCCGAGATTGTAAAATGCGGTTTAAGTCAGTGAATCACGTGGATGAAAACAGCACAAGCGGCCGCCGTGAAGGCCGCGATCGAGGCCGCCAGACTCAGCCAAGCGCTCCGGCGACCGGCTGCCAACGCTTGCTCCATCCGTGCAACACCTTCTTCAAACGCTTGGCGGACCGCCGCTGCGTTCATGCGGGCCGCTTCCTCGAGCAGTAACGCGGTGCCATTTTGAGCTGCCTGTAGCCCGGCGTTTAAGCTCTGCTGTGCGAGCGCTTTCGCCTGCTCGGACCAGGCGGTTTGACTTTTGCCAAGTGCAGCTTGGAACTCGCTCAGCAATTTTTGTTGTTGGGCAGCATTTTGTTCAAGGAGCACCTTTTGCGATACCCACAGCGCCAGGAGCGGATCTTTCGGACCGATTGAGAGCCCGAGTTCCTTCTGAAGTTGGGACCGAAACGCTTCTATGCCATTGTTCATACGGCCAAGCTGTCCAGTCGGGAATAAAACTCCCGTTGCGCTAAGTTCGATGAGCTTCTTCACAAGCTGGAGGAGGCATTATGGGGTGGAGCAGGCGAGGCAACCGTGCCCATCGCCGAAAGTCGTTATCAGGGGCCCGCAGATATTTGCCTATCAGCTTGAGTATCGCCTTATCCCGAATCTTTCTGCCCACCACATCAAAGGGTGGTGGAATTACTACCAACTGGCCGAAAGGCAATGGAACGTAAAGGACCTCAGCGGCTGGATCCGTCGACACGGGACGCCGCAGGACACCAACGCTTGGAATTTTGTTCCGAAACTTGATTTAAGGCGCTACTCTAGAAGAGGACGCAATTGCTCGTGGAACAAGGAAGACAGTTTGCCAGGGACCCGTGCTGGCCGATTTGGCACCACTGCCCGGGCGTGTGGTGCTTTCGGTTCGGGTTGCGGCTGAAGGGCGGCTAGAGCCATGATAACGGAGCCTCAACGCACCTGCCCGAGTTGCGGCAACGAGCTTTCTGGAGCGATGGAATTCTGCCCGGTGTGCATGCTGCGCAAGGGTCTTGCCGATGGGGTTGAGTCCGGCGAGTCTTCCGCTTCCGAAGAAGGGGTCAAACCGACACCAGAACAGGCAACGCAACGATTCGAGCACTATGAACTGGTGACGGGCGAAGACGGGAAACCGGTCGAACTGGGTCGCGGCGCGATGGGTGTCACTTACAAGGCGTTCGACCTCGATCTGCACTGCGCGGTAACACTGAAGGTCATCAACGAAAAATACCTCGGGGATGAATCGGCGCGGCTTCGTTTTCTACGCGAAGCCCGCGCAGCGGCGAAGCTTCGGCATTCAAACGTTGCCTCGGTGCTCCACCTAGGCAGAACCGGTCGGAATTACTTCTACGCGATGGAGTTCGTAGAGGGAGAAACGCTCGAAAAACTCATCAAACGCTCAGGTCGGCTGGACGTAAAACTGGCGCTGGAAATTACAACGCAAGTGGCTACCGGATTGACCGCAGTTCACGAACAGAACCTTGTCCACCGAGATATCAAGCCAACAAACATCATGGTGAGGTTGAAGGAGGAACAAGGTGTAACGGCGAAGATCATCGACCTCGGCTTGGCGAAGACGCTAGACGAATCGGCTTCTGAAGCGGGGATTTCATCGCCCGGGGCATTTGTCGGGACACCCGAGTTTGCGAGTCCCGAGCAATTTGGGGGCGTTGGCGTGGACATCCGTTCGGATCTGTACTCGCTTGGCGTAACGCTCTGGGTGATGGTCACTGGCCAAACACCATTCCGAGGTCCTTCCGCTGAGGTGATGTTTCAGCATCAACACGCGCCCTTACCGCGTGAACGACTCAAAGATGTTCCACAGCCGGTCGTAGTTCTCCTTGAGAAACTCCTTCAGAAGGATCCGGCACAGCGTTTCCAGACTCCGAACGAGCTGCTGAAGGCGATACCGACGATAACAGCCGCAATCGACGCACGGCGTAGAATCACTCGTCAGGGCCTGCAGAAGACGCCCTCTACCGTTTCGCGCGTCGGAACTCGCAAGCCGCCAGGAAGACTTGCACCCAAGAAGATTTCCGTAGCCAGATTGCCCGTTACAGGAAGCGATGTTTTTGGTCGAGAGGAGGATATCGCTTTTCTGGATGATGCATGGGCAAACAAGGATGTCAACGTCGTTACCATCGTTGCCTGGGCCGGGGTCGGGAAGTCCACTCTCGTTAACCATTGGCTCCGACGGATGGCTGCTGACCATTACCGTTCTGCTGAGCTCGTTTTTGGCTGGTCCTTCTACAGACAGGGCACCACTGGGGGCATCTTCGTCCGCAGATGAATTTCTTGACGCGGCTCTCAATTGGTTTGGAGATCCAGATCCACGGATCGGAACGGCGTGGGAGAAGGGCGAAAGATTGGCGAAGCTCGTCGCGCATCGTCGGACCTTATTGGTTCTGGACGGCCTGGAGCCGCTGCAAAATCCGCCTGGCCCCCAAGAAGGCCGGCTTCGCGATCCTTCGCTCCAGGCGCTTCTGCGCGAGCTTGCCGCCTTCAATACAGGGCTTTGCGTGATTACCACGCGCCTGGCGGTGGCGGATATCGCAGATCACGACCGCGCCTCAGCCCTGCGCCGTGAGCTGGAACAACTCTCCAGCGATGCCGGTGCGAAGCTGCTTCGAGCGCTGGGCGTTAAAGGGCATGAAGCGGAGCTGCGAAATGCCAGCGACGAGTTCGGGGCCATTGTCTTGCCCTCACGCTTTTAGGTAGCTATCTGAGCGATGCGTACAATGGCGACATTCGTTATCGCGAAGAAGTCTCAGAGGGTCTTGTTCACGACGTACGCCAGGGCGTCCATGCCCGAAAAGTCATGGAATCTTACCAGAGCTGGCTTGGCGAAGGTCCTGAGTTTCAGTTCTCCGCCTGTTAGGTCTGTTTGATCGTCCCGCTGACGAAAAGGCGCTTGGCGCGCTGTTGAATCCGCCTGCCATCCCTGGCCTTTACAGAGTCATTAACGGATTTGAGCCCGACCGAGTGGCGAACGATTTTTGCCAGGTTAAGAAGGGCAAGACTCTTGGCGGGCGAAGACCCGCACAATCCTGGGCATCTGGATACGCATCCTCTCGTTCGTGAATACTTTGGCGAACAGCTGCGGAGCCAACGAACCGAGGCTTGGAAGGAATCCAACCGGCGGCTCTATAAATATTATCGAGCGCTCGCGCCCGCAGCTGCCAGAAAGCTTTCAGGGAGATGGAGCCGCTTTTCTTGGCCGTCATTTGCGGCTGCAACGCCGGTCTATTTCGTGACGCGCTGCAAAAAGTTTACATTCCGCGCATTCAGCGGGGAGATGCCTTCTTTGCTGCTAAGGTTCTCGGCGCCAGAGGAGCATTGCTCTCCGTCTTGATCCATTTTTTCGATCATGGCGCTGGGGTTCGCCGTGCAAATGGGCGTTGAGGGAAAGGGGCTCACTGCGGACGATCAGCTTTTCATTCTCATGCAGGCGGGACTATATCTGACGGCCACGCGAGGATTTGCAGCACCGGAGGCGCGTTTTGTTACGACGCGCCGAGTCTTTGTGTCTTTCGCTTAATCAACCGCTGGTCTTGTTTTCCGCACTTATAGGTCTGTGGCGCTATTCCCTCGTCACCGGCAAGCTGAGCGCAACGATGCAGATCGCCGAACAAGTTTACACACTGGCGCAGGAGCCAGCATGACTCTGCATTAATGATTGGGGCCCACCGCGCTTTGGCCGTCACACTGTACTATTTGGGTGATTTTGAGGCCGCGCGCCAAAACGCGATGCGTGGTATTCGAGATTTGGCGTTCGGGAGGCGTGCACTCTCCGGTTGAAGAGATTGATGCGCCCGCTGTCTCTTGTTTGTGCTTTGAGGCCGCTTCCGAGTGGCATTTTGGAGAGATCGCCTCTTGCCACGCGACCATGGCGGAAGCGATCTCGCTAGCGAAGGAGCTGAATGATATGCCCGCATTAGCCGTGGCCCTGTGTTATGCCGGGGTTCTGGCCAACTTGAGGGTGATCCCGCTGAAGTGGAACGCCTGGCATCGGATTTGATTGAACTCTCAACGCGTCAGAATTTTGCGCATTGTCTGGCTGGAGGAGAGGTTTTTCGCGGTTGGGCGCGCAGCGCTTTCGGTGATACAGCGGAAGGCCTCGCGTGGATCGAGGATGGAATACGAGACTAGCGGGCGACCGGTGCGATACTGCGTGCCATATTGTCTTGCACTAAAGGCTGAAGCCTTGCACCTTGCGGATCGTACCTCCGAAGCTCTTGAGGCGATAAGCGAGGCGGAAGCAGTCGTCGAAAAACCTGAAGAGCGCTGGTGGCGTGCCGAACTGCACCGGCTTCGTGGTGTGTTTCTCACAGCTATTGGTGCCGAGGAGAGCCAAATTGAGGCTTCATTTTGCGCAGCCATCAGAACCGCACGGGAGCAGAAGTCGATTTCACTAGGGAAACGCGCCGAAGCAACCTACGCAGAATATCGCAGGCAAAAAGCGAGCGCGTCAGGAGGACGTGGATTCCGTCTACCTCTTTGTGACGCCAATGTCGATTGCAGTTAAATCGGTTCTGACGCAATTTTGGTGCAGTCTCGGTGCTTGCGGTACTCTTGCGGGAATCGATGAGGAATCAGTTATTTCACGCAAACCTCTTCCCCGATCTGAGCAAGGTAACGCTTCGCCGCGTGTTCAAGACAGACCAGGGTTGGATCATGGAGGCTGACGGTCAGGACTCTGCTGTTTGTCCTGGTTGCCAATCCATTTCACGCTCGCGCCATAGCCGCTATTGGCGTTCTCTAAAAGACCTTCCTGTCCAAGGCACTCCGGTAATCCTCAGACTGCATGTCGGTCGCTGGCGTTGCCGTAATGCTGGTTGCCGGCGGCAAATTTTTACCCAACATCTCTCCGAGGTTTGTGCTCCCCACGCGCGACAGACCAAGCGATCCGGCGAGATCATCGTTATGGTGGGACGTGCCCTGGGAGGACGTCCCGGCCAGCGTTTGATGAGCAGACTCGGGATGCCGCTCAGCGCGGACACGCTGATCCGCCGAGTCAAGAAAGCGGCACGTCCGTCTGCGTTGCCCCACCCGATCCGCGTCCTCGGCGTAGATGACTGGGCTTGGTCTAAGAGGGTGTTTGAAAAGTCCCGATTCTGTCATATTTCACCGACTATGTTTCCCATTCCAGCTTCCAAACAGCTGGGGCGAACCCTCGTCCGCGTACCGTGAGTCTTGATCTGCCAGGACTTTTCAAACATCCTCTAAGAATTCCTTATACAATACGGAATTATTTATCATGGCGTATTCCGCGATGGTAGCTTCAGTGCTGTCTTTTTGCGCAAGCTCGCCAAGTGCGTCTAGGGCTGTTTCTTCGTCTTGTTGCAATTTTTGAATGACGTTCGTCTCCATATATACAATATACATCTTATTGTGCAAACGCACAAACATGCCCCGCTCACGCTCGTGCTTCTGGACTGGAGCCAAGCGGGCTGGCTCTCCGCACCGCTGCCCACGCGCTCAAGGCACTCTGTCTTTACTGCGTCACCGGCGACGAGCCATCGCCAGACCTCCTGACGCGGCTACTCGAGAGTAATCGGAAGTCCATCCGGATTCCGCTGCCTCAGGGCACTGGCGATCCATTGCACGCCGCGTTTGAGATCGTGCAGCAACTGGCTCTGCAGGGCCATCCAGTGCCGCTCAACCTTCTCCTCCTGCGCAAATCCTTCCTGACGCTGGACGGAATTACGCGCCAGCTTGACCCCGATTTCAATGCCTGGCGGGAAACTCTCGCGTATGCCTCCGGAGTGTTCGCCAGCGAAGCCGTCGTGCGCACCTGGAGCATTCAATTCCCGTGGCTCGACCGACCCGATTTCTATCGTTCCGGGCTGCCCACGCGAACGCTCGCGGCTCATTTGGCGGGCACGATCCTGAAAATTGTGCGGATGCAAAAACTGGTTGACGCGTTTCGGAAACCCGTGCGATGTTCCATGCAGGAAGCTCAGGAATCACCCCGAGCCCTGACAAGGAAGAAACATGAGTGCTACAGATACCAAAAAGGCAACCGCGGAAGCGTCGGAAACCATTGACGAGGTCTTTCACGAGGCCATGCGCAGTTATGAGAAGGCCCTGAAATCGGGTATTCAGCTGCAGGAGGAATCAGTGAACCTCTGGAAAGACCTGCTCACCAAGCTAGGCTCCCCCGAAGAGTTCCAGGCGAAGCTCGAGGCGATGACGGCGGACGCTTTCCCGAAGGCTCGCAAGCGTATGGAGGAGTTTGTCGAGACGTTCAACCGCACCAGCAATCAGACGATTGATCTGTTCGAGAAAACGCTGGGCGTTTACCAGGCCACCTCGGTGACCGATGCGCAGCGCCGCGTGCAGGATCTGATCGAAAGCTCGCTGGCCGCCCTGCGGGTCAACGTTCACAGCGCCCTGAATACCAACGTCAAGATCATAGCTTCGTGGAAGGAACTCGTGGATCGTTTCGGGCCGGCCGTGAAGTAGTTACTTGAGCCAATAAGAACCCACTTGGCGATAAAGCAATGCTCAAGGAAATCCACCTCGCCGGCAGCGTCAGACGCCGCTCGGCAGCTTTTGCGGCGCTTCCGCCGATGTCTCGGCAGTCCGAGCTCGGCAAAGCGCCGCCCGAGGCTCCAGGAACCAAACTTAGCAACTTTAGAAAAATCCCACTATGAGCGATAACATGAACAAAGGCTTCGAGCAGGTCGCCGCTTTCCAGAAGCTCTGGACGGACTCCTTCGCGAACATGGCCACCATCTGGTCTCAGTTTTCGCCCGGCTCCCCGCCCTTCGACGAGATGCGCAAGATGCGGGGCGGAATGCTGAAAGTGCTGGCCGAAACCTGGGATGAATACATGCGGACGCTGAACGGCGCGCTCGACCTCAAACGCACGGCTCGCGACGGAATGAACATCGAGGAGCCGGGACTCGACAGATACAAAGTTGGCACCGTTGAGGCACCGTCCGGCGGCGACGTCAATATGCACACGATTGAAGGAAAGGTCGCGGTGATCACCGGAGCCGCCGGCGGCATCGGACATGCCCTGGCTCTGGACATGGCACGCCGCGGGGCAGCCGGCATCGCGTTGGTCGATTTCAGTGAGCGGGTTGTGCAGGTGGCCCGCGAAGTTAACACCGAGGCGGGTCGTCAGGTTGCGATAGCCTACCGTGGGGACACGACTGACACGGCTTTCCGGCAAGAAGTTTACGCCGACGTCACCACAAAGGCAGGCGTGCCGCGCATCTGTGTGCCGGCGGCGGCGATCACCAAGGACGCGCTGGCGGTGCGAATCGATAAGCAGACCGGCCGGGTGGTGATCTACCCGATGGAGGATTTTCGGAAAGTGGTGGAAATCAACATGATTGCCCCGATCTACTGGGCGATGGAGTTGGTGGCGGCCGTGGCAAAGCATCGTGCATCCCAAGGTCTCAAACGCTGGCAGCCGGAGGAAGGATTGCAGGGAGCAGTCGTGTTCCTGGGCTCGATTGCCTCAGCCGGCAATGTCGGACAAATCTCCTACTCCTCGACCAAAGCAGGCTTGGAAGGGGCTGCTTCCACTCTCATGGCCGAGTCGATGTATTACGGGGTCCGCTGCAGCGTGATCCATCCGGGATTTACCGACACCCCGATGGTGCGAGCGCTCGGGGAAGATTTCATCCGGACCAAAGTGCTTCCGCAAACACAGTTGAAACGGCTGATCAAGCCGGAGGAAATCGCGGATGCCATTTGCTTTATGCTAACGAACGCCGCCGTGAGTGGCGAACTCTGGGCCGATGCCGGGTGGCGCCCGGCCACGTAACTGGTGAACAGGAGTTTAATGAAACCGGTATAACAAACACAACAAACCAAGGGAAAACAGGTTGAGTCTGAAGGTCGATCCAGGTGCAGGCTCACCGGAATACTTGATATTTTTCCCGTCGAGCGCTGCAGCAAACGACTGCGTTAGTTCCCTCGTTCAGGATTTGTTCGAATTCGCTGTACGGGATGGTCTGTATATACCGGCCGGGCGGTGGGGGCCAGCACGCCGCCCGGCCAGCCGATGTCGTTGATGCCGATCATCACCACGACGGTCTCGACGCCGGGGATACTGAGGGCATCGCGCTCAAAGCGCGCCGCGTTGGCGCCCATGCGGTCGTTTAGCAACTGGGCCCCGGAGATTCCTGCGTTCAGCACGCCAACCGGCGCGCCCCCGGCCTCGACCAACCGCGCGGCCAGGAAGTCTGGCCAGCGGTGATTGGCGTCCACGGTCGACCCGTCCCCGTCAGCGATTGAATCGCCGAACGTCACGACCGCTCGCGCGCTCGCGGGTGCCTCGACCAGGATCTGGCTAACTAACTAACGAACACCCGCGCGGTGACCAACACGTCCGGCTTGAAGTCGGCCTCGCTGACTTTGTTGCCCGCCACGACGAAGGCCGTCTGACGCGCGTCGTTGTGCCAGGTGGTCACTGGCGTCACCTCGGGCAGGAACAGACTGATCGCGACGCTTGCCAGCGGGGCCACCGCAAGCTCGATAGGATCACTGAGGATCGGCGCTCCCGGCGGGATGGTCACCGTCGTGCTGCCCCAAAAGTGAGCGCACGATCGGAGCCGGTCATGATGGCCGGTCCCTGGCCCGCGAGCGCGACGTGGGTATCGCCGACCGTCACCGGCTGAGGCTCCTCATGAGGACTATCTTTGTGAAAAAGGAATTTTCATGACACTTCCCATCGAAGGATTTCAACAACGATTCTGTCGCAGACGTTCAGAAAGAACTTTTAGATCCTCTTACGTGACCACCAGCGGCCGCATCATGTCATGCTCCTCGTGTTCCAGGATGTGGCAGTGCCAGACGTACTCGTTGCCGCCGGTCCTCGGGCTCGACGGAACTGCGAACGGCACCGCCGGGAGGTCGAACTTCATAAGCACCGCGGTGACCTCGCCCGGATGCATTTGCACGGTTTCCTTCCAACCGAGTTCGTTCGGTTGTGGACCGATGCCACTCCGGTCGGCGTGAAGCGGGCAACGCCGCTTGCTAGCTTGAAGGGCTGACGTGAGAGCACCTGAACGTTGACCAGGTGGAAGTGGATCGGATGTGTGTCCGCCGTGTTATTGAAGATCCGCCAGACCTCCGTGCTTCCTGCTTTGACGAACTCAGTCGTCGGCGCCTCATATGCCAATCCGAAGCCTTTGCCAACGGCGGCAGGCGTCGTGGTACCGAGCAACTGGATCAGTCGTCCGTGAGAATCGAACGCTTCGTTGAGCGTGAGGTCCCGACGGGGGTACCGGCCGGGGCACGAGCGGCGGGATCGGGCGACTGTGGTTGTGATCGGCGCGATCGCCACAGGATCCAGCAGGAGCGGATTGAGGATCGGTCCGGCTTGGCTGCGGATCGGGGGTGACGGCTGGTACCACTTTGATTCGCAGGATCTGGCGCGTATCCGGTCCGGTGCCGGCCAAAGGCTGGATCGGGTTCTTCGGATTGCCCAGGAAGTAATCGTTCGTCGCAGGCCCCGCTGGGAACGGCGCCGGTGCATCATTATAGAGAATGATTTCCTGGCCAGCCAGTCCGGTGAAATCGACGATGACGTCCGCACGTTCCGCCGGCGCGAGCAGCAGGTTGCCTGTGAGTGTGGCGGGATTGAAAGGCTTGGGCGAGATATGTGTCACCTCTTGCGAGGTAACCGCCTTCGGTTCCAATCTGGATGATGTTCGGTCCCACCGAATTGATCGGGAACAGTGTCTTCTTATTCAGATCGATCCCGTCGGCGTTTAGCGGATTCGCCTTGAACGTGTTGATGTTCAGGAATCGTGCGTTGCAGGCGTTGAGGATGAAGAAGCGATACCGCTTCGCCTCGACCGTGAGCAGCGGATAGACGGTGCCGTTGCAAAGCATCGTGTCCCCGAAGAACTCAGGAATCACCGATGGATTCGGAAGTGGGAGCGCGCCCTGGCCTTTGAATGCTCGGAACCTTCGGATCGTAGACGTGCTCATACCAAAGGCTGCCGATAGACTGCACGTCGGAACGCGCCACCGTTGCCCATGTAGGATCCGTCAAGGGGGTCGTGCTGCTCACGAATACTTTG
>CAVVII010000019.1:0-16054 GCA_963748055.1 uncultured Verrucomicrobiae bacterium | reverse complement strand
AAGGTTATGTGGGGTAATAATTAGACAAGGCTAATTTTATTTGAGATTTTTGGAATTTCCCTTTTGGCGTCAACAAAGAGGTAGTCGGAATCCTCGTCCTCCTGACGCGCTCGCTTTTTGCCGGCGGTATTCTGCGTAGGTTGCTTCCGCGCGTTTCGCTAATGAAATCGACTTCTGCTCCTTTGCGGTGCTGATCGCTTCGCAGAACGAAGCTTCAATTTGGGTTTCGTCAGCCCCCATAGCTGTGAGAAACACACCGCGGAGCCGGTGCAGTTCGGCACACCACCAGCGCTCTTCCGATTTTGCGACCAATTCTTCCGCCTCCTTTATTGCCTCAAGCGCTTCGGAGGTACGATCCGCGAAGTGCAAAGCTTCCGCCTTGAGTGCGAGCCAATACGGCACGATCAGCATCGATCCGGTTGCCCGCCAGTCCTGCTATTCCCTCCTCGATCCGCGCGATGCCTTCTGCGGTGCTACCGGAAGTGCTTTGCGCCCAGCCGCGAAAAACCTCTCCTGCAGCCCGCCAAAAAGCAAAATTCTGACGCGTTGACAGTTCAATTAATTCCGATGCCAAGCGTTCCACTTCGGCAGGATCACGCTCAAAGTGACCGAGAATCCCGGCATAAACAGTGCCACGGCTAATGCGTGTCTATCATTCAGCTCTTTCGCCAGTGAGATCGCTTCCACCATTGTCGCTTGGCAAGAGGCGATTTCTCCGAAATGCCACCCGGATATGGCCTCAAAGATCAGACAAATGACGACGGGCGAATTGACCTCTTCGAACCGGAGATTGCACGCCTCCCGCGCGCCAGATCTGAACGCCACGCTTCGCGTATTGTCGCGCGGCCTCAAAATCGCCCAGAAAATAGAGCGTGACTGCCAAAATCCGGTAGGCGCCTATCATTAGCGCCGCGTCGTTCTGCCCCTGCGCCAGCGAGTCCACTCGTTGGGCAATCCGCATCGTTGCACTCAGCTTTTCGGTGAGGAGGGAATAACGCCACTGACCTATCAGTGCGGAAAACAGGAGCAGCGGACGATTAAGCGAATGGCACAAGGGCTCCGCTCGCTCGTAACAAATTTGCGCCTCCGGTGTTGCCATCCTTGCGTGGTGGTTAGATATAACCCCGCCTGCATGAGAATGTAGAGCTGATCTTCCGCAGTGAGACTTTGCCCCTCGACGCCCGTTTCACCGGTGACCCCCAGCGTCCGTGTTCGAAGAAATGAGCTAAAACCGAGAGCAATGCTCCTCTTGCTCCGAGGACGTTCGCAGCAAAGGAGACATTCCCTCGCTGAATCCGCGGAATGTAAACTTCATGCAGTGCTTCGTGAAATAAACCGGCATTACAGCCGCAGATTACTGCTAAGAAAAGTGGCTCCATCTCCCTGAAATTATCCGGCAGCGGCGGTGCAACCGTTTGATAATAGTAAAGAGGCGCCGATTGCTTTCCTTCCAAGCCTCGGTTCGTTGACTCCGAAGCTGCTCGCCAAAGTATTCACGAACGAGAGGATGCGTATCCAGATACCCACGATTCTGCGGATCTTCGCCAGCAAGAAGTCTTGCTCTTCTTAATCTGGCAAGAATCGTTCGCCACTCGGTTGGGCTAAATCCGTTAATGACTCTGTAAGGCCTGGGATTGCAGGCGGCTTCAGCAGTGCTCCAAGCGCCTTTTCGTCAGCCGGTCGATCAAATAGACCTAACATGCGCAGTACCGACAGCTCAGGACCCTCGCCAAACCAGGTCTGGTAAGATTCCATGACTTTTCGGGCATGGGCTCCTTGTCGTACGTCGTGAGCTAGACGTTCTGACACTTCTTTGCGCAACGAATGTCTCCATTATAAGCATCGGTTAGATAGCTGCCCAGTAGCGTTAGCGCAAGACAATGGCCACTGAACTCGTCGCTGGCACTTCGCAATTCCGACCCATCCCTTGACGCCCAGCGCTCGAGCAGCTCGCTCCAGCATCGCTGGATAGTTGTTCCAGGTCACGACGTAGGGCTGAGGTGCGCTCGTGATCTGCGATATCAGCAACCGGATCCGCGTGGTAATCACGGAAAGCCCCGTATTGAAAGCAGCGAGCTCGCGGAGAAGCGCCTGAAGAGAAGGCTCCCGTAGCCGTCCTTCTTGTGGGCCAGGAGGATTCTGGAGCGGCTCCAAGCCATCCAGTATCAATAAGCTTCGCCGATGTGCTATGAGCTTCGCCAATCTTTCGCCCTTTTCCCACGCCGTTCCGATGTGTGGATCGGGATCACCAAACCAAGTGAGAGCGGCGTCAAGAAATTCATCTGCGGACGAAGTGCCTCCGCCGGTGCCCTGTCTGTAAAATGACCAGCCAAAAACCAGTTCCGCAGAACGATAATGTTCAGCGGCCATTCGTCGGAGCCAATGGTTGACTAGCGTGGATTTTCCAACCCCAGCCCAGGCAACGATGGTAACGACATTTACCTTCTGCTTTGCCCATGCGCATCCAGAAAAGCGATATCCTCCTCCCGACCAAAAACATCGCTTCCTGTAACGGGCAATCTGGCTACGGAAATCTTCTTCGGTCCCAGTCTTGCTGGCGGCCTGCGAGTTCCGACGCGTGAATCGGCAGGGGGGATCTGCTGCAATTTCTGACGAGTGATTATACGCCGTCGTCGATAGCACCTGTTATCGTCGGTATCGCCTTCAGAAGTTCGGCCGGATTCTGAAAGCGCCGCGCGGGGTCTTTCTCGAGGAGCACTTCAAGGAGAACAACGACCGGCTGTGGAACATGCTTCGAGCTGGTCGAGCGGTAACGGTGTGTGCTGATGCTGATACATCACCTCAGCAGGAGAGCCCCTGAACACCGCATGGCCGGTCACCATCTCCCAGAGCACCACGCCCAACGAGTAGAGGTCCGAGCGGATGTCCACGCCAACTCCGGCGAACTGCTCCGGACTAGCGAACTCCGGTGTACCAGCAAAAGCTCCGGGAGTTGAAATCGCAACTTCAGCAGGCGCGTCGGGTGCGGGCTTGGCCAGCCCGAGGTCGATGATCTTTGCGGCCACAGCGCCTCCCTCCTCCAAGCTCACTATGATGTTACTCGGTTTGATGTCCCGGTGAACGAGTTTCTGCTTGTGGACCGCAGCTAAACCGGCGGCCACCTGCGTCGCGATTTCCAGCGCTAACTTACCTCCAGCTGGCCTGAGCGTTTGACGAGATTCTCGAGCGTTTCCCCCTCTACAAACTCCATCGCGTAGAAGTAACTGCTCCCAGTTCTGCCTAGGTGCAACACCGAGGCAACGTTCGAATGCCGAACCTCGCCGCCGCGCGGGCTTCGCGTAAAAAACGAAGCCGCGCCGATTCGTCACCGAGATATCGCTCGCTGATGACTTTCAGGTCACGGGGCAGTGCAGATCGACGTCGAACGCCTTGTAAGTCACCCCCATCGCGCCGCGACCCAACTCGACCGGGTTCCCGTCTTCGCCCGTGACCAACTCATAGTGCTCGAGTCGTCGCGCGCCTGTTCTGTTGTCGGCTTGAATATATCCTCAGACGAAGACTCGCCGGACTCAACTCCACCGGCAAGTCCTTTGCGAAGCATGCATACCGGACAGAATTCCATTGCTCCAGAAAACTCGTTGTCGCAGGCTGGACAGGTGCGTCTGTCCTCCATTTTCATGGACTTAACCGTCCTTCGGATGCGACCAGGGCTTCGCAAAGCGAATGGATCTCTCGTCGATCTCTGCCGGATCTGACACCGTTCGACCAACCTCCTCGCGTAAAATTCTAGTGTACTGCTTTCGCAACCGGTCTTTTCCCCGGCAGCGTATGCCCATCGTAGCCGGCTCATCGCCTCCCCGAGCACCGTCATTGCCCACCGGGCATCGAAGATCGTCTCAGCCGTCAAATGGTCGACCGGCTCGAGCTGATAACGCTCTTCCGCGCTCTCGGTGTCCATGCGCAAAAATTCCCGGTCTCCTCCTCTTGTTTTACGGCGAGTACGGTCTTCTCATCCGAGATAAAGTTCCGTAACCGCTAGCGACGTCCGCTGGCGACTGATAGTTCGTGTTCAATTGTACCGCCTCTGGTCAAGCTAGATTACTCATAGCAATCAACGATTGAAATAAGAAATTCCCAGGCTCAGGCATTCACTGGCTCGCGACAAGTTTACGACCTGAGCCAAACCGATTGCGTTGCGGGTGAAAGTCTGCAACTCGGCGTTCCTAATGCCTTTCTAAATAGATGAAGACCGGCGATCACGACCATGAAAATAATTTTATGAACGAACTCATCTGCAAAGACACGACGAACCGTAAGAGGTCACAAAGCTCCTGGAGGAGCGATCGTCGTACGTCCCGACCCTGGCGACAACGGCGCAAGCAGTAGAGAGGACATCACTCGACCTGTTATGACTAACGATGGTTCATCAGAAAGCAATTCTATTGCGCTCCATCTCAAAGCACATGGCTATGATTTCCTTCCGTAAGCCGTATTTTGCGTCGTTCATGTGGCATTCTCTTTATAACAAGCATCCTCGCCCCGAAATAACCTACCCACCCTCGTCCTCTTCTAAGCTCGTCCTAACGCAGTTCTGACCATTAAAATGTTTTGCTCAACCAACAAAGCTTCCTGCATGTTGATCAGCCGACGCGGTGACAACGCCCTCCGGCAGAAGCAGTGATCCTCCCATGGCATTCAAAGCAGATCGATTGGTTATCGGGCTCGATTCCTCGACGCAAAGCACCAAGGCCATCCTGTGGGACCGCGCGGGCCGGCTGGTAGCGAAAGGTTCGGCTCCCATCTCGTTGTCCAACCCGGCCAGGGATCAATTCGTGCAGGATCCGGAAGAGTGGTGGCAGTCCTGCTGCGCCGCGCTGGAGTCCTGCCTGAAACAGGTCGACGCCTCGCGGGTCGACGCGATGGCGATTGTTCACCAGCGCGAAACGGTGGCGTTTCTCGACCCACGCGCAAAATCCATTTACCCGGCGATCGTTTGGCTGGATGAACGGGCACGGTCCAACGTGGCGTCCTTTTCAAAAGCGGTCGGCGTGGAAACCATTCATCGCATCACTGGTCGTTACCCTGATCTCACGCCAACGATCTACCGTTTAGACTGGATGCGTCAGCACGAACCGGAGACTTTCGCGCGCACCGCTTGTTTTGCCGACGTGCAGTGCTACCTCGTGCAGCGACTGGCGGGCGGTCCTTTTCGAACCGGTCGGTTGAGCGCCGACGCGTTTGGAACTTACGACCTGGTCGCGAAACGGTGGTCCCCGCTCCTGCTGGAGGCGCTTGAATTGTCTCCCGACCGTTTTCCTGACCCGCTTCCTCCTGGCGAACTTCTAGGGACCGTGACGCGCCAGGCGGCGGCGGAGACCGGCTTGGTGGAAGGGTTGCCGATATTCACGGGGGGCGGTGACGGTCACTATGCTGGATTGGGGACCAACTGCACCGTCCCGAATCGGGCCTACGTGAACCTAGGGACCGCGGTCGTCTCGGGAGTGTGGTCGCCGACTTACCGCTACAGCCGGGCTTGGCGTACCCTGCTGGCCGCGCAAGGCGAGGGTTACATCTACGAAAGCGTATTGCGTTCGGGGTCGTTTCTCGTCAATTGGTTTGTCGATCAGTTTGTGCCGGAAGGCCGCAAAGATCCGACGGTGTTTAGCCGTCTGGACGCGGCGGCGCAGGAAATCCCGATCGGGTGCGACGGCCTCCTAATCCAGCCCTATTGGTCTGGCGTCATGGACCCCTACTGGGACGTCAGCGCACGCGGGGTTACTTTCGGCCAGAGCGCCAGCCACAAGGTGGCCCACTTTTACCGCGCCATTCTTGAGGGCATCACCTTGGATCAGGTGATGCGCACCCGCGCGCTCGAAGAGGCCAGCGGGCAGACCATTGACTATTACGTGGCGATCGGAGGCGGCGCCGGCAGCCCGCTGTGGAGGCAAATGCTGGCAGACGCTTCCAATAAACCGGTCCTGATCACCGATACGCTCGAAGCCTCGGCGCTGGGCGCCGGCATGACAGCCGCGTTTGGCGCAGGCTGGTTCTCGTCCATCGCGGAAGCCGCTTCCCAAATGGCGGGCCATGACACGCAAACTATCGATCCCCACGCAGGGGCGAGCGAACGTTACGCGGCCTTGCTGGACATTTACGAGAAAGTGTATGACGCGTGCGCGGGCATCAACCGGCGGCTGGTTGAATTCGCAAAAGAGAACAAGCCATGAAGCAGCCAGTCGATTTTTCGGGTGTCATTGGCGAGCTGGTCGCGGGACGATGGCACGATCCGCACACGGGGGTAAAGCAGACCATCCCTGTGGAGTCCATTGTCATCGCAGACACCTTGGATGGCTCGGAGGCAGAGCTCGTTCACCGGGTCCACGCGGGCAAGTCGCTCTGTGTAGTCAGTGATCAGTGGACACGAGCGGCGCTGGGTGAACGCGTTTTTCGCGCGCTCCAACCGCTCGGCAACGTGAAAGAATTCGTGTGGAAACGGCCGCGCATCACACCTGACGGCCTGGATGAGCTGATGGCCGGCGCCGGCCATGCCCAGGTCGTCATCGCCGTTGGGTCGGGCACCATCACCGACAGCGCAAAATACGCCACGTTCCTTGCCAAACGCGAATACTCGGTCTTTCCAACCTCGCCGATGAACGCCTATACGACGCCCACGGCTTCCGTGTCCGTTGGAGGGTTTAAAAAATCCATCACCTGTCACTCTGCCAAAGGGGTGTTTTTCGATCTGAGCGTCGTCTCGAAATGCCCGCGCCGGCTCATCGCGGCGGCCTTTGCGGACGTCGTCTGCCGAACCACTTCGCAAGTCGATTGGTTGATGTCGCACCTGTTTTTCGGCACCGACTACCAAGATACCGCCTACACCCTCTTGGCTTACGACGAGGAACCGATGTTGGCCAACGCCGCTAAGGTGGTGGCGGGCGATTTCGAGGCCTTGGCCATGCTCACCCGCATCGCCGCGATCATGGGTCTGGGCACCTCCTTTACGGGAACAACCCATTCGGGCTCCATGGCCGAGCACATGATCTCCCACTACATCGACATGTTCGCGGGCAAGGCACATCCCGCCACTTCTCACGGCGAGCAGGTCGGGGTCGCCACCCTCACGATGTCCAGGCTGCAGAATCAAATCGTTGGCAAAGATCAACCGCCGACCTTGCGGCCCACGGAAATACCGACCGCTGAAATCCGCGCCCGCTTTGGGGCGCAGGCGGACGAGATGATCGAGCAGAGCCGCCGTAAGGCGCTCGATCCTGCCAAGGCGCACGCCTTGAATCAGCGCCTTCACAGAGAGTGGTCCGAAATCGCCGGGCGGTTGCGCGCCGTGATGCTGCCCTACCAGAAATTGCACGATGCCATGCAGATCACGGGTTGTCCGCTAACCGGCGCTGCCCTTGGCTTACCACCTGAATTTTACCGCGACGCGGTACGCTATGCCCGATTCATTCGAGACCGATTCAGTATGTTGGATGTGGCGGACGACAGCGGTCAGCTGGAAGCTTTCGCTGAAACCTGCCTTTAACGGCAGCCAGTACCTCAACCTGCAAAAGGGCAGCGACCGTTCTCGGCGAGTAACTTCAAAACGTACCAGAAATAAGTGTTGATTTGATGGCCTCTTCCCGGCGCCGAACGTTTCGGGAGATCTGGTATGCGGAGAGGGCCACGAGATCCTGGTTCTCGGCGAGAATCTCATTAAACGATCCGAGCGGTTGGAGATGAAGTTGGCGCTCGAAATCGCGACACAGGTCGCTGCCGGTTTGGCCATCCTCGCTGACGAGGCACCGGCCTGACTTTGGAGCAACTCAACGAAGGCCCGTGAGGGGACGATGAACAACGGAAACCCCTTAGTAAAAGACCGAGCGACGTTTGGGTGCCGAAGCCTCGCCGCCGCGCGGGCTTCGCGCAAAAAACGAAGCCGCGCCGATTCCTCAGCGAGATATCGCTCGCTGATGACTTTCAGTGTCACCGGGCAGTGCAGATCGACGTCGAACGCTTTGTAAGTCACCCCATCGCACCGCGACCCAGCTCGACCGGTCTCCCGTCCGCGCCCTTCACCAGCTCATAATGCTCAAATCGTTGCACCGCCTGTTCCGGTGTTGTCGACCTGACCGTATCCTCGGAAGCAGAAGACTCGCCGGACTCAACCCCGCCAGCGAGAGCCTCGCGAAGCATGCACACTGGACAGAATTCCATCGCTCTTCATTGCCACAGATCGAGCAGGTGCGTTGCCGTGCTGTGCTCATGGGCCTAACCACCATTCGGTTGCGATCAGAGCTTCGCAAAGCGCATGGATCTCCTCGTCATTCTCTGCTGGATCTGACACCCGTGCGGCCGACCCCTTCTCGCAACAGCGCGGTGTAGCGCTTTCAGCAACCGATGGATCAGTGTTTTGACCGCGCCGGTGCTGACCTGAAGCCGATTCGCCACCTCATCGTACGAGGGCGCAGCGATGCTGTTGTTAGGATCCAGGAAAAGCTTTTAGCGCTTCGAATGTGGACGTTTTTCCCGCGTGGTGCGGAGCGAAAATGTAGAGCGGATACCAATAGAGCCGGCACAACTCGGCTAAAGCGGGCTGCCCCGCTTGCGCCTGACTTTGCGCCGCCCTCATGAGGATCGTCCAGCGCGTGGTGCGAAAGCTCGCCGCACCCTCCGCCGGCGGACCATGGTCGCGTTCCACAAAGGATTCCGTGTTTCACCAACAGTAACGGGCAAAAGCATGTTTAGGAACAAAATTCCTGAAACTCTGGAACCGGGCTGCCTTTGTAACGGGATGAAGACCCTCATCTCCGATCATGACTACGAACTCCACTTGGGCGGCACTGCGAAACCCGGCAGGCTTGCCGCTGGCTCTGTTGGCTCTGTTCCTGATCCCGGTGGACCTGTTCGCCTGGACCAATGGGGAGCTTTTAATCTGGATGGACGCGGACCGAGGCCAAGCTCTGAAGGCGATCGCGGCAAAGAAATTCGAAAACGATTTTGGACTCAAAGTCACGATCGAGGCCCCCGAGAAGATTACAGACAGTTTCCCGATTGCTGCGCAAATGGCGAAGGGCCCCGACATTGTCATCTGGGCGCACGATAAGGTCGGCGAATGGGCAGACGCCGGATTGATCGCCCCGGTCCAAATCTCCGAAGAATTTGGAAACAGATTTTTCCCCAAAGCCTGGCAAGCTGTGCTCCACAGTGAGCGGATTTGGGGGTATCCGATCGCTCTGGAAACTGTAACTCTGATCTATAACAAGAAACTTCTCGACGGTTCTCCTCCTACGCGGCTTTCCGACCTCGTATCGCTGAACGAGAAAATCAAAAAGGAACATCCCGGAGTGACCACCATTCTCTGGGATTACAACAATTCCTATTACTCATGGGGGATTCTGGCGAGTGCTGGCGCCTACGTTTTCGCGAAGAATGGCTCAGACTACGATTTGAAGAATATGGGAGTTGGAAATCGCGGAGCGGTTGAGGGACTCTCGAAGATTATCGCTTTGATCCATGCCGGTGTTTTGCCAAAGAGCGTCTCATACAGTGCGGTGGAGGACCTAATGGGCCAAGGGAAAGTGGCCATGATTGTTTCCGGGCCGTGGGCATGGTCGAACCTGATCAAGAATGGAATCGACTTCGCGGTGGCACCAATCCCGGGCGTGGATGAGAACGTGGGTCGTCCTTTTGTCGGGGTAACCGTTGCCTATCTCAATCGCTCAAGCCCAAACCAAGATTTGATCAAGGAATTTATGGAGCGTTACGCGCTTACCGAAGAGGGACTTACTGCTATGTCTCATGCAAAGCCGACCGGCATTCCAGCGCTAATCTCGATATACGAGAAGTTGGCTAAAGACAACCTGCTTTTGCGGCAGCTCAACGCAGCGGTAGAGTACGGTCAGGTCATGCCAAATATCCCTGAGATGGGCTGTTTCTTTAGCTCCGTGAGTGGAGCCCTTCAAATCGCCACACAGGGTAGAGCTTCTGCCCAGGCGGCACTTCAGGAAGCCGAGGCAAACATGCGACCCCATTAATCGGACCCGATCTAAGGGGGAGACTCGCGGTAGCGGTCACACACATAAAAAGCGATAATGGTAAAAACCTAGGCGCCGTCTGGACCTTGTCAGCGACCCGGTCGCTGCCCTCAAGGTGGGACGTGACTGTCCCACTTTTACTGCACCGCGATCTGCCAACGCTCCAAAGCGGCTTGAAGCTCAGCCGGCCGAACCGGCTTGCTGAGGTAGTCATCCATCCCTGTCGCGAGACACCTTTCGCGTTCTCCCTGCAAGGCGTGGGCCGTCAGTGCTATGATGTGGACCGGCGACTTCCACGGGCACGGTGAATCCGACCGGTTTTCCCGTTGACGAATGGCTTGGGCGGCCTCGTAGCCGTCCATCTCCGGCATCTGGCAGTCCATGAGAATAAGGTCGTACGGAATGCTTTGAAGGGCCTCCAGCACCTCGCGCCCATTGGCCACGGCATCGGCTCGGTAACGCAATCGACGCAGTTGAGCCAGCGCCACTTTTTGGTTGATGATATTATCTTCCGCCAGGAGGATGCGCCCCTTCTTGAACTCGGGTTCTATCTTGGACCCGCTCGGGGAAGAAGCCGTGATGGGAATTGGGAGGCCCGCGGCTCCTTCGGTCGCCCCTCTGCTCCGCGCCTGACTGACGAGGCAATCAAACAGACGGGATTGTTTGACCGGTTTAACCAGGTAGGCTTCGATCCCCAGTCGCTTCAATTCGGCGGAACTAAAGACGTGACCCATGGAGGTGAGCACGATCAACCGCGTGCCGGCAAGGACCGGGTCGGATTTGATCGCCGCCGCTAAGGTAAGGCCATCCATTTTGGGCATCTGCACATCCAGGAGCGCTACATCGTACGGTTCGCCTTGACCGACGGCGGCTCGCAATCGCGCAAGGGCTTCGTCACCGCTGGCGACGCTGCCCACTTGCATCTTCCACGCCGCAATCTGGTTGCGCAGGATCTGACGGTTGGTGTGGTTATCGTCGACCACCAGCACCCGCATGTTAAACGGTTCAGGGGCTGAGGCGTATCGCGTTTCGGCTTCACCGGTCTGCTTTTCGAGTTGGGCGGTGAACCAAAACGTGGCGCCCTTACCCGGTTCGCTTTCAACCCCGATTTCACCCTCCATGAGGGCCACCAATTGCTTGGAGATGGCAAGGCCCAAGCCGGTGCCGCCGTACTTGCGGGTCGTGGAACCATCGGCCTGGTTGAAAGCTTGAAAGAGGTACCCTTGGGCCTCGAGCGGAATGCCGATGCCGGTGTCTTGCACCTCGAATCGAACCACTGTGTGCGTCTCGGTTTCACTCCCTTTGGAAACCCGAACGACCACCTCCCCTGTGTTCGTGAATTTCAAGGCGTTACCGATAAGGTTCGTCAGGATTTGCCGCAACCGTCCCGGATCCCCGCGCAACCGGGATGGCACGTCCGGTGCGATCGCGCCGGCCAGCTCAATACCCTTAGCGAGGCCGCGATCGGCCAGCATCTCTAAGGTGCTTTCGACCGTTTCGACCAAGTCAAAATCAAGCGTTTCGAACAGAAGTTTGCCTGCCTCGATCTTCGAGAAATCCAGGATGTCGTTGATGATCGTCAGGAGCGCTTCGGCACTGGCACGGATCGTTTCGGCAAACTCGTGCTGTTGCGGGTTTAGGTCGCCGTCGAGTAACAAACCGGTCATGCCAATCACGCCGTTCATCGGCGTGCGGATCTCGTGACTCATGTTAGCCAGAAATTCGCTTTTGGCCAAGGCCGCAGCCACCGCGTTCTTCTCCGCCCGTTTGCGCTCCCTGTTTTCCACCTGCAAGGCTTCGTTGGTTTTTGCGAGTTCGGCGCTGCGCTCGACGATGCGCGCTGACATCTGGTTAAACTCGTGCGCCAGCAAACCGACTTCGTCGCCGGAGGATTCCAGCAACGGCTCCTGGATGTTTCCTTTGCCGAAACGCCTCACGCCCTCATGCAACTCCTGCAGCGGCTGGGTGATCGTCTTCGCCAGTAGAAAAGCGAGACCCACGGCGGCGAGCAGCGCAATACAGCTGATCAGAACCAGCGACCAACCGAACGCGGAGGCAGGCGCGAGTGCTTCGCCTTGGTCGATTTCAACAATCAGACCGAGCTGTTGTTTAGCGTTCCAGCGGTAAACGGCAATCGACGGAACCCCGCGATAATCTGGTGTCAGTATAACACCGCTGTTACGCGCTACACAGAGGCGGACCGCTTCGGTGTCGATCTTGCGACGCAATATCGCGGGTTCGCGGATGAAGCGCGGCTGAGTGACCAGAAATTGCTCGGCGTTGACCAGAAACGAATCCTCCGTACGGTTCAGCCCCGTCCGGCGTAGTGCGATAGTGTTCAGTACAGCGAGATCCAACCGTGCGGCTAGCACCGCCACCGCCCGCCCATTGGTCGCGCGCAACGGAACCGCGGCGGTCATTGCCGGGGCGTTAAATTCGTCGGAGTGAGATGGCGCCTGCAAGTAAAGTCCGGTCTTGCCGTTTTCAAAGTAGGGGCGGCCGAGCTTTGATTTTCCCTCTTCGGCCGGGCTGGTCGAAGGAGGCCACCACCTTTCCGCCTTCCGGCTCCATGACAAACAACTCGATGTAACTGCTGCGAGAGGAGGTCACATGCGCCTCGAGTTCTAGCAAAAGGGCTGCGTGAGCGGAGTGCGCCTGTCCGGATCCGGGAGCAGCGGCGACTAGGCTGGTTACCTCCTCCACGGCAGCGGGATCTATGGCGATCTGCGCGATATCGTTCAAACGCTCCTCGATCCAAGCGTTCAGCGCCGCCTCCTTCTCGACCGCTGTCGCGAGCATCTCCGAAATGGCGGCGGCCTTAAGGCTTTCGCTCCCGCTGCGATACGAAAGCACGCCGACGGTCGCCAGGAGCACGGCAGCCAGGAGCACGAAAAACAGGACGATCCGTGAGGTGAGGCGAAGCTTCATCGTGCGCCTCTGCGTAGGGTGTAAAATCCCGCAGCTATCCAGATAAGTCCCGCCGCGGCGAACGTGAGCGGCAGCCAGAGTTCCAGCATACGTATCCGCCCGCGCATCGCCGCTGCGAGTTGGAGCTGCGCTTTGATCGTTTCCGCCGTGTAGCGGGCGCTCCATCGAGCCATCGGTTCGCCGACGCGCGCCCCAGTCTTGGTCTCGATGAAATAGCTCCTGCCAGCGTCCTCATAATCGACAACTACGCCTGAAACCGGCTCAATCCAGAACCGGCCCTTTCCATAACTGAGCGCGTGATATTTCGTCGGAACATCCGGCAGCGACTCGAAACCGGCAGTCTCGTCGATGCCGTCGGCTAGGGAGTTAAAAACATAAACTTTGATTCCGCGGAATTTGTCCACATGATCAAACGTCACGACACGCGGACCGGCGTAATCTGGATCCCAGAGACCATATTGTTTCTTCTCAACATGCGGCGGAAACAGGTATTGGCCAGACCGGTCTTCGTTGCCGTAACCGGCCAGATTTTGCCGGTTGGAGCGATCAACGCCATAGAGATTGAGCGTTTCGAAGATCACCACGCCTGCCGGGGTTAACCAGTGTGCATCGCCTTGGATGATGGAGTGTCCGTCGCGGCTGGTCAGAGTTTGATCCCGGCGGCGCACTATGCTCTCAGATTCCTCCGCGGCAGACAAAACCGTTTGACGGGACCACAATTTGGCCGCGTAACTCGTCTCTGCAACGTAATCGGCCGGCAACGGTTCGAAAGCCAGGGCCACCCACCACCGCAGCAGCGCGGCCATCAGCCAAAGCGCAGCCGCTCCAAGCCAAAACCGCTGCGGCAAGTAGCGCGAGGTGTTCACGAGATAAATGCAGCGCGCCACAACACCGCTCCTGGCAAAAAAAACGCACTGTCACGCCCCCAGTTTCTTAAGTAACTGACGTATTTTTCCATGATGGTTATGGTAATTATACTATAATGACGAAACTTTGCCCATCGTTGTAAGTGCTTCAACCGCGCTGTTCGAACTTCCAGCCCCATCGGGGGTTCGGGCGTACAACCCCAAAGAGCAGTCAGATGCGATCTTTCGGTACTGGGCAGAGGGAGACTGGTGCGCGTGCTAACCACATCGGCCCGAAAACCTCCGTTAAGATCGGCACGTTTTGAGGCAGAGATTGGTGCTTTTGCCGTTTTGACCACGCCGTTTCGGCGCGTTGACTCACTTCGTTGTTGCTCGTGAGGCCTTTTCGGGGACGAATGAGGCGCAGTAACCAGATTCTGCGCAGTTTGATCTTCGGATCGGATGCACTGGCGCAGCAATTCTGGAGAGCGGGAGGTTCCGGGGGGTCATCAGGTTCAAGACTGTAGGCTTGCACTCGGGTGCTCGACGAAGAGTGGGAGAATACCTTCCGGCGCTGGTATCCGGATTTCCGCCCTCAAAGGCAGGCCAAGAAAGCGGCGTGACCCCCCGGAATCTCCCGCTCTCCCGGTATCCCCAGAGGCCGTCACCACCCGTCGCCCATCGGCGCTGAACTGCGCCGAATAGACCGCGGCGTCATGCTTCATCGGCTCGCTGAGGGGAAAATTTTGGTATTGCTGTCGATCGACTTCAGAAAGGTGACCAGGTTTTCTCGGGCTGCGGGATCTGTCAATGTGTCTACCCCACCAGTTCCGGCGGAACGATGCGTCACGTTTTTCAATACCTCCTCCAGCGTCGGTGCTGCGCCACTGTGCAAGTAGGGTGTACCGGCAAATACCGACAGCAACGAAGGAATGTTGAATCCGAGCGCTCCGTTGGCAGGGAGGTCGAGCACCTGAGTTCCGGCCTGCGCCCTGAATTCGTTAAAGACATTGGGATCAAACGTGCCCACCTGTTTCAGGAACCGCACCAATTGGCCCGCGGTAATTACCTCAGGAGGAGTGAGCGGAGGAGGCGCAAAGTCTCCAAGGTTTTCCGCAGTCGTACTCTCGGCGGGCCGTTCGATGGTGCCCAGCGTAATCGTGGATTGTTTACCATCTTCTCCGACGCACTCCACTATGATGTTCCAGTGCATGTTTCTTCCTGGTTGGTCTGAGGCGCGCCAGCGAATCATAAAGGCAGAATTTCGGTCAAGACCCCCAGGTTCTTTCCAGTCCCGATTTAAGTACAGTGCGACATTTGCTTTTCGATCCTTTGAATCACCCAGTTCTGCAGAGCCGCTATTTCTTCATCCGATACCGATTCCTTAGACCGTCCCCCGTCTAAAAAATCCAGGAACGGCGAGATTCGTGCCCTCTTGTCGATGTGGGATTTTCCGATTGACGCCAATATTTCGTTCGTAGAGTGACTCTGCCAGAGCTCCAAGCTAGCGCCTCTGATCCGCCCTGGCGCCGGCCACGTAGACCCGTCTTGTGGAGGGCCTATAGGTTTCGAGAGATTGTTCGAAATCCTTGACGACTTCGCTGATTGCCTTGGCTTACGCGCTCACACGCTTCTCTCTCTCTCTCTCTCTGGGCGCCCTTGAATAAAATGTGATGAGGGAAAATTGTTTGTCTTTACAACTTGCGTCGAGTCTTTATCACGTAAAAACATCACTTTTTACAGTAATCCAAGCCGAAAATGAAGTCTCCACTCTGGGGGAGAAGAGTAGCGGGAGCCGGGTGAGAGGAGGCCGCGCAACAGCCTTCCCGAACGTCTATGGCGCAAGAGGATTCGCAGACAGAGACTGGAGAGGTGCTACTAGCTCCCTTTGATCCATTAGCGGGAATTTCCGAATCGGCCCGAGCCAAAACCGCGGAGACATTGCTTGAGCTCTTGGGAGCCCGTGTGCGCAATCCAAATACGCGAAGTGCTTATCGGGGTCATTTGACGAGAGGGGAAATAAAGTAGGATGAGCGAGATCCCGACATCACTGAAGGCAAGAGCGATCCCCTAAAATTCGATTACAGCGCGTTTCACGAATGATCGGCTATCCTACCCCTCGGAGTTTTCTGTCATTCGCAATCAGTCCAGTAATTGCGTTTGGCATGTCGCAAGGTAAGCAGGCAAATGTCGTTCCTGCCCGCTGCGCAGCCATAGAAGGGCGTCGGCAGCATTATCCAGCGCGGGCGTTCAAGCCAAGCGTACTTTATTTCCCCTCTCGTCAAATGACCC
>CAVVII010000018.1:0-20872 GCA_963748055.1 uncultured Verrucomicrobiae bacterium | reverse complement strand
TCCGAGGAGCTAGAAGATGCGCTTTTGAGCTGTTTCCCCGCAGAGTGGATATGCTCGTGTGGAGTGGGGTGTCCGGCGGCCTTGCATCCGGCGTACATTACGCAAAAGTAAAAGAAACGTTAGTGCGGAAGGAGCCCAGCGGTCATGCGTGTCTATTTTGTTCAGCACGGAGAATCGAAATCCGAGGAAGAAGATCCGCAGCGGAAATTGACTGACAAAGGAATCGGCGAAGTGCAGAACGTTGCCGATTTTTTGCGTCCGTTGAAGCTTGCGGTCGATGCCATTTGGCATAGTGACAAAGCGCGCGCGCAGCAGACCGGGGAACTGCTCGCGGGGGCGGTCTGGGCGCAGGATCGTCTCGTCCAGCGCGAAGGCCTTGGCCCGAAGGACCAGGTCGCCGCAACGAAAGAAGCGCTCGAACAAACCGGCGGCGACTTGATGATCGTTGGCCACCTCCCGTTTCTCGGCAAACTCGTCGCCTTGCTCGTCACAGGCAGTGAAGAAAATGAAATCGTGGAGTTTCGATTTGGCGGCGTAGTTTGTGTCGAACGCCGCGACGACAAAAAATGGAAAGTCGCCTGGATGGTTACGCCTTCGCTGCTTCGCGCTAGGGCTTCCACAGATGTCTAGAGAAACACAAACCCGTGTTCTTCACGGCCAAGGGCGACAAACTTCCGTTTTACCGTCTCTGGATCGACAGTGGTCACCTTTTAGCCGGTCGGGGTAAATGCCCACAAACCACGTTCCGAATTCTGAAGCAGGCCGAAGCGCTTGAGGTAGTGACGAGCCCAAGCTGTCGATAGCTGAGCTTGGTAGTATTACCCTGATGGATCTCAGCAACGAGTTACAAAAAGGAACTAATCTCTCCTGAGATCGATACATTATAAATCTTCCAATTCGAATGCTCATTGTCACCAAGCGCCTCCAGCGAATGCTGTTCAAGAGCCAACCGTACCGGTTCACGAACGGCTCACGAAGTAATTTCCCGGCAAATGTCATCCATGAAACGCGTGCGGAGTTCGTCGGTCCATTGGTCTTTGGTTAGCGAACGAGCGTGATCCGTGCTCCAACCATCAGTTTTCATAAATTAGGTCCTTTCTTGTTATCGAGCCATGAGCTGCAGCGCACCGCAGCTGATGTTCGGCTAAATCTCATCTTCGATTCGCACGCCGGAGGGTGCAATTTCGGAACAAGGGTGGAGGTTCCTTTCAGGCAATTTTCGGTACTACCACCAGGGAGGCAAGATCGGTTCGGGTAAAGGTTTGATAGCCCCGGGCGCAACCGTGTACTTGTTCTTGCTATAGCCCCGCAAATACTTGCTGATTTCGCAGAACCAATTCTGCACCGTCATCGGAGCCGGAGCCCGGTCCTGCAATCGAGGGACCTTCGAGCCGACAGCGGCGAGGCTACAATCGTCTTGGTGTCGGCAAACTAAGCGGATCACCTCGTTGTAACGCTTGCCGTGAGCGGTGAAACAACGGTTGATTCCACTCCGCGCGCCTGGCCCAGCGATAACGAAAGAATCGATCGGGAGGCGAAGGTGCCGACCGTAATTGAGGTCAAGCGCGAATTGACCGCTCTTAAAATTGCCCAGACGCGGGAACGATTGCAAGAGAGCGGCAATTTCGTCGAGCGAAGCGATCGCAAGCGCTTTCGCGGGTATTCCTTGCTCGATCATCATCTGCACCACGCGGAGGTGGTATTTTTCAGCGGACTTCTCGCGGGTTAACCCGATCGCTTGCCACTCCGAATCGCGCTGTGGGTATGCACCGTAGTAGGCAGCCGTGTAGGTCGTCGTGGCACTGTTAGACAGGATCGAGCAATAACGATTCAGGTCAAAGTTACCCAGCCTCGGTTCCTCGTTGAGTCCGACAGTTAGCAACTGCCAGGTCGAGTCGAGGTTGAACGTCCTGAACAAAATGCAGCGCAGAAATTGTTCCTCGAAACTAACAAGACTGGGCCCGGAATTGGCTATGTGGATGCAAGCTTGACTCTCGCGATCCAACTCGCGAAAAACGTCGGTGAATCTGAACGTCGCGAGAATGGGATCCGGCGTCCACGGAGCCGGTTTTCCTTCCCGGCGGGCGATGTCGATGGCGTGCCGCTCCTTTACCCAGTACCATAGTTTATCAAATCCGACGGTGGGTTGAAGCGCGAGAATCTCAGGCGGGTAAGCGGCCGAGGAGGCAGGTAGAATCTCGACCGCTTTCTTGGCGATTTTTGCAGTTCGTTTCACCACAGGTTTTACGATGGGTTCCGGCGTCGGAACAATCGAATATGTAGCCGGAGCCGGAGGTAGGGAGGCGAGCATAAGCGACGGTTTTCCGCCTTTATCCGCCCAGGTGTCGGCAATGTCCGCCTCTACCTCAATGGTAATGCCGTTGAGGATTTCTCCTGAGCACTCCATCATGATTCGTTCGATCTCCTCTTTAACCGTCGGGGCGAGCGCCTCGTCACATTCGACGATAATTTCATCGTGCACGCAGTTCACCAGCTCAGCTCGCCCTTGGAGTTGACGGTCGATTTCGAACAGAGCGAGTTTCGTCGCCTCAGCGCAAGAGCCCTGAATCGGGGTATTGAGCAACGCGGTGAATCGGTTCCACCATTGGTCACCAATGTACTGACGGCGACCGACACCAAGGTTCTCACCTCGATGACGTTTTCATCATTGGCGTCGCGTTTCGCTTGCTCGTGCCATGCGGCTAGCCCCTGATATTCGCGGAAAAACTCATTGTAAAACTGGTTGGCCTCGTCCTCGGTCATGTCCACGTCGAAGGCATTCTTCGCATATTCCTTCAGCCCCGGTCCTTTTTGACCGTAAAGCAGGCCGAAGTTTACCGCCTTCGCGAGTGACCGTTCGTCCTTATCTGCCTTAGTGATCGGTCGTCCTAAGAGAACCGAAGCGGTACGGCAGTGAAGGTCTTGCTTGTTCCGGAAGGCGTCCAGCATTATCGGTTCCGGCGCGATTACCGCAGCGGCAACCAGCTCCATTTGCGAGAAGTCGGCAATCACCAGCTTCTTTCCGGGCGCGGCGCGGAAGAGTTCCCGAATTGGAAACCGTTCTGGATGCTTTTTCGGATCTGGCCGGGGAATGTTTTGCAGGTTTGGGTCCTTGCTCGACAAACGACCGGTCTTTGCCCCAACCGGGTTGAAGGTGGCGTGTATACGGCCGTCGCTTCTGGTCGCCTCGATCGCCGATTCCAAGAACTTGAGTTCGTGGTCGCGAATGTTGCGGTACTCGAGCACCAGCTCCGCTCCTTCGGAGTCATGCGCCCCGAGCGTGTCCGCATTGGTATTGGGGAGAGTAATCCCCTTGTCCTGGAAGGCTTTCAGGAGTTGCCCTGGCGCGTCGAGGTTGAGATCCGGCTTGCCAAACCAAACTAACGCCTTTTGCTTCGCGGCGTCTAATCGTTGCTCAACTGCGTATTTCACCTTGGGGGTAGAATCGATATCGAAGGCCATGCCACGGTTGGTCATGTCGACCACGATCGGTGCGAGCCGTTGCTCGAGTTCCCAAGCGATAGAGAGATCGTCCTTGACCAGCTCAGCCTCTTGCTTTCTCAAGACCTCGTGCAGGTGGAAGACGTCATGAGCGGCATAAACTAATTGTTCTGTAGTCAGCCGGTCAGTACCCCAGTCAGACGATCCTTGATCTTTCGGCAGGTCAAGTTGGAGCATAAGCTCGAATACCGAGCCAAGGTCGGCGGGTGCATCACTGGAATTCACACCACCAAGCAAAAGGCGGTGGGCGGTCATGGTGTCCTTCACATTCTTGACGCGAATTTGAAGGTGCTCCCAGCACCAAGCCAGATCGAAACAGGTGGCATTATGCCCGACGATTTCTCGCTCGGCCAGGATATCGCGAATCGCTTGGAACGAGGTTGAGCCGATCGAGTTGGTTTTCTCTAGCGCGCGAATATCAATAAGCCAAACCAGATCACTACCGTCGCGATAGAGTTGCAGCAGTCGGATCTTGCTCTTATAGCGATCGCAGACGGTTTCCACGCTCACCTTCATTCTTTTACCTTCCTTGGTTACCCGGGCGTCAGGGTAATAAGTCTCGATATCCAGCGCGATCGCGCCCGGCTGCGCCAGGTCGCGAACTACGTCGGCGAGCTGAGCCTCTTCGGTTACGTAGGTGTACGGCGGCGCTGGTATTTCGGATTTCGGTTCCGCGGCCGGGGGGACCCCGATTACCGTCGTTTCCACGTTCGGCATCGACGTCACTTCGGTTTGCACCTCGATTACGGGGCGATCGGTTTTGGCGATGCGGTACTTCTTGATGTCTTTGTGTGGACCTTTTTCCAGGAAGCGCGTAGCGCTAAACTCCTCGACGGGCACCGTCTCGGAATCCTTAAAGACCTGGGCAAGCAGACGGCCAAGGAACTGATTTCTTACCTCGTCGTTGGCGTCCCCCCGTAAACCTGGAATCACAATCGAATAGGCGTCACAGACGTCACGAATATCGGTGGCTTGAACTGTCACGGGCAGATTCTTGTTTGCCCTCGCTATCGCCAGTACCACTTCGCGGAACCAACTGAAGACTTTATTGCTAAGCCTGCTCTGGGTTTCGGAGTGATCGTTCATCAGTGGGGGGAGCTGAAAAATGTTTTGAACGATCCAGTCCAGTGATTGAACCCAATCGCGAAAGTCGTGACGGGTTTCGTTGGTGCGTGGTTTCCCACGCAAGATCCACTCCCGGACCACGGCGTGCACCGCCCCGAGATAAGTTGCCTGCTTACCCTCTACCAACCGGATGAATTCCTGACCCCAAGGAAGTTGCGGGCGGTAGTCGCCCGATTGCTTCCGTGAGTTGGTGATAATACAGCGGTTCGCGAGGTCCTTGGTAAGGTTCGCGCTGTTACTAGAGAGCTGAACAATAACTCGGTCGGTGCGCACTAAGATTTCCGAGCGGTACGGCAAACGTACCGGCACTGCGCCGGTGCCCCGCAAGGTGGATTCTAGCAATTGAGAATCAATTTCCCCGCGGACGTTATCGATGGAAATGAACAATTTGCCGGAGCACAAGGCGCTGGCTACCGTTTCGTCGAGCGACCCAACGCCGCCGCGTTTATTGATCACCGTGTAGGCGTGTTCGCCATAAATCCGAGCCGTGAATTTCATGCGGTGTGTTTTGCCTCCCTGAGATTGGTCAGCTAGGCCGAGGTCGATCGGGAAGTCTGCCCCGGGTAAAAAATTGCCCAGCTTCAGCGCCGGGCTTATTACTTGCGCGACGGCACGGGACAAATCCGATTCGCTGACCCATTTGTAATCGGCGAATAGTCCCTTGGTCAGTAGCGCAACCGCTTCCGAAAGAGCAACCTCCGGGATGTCCAGATTTTTCGCTACGAAGAGGCCCTCCTCGTCGGGGTGATAGCCTTTCTGAAGCACCACTGGTTTTCCGTTACGCGCGATGAGCACCGGGCTGGCCGCGACCGACCGGAGCGGAAGCGAATACTGTTGCATTTCCCGGGTGTGCAGAAGTAGTTGCGCATTCTCTACCCCACACCGACTGGGTTTCAATTTCGGACCTTCTTCAGTCTCGACGTACTTCTGCAGGTCGAACGGTCTTTCGATATCTGTGGCAAATTCAGTCTTAAGCAGGGTACGCAGGTGAAGGCCGTCGCTACTTTCCCTTGGGGTGACAAGCTCCCCATTGCGGACAAAGTGGGTCTTTTGTTTCGCCAGTCCCTTGAATAAGATCTCGGCGCATGAAATGAAGGGGACGCCCGCGCTCGGTAGGATTAGGATTGGTTTGCGCGGATAGGCAAGTGCCACCTTCAGCAACTCTTTCAGCTTGGTTCGGTCGGCTCCGCCGTAACGAAACCAGTCGTCAATATCGTTAATTTTCGGATCAGCGTCGTTCGGAATTTGCAGCACGCACAGGGGTCGCATCAAGTGAGTGCCGAGATCCGACAGCCATTTTTTAGCCGGCTCATCCCGTTGCCCAGCAACCAAGATATTGGCCTCGGGTTGAAATATGTCGGGTACAGCCCAAGCGTTTCCGGCACCCTTCGTGCATATGGCCGCCCAGGGTTCGGTACTATTCCAGAGTTGAAGCTCATCAATCATCCGGTCCATGTCGAAGGGGCTCTCCGCAATGATGACCAACTCTGCTCCCGCCGGATTTCCATGTATTATTGGAGTTTGTGGAGTTCCGATCGGGTAAACCCGCCAAGCCTTATCCCTCAGGTCGGGTCGGTAGTGCACGCCGATGACTTTGCCGGAGTCGTTGTCGCGGATCGGCAAAGCGAAAGCGCCGTCATACTTTCCGTAGCATTTGCGCTCCACGAATTGTCGGATGGAATCCTCCGAGCGCCCACGCCATTTCGCCCAAGTCGTAACGTCCTCGTCGGTAACAGCAGCGACGCAAGCCTCCCAGTTTACAATACCGGCGTCAGCGCGTATCAAATTACCCAGGCGGCCATGGCCCATCTGAGTCAAGCCGTCTGCCTGAGACATGGCTAGTGCCTGCTTCGTGACAGCAGCAGCCGCTCGTTCGGCATCGCGCGCGGCACGCTCTGCTTTAGTTGCCTTGGGCTTGCGCGCGCCGTTCAATCGGTCACTAAAGTCCGGGTCTACGTTCTTATGGCGGTAGGCTGCGTCGTTGGCGTTCACTCGCTTTTCCCGGCTTCGCCGGCTTTCTGGTTACGGGTGAGGTGTCGGAGTAACGCGGCGTCTGTGGTTTCAGGGTCGAACAGGTGTGTGCTGTGCCCCAGTTTGATAACCGGGATGATTCCCTTTTTGACCAGTTCACTTAATTTATCTTCAGAGATTCCGAGGCGGGCAGCTTCTGCGGCTGTCCGATTCTTCGGCTTTCCATGCGGCGGGTTGGTTTGCTTAAGCTTTGGCATATTTCGGAACGGATAGTTTTTGGTAAGTACCGGCGTACCCCGAACTACAACGGGGACCGAAAAATCAGCGGGCGAAATTTGCCAAAAGTCTTTTGAAAAATGCGCTTTTAGGTTAGCAACGCATTTGGGGACAGATACTTGCGGCGCAAACCTTAAAAAAGTTTTCTCCCAACTTAATTACGTTATTTTATCGGACGCACTCAGTGCGACGACGACCGTGGAACAATCAACGAAAAAAAGAAAAGCCCGGGTCAAACATGACGATCGACAGGGGGTTCCGGTCACGATCCGTATCTGGGAGGATGAGTATCAAGTCCTCCTGCGCTATGCCGAGGACATCGCCAAAATTCGCGGCATGCCCAAGCGATTACCGATCGGGGAGACGATCGCGTACATGGTACGCTACTTTGATGCAGCATATAAGGAGAGATGGGAAAACGTGCTTCGCATCGCGAAGGACGAGCAAGAAGGTGTAGTCGATCATCGACGTTTTCTGGATGCGGACCGCAAACGACAATCGCGAGCGAAAATAAGTAAATAAATCGGGCTGAGGGTCCTCACTGTGAGATTGTGGGTAACTGTGCCCGCAGCGGACAGCATCGCATGAATGCGATGGGTGGCGTCGCCCGGCGAATGCTCGGCGCGCCAATGCTCGAAGGCGATATTTTCACTGAGCATGACCGTGGGCACTCGTTGCGCAAGCGGTGTTTACTCCTGAAGGGATCGACGACTCAGCTGCGGGTTCCCTATCCCCTATCGCCCCTATGCCCCCTATCAGAACTCAGTAAAAAGCGCCTTTTGAGCGACAGGGAAGCGCAGGTTTAATTCCGCGAAAATTGATGGCTGCCAAGGAGGCTTATAGACGCTTAGGGTGTGCTGGTATGTGCCTCCGGGGGGCCAAAAGCCGCGCGCAAGTTGACGCCGCAGATTGAAGCCACGTGCGAGCACGATGGGCGGATTTGAGCTGAGCGGAAATCTACGGGATTGGCAAACGGCTGCGCCAAGAAATCGAGTCGATCTTCGCAGTGAAGCTTTGCCAGGAAACGCTACGCCCCCTTGCTGGGGGAGTTAAATTAAAGCTTCAAGCGGTGCCCAGCACGCGGACGACGCCGGAGGAGTCCGGTGGGGTACCGACAACAACCGCAGACGGTCTCCCGCACTCTGGGTAAAACCTCCCTGGAAATCAACGAGTTAGCTCTGAGAGCGAGGAGACCGATTGCGATTGCTGGCCCAAGATGCCGGGGCAATCTCCAGAGCCTAGCCTTCCACCTCCGCGGCGTTGGCTGCCAAGGGCACCCATCGACACCTAGGGTTAGGGTGTGCTGGTATGTGCCTCCGAGGGGACCAAGCCGCGCGCAAGTTAACGCCGCAGATCGAGGCCTACGTGCGAGCACGATGGCCGGATTTGAGCCGAGCGGGAACCTACGGGATTGGCAAACGGCTGCGCCAAGAATCGAGTCGATCTTCGCAGTGGAGCTTTGCCAGGAAACGCTGCGTCCCCTTGCTGGGGGAGTTAAAGCTTCAAGCGGTGCCCGCCACGCGGGCGAGGCTGGAGGAGTCGGAGTCGGTACCAACCAACAACAACCGCAGACGGTCTCCCGCACTCTGGGTAAAACCTCCCTGGAAATCAACGGGTTAGCTCTGAGAGCGAGGAGACCGATTGCGATTGTTGGCCCCAAGATGCCGGGCAACCGCCAGGGCCTTCCACCTCCGCAGGCTCCAACACCAAGAAGGACCCCAGTGGTGTGAATGAAGCCGGGTGCTATTCAGGCTTGAGGAAGCCGTCCCAAAGGAATTAAATCTGCGACTAATTTTCACCCTCAGACCCGATTTTAGTGAGGTCTGCCCTATCTATCCGTATAGTGGATTGCCTTTTGACCCTCCCTCGCCTTTTCGGGATCCATTTTCTCTCTTTTTAGAAAATAACAGGGGGAATAGGGGGAACAGAGAAAGAAGCGTAATGCTAAATGACTTATAATGAACCACTTATGAAATACGCCTATCCCGTTTTCGTTCTCAGGGGGAGGATAGGGGGCCTCATAGCGGGAAATCTGAAACCAAAATTTCCGCTTTGTCATTCGCCGAATCGCGTTTCCTTCTCGCTCACAAGGGTCAGCTTTCGATCCAATCTGCCAAGGCCAGGAATTTTTGCACTTCGGTAATCAGCGTTTGGGGCTCGGGGCCTCTCCATGCGTGACGGAATTAAAGGTGGGCCTCCGCGCATCAAATTCAGTCACGGCGCCGGCAAAACCCGCCTGTCGGCTCAGCGCCCTGAAGGACGGCGCGATTTAGCCCGGAAGGGAATTCTAACGCGCAGGCACTCAAATGTGGCGTTTCCGTGATTATCGAACAAAGAAATCTGTGAACATTATCGGATCGGAGTCCAACTCCTATGATGCATATTGTTTGGGCGGACCGGAAGGAATACGCTCCAGCTTCATGTTCTCACCGCGGCAGAAGCGCAGGGAAACCGGGTGGGCGCCGACGAGGTGCTGGGGCATTTCGAGGAGCGCTTCGACGGACTGGCGGAAGAGGAGGCGCGGGCCGAGGCCGGACGCTGCATGAGCTGCGGCATGCGCTTTGAGTGCGACAACTGCGTGATCTACTGTCCGCAGGATGCCGTGAAGCGCACCCCCAAGGACCAGTCCACCATGGGCCGCTACGTGTACACCGACTACGACCGCTGCATCGGCTGCCACATCTGCGCGGAAGTCTGCCCCACCGGCTACATCAACATGGGGCTGGGCGCCTGATCCGGCATCACCAAGGCCTTATACTGCCAGACAGCGACAATGGCGTTCAGGTGCCGAAAACTGGAATCTGCTAAAGTTGACATTCATTTCGCATAAGCGAAGCCGCGCGTTTAGAGCATCGGCTTACGCTTTTTATGGGCCACCCTCAAAATCGCTCTGAGACGTTTTCCAGCAGCCGTTTGCCGTGTATAACAGCCACAACCAGGATCCGCCCAGGCTCAATCCGATACACCAAACGATAGCTGTAAATAAACCGTTCCCTGATAATCATCATCCCCGATTTCCGGCACAATGCGTCCGATGAAAGGGAATTCGCGGATATTTCTCGATACTGACAATATTTCTGTAACAACCGCCCGTGCATAATACTCTGAATCCCTGGCGATACACCCTGCAAACGGAATACAGATCTTCCGTTGCCTCAGGCGACCACTTTACTTCGAGGTCCATTTATTGAACTTCCTTTGACCTCTTCCTGACTATGTACACCTTCCTTCTCGGCGCGCTCAATTCCTCTGTGATCTTTTCCACAACGTATAGATGATACTGGACATCCTCCAGTGAACAATCATCAGGGAGCTTATCCAGAAGCGTCCGCACCTCTTCTTTAGCTGTACTCATAACTTGTTACCTCATTTAAGTACATGACGTTAGCCTGACCAACAAAGCAGGGTGACGATAGGACCGCTGCCTTGTTGATCAGATTAACCCGCATGTTAGCTTCTCACATGTCTTACACTTTAAAGTTGGCAGTGATTTTACTTCTGGAAAGTGCATTAAATTTAGCTCCATAAAGCAATTGTAATAATCAAATGCCACATGGAAGTCCGTTTCCTGCAATATTGTGCCCGTGTCCATTGAGTGGACAATCTTTGTGTTATTGGCGTCGCTAAGTTGCTTCAATTTTGGTGAAACATGCTCCCTCAGAGCATTAGCAGATAGAGACTTTTGAAAGCAATTTTTACAACCTCCAAATAAATGTACAGCTGTTTCGTTATGAATGTTCTTCTCGATCAGAATGCTAGACCATTCATTAAAATATGCTTTATCTGCATTGCGCACATTAAGCCCAATCGTTTGAACTAAGCGAATTCTTACATCCAACTGTAGGTTGTCTTCAAACTCTTCGATACATTTGCTTGCGTTATTTAACGGAACAAGGGTTAACTTCATGGGGAGCACCAGCTTATCTTCACTTGACAAGTATGCTCCAGCTTTTGTTATCCAGTTATTCGGAGAGACTATTTCTGCGGACATGTGAGATATTCTCTGCAAAGTTAATGCTGAGCTTTGCGGCAAGCCTAATCGAATCCGTAACAGCGACTTAGAAGTAATTGAGACAGATTTATTTTTCAGGAAAATAAATCCCCTTTTCTGCTTTTCTACGGCTGGAGCGACTTTACTAGCGTCCGCGCTGAGCGTGTGATCCGGCGCTTTTGATCGAATCCAGGTACAAGGTATCCGGACAAATGTCTTGCTCGTTGGGCCACACGACGGTGCCATCCCACGCCTTTGCCTTCTTGAAGTAATTCAGATCTTTCAGCTCCCTGAACACACCAAAATCGAGGAGAGGGGAACATTCGTAGATGCCATGCTCACCATCGGTAAATTCGATGTGGAGCTTGTGCTCCGACGCCGCTGTGACGGTCTTTACCCTGGGATTCATGGTTTCTTACCTCAAAGGTTCAATCTTGTATGGCAGCTCCCCTGCTACCGCGAGTTCCCAATCCGCAACACGTTCATCTTTGTACAACGCTATCCATGCCTGGCGTCGCCATCGTCTGCGGCGCCGCATAGCCGGCGATGTAATGGATGACCCTGGGGCGCTCGTCCGCCGCGTGCAACGCCAGGATGCGTTCCTGAACGTCGCGATCGGCCACCGTTACCCGGCCGTGCTGGCGCAGGTGCTCGGCCCAGGATTCGGTGACGAAATGTTCGACGAAACGGTCGGGCTGCTCCATATCGCGGAACACCTGCCAGTACACCGCGCCGTCGCGCAAGCGGACGCGCCGCAGCGAGCGCATCGCCTTGAGAAAGCGTCCGACATTTTCGGGCCGTATTCGATACTCCACGGTGACCAGCACCGGCCCGGCGTCGAGTTGCGGTTTGCTTGCAGGCATCGGCATGGGCCAGTGGTCGGAGGGCGTAAGGTCCTCCGCGTCGTGGCCGCCGATGTGCAGCCGGTAGCTGCCGACGATCCCGGCCACCAGGCACACGGCCGCGGCGGCAAAAGCCCACGGGATGCCGAGCCGTTCGGCGAGCTGGCCCCAGCCCACCGAGCCGGCGGTCATGCCGCCCATCAGCACCACCCAGTACATGGCGAGGCCCCGCGCGCGTACCCAGGGCGGGAGTGCCAGCTGTGCCGCCACCTGCAGGGACGAGAGTATCGCCACCCAGCTCGCGCCCGCCAGCAGCATGGCAAGGCCCGCGATCCAGGCGTTCGGGACAGCCGCCAGCAGGCCGTTAGCCAGGGCGTATACGATCGTGGCGTAGGCCACCAGGCGATCCCTGGAAAGGCGGGCGTGGATGCGCGGCATGAGCAGCGCGCCGGTCACCGCGCCGATGCCGATGCAAGCGAGGAGCACGCCGTAGAGACTCGCCCCACCCTGCAGTTCATGGCTGACCAGCACCGGTAGCAGTGCCCACACCGCGCTGGCGAATGGGAAAAAGATGAGCGCCCGCAGCAACACCCGTTGCAGGAGCGGCGCATGCCGAGCATAGCGGAAACCGCTCTTCAATCCCCCGAACAGCCGCTCCGCCGGCATCCCCACGACCGTCGGCAAGCGCTTCCAGCGCAGCAGCGCGACGATGACCGCCAGGAACGATAGCGTGTTGAGCAGGAACACCATGGCGGTGCCGGCCGAGGCGACAATCACTCCGGCGAGGGCCGGTCCCACCGCGCGCGAGATGTTGATGGATAGCGAGAACAGGGCAATCGCCGGCTGCAGTTCCGGGCGCGGCACCCACTCCTGCACCGATGCCGACCACGCCGGGATCATGGCCGCCGCGCCGCAACCGATGAGAAACGTCATGACGAGCAGCCACCACGGCGTGGTGAGGCCCGCGAAGGTGCTTGCGGCAAGCAAGCCGGCGAACACCACCATCCACACCTGCGCCACGATCAGTTGCTGACGGCGATCGATGATGTCGGCGAGCGCACCGGCCGGCAGCGCCAGAAGGAACATGGGCAACGACTGGGCCGCCTGCACCAGGGCCACCTGAACGGGCGAATGGGTCAGCTCGGTCATGAGCCAGCCGGCCGCCATGGTCTGCATCCAACTGCCGATATTGGAGACTAGGGCGGCGATCCACAGGCTGCGAAATACCGGGCGGCGCAGCGGATCCCAGGCAGAGACCGGTGCAGCATTGCTATCCATTCGCGATCCCTCCGGCTGATTGATGTTTAGATGCACTCCGCGCCCGTGCCCCGTTCATGCGAGAGAGACCGCTTGCCGTGACACTGCCATGAATTGTACAAGGAACCGGGCGGTCTACTCACACTGATCCCGCCCAGATGTTGTCTTTCTTGTACACGACTTCAGCGTGCTAATTGGTGTGAACGGCGGCTGAAGCGCTTGCTGGGCATTCATACGATAAATTGAAGGCGCTTCAGGAAGACAGCGAATCGGCGAGAGATCTCAGCAGTTTTGCTCCATCGCCACTCCATGCGCTGCCGTGCATGCAGGCAAGTGTTGTTGGTTCGGTGAAGGCTAATCGTTCAAGCATCGCACGAGTGTTTTTCGTATAGGAGAAATAATCCATGTTGTGCCGGAAGGCTTCACTGGGTCCGAGAATGTCGGATTCTGTGATGGGCGGAAGACCGGCGCCGCCTTGTGTGAACAGGTCGCCGCAGAGAAAGGTCCGGGTTCGTTCCTCTATCAAAAATCCACAGTCCCATGCATGCGGCAGATGCGGGGCATCAAACCAGCGCACGCGATTTTTGCCCAGAGAAAGCACCTCACCGTCCGTGAGTGCGCGGGATTCCGATCGGCAAGATCCTCAATGGATACCATGGCTGCAATCCTGCCGCAGAGCGGAATGGATTGCGGCGCCACAGCAAGCCATTCATTGAGTGCGCCGCATTCGTCCGCCTCCACATGGGAAAAACCAATATAACGAAGCCGTTCGACAGGCAATATGCTCGCGACCGCTTCACGTACGAGAGGAAACATCTTTCTGGGCCCGGTATGAAATAACAAGGGTTCATCGTCGGCAATGAGGTACTGGTTAAACGAAAAGCTGTTTCCATTTGCAAATAAAACCGGTGTGTTTATCCGATAAATCCTATCGGTAATTTCATGAACATTCGTCCCTGACTAGGCTATTTGTAACAGTCATTGCATTCACCTCATCATGAAGGCGACATTGGATTCAAGTTTAGACGAATAGCACTTACTTAAGCGCAATTGATAGGAGGTAGCCTGGGCTGAACGCAGTGAAACCCGGGTTTCGCTGCCGCTCAACCCAGGCTACATTCTTAAGTAAGCGCCATTCAAGTTTAGACTATTGCTAGTCTTCAGTGAGACTCCCAACTCTCCAGGCTCAGCGGCGGGACATAGGGACCCAGCCGCTCGCGTACCCAGCAGTCACCCGTGGCGGCGCGTTCCGCGGGGGTGGTGAAGCGGTAGTGATAGAGCGTGCCACGCACCCACCGGGGAGGCTGCCCGGGGAAAGGGTTATCGGCGAGCAGCGCCAGCACCGGGGGAGCGCCTTGCAGCAGCCGGTACAGCAGGTCGCCAAACCAGGGGTTGCGGTAGGAGGATTCGCCGGCGGCGAACCACATCGTCCAGTCGAGGCGCGGATGATACGGAATGCTCCAGCGCGGGCAGCGGTGTACGTCGCCGGGCTTGTAGCGAAACTCATAGGATAGCCAGTGCTCGCCGTCCAGCGAACCCTCCACGAGGAGTTCGCGCCGCACGGTATTCATCACACCGAAGAACCCGTAGAAGTTGGTGACACCGAAACGCGATGTCGTCGCAACGAGGGCTTCGAGTGATTCGGGTAGCGGCCGCTGTTCAATGCGCTGCCAGACCACGGCCAGGTTGACCGCCACCACGAAGCTCGCCAGCGCGGCCGCCGCAGTCGTCGCCAGCCGGCCCGCTTCGGGCAGGCGGTAACGTACACATGCAGCAAGTTGAGCCGGCAGCAGGCTGGCAAGCGCCCGATCGTCGAACACGAACAGGCACAGGAACATCGTGAGCAGGTTCAGGAAGTAGAAGTTGCCGGTCAGGGTGATGGCGAACTGCAGGACGAGGAATCCCCAGCCGGCCACGAAACGCAGGCGCCGCGGCATGAAGATCAGCCAGGGCAGCACCAGTTCGATCCCGAACGTCGACAATACCGAAAGCTGCTGAAACCAGTCCGGTAACTGGTGCGCATACCAGGCCAGCGGTGTCGGCAGGGTTTGCGTTTCGTAATGAAAATTGAGAGCCGTGAGCTGCGCCCAGCTCGAATCGTGCGTGAGCAGCTTGACCAGTCCGGAAAACAGCATGAAACGGAACAGCAGCCAGCGAAACAGCCAGATGAGGATGCGCGAACCCGCGGTGAGGAAGACCGCTGAACAGTCCCACCTCGAGGATCAGCGCGTCGGGCTGGATGTGGCCGAAGACGGGCATCGCGGCCCACAACGACAGGTGCAGCACGAACGCCAATACCAGCATGTACCGCGTCAGCACGTTCAGCAAGACCAGGCCCGACGCTGCGGCGCCGATAAGGCAAGCTAGCAACAGCGCCGTGTCGGAGCTGTTTATCCAGAACAGCGTGGGTGCGTACCAGTAGCGCCACGGGCCGTGCTCCGTCGTCAGCGTGGCCAGGTACTCCGACAGCGGCAGGATGCCGTCGTTGCCGATCAGCCCCGTGATCTGGTTGCCGATCGATACGAACGCCACGAGGAATGTCAGACCCAGCAGGCGCAGGAACAGCCCGCTCACAAGGTGAAACGTCGTGGGGTAGCGCTCCGGTCCCCACAACAGCCGCGACCACCGGTAAGCCGCCTCGCGGTGATGTGCGACCAGGGTATAGATGGCTTCCGCCAGTAGCGCAAATCCCGGTAGATGACGATATAGCCACAGGCCGGCGCCCCTGCCGGGTGCCCGGGCCAGCACCCGAAATGCCGCCTCGGCGCCGCTGTAATGCGCCCCCTCCGGCTCGAAGAGCTGAATTGCGCGGGCAAAATCTTCCACCGGCACACCGGGATGGTCGGCGGCGATTTCCTGGTAGGGTGTGTAGCGTACGCGTTCGCCGGTGAGGCGCTGCCAGTAGCGCACCCAGTAGGCACAAAAGCCACACCCGCCGTCGTAGGCGAGTAGCGGGAGGCCGGAGGTGGTGTCGTTCATGAACCTGGGAGCGTCAGCCCGGGTGAAATGATAACGGTTTTGCCATGGCTCATCGCGATGCTGGAAGCGGTAGTTACTTCCCCCGAAGTATAGGAGGGATAAATGGCGATTACCCTGGAATCGACTGCTATTTAACAGCGACACGCACCAGCATGAAGCCCACTATTGCCATCTCCCCGATGATGTTCCAGATAATTGATGGTCCGTGTAATTCAAATCTTTACTCAGAAAGTCCTGTGAACCCCCTGCTTTCCCAACTACCGCAGAAGAGATACTTGTTTGAATTGAATCATTTCTGAACCCTGCCGAAATAAATCTGTCGGTCGGTGAGTAAATCGATAACCATCAGTTCCTGCCCTGCTCAAGATGGGTATTAACATTAAGGTAAGCGGAAATGGCCAAAGATAGACGCACGAAGCAGCAACCAATCCCTGATGATGTAAAAAAGCTCCTTAACAGCAAACAGCTTGCCGCATTTCGCCAGAGCCATTACTTCGGCTGGACACTGGGGTTTGTCCGCAGGCCCCTGTTCCAGGAACCTGTCTTTGTCGTTTATAACTCCAGATATGACTTGATCGGTATCCTAGACTCGGATGGACACATTAATATGGAAGTGGAGCTTGACGTTCGCTCCGCCGAGCCTCAACAGGAACAGCTGCCGCAAGAAACAGCTTCTTGGACAGAAAAACGCAAAGGTACGACGCTCATTCGCGGCAATCTTGATCAACTACTCAACCAGAAACAAACGAGTACGCTAGAGAAGATCGAAAAATTCGGCTGGCAATTAAATTTCGTGCGTCAACCTTTATTCCAGCAACCCGTTGCCGTGATCATCAGCCCAAAAGGCGACAAGCTAGCCACGTTGGAACTCGATGGCCGAATCAAGCTCCTCACTCGCTCAGATGTGCGCAATGAACTACCGTCTGAGCAGACGGAGTCTGCAGAGCCTGTGACGGCGTCAGAAAGTAAACAGGCAGTATAAAACCTGATGCCGCTGCTTCCGGCCTGAGTCGAACTTCAATGGTCACACCTTGTGCCAAATTTCCTCGATAGATTCGGTCGCCAAGCGATCACGGTTTCCATCGACTTCGTAGGCGTACAGACGCCTGTCGTGCTCAGCTTTTTGTTCGTCGGTAAGTGGTAGTGCCTTCTGATCGGAGGCAATGGTGTCCCACAATTCATCTACGAGCGTGATGCGTTCGTAGAGTGGAAGCTCGCTCAATTTCGTATTCATCGCGATGCCTCTCAATGTTCTACTGCATCAGTAGAACCCGGAGAGACGAGAACCGAATATAACGCTTACGAAGGCCATCGGTGACACCGCCACGTATGAAGAACAGGCGGTGAACTTGCGCCCTTTGGTGGGTGATGTCTGCGCTGATGACCTGCCGGCCGCATGCATTTTTCCAGCATAGCCAGTAGGGTTTTGCGCTCTCCCTGCCCTGCGATCGGCGCTATTCGATCATTCAAAACTGTCACTGCCCATTAAATTCCGCTAACATTCGCGGTTCGCTGGCGGGGGTGTGACACGCGTTCCGCGCCCGGTCTGCAGGCCGCGGGACCATACAGGCGTCCAGCCTCGATTTACCGCGGTCTCAAGTCTCACACGACAAGTGCACTCGGAGATCACGATGCCGATAAGCGTGGCCGTACCCAAAGAAACCGTTCCGGGAGAACGGCGCGTCGCCCTGGTGCCCGGCGTCGCCGAGCAGCTCGCCAAACAAGGACTACAGGTGCTGATCCGGAGTCCGATGCGGGACTGGGCGCCTTCTACCTGAACAGCGAATACGCCTCGGCCGCATCGTCTTCGACGCCGGCACGCTCTTCGCCGAGGCCGACATCGTGCTCACGGTGCAACCGCTGACGCCCGAGGCCATCGCCCGACTGCACGAGGAACGATCGTCATCGGTTTCCTGCATCCCTATGAATACCCGGAACGCACCGCGCTGCTGCGCGACCGGCGCATCACCAGTTTCGCCATGGAGCTGATCCCACGCATCTCGCGCGCGCAGTCGATGGACGCGCTGTCGTCGCAGGCCGCCGTCGCGGGCTACAAGGCCGCGCTGCTCGCCGCGAACGCGCTCGACAAGTTCCTGCCGATGCTCACGACGGCCGCCGGCACGATCCGGCCCGCTCAGGTGCTCGTGATCGGCGCGGGCGTCGCGGGTCTCCAGGCGATCGCGACCGTGAAGCGGCTCGGCGCGATCGTCGAGGCGTACGACGTGCGCTCTGCGACGAAGGAGCAGTGCAATCGCTCGGCGCGAAATTCGTGACACGGGCGTCGCGGCGGAAGGCACGGGCGGTTACGCGCGCGAGCTCACGGCCGAGGAGAAAGCGAAGCAGCAGGCCGTGCTCGATCAGCACATCGCGAAAGCGGACGCCGTGATCACGACGGCCGCGATTCCGGGGCGCGCGGCGCCGCGAATCATCTCGAAGGCCGCCGTCGCGGCGATGGCCGCAGGCGCGGTGATCGTCGACCTCGCCGCCGAGAGCGGCGGCAACTGCGAGCTCACGGTCGCCGGAGAGACCGTCGTCACGCCGAACGGCGTGAAGATCTTGGGGCCGCGCAATCTCCCGTCGAGCTCGCGCGCCACGCGAGTCAGATGTACGCACGCAACTTGCTGAACTTCATCCAGCCCGCGATCAAGAACGGCGAGCTCGCGATCGACTGGCAGGACGAGGTGTTCGCGCAGTCCGTGCTCACGCACGACGGCGACAGCACCGGGCACCGCGAAGCTACTCGGGGGCGCGGCGTGAACGCCGCTTCCCGCTAGCTTCGGTCGCGAGGCAAACCATGATCGACGGTTTCATCGCTCTCTACATCTTCATGCTCGCGGCGTTTACGGGCTACGAGGTGATCTCGCGGGTGCCGGTGATCTTGCACACGCCGTTGATGTCGGGCTCGAACTTCGTGCACGGCATCGTGCTCGTCGGCGCGATGGTCGCGATGGGCCGCGCGCAGACGCCGCTCGAGATCGGCATCGCGTTCGTCGGCGTCGTGCTCGCCGCCGGCAACGCCGTCGGCGGCTATGTCGTGACCGAGCGGATGCTCGAGATGTTCAAGAGCAGCAAGGCCTCGCCGAAGGCGAAGCATTGATGCCGATCGGAGCACAGAGCCTGATCCAGGCGAGTTACTTCGTCGCCGCGGCGCTCTTCATCTTCGGCCTGAAGCGCATGAGCTCGCCCGTGACCGCGCGCGGCGGCATCGTTTGGGCCGGCGTCGGCATGCTCGTCGCGACGCTGATCACCTTCCTCTGGCCCGAGATGCACAACTACGTGTTGATGACGGTCGCGATCGCGATCGGCGGCATCGTCGCGTGGATCTCGGGCAAGCGCGTCGCGATGACCGACATGCCGCAGATGATCGCGCTCTACAACGGCATGGGCGGCGGCGCGGCCGGCGCGATCGCGGCAGTGGAGCTGTTCGCGGGTGCGGCGCACGGAATCGCCGCAGCTCGTGCTCGGCGTCCTCGGCGGCATCATCGGCGCGGTGTCGTTCGCGGGCAGCCTGATCGCGTTCGGCAAGCTCCAGGGGCTCATCAAGCGCAGCTTCCGGTTTCGCGGCCAGAACTACGTCAATCTGTTGATCCTCGTGGCCACGGTGCTCGTCGGCGCGATGATCGTGTTGCACCGCGGCGAGAACATGGCTGCGCACGTGACGATGCTGTTCGTGCTCGCGCTCGTGCTCGGCTTCACGATGACTCTGCCGATCGGCGGCGCCGACATGCCGGTCGTGATCTCGCTCTACAACGCGCTGACCGGCCTCGCGGTCGCGTTCGAGGGCTTCGTGCTCGACAACGCGGCGATGATCATCGCGGGCACGGTCGTCGGCTCGGCGGGCACGCTGCTCACGCAGCTGATGGCGCGGGCGATGAACCGCTCGCTCGCGAACGTGCTGTTCAGCGGCTTCGGCGACACCGGCGGCGCGGCCGCGTCCGGGCCGGCCGGCACGATGAAGCCGATCGACACCGCCGACGTCGCCGTGATGCTCGGCTTCTCGCAGAAGGTGATCATCGTGCCGGGCTACGGTATGGCCGTCGCGCAGGCGCAGCACAAGGTCTGGGAGCTATGCCAGGCGCTGATCGCGCGCGGCGTGGCCGTGAAGTTCGCGATCCATCCGGTCGCGGGCCGGATGCCGGGCCACATGAACGTGCTGCTCGCCGAGGCCGGCGTGCCGTACGACCTGATCTACGACGCGGACGAGATCAACTCCGAGTTCGAGACCGCGGACGTCGCGCTGATCATCGGCGCGAACGACGTCGTGAATCCGGTCGCGCGCACGGACAAGTCGAGCCCGATCTACGGCATGCCGATCTTGAACGCGGACAAGGCGAAGAACGTCATCGTGATCAAGCGCGGCCAGGGCGCGGGATTCTCAGGAATCGAGAACGCGCTGTTCTATCTGGATCACACGCGGATGCTGTACGGCGACGGCCAGGCGAAGGCCGCCGAGCTCGTCCAGGCGGTGAAGCAGTTGTAACCGGCGCACCGTGCACAGTGCCTGCTCTGAGGGAGAAAACGTTAAGGGGACAGCCGTAAAACCATTCCGGCATCCGGTTGTTGAATGCCGCGTGTCCCACTGGGCCGGCTGCCTTTCCTGACTGCGCACCATGGTGATGCAGTTGTTCAACCCATACCGGGTTAGCTAGGTATTCCTACTGTTTTGGCTCCCGTCATGCACAGTCACAGTGCAAGTAACGATTTTCCGTCGGTTCTGTAGCTCCCACGCTATATGAGAAATCGATAATTCACTACATATCATTGAATTAGTTATTCTTTTATTGTGGTAAAAAAATGGTCATTTTAACAACAAGGCAGGAAAAATGTGGCTTACAAAATGCCATTGGCAACAATTCATCCACAAAAGTTATCCACAGAATTTGTGGATAACAAATGGGTTTCAATCGAATGAATGAGTTAGCGCTGTTTG
>CAVVII010000017.1:0-85566 GCA_963748055.1 uncultured Verrucomicrobiae bacterium | reverse complement strand
TTGAGGTGGTCAGAGAAGTTGAAGGCTGGAACCGCATCCGTCAGGGCCAGGTGCGCTTCGAAAAAGGCCCGAACCGTTCCAATGTCTTCCCAGTATCCCTGGAAGATATAGGCAAAGACCTTGTACTTCTTCAGCGAGGTTGGGATTATGTGCTTGCCGAAGTCGTCGTAGCTATTGTCCAGCGCGTCGATTAAAGTCTGGCGGTTGAAGACGTAGATACCCATCGAGCCCTGGTAAAGTTCGGCATCGGCCGGACGACCCAACCCATTCAGCAGATCGGGTGGAATGCGCAGTTCGTCCAGCAGCTTCGGGTCCTTGGGCTTTTCCTCAAAGCGGAAAATGCGCCGCTCGACGTCGCTCTGCATGATACCGTAACTCAAAGCCGCCTCGCGATTGACCGGCGTAGTGGCCAGGGTTATCTCTGCGCCGCTCCTGACGTGTTCTTGCAGCAGATCGCGGTAATCCATGCGATATAGCTGATCGCCGCTTAAGATGAGGTAATGCTCATAAGGGCGCGCCAGAAAGTAGCGGAGATTTTGGCGCACCGCGTCGGCCGTTCCCTGGTACCAGCGGTCGTCATCAGGCGTTTGCTCGGCCGCCAATATTTCCACGAAACTGTTTGTAAAGTTGTCGAATTTGTAGCTGGCGTTGATGTGACGATGCAGCGACTCGGTGTTAAATTGTGTCAGCACGTAGATCTGCCGAAAACCGTTATTGAGGCAATTGCTAATCGGGATGTCTACCAAGCGGTATTTGCCGGCCAGCGGCACCGCTGGTTTAGCTCGTTCTTTAGTTAAGGGAAACAGTCGGGTGCCGGCGCCGCCGCCCATGATAATGACAAGGGTATCTTCCGTTGGGGTCTTTAGGTTCATAAATTGCTATAGAGGCCGCGCCTCTTACTGGTTAAATTGTTACTGTCCGATTATTCATCTTTTTATTTCCTCTTTGACTGCAGCCGTCGCAGGCTCTTGTCTCAGGTGAGAGAACATTATTCGACTTTGAGTGGTCGCTAAAGCCAGCCTTTGGCTAATCCCACTCTTCCTTTGTCCTGGCGAAGAAGCCGTGCGCGATCACCTCAAATAAACGGCGCGACGACTCGAGCCTAAACCGCTTATCCCTGCGTCCTTTCCACTGGTCACTGACCCGCGCACATACTCAGGCGGGAAACGAGCTCGACGAGCAACTCTGCCGGCAGCGGCAAACCATCCAGCTCGCCGAACCGCTCCGCTCCTTTTGCGGTCGGGAATAATTCTTTGTCCCGTCCGGTACGTATAAGTACAGCAAAGATCAACCGAGGTTGGAACGACTTCTAGCCGACCGTTGATTGCGCAACAGAAAAGGCAAATTACATGAAACTTCAATTGCAATCACATCTCGCACGCAAAAAGTTAGTATCAGCGGCTCTCTTGATTCTAGCTTCTGCTTCATTAAGTCACGGAATGACCTGCCGGCATGTCCGGCAGCAGGCAACTCTCCAACGCACAAAGATGAACCTCCAGTACTTGGTTCCGCGGCAAGAGCAAGCCAATGATTGGTATCAACCGCCGAGAAGTCCCGGATCCAAAGAGGAATTCGGCAGCTAAAACCCAGTGAACATAGAACGGACTATCTGGAAATGAATCGCCGACTTTCTCAGTACAAGCACCTTTGTAAAACGACCACGATTGTTTGCGTGGCCATCCTGGCACTCGGATTTTATCTTTTAGCACTCCTATCACTGATCAGCGAGCGTAAAGCATGTGAGGCCAGCGGTCACTCATTCGAAGCGGCTTACTCGATACTCGGTAGTACGGCTAGTATTTTAATAGGGGGCATATTCCTCGTTGCCGGCTCCATGTATTGGAACCGTCCGCTCTAATACGACTATCGCGATCCGAGATTAAGATCGGCAGGGATGCGACAAGGGACGCGCACGTCTGGAAACCGTCTTTCTTCTCCCTTCCTTTCTTTTCGTGCCGTAGTGAACCAAGTGATGACAAATGGGACAGTCGACTTTGGTCGGAGTCGGAGGTACAAAAAAGGGTCTTGTGCAGTTTCCGTGTGAAATTGATCGGCCTTGCGAAGTGTAGTTGCCCAGGTTCACGCGCAATAGCGCTACGCTACGCCCGCTCAAGGTCGAAGCCGGCATAAACGGCCTCCACCCCACTTCGTGGGTCCCCGCCATTTATTCCGTTTCTCTCTTGATCAGGCTTCGCTACGCGCTGGAGAGGTGGCCGTCTTTTGCGTTCGCCAGGCCTTCGCTCGTTCCTCGCTCCGCCTGGGTACGCAAAACGAAAACGTGTGATTCTTGACCCGGATATGGCAAAAATGTTGAGCCATGAAGGATACGAAATTTTCGAGCAAGCCCTTGAGTTGGTCACACCTTGGAAAGTGGTCGAGGTGAACATGGATTTGGCAGCCAAAAGGGTGGAGGTCAAGGTAGACTGCGGCAGTGCTGAAATGTGGCTCGATCCCCAGAGCGGTCAACGGCTCCATATCCACGGCTATGAGCAGAGACGATGGCGGCATTTACCGACCATGCAGTTTGAGACCATCATCGTGGCGCAGGTCCGCGCCTGAAGTATCCCGATGGACATACCGAGTTTGTCAAGGTCCTTGGGCCGACAAACATAGTCAGTGGACGATGCTTTTAGAGCGCCTGGCCGTCGAAGTGTGCAAGCCTGCCGCAGTCTGAGCCAAGCCTGTAACTTGTTGGATATGGATGGCGTTCAGCACATCGAATATGCAACGAGCGGTCCAACGGGGCTTGGATGCACGACAACTCGAAGGCCTCAGACGGGTCGGTCTGGACGAAAAAAGTTCGGCTTAGGCCAGGACTATGTCTCGGTGTTGGGCGATATGGACCAAAGCCGCGTTTTAGAGGTCGGCCCGGCAAGACACCCAAAGCGGGGCGCACTATGGCAGAGCGGCCCCAGGCGCAGCGTGAAAACATCGAAGCGGCGGCCATGGATATGAGGCCGGCTTGCGGCGGCCACTGCGCAGCAAGCGCCCCACGTGGTCATGTCCACGACAAGTTCACGTCGCTAAAAGCTCAACGAGGCGGTCGATCGCGGCGGCGCAAGGAGCAGAAGGAAAGCTAAAGAAAGACGACGCGCGACTCACCGGCTCACGCCAGCTCTGGCTCTACAACCGATCAATCTGAAGGACGAACGGCTGAAGAACGAACGCTTGATCAAAGCGAGCTCAAAACGCACGGGCTTGGATGTAAAAGAAAGCTTCGCCGGCTCTGGCAACAGGCAGGTCGAGGCAGCACAAGGTATATCTCCAAGGGATAGCGCGCGAGACGAAGCCGGGGAACCGGTAAAAAAGGGCTAAGAGCCTCAAGGACCAAGACGGCTACTGAACTACTTATCCACCGATCACTAAGCGTACCAGCTAAAAGCGAACCAAAAAAAAGCAACCACCACCCAAACCCACCCACCCCAAAACAAACACACAGATGCACAAGAAAAAGGGCATCAAGGTGAAACCGGAGATAGTAATCCCCCTCGTTGGCTTTTTGCAGGAACTAAAGCTCCAGATCGATATCGTGAAACACGTAGCAATGAAACATCTGGCTTATTCACTTTACCTGACGACAATATCTCCGGAGGGGAGTTCCAGGCGCTCAACCTGCATGCCAAAGTGTAACCATGTGGCTGTCAGCACCTCGAAAGTAACCACAAAGACTAAGGGCCCTACTCTTTCTATTGACCGGACCCCCTCCAGATTGCTCAGTATCATCCGGAACTAATGTGACACGTGTACTGGTCATCGGTTACGGAAATCCACTCCGAGGGGATGACGCTCTAGGATGGGAGATCGCCGACCGATTACGGCAGGCGAACCGGGACGAAACTATCCATGTGCTCGCCGTGCACCAACTGACGCCGGAATTGTCGGAGCTCATAAGCCAGGTTAAACTCGCTGTTTTCATCGATTCATCTTACGTTGGCCAACCCGGAAGCTGGAAATGTGAAAGCGTCGAACCGGGCGCGACCGCTTCAACGACGTTCGGGCACTACTTGATGCCGATGGGTCTGCTGGCTTACGCGCAAGCCGTATTCAAGGCCAGCCCCCCGGCGCTCCTCGTCTCTGTCGCCGGAGGTTGCTTCGAATGCTGCCAGGAGCTCACACCCGCCGTCGCCGCCGCGCTGCCGGCAGTTGAACAATTCGTGCGTGAACAAATCGCTTTACCTCTGATTTCTGGTCCGTAATCGCTTCTTTACAACAAGTACAGGACACGATGCCCGCTCCACAACTCGTTGAGCAGTGCTGCCAACTAGCAAGCGTTTAATCCCGGTGTAGCCGTGAGATCCGATAATAATCAGGTCGACATCGAAGTGGCTCGCCATCCGAACAATCTCCTCAAACGGCTCTCCCACGCGCACGTAAGCCTTTACCTGAACACCGTCATTCAACAATTGGTTTTCGAACACCGACAGAGTGTCCCTTGCCTCCTGCTCAGCGGCATCAACCAGCGACTTGTTCTGGCCGCACGTCTGCTGTCCCCGTCCGTACGGAGTCTCCACGTAGTCAGGTATCTTAAACACGTGCAGAAGCTGCACGCTAGCGTTGTAACGAGTGGCAAATCTTGTTGCGTAGGAAATTGTTCTCTTGGAGTGCTCGGAGAAATCGATTGGAACGAGAATCCTTTGATACGTGATGCGGTCTTCTTCGAGCGCGATTGTAACGCCCTTTTCGGTTGTAGCGGATGGTTCGAAGGCCGAATTATGGAAAATGTCCAAAATCATAGATAGGCTTTCATGGCAAGGCAGTTCACCTTACATAGTGCTGATATAGTTTAGGTGACAAGTGCTAGGTCATCCTTTCCAGGACCACCAGCTTGTGCGGCTTGAGGTTGATGCTTTTCTTCACGGCGGATCCGGCCGAGCATCCCTATATGCGGGTGGGAATTGCCCTCCACGCCCTTTTGTGCCTCGATTGAAAAACGAGCCCAAGGAATCGCCTCCAACCGATCCATGGGGATTGACTGGCCCGTCAGCTCGCAAAGCCCGTACGTTCCTTCTTCGATTCGTTCGAGAGCCGCGTCGATTTCGTAGAGCGATTCTTGCTCGTATGATACCAGCCCCAGGAAAACGTCGCGGTCGATGGCATCTGTTGCCGCGTCGGCCATGTGGAGGCTGTAGTTTGGGTTCTCCTCGCGGGCTTCCTCAGCCAGGACGTGCATGCTTTTTAGAACGTCCTCCCGCAATTCAAGAAGAGTTTGGCGCTGCTTCGACCAGTCGTGAGGAACCACTCTTTCACTGATGAACTCTCCGGTCGACGTGGCGCTTAGCTTGCCTTGTCCATTTCTCCAGGGGCCTTGAGCCAATAATTTCATAAAGACCTGCTTTGTTGCTATGCGCGAGACTAAGACTCTCCACGGCTGCCGACCCTCCGGCTTTTGGCGAAGATTGAGCGTCCGTTGCTGTTGTCCACCTTGCCAGTGACGCTCGGGAATGGAAACGTCGCCGCATCGGCCAGATCGGAACCGATTGGACGCTTGAGCGAGCGCAATTTTTGAGGGATAAGTTGATCTGGATAATCTCGGGAAAAAAGAAGGTATTGGCGCTTCACGCATTTAGATTTGCGCGGTCCCGCCGTCGACAAAGAGCTCGATCCCGGTGACGAAGCTGGAGTCATCGGAAGCCAGGAAGAGGGCTACGGTAGCAATTTCTTCCGGTTCACCGATTCGCCCCATCGGGATCAGTGACACGAACTGATCCTTCACCTCCTTCGGAACTCCGATGAAGACAGCGGTATCGATCGGGCCGGGGCTGAGAACGTTGACGCGGATCTTCCGAGCCTTCAGATCAACGGTCCAGGTGCGCGCAAAAGAACGAATGGCGGCCTTGCTCGCATTGTAAACGCTAAAGCCTTCAAAGCCTTTGATGCTTGCGATGGATCCGGTCATGATAATTGATCCGCCATCCCGCATCAACGGCAAGGCCTTCTGCACCGTGAAGAGCGTGCCCCTGACATTGACGTCAAAGGTTTTGTCGAAGTTCTCTTCGGTGATAGAGCCAAGAGGCACGTTGAATTCGCCGTAGCCGGCGCTGGCGTACAGAATGTCGAGATGGCCCTTTTCAGCCTTGACCGTTTCATAGAGACGATCGAGGTCCGTCAAGTTGCTGGCGTCGCCTTGAACGCCGGTGACATTGAAGCCGATCTCTTTCACGGCGGCATCCAGCTCCTTTTGACGGCGTCCGGTGATGAAGACGTGCGCGCCTTCTTCGACAAAGCGCTTGGCGGAGGCCAAGGCCAGTCCGGAGGTGGCGCCGGTAATAACTGCGACCTTCTTTTCAAGTTTCTTCATAGCGATATCCAGTTACCGCAAAGATTTCCGCCAGATTCCACCACGCGTGGAGTACTCCTTGACCGAATTCTGTCAAACGCTGGCGGATTCCTTAAGACCTCTCTGCGAACGGGGCACGCAGCATATGAAGAGAATCGAAAAGCGGTCAAGCCGGCACATCTCAACCGGCGGCCTGCGGAGAAAGTCGCTGCCGGCCACGGTCTCAAGATGATGTGAACGCACCGTCCGACCCCTTCACGTCCTTGTTTCAATGATTGGACACGTCTCGTCTAGACGAGATGGCCACGCATTCGAAACGTCAAGATCTGGCATCTATTTGGCAAGAAGTGGGAAGTATGCAGCTGAAGCCTCGACTAACTTACAATCGGAAAGCTCCGAGAAAACACCACGATGTTGTGGCGATCAAGATAACTGGTCGAACGTTTTTCTCGCCTGGTATGCAAGAGGCAAAGAAAAGAGAATCAGTCTGGCACCTGTTCGCAGGAGTTTTGATGGCCGAGCTGGGGATGTTATTGATCGCTTTGGGAGGGTGGGATGCCCTGGTGACTGAAACCCGAATTCTCATTTATGTGGGTGGCGGTCTCCTTTTTATCATTGGACTGGTCGCGATACAGATCGACGCAATCAGATTGCCCGCTGTCAGGCATGAATCTGCGCTGAAAGCCACGGGAAGGTCTCTAGGCAAATTCCAGCTCAACGGTTACTCGTTCCGAGCATACGAACGGCAAACGAAGGACGGCGGAAAAGAATTTCGACTGGTCTCATCCCCTTCGATGGACTCCGTGCGAGAAGCGGCTTTTATCCGATACCTCATTCGCGAAGGTCTGATCGAGAATTTGTGGCCGCAAATGAGCAAGCAACTCGAAAGGGAGGCCGATTGGGCATTTCTATCGTAGCTCCCAGTATCCAGCCCTCAAAAAAAACGCGGCGGCTGAAACGGCGAGCCCATTGCGGATTCTAACCAGACGCTGCGTGCCTGGTTAAGAGCAAGTTTTGAAATTAATGCAGGCGCGAGATTGCAGACAATATTGTTGACAATATGGCCTGCGCACGGTTTTTTGTTGCCTCAAAGCAGGAGAACAAACAAAAGTGTTTGCGCAAGTGCTAGACCGGTACCGCAAGGATCAATTGGAGATGAAAGAGCGGAGCGGGAAAAAACCGTCCCAATCGCTCATCAAACGCAACGGTTTCATCCTCGGTTTGTTGTCCGCTGTGGCATTGGCATTCATTTTTCCAGGCCCGGGAGCCAAAGGAGGATGGATGCACCCGGACCTCGTCAACAATGCAGGGGTGGCTCTGATTCTTTTTCTGCAGGGGCTGGCCATGCCCGTCGAGCGCATGAAGTCAGGCGCAGGCAATTGGCGACTCCACGCGATCGTTCAGAGTTTCACCTTCATCGTGTTCCCGATCGTCGGATTGCTATTCCATGAGATCGCGCGTGTTATCTGGCCCGCCGAACCGAGTGCGCTGCGGGACGGTTTTCTCTATCTTTGCGTCTTACCTTCCACCGTCTCCACATCGGTCGTTTTGACGAGTGTAGCCAAGGGGAATACGCCGGGAGCCATCTTTAATGCTGCGCTCTCAAACATCCTGGGTGTCGTTTTAACTCCGTTGCTGGTTCGATTGCTCATGCAAGCGAGCGGGCAGACCGCCCCTTTCGGACCCCTTCTCCTGAAAATCACTCTCCTGACCCTCGTCCCGTTCTCAGCCGGAATGGCCCTGAGGCCTTTGGTCCGGGGATGGATCGATGCGCGCCGGCTATGGATCAATATCCTCTGCAACGGAGTCATTTTGTTTATTGTTTACACGGCCTTCTGTGATTCCGTGGAGGGGAGGATTTGGGAGCACTACGGGGTGGGGCTTACTGTCGAGGTATTTCTGGCCGTTGCGGCGTTATTCTCTACGGTCTCGCTGCTCGTCTGGGTGATATCCAGCGCCGCACGGCTGGGACGAGAGGATTTTATTGCCGCCTTCTTTTGCTCAGTCAAAAAGACCCTGGCCATGGGTGTCCCGTTGGCCCAACTAATCTTTGGAGCAAAGGCCAACCTGGGTTTAATCCTCTTGCCGATCATGTTCTACCATCCCTTTCAACTCTTCGTCTGCGGCCTGCTCGCCAATCGCTTTGCGAACCAAAGACAGACCCCATAGATTGTATTCAATCGTGTTGACAATCCGGATCGCGGCGGTTCACTTCTCTGTCAGATGGTCGTAGCCCACTCCACGAAAATTCAACCCCTCAGCGCCGCCTCCCTCCCCGCCGCCGTGGAGCACGCCGTTTCTCAATGGATCTTCAAAGGCAAATTGACGGCCGGGCAAAAACTGACCGAACAAGAAGTAGCTTTGCGCCTCGGTGTCAGTCGCGGTCCCGTCCGGGAGGCTTTTCGCGCATTGGAGGATCTTGGCCTTGTCCAAATTGAAAAGAATCGAGGAGCCTTCGTTCGCAAGATTGACTTCGAAGAGGCGGTTGAAATCCATGATGTTTACTCTGCACTGGAAGAACTCGCGACCAGAAGCGCCGCCCGCCGGCTTTCAGGCAAACAAATCGAGGAACTGAAGTCTCTGGTCGAATCGATGGACGCCGCGGCGGAAGCCGAAGACCCAGATCGGTATTATACCCTTAACCTACGGTTTCACCACCGCCTGGTGGAGGGCAGCGACAACCGGAGGCTCTTGATCATCTATACCCGGTTGCTGAACGAACTTCACCTCTTCCGGCGTTTCGGTCTGATGCAGAGAGGGGAGATGCGACGTTCCAATCACGAGCACCGGCAGATCCTGGAAAAGATCGCCCTCGGCGACTCCGAGGGCGCTGCAGAGGCGATGCGGAGTCACACCAGCGAACGGCGTCGGCAGATGCTGTTGGGGTCAGAAAGGTTCGATCCCAAATCACATTGAACATGCCTCAGGCCTGGACCCGCTCCCGCACGATCGAAACGACGCGGTTTTCTCGGGTCACGCCACTTCGGGGTTGACGGTCAAGATCGAGTCCGCGCGCTCCGCGCGTCTCGACCCTTCGCGGCTCGCTTCTCGTCTCCTTGCTAAATCGTTCTCGTTCTCGATTTCTGAGCGTGCCAGGGGAAAACGGTTCGGCATATCGGTGTTTCGATCATGCTCTGCGCCCGACCATACAGGCAACGCGACTGGATCTTTCGTTCTATTTACAAGCCTCTACGGAGGCTCTACGGATCGGGTTATGCAATTGAAAGTTTAGTTCGCCGCTCGCTGCAGACATTAGCTTTAAAAACTTTGAAACTTTCCTAACTCAATCCCGTAGTAACAAATTGTAGACCGCCCGGCCGAGAACACTTCTTCTCCAACGGTTATCCCAGCGGGAACGATCCGCTTCAAGAATTGCGCATCCAGCAAATACTTAATGAAAAGAAAGAGAAATGAATCAAGAAAAGCGACTTGAGAATCCGCGCACGACCAAAAGCAAGGGCGTCGGAAAACTCGCCCTCCCGAACGGGCACAACCAATCCCACGATATGCCGACGCCGAAGACAGGTTACGACTTGAAGTTTCTGCCCCTCCGGGTACCTGGAACCTTCGTGGACGGCCGTTGTTTCGGAAGGGGATTCAAGACCAGCCGACCTACCAGAATAATCGGTAAGCTTTGTTCCACAGACTGAACTCGTTCCAGATGGAACCGGGATCGTTCTGAAACAGGTGGAAATACTAAACTAACATGAAAGCGCATGAACTACTAAGCTCCCCTGAGGCCTGGTGTCAGGAATCGCCGGGAGAAGACGCCCATGGCAACAAGGTTTCTGCTCTTGATCCAAAGGCGATAAAATGGTGTGCCCTTGGCGCGATACAAAAGACGTACTTTCCGTCGCAATGGGAGGAGATGATGGACCGTCTCCTGCGCGCGTTGAGCGTTTCCGAAAACGGAATTGCTCAACTGACCAAATCCGACAAGGCCTGTTGCTTAATGGAGTGGAACGACGATTTCAATAATTCGTTCTGCGACATTCGAGAAGTTCTCAATCAGGCAGATATATAGTGCCATTGTCCGTGCGCGCTTCTTGCGGTGATTTGGGACGCGCGACCCTTGCCGGATAACCGCCGACCAACTCCGACCGGTGTCCTCATGGCCCTAACGACGAATTGAGCTTGTCGCGGCGGGCACGTTTCCGTCTTCACTCGAACGATCGTCGTGCGAGATGCGCAATTCGGTCGCGGTTTGGGTGGAAATGCGGTCCGTAACTGCCAACAACAACGCAGACAACACGAAGGTGAGATGCAGGAGAAGCTGCCACATGATCGCATTGTCCGGCATCGTTCTGGTACCTACTTCGATGAATGTTTTGAGTAAATGGATGGATGAAATGCCGATCAGCGCGGTGGCCAGTTTCACTTTGAGAACGCCGGCGTTGACATGGGATAGCCACTCCGGCTGGTCGGGGTGCCCTTCAAGGTTCAGTCGAGAAACGAAGGTTTCGTAGCCCCCGACGATGACCATGACCAACAAATTTGCGATCATGACTACGTCAATCAGGCCGAGGACCGTCAACATGATGGACGTTTCGTCGATGGACGATGCTTTTTCCACCAAGTGCAACAGTTCCTTGAGAAAGTGATATACGTAAACCGCTTGGGCAACGATCAAGCCGACATAGAGCGGGGCCTGGAGCCATCGGCTTAAGAAAATAAAATTGCCCAGGGGTACCCAAGGGCGCGCGCGTTGATTTGCGGATTGGACGGGATTCATCGGCTTCTCGAAATTACGGCGTCGGCGGAGGTTTTGGTTTCGCAGCGACTGTGGGAGTCAAGGTGAGGATATCGGCGACCAACGTGCCGCTACAGCCGGAGGTTCCGACTTTTTTGCGGTCGATCAACTTGTAAGTTGGAGGTCCTTTGGGAGGAGCTGTCTCCAGAACATCAGGACAATAGGAAATGGAGGTACGAAAACCGCGAACCGGCACCCCAAAGGCGTCCGCGATCTCCTTGAGCAGTCCGATGTCCAGACCCGCATTGCACATAAAAAAGACGATATCCGCTCCTGCGGCAAATCGGTCATTCGTCTTTTTCACCCTTGCTTCAAGCGGGGTTGCGATCAATTCACCGAGCCCCAGCGTGCTACTAAAAAATACACCCTGCTTTTTCACGTCAACCGTTCCCCCGAACCCGACTCTTCCTTGATCTCCATGGGAAATCAGGTTGACCCGTGAAATACTGGCCGGCGATTGTTTTTCTATCTGACTCAGAAAGCCGTCAAAGTCCGCCGTAACGATTGTGGCGCCCGAAACCGCTTTGAAGTCCACTGTACTCGGCTCCCAGAACTCAAATTTAGGGTCGGTCTCTCCCAAACCACTGTGGAACATGTGTCGCAGCTCGAGCTGAGTGGGGGCCGGGCTGCCCCAAGGGTACGGAAAGTCGGCCGCGATGGTCAACGTGACTACTGAGGTCGCGGGTTTCGCGGTTCCGCCGCCTTGGGCCTGTCCGGAGTCAAGACCAATGGGGCCCTGATCCATGAAATTTCCCCCAACGGGAAATGACGACGAGCCATCGCCCGGAGCGATCGGTCTTGACGGTTCGGTTCCCCTCGGTCCTGGGGTACTGCTTGGCATACGTGGACTTTTGTTTTAAGCGGATCGACGAAATCTTATCTCATCTCCAAATAACCACAAAACACAAAATCCGAGTCAGCCTTGCGCTTTTTTAGCCGGAGTTCAGTTCGGCCCGTGGTATAAAAAAGCCACTTCATCATCGGCGAATTGACAACCCCGACTCAAGCTCAACCCGACTGCCTGACGTCCGCCCGTGCCGCGGCACAGTGGATGGTTAGCCGGCAATCCGGAGATTATTGGCCAAGCCGTTCCGGAACGCCGCTCGCGGAACAGGTCGATTTATACTATGGAAACGCGGGCTCGATTCTCTTTTTCCAGGAACTGGCCGAGTCGACTGGCGAGCAAAGCTACCGCGAAATCGCGTTAACCGGCGCCGCCCATATTGCCGGACAGGTTGAGAACGTCACGGCCTTCGGTTTATACAGTGGACTGGCGGGGATGGCATTTGCGCTCGATCAGATGCTGCGAGAGAGCCAGGACCGTTTCCTGCTCAATCCACTGGACCGAGCGATCGATCGACTTCAGGTCCACGCGAGACATGGTGATCCGGGTGTCTCATGGAACGAATCGTTTGATCTGTTTTCCGGAACAGCCGGCATCGGGCTGGCGTTGACTCAACTCGCCAGGCAAACCGGCAGAAACGAGTTGCTGGAATTGGCCAAGGCCGCCGGCGATCGGCTTGTCGCCGCCGCCCGCCAGTCGCACGAAGGCAGCTATTGGACTTATTCGTCTACCTGCTCGACGCACTACCCGAATTTCTCCCATGGGACAGCGGGCATCGGCTATTTCCTGGCTGAACTATACGAAGCGACCCGCGTCGAGCGGTATCGTATGGGTGCCCTCGCTGCCGGCCATTACCTCCGATCGATTATTTCCAAAGCGGAGCCTACCGCCGGCCTCATTTTTCACGACGACGTTGCCGGTCGCGATCTCTTCTATCTGGGCTGGTGCCACGGTCCCGCCGGGACCGGCCGGTTTTTCTATCGCCTGTATCAACTAACCGATGATTCTGACTGGTTCGATCTGGTCAAGAAACAAGCGGCAACGATCATCGCCTCGGGAATCCCGGAGAAAACGACCCCGGGGTATTGGAACAACGCAAGCCGATGCTGCGGAGCCGCCGGAGTGGGCGATTTTTTTCTCGGCCTATACACAGCAACCAAGGAAGGACGCTACCTCACCTTCGCCCAACGCATCGCGGTTTACCTTCTCGCCCGTGCGGAAACGGATGCCAACGGGATGAAATGGACGCAGGCGGAAAATCGTACCGAACCTGGCAAAGTGATCGCGCAGACCGGATTGATGCAGGGCGCAGCCGGCATCGGTCTATTCCTTGTTCACGTCGACGAGGCGTGTCGCCACCGGAAGGCACTTATTCGATTTCCGGACGAACCGTTGTGGGAATAAGCGTTTTTCATTTCCCGTGGCCTGATTTGATCGCCTACTCGTTCGGATAGGCAGGACGATAAACCCACTGCCGGACGTAAGCTTCCAGATCTTTTGGACGAGGAATGCCCGCGAGATTGTCTTGAAAGACTTCCGGGCGAAGCCTATTGCTTCGACGAGACGAGGTCGAGCAAATACCATTTGCGCCCGATTTTTTGGCTCTCGGGCGTCGAATACCACGTTACTGAATTGTCCAGAGAGGAAACATCTGCCCTTCCTTGAATCCGGGATCCCGGCCATAGATAAGATCAAGCCGGCCCTCGTGACACGAACCCATGAGGGGTTTGTTTTCCCCAAATTTCAGGGTATTGAATGAGCCTCTGTACTTGCGAAGTGCAATCCGCACGACGATTCGGTGCTTGTCTGCCTGTTTACCGACAGCAAGGACTTTTGCGGGAATAGCGGTCATTGCGGTTCTTTCGATTCGCACTGTCCTTCGCCCCGAGCCGCGGCTTTTTCCAATACCCTTTTCGAACAGTCGCCTTAGCTTTCGAGTATGCCAGAGGTCGTCCGCGCTCGCAGACGTTGGAGGTGCGCCTGCGACGTGCCGGGCCACTGCCGCCCGCTCTGGCCTTAGAAGTGATTGCGCAAGTCGCCAAGGCGCCCCCAAAAGCAAGAAACCAAAATTCCTTGACGTCCTCATCTCACCGCCTTCACGCTGACCCACCGGACATTCGGCAAGATGAACTTTTTCAGCTCAAGCTCAAGACGACGCATTGGAAAGCGTTCCATCAATTTGTCCGCGATATCTGACACCAGAGTTTCAAGCAATCGGGCTTTGTTTGCCTCCGCCAACTCCCCAACGGCGCCGGCGACGGCGGCGTAGTCGACCGTTCTTGCCAATTCGTCGCTCAACTCTCGAAAACCGGCACCGATCTGGAATCGGACACAGACCGCCAGTCTTTGAAAATGACCCCGCTCTTCTTCGGAAATACCGATTTTGCTCTTCACTTCGAGGTCAGCAATCTCGATCCATTCATCGGAATGATTTTGTCCGGCCGCTTCCAGGATCTTCTGCAAAGTTCGCAAATCTCGAATGATCAAGTCCGGTTTGCATGCCGCAAGCTTTTCGACCGGATCGAAGCCGGTCAATACCGCCACCGACGTGACGCCGCCACGCCGGGCAGCCTCGATATCATGGACCATGTCTCCAACGAAAAGCGTCGCCGCCGGGCGCAGATCATTCTCGGCGAGAAGCAAATGGATGGCCTGCGTCTTGTCCATGACTCCAACATAAACGCGGGTGAAGAATGATCGGATTCCATACCGCGCAGCCTGATGCTCGAAGTGAGACTCCTTAATTGTACTTAAGACAAAAAGCCGACGTCCCGACGCCGTTGAGAACGCGCAAAATTCGGCGACGCCAGGCAAGAGGCCAATCTGATCCCGATACCGCGTGAAAGACCTTTGATAGACGGCATCAATTTGCGCCAGAGGAATTCCCGGCAATAGCTGCTCATAGAAGGTTGCAAACGGCAATGCAAACTCCCGGCGATATTCTTCTTTGGTAACAGTCGGTCGCCCAAAATCTTCCAGGACGGAGTTTGTGGCTCCAATGACTGCATCGAGGTCGTCCACCACGGTTCCGGACCAGTCCAGGATGATGTTCTCAATCATAGTCCGCCCCTTTGGGCGTCCGGACCGCGGACGTTCTATCCCAAACGAAAGCGTAGCTCCTTGATCAACCTGCCGCCGAAGCGTCCCTTTAACCTTTTCAGTATGAGTGCCTTCCACTGGCGATCGAGCTCGTACAACACGGTGGGTTGAAGGACGTTTACGATTAGAATGCCCTGATGCAGCTTGGTCGGCCGGGAATGTCTCGCGAAAAAATCGCCCACGATTTCAACCCAGGCCGCAACGATTTCTTCCTGCCGCAAACGGCCTTCGAGTCCCAGTTTCGGTGCGAGTTGGTCGAGCACCTGGCGGACGGAGATGGTCCGATCCCCTTTCACCTCGGGTTCAGGTAAACCACGCCATTCTTCTATGACACGTTTACGGAGCGAGCGGCTCATAAAGGCAAAAGGACAGTCCAGCCTAAGCTGTGGACTGCCCGATCGGAATACAGACTAAAACAGCCTCCCGGCGCTCGCTTTGGCTATTCGCCGTCGCTACCGATTGCTTCGACTGGGCATCCCTCCATAGCCTCTTTGCACAACGATTCTTCATCCGGGCTTTCCGGCTGCTTATACACATAGGAATGACCACCGTCATCGTTGCGCGTAAAATTCGCAGGCGCCGTCTCACGACAGAGGTCACAATCGATGCACTGATCATCCACGTAAAAGCGCCCAGTAGCATTCTGCGGATACTTATTTGCAACGTCAGCCATATTTTACTCTTTGTATCTCCTTCGTGATTCCCAAGCGCAGGCTCCCCAAGACCTTTTCCTGCAGATTTTTTCAAAAGCCCGCTAATCTAACGAATCAACCTGAGACTGCAAGTGTCAGATCGATTCGTCAACAGGAGTTGGGAGTTTGCTACCCGACACTATCGACTCACCGGAGCCAAAACGCAAAAAACAAACACAACGGGTGCCTGCCATACCCTTGGACAGCCCGCAGAGAAGAAGTAAGATTTCCTATGACTGATCAGCCGCCACTGCACCCGAAAGAAGGCTGGCACGTTTTGCATCTCTTCTACCGCGTCGAGTACGGCCAATGGCACTCGCTGACTTCCGACGAAAAACTCGCCGCCAAGACGAATCTGTCCGTGTTGGTACAGGAGGCCAGATCTCTGCCGTTCACTCAACTTCTGACCTTCGGGATTGTCTCTCCCAAGGCGGATATAGGATTCATGCTTCTCACCGAAGATCTCCACACCGCGAACAGCATCGAAAAGAAGCTCACCTTGTCTCTTGGAGTCGAGGCCTTGACTCCCGTATTCAGCTTCTACTCTCTCACCGAACGTAGCGAATACACACCCGACGAGGAAGACTATGCTGCTTCCTTAGTCGGGGAAAAGGGTCTCTCGCACGGCTCGATCGACTTCGAACGGGCGATGGTCGAATTTCGCGAACGGATGAAGAAGTATCTCCAGGACCGCCTTTATCCGAACATGCCGGATTGGCCGGTATTCTGTTTTTACCCAATGACAAAGCGACGGAACGCGGGTCAGAATTGGTATGCGCTCCCCTTTGAAAAGCGAAAAGATCTGATGCTCGGGCATGGCCGTATCGGGCGCCAGTATGCGGGACGCATTCGACAGCTCATCACAGGATCCACCGGTCTGGACGACGCCGAATGGGGCGTCACCCTGTTTGCCCACGACGTTTTCGAAATCAAATCAATCGTGTATGAAATGAGATTCGACGAGGTCAGCGCCCAGTACGCTGACTTTGGAGAATTTTACATCGGCCTTCAGCTTCGGCTCGATGAGTTATTTCAAAGGATCCAACTGTAAATGGAAGGCCTGAGAGTCGACAAATCGGTCGCTGAGCAAAAAATTCGGACTCTTCGGGAAGTCCTGTTCCGCAATACGCCCATCCTGATCGCGTATTCGGGAGGAGTGGACAGCACCTTCCTTCTTGCCGAGGCGACCCGGACGCTTGGCAACCGCGCGCTCGGAATGATCGCCGACAGCCCGAGTTTACCACGCAATTCACTGTGCAGCGCCATCAAGACCGCCAAAAGCTTCGGAGCCAACGTGGAGGTGATTGGTACAACCGAGCTCGACGACCCCCGGTACTCCAGCAATCCAGTCAATCGCTGCTATTTCTGTAAGCTCGAACTGTTCACCAGAATGGAGCACGTCGCGACTGAGCGCGGGTTCGCTGCATTGGCATACGGAGAAAATGCAGATGACGCTCACCAGTTTCGGCCCGGCGCCGCCGCTGCTCGGGAATTCCGGGTTTTGGCGCCTCTTCGAATCGCGAGTCTAACCAAGGCTGAGATTCGTTGGTGGTCGCGACATTACAATTTGCCGACCGCTGACATACCTGCGCAACCTTGCCTCAGCTCACGAATACCTCATGGCACGGTCGTCACCCGCGAGGCCCTCGCGATGATCGAGCGCGCCGAGGAGTACGTTCGTTCGCGAGGGTTCATCATTTTTCGTGTTCGTTACCTGAGTCGCGCGGACGATGAGCCGGTAGCAAAGCTCCAGGTTGCCCCAGAGGAGATGAGAAAGATTCCTGCCCTGATAAGCGAGATTCGGGAAGCGTTTGGCGCCCTCGGATTTGGCAACCTGATTGTGGACCCGGACGGTTACAATGCGCCCGGCGCGCTCCAATCCTGAAATCCGAAAACCGCAATTCCATGCCACGGAACAGCTGCCGGCGAATTCTCGAGCCCCTGGCTTCTCCTGTCCCCCGGGATCCGATAATATTTATTTTGATCCAGCAGCGTGTTTGAGTTATTGACTACTTCCCCTGTTCCAAAGGCAAGGCCTACATCAAGGGTTTAGTATGCATCCGATGATCTCAACTATCCTGTTTCTAGCTCAGCAAACAGCTGGGCCGACCACCCCCCCGCAACCAGATCTGCTGCAGACTCTTCTGCCTTTTCTTTTCATGGGGGTCCTCTTTTACTTCCTGTTGATCCGTCCGCAACAGAAACGCCGGAAGCAACATGAACAGCTCATGGCCGGCTTGAAGACCGGAGATAGAGTAGTCACCAGCAGCGGCATTCACGGTTTGATCGCGAACGTAAAGGAAACGACGTTCCTGCTCAAGGTAGCCGATAACGTCAAGATCGAGATCGACAAAAGCGCGGTGGCCGGGGTTGAAAAGTCGGCCGAACCCAAGGCAGCTACTTCCGAGGTAAAGCCGACCGCTTAGCAGTTTGCAATGAACGCGACGTTGACCTTCTTTTTCGGCTTATTCATTTTACTCCTCTTCGCCTGGTATTTTCTTACTGATCAAGAGCGCACCAAGCGTTGGCTGGGCACCACCCTGGCCCTGCTGCTTTGCGCATTTTCGATCGATGCGTTCCTGCCCTTCGACCAGAAGATCCATCTTGGACTTGACCTACAGGGTGGTACCTCGTTTTTGGTCCGGCTCGTACCACCGATTCCAGAAGAGGGAGGTAAACCGCGGGCCATCACGCCGGAGATGCAGGAACAGGCTGTCGAGGTCATCAGGAAACGCGTCGATGAATTTGGCGTCAGCGAGCCCGTAATCACCAAAGAGGGCACCGATCATATCCTTGTCCAGATCCCGGGGTTGAGCACGGCCCAAGTCGAAACAGCCCGGAAACAGCTGGAAAGGGTCGCAAAGCTGGAGTTCCGGCTCGTCCACCCGAATACCGACCAACTAGTGGCCCAGATTGAGGCGGGTACAGCCTTTACCCCGCCGGGATACGTGATTCTCAAATCGATCGAGCGTCGAAACGGACAGCCCGAGAAATTGTTGGTTAAACGACGCCCTGAACTCACAGGACAGGACGTCGCAAACGCTCGACCGGTTTTCGAACAGCGAGGTTACGAGGTTTCGCTGAGACTGACCCGGGCGGGCGCCGAAGCGTTCCGCCGGGTTACGCGAGATAACATCAACAATCGGCTTGCGATCGTACTCGATAATGAAGTTGTGTCGGCGCCGACGATTCAAAGTGAAATTCCGAACGGCGAAGCGGTCATTACCGGGAATTTCACCTCGGAGGAGGCCAGGAACCTCGCGACCGTCATGGAAAACCCGCTCCAGACTCCGGTTGCGATTGATGAAACCCGGACCGTTTCCGCCACCCTGGGACAAGACTCGATCTTCCGCGGTATCGCGGCGGGGCTGGCCGGGCTTGCGGCGACGTTGATTTTCGTCCTCATTTACTACCGTGCAGCGGGCCTGGTAGCGTTTATCGGTCTGGCGGTGAACGGCGTGCTGCTGTTCGGTGCGATGGCTCTCTTCGGATTCGTGCTCACCCTGCCGGGCATTGCGGGTATCATTCTGACGATTGGAATGGCGATCGACGCTAACGTTCTGATCTATGAACGTTTGAGAGAAGAACTCGAGCACGGCAAGAGCCTCAGACCAGCCATCGATACGGCCTACCGGAAGGCATTTAGTGCAATCGTCGACTCGAATCTGACAACCCTGCTGAAAGTCGCGATCCTTTTCTGGCTAGGGTCCGGGCCGGTCAAGGGATTCGCAATTACCCTTACGATCGGCATCATCGCGTCGATGTTTTCGGCCCTTCTGGTCACGCGCAACATCTTTTCCTGGGCGCTCAAGCTTAACCTGGTCAAGCGCATCTCGATGCTGCATTTGATCAAGTCCAAAAGCTTTGACTTTCTGGGCAAATGGAGAGCGGCTTTGATCGGTTCGGTCATTTTGCTTGTTGCTTCGATCGGAGCCTTCGGCTTGCGAGGCACCAACATGTTCAACATCGACTTTACCGGCGGGGATTTCCTGCTTGTAAGGTCAGCGACAGACCTTTCCGATGCGCAGATTCGAACTCAGCTCACAAAGATGGGCTTGGGGAATGCGGTTATCCAACAGGAAACGAGCCAGCAACAAGGCAAGGTCGCCCATTTCATTTCAATTCGGTCGCCGTTCGGTACGGCGGATAAGATCGCAGATCAGTTAAAGCAAGGATTTCCAGCTGCCAATCTCACTGTCGAACGGTCGGAGGGTGTTGGCCCGATTATGGGTACGCAGTTGGCAACAACCTCACTGTTCGCACTAGGGATCGCTATCTTGGGTATCCTCGCGTATGTGACCATCCGCTTCGAGTTCTCGTTTGCCATTGGGACAATTGTGGCAATGCTGCACGACCTGGTCATCACTCTCGGAATATTCGTAATGACGGGTCGGGAATTTTCGCTGGTGATGGTTGGCGCGATACTGACGGTTGCCGGCTACTCGATCAACGACAAGATCGTCGTGTTCGACCGTATTCGTGAGGGGCTCCGTTCAGGGCGAAAAGGCTCGATCCAGTATTTGATGAACGCGAGCATCAACGAGACCTTAAGTCGAACGATCCTTACGAGCGGAGTGACTCTGATTTGCATGCTTTCGCTTCTGTTTTTCGGGGGTCCTGTGCTCGCCGACTTCGCGTTCACCAACGTCATTGGCGTCATTGTCGGCACCTACTCTTCAATTTTCATCGCTGCGCCGATTGTTCTCTGGTGGTCAAATCTCCGGAAGAAGAATCTTCGGCACGAGGTGTCGAAGCCTCAAGAAGCCGGCCCTAAAGGCAAGCCGGTTCCTGCAAAGCAGGTTCCCTAGTGTCCGGTCCCCTGTTATTTCGGGGACGGGACACCAGCGCGACTGCCAGATGCCCGAGATGGATGGACATGAAACGACCGGAGCGAAAGCCGGTGCGGCTCGCCGATCTTCAGGCGGCACTGGAACGTTGGAGTCGGGTCGTTCAATGATGAAAGGAGAATTCTCGCAACGTTGAGGCGGTTTCTGCTAAGAACAGGTGCGCTGACCGCTCAATCGCGCGATAATTATCCTCTCCATGTCGACAATCAAGGATGTAGCTGCCCTTGCGGGAGTTTCATATACAACCGTTTCTCACGTGATCAATAAGACACGTCCCGTGAGCGAAAAGGTGCGTACTGAAGTCGAGGCTGCAATCCGCCAACTGAACTACGTACCCAGCGCCGTCGCTCGATCGCTGAAGCATCAGTCAACATCCTCTATTGGTTTACTCGTCTCCAATAGCACCAATCCTTTTTTCTCGGAATTGGCGCGCGGCATTGAAGACACATGCTACCGCGCCGGCTATTCGGTGATTCTGTGTAACTCGGACGATCAACCGGAAAGACAGCAAACCTATCTTCGGGTGCTGCTCGAAAAACGCATTGACGGTTTGATCATCTGTTCTGCGGGAGATGATCTTGGCCTGGCCGAACTTCTTCGGGAAGCCGAGGTACCGGTTATCATCGTCGACCGCGCGGTCAAGGGTGTGACCGCTGACCTTGTGCAAGTTGATCACCTGAAAGGTGGCTACCTCGCGACTCGTCATCTGCTGGAATTGAAGCATAAATCCATTGGTTGCATTGCTGGGCCTCCCACCACAGCCGCGAGCATCGAGCGATTGAACGGATATCGAAAGGCCCTCGCAGAAGCAGGCGCACCCTTTCGAGCTGAATGGGTCGTCATCGGAGATTTTACCGCCGAGGGCGGATATAAGGCTGCCCGGAGGTTGCTCAGAAGGACGGAGCTAACAGCCGTATTTGCATGCAATGATCTTATGGGCATCGGTCTCCTGCGATTCGCAGCCGAGCACGGAATTCGCGTACCGGCCCAACTCTCGGTGATTGGCTTCGACGGGATCGAACTGAGCCGGTACTTCTACCCGGCGTTGACTACCGTGGGCCAATCGATTCATCGACAAGGCGAGATCGCTGTCACCGCGCTCCTCGAACGTATCCGCCGGGGCGGCGAGGGCCGCGTTCGCCGGATATTGATAAATCCGGAACTTTCGGTACGCGAATCGACTGTCGCGCCGTCGCAGTTCGTTCTGAGCAGACACGAGTGAGCGCAATTCGCACCTTCGCCGTTCGGCGTTTTTAGGATTCAAATCAACGGTCTCAATAGTAGTACCAGCGGCGATGCGCCCAATACCGATGTCGCCAGTACGGACGGCGGTAATACGCATAGCCGACCGGACCATAGTAGTAACCCCCAGGATAGTACCCTGGTCCATAAAAGACCGGAACCGGTACAGGCAAACCGAAACGCACGAAAACTCCGGCTTGCGCCTTTGGCACACCCGGAAATGCGACGGCAAAAATGATCGCCAGCAGAAGAAAGATTTTTTTCATTGTGTTTAATAACTGCAGACGCCCATGAAGCCTCGGCGGTTACTTGCGATGCCAAAACAGCGCTTCGATTCCTGAATCCTTGGGATGGCTAAACCAAGGGACGGAACTTTCCGACCGTCTCGCACAAGCGATCTGTTATCTGACCTAGCGAACAATTTTCGACAGTTCGGATTAACTCCTCAAAAACGTTTCCCCCGCTCTCGACCACTTTCGACAACCGGTCCAGGCAACGCTCCGATTCTCCGCCATGCCGCTTTTCAAAATCGTGCAAGCGGTCCCGTTGAATTTGTTTCTTTTCTTTGGGCGTACGGATCATCCGGACCTCAGGCCACGCTCCAGCGCGATCATGGTATCGATTCAGGCCTATCACCGGCCGAATCCCTTCATTGATCTGTCTCTCCAATGTGTGGCTGGACGCCTGGATCTGACTCCGCTGGTAGCGTCGTTCGATTGCACCGATCACGCCGCCTTGCAGTTCGATTTCACGAAACTCTTCCAGGATCGCTTTTTCGACGGCCTCACCAATCACCTTCATTCCCGGAGACCCCTGGAGGGTATTCATCATATGCTTAAATAACCCGCTCTCCTCGAGCAAGATAGCTTGAGCGTGGGCCGCGTAACGCGCGTACTCCTCGCTGGGTGTGGTAAAGGGTTCATCGGCCGAATTACTGTGGCAGGAGTTCGTTGCGTTCATGCAAGCCAGCATCAACTCCAAAGCCGTTCGCGTAAGATTGTTCGGCCAGTCTGCGGCGATCAGCGAGCGGCCACTCGTCTGGGTATGAAGCCTCAGGATCTGTGCCCGTTTGTCCGCGGTAAACACATCACGCATCCCGATCGCCCAGATCTTCCGGCAAACGCGCGCTAGCGCGACGTATTCGACGTCCAACCCGCAGTCCAGAAAGAACGAAAGCCTCGGTCCAAATACGTTTACGTCCATGCCGCGATTCCGGAAAAAATCCACATACGCGAAACCATTGGATAGCGTGTAGGCCGCCTGCTGAACTGGAGTCGCGCCGGCTTCCGCGATGTGGTATCCGCTGATCGAGATCGGATACCAACGAGGCATCTCTCGAGAACAATAATCCACCATGTCCGCCAGAAATCGAAGAGACGGCTCGATCGGAAAAATCAATTCGTTCTGGGCCTGAACTTCCTTTAAGACATCCGCTTGGACCGTTCCGCGCAATTTGGCGCCGACATCCGGACCGAACCGATGCTTCGCCGCAGCAAGGTACATGGCAAGTAGAATTGGCGCCGGCCCGGAGATCGTCATCGAAACCGAGACATTCGGCTGGTCGAGTTCGAACCCTGCATACAACCGTTCCATGTCTTCCACGGTGTCGATCGCCACCCCGCCCTCTCCGATTTTGCCGAATACCCCGTCCGTCTCCCGCGCCTACGCCGTAAAGAGTCGGACCATCAAAGGCGGTGCTCAATCGTTTGCTACGCTGGTTCCGCGACAAATAATGAAACCGCGCATTGGTGTCCTCAGGCAAACCCAGACCCGCAAACAACCGTGTAGGTTCTTCGCTTTCCGTGTCACGGTCGTTCCCGCGATTCCCGTCGCCGTTCGTTCCCGTCGCCTCCGGCTCAAGATACTGCTCCCGATAAGCGGCAGTTAGAAAAGGAAATTCGCCCGGCAACCCTTCAGCGCAAATGAATCGCGCAATTTCTCCCGCTTCGTCCAGATCCGGCAACGCCAGGCGCGGCAGTCGAAGTCCGGTCGGCGTGACGGTCATCCCGATTTTGGCTTTTGCCTCTCGCCACTTTTGCAGAATCTGTTCGCCAAATTCACCGTCGTTACGAGCTTTCTGCACCTGTTCAAAGACGAATCGCCGATAATTCTCGACCGCAAGCACAACTTGTCCCAAGGAAGTCATGAGGAGGCCTTATCGTCGCCAGTGTCAGAGTCAGTGAATAATAGCTTAAAGAGTTCGTTGACGCCCGGGTCGCGATGCCGGTTTGCCTGGGTACGGAGTCAAACTCTGCCCCTTTCGGTTCGTGCGAATCCTGGACTCAATTTCGGCGAGGGCAGTTCGAGCGCCGCGCAGATCGGACTTATTCACGACAATGACATCCGCAGCGTCGATCATAGCGATTTTCTGAAGTTGCAGTCGACTTCCGTAGTCCGGCGGCATGACCAGGACAGACTTTATCGACTAAGTGCTTCTCAATCCCGAAAGGAATCGCTTCCTGGCCCGTGCCCACCGTCTCCACGAAGATGGTTTCGAATAAATTGCTCTCGATCAGGATTTGGAGGGAATGCCCTGGTGGAAAGACTAAGACCTCCCATCATCCCTCGCGTGGCTACGCTCCTCATGAAGACACGGTCATTTTGCGAGTGAATCATTGTTGCCCGATCGCCCAGAAGCGCGCCAGACCCGCCGATGCTGGGATCGTGAGAAAGGATCGCCACGCGCTTCTCTTCCGGATGCGAGCGAAGAAACCGCAAAACCAACTCGTCAATCAAGGTTGTCTTGCCAGCCCCTCCGGGACCAGTCAACCCGATCACCTTTGCCATGCGGCACGGTTCGTGTGCCCGCTGAAACCGCTCGGGCACCTTGGGTCCGCAGCTGCTGCTGCTTTCAGCCAACGTAATTGTCGCGATAGAAACTGGTCGGCCCCGGCAAACTCGAAACCATAAGGTAACTGGACCACATCGCAGTAAGCCGTCTTCAAGTATTTCACAATCTCTTCAAGCGGCGTCCCGGCAAAGAAGATCCGGTCAACTCCTCGCCTGTACATGATCTCAGCATCCTCGTGGGTAATGGTTCCACCGCCTCCGCCGAAAAGCTTTATCGGCGGCGCAAGGCGACTGCTTCTCGAGGCGTTCGATAACTTCCTCAAAGAACTCAATGTGACCGCCGTTATACGTCGAGAGCCCGATTGCGACGACATCTTCTTGAACGGCCGCTCGCACGATATCCTGCGCCGATCGGTGATACCCCAGGTAAATCACCTCAATGCCCTGATGAATAAATTCCAAATTGATCGTGTTGATGGCACTGTCGTGACCGTCACAAATTGGAACTGCCGTCAAGATTCGAATCGGATGCATAGGATGGCGGACCTGCAAATTCGCTTTCAAGGAGCCGCGCCTCATTTTCGTAGCCGCCTTACTCTTCCATCACAGCGTCGGGCAGATCGTTCCGATTATCCGACGACGGGGGAAAATGCTCGGCGAGAACATCCCCGACCTTTGTCACTCCAACCATCAGGGCTTCTGTAAAATCTCCGTGTTTCAGCAACGGTTCCATCGCCGCGACGACGTCCGCGCCAAAAATCATCCCCGCACTTCGCATGAACGGCCACGTCGCCGACCACCGCAAACTTGTGCGTGCGCGGTGCCATAAAAATCATCACGGCATTTCGCATCGGAGTGCAATCCATCTTCAGCTTGTGGAAGCGCCGCTTGGCAAAAGCCAGCGCATCGACTCGGCTGCGATGACTCACATAGACGCGAATCTCAGCGCTGGTCCGCTTTTCCGCCTCGGCAATCGCCACGACAACTCTTCTCATGATCAATGGCTTGCAGAAATTGATGCGGTTTCATTCAGAATCTCAATCGATCACCAGCTGCCACTCGCACCGCCACCGCCACTGTCGCCCCCGCCGCCCGAAAATCCGCCGCCGCCACCGCCGTCGGAGAACCCGCCACCGCCACCCCCGCCGCCCCCTCCTCCGACCCACCAAACGCCACCGGATCCGCGGGATCCGGAGCTTGTGTAAACCGTTCCCCGACCCGCCCGTCGCAACCAGGACAACACGATGATACCGAGGACGACCAGAAAGATGATCAGGTCCACCATATTTTCCTGTCCATGACGCGACTGAGCGCGGCTCTCAGCAACGGTTCTGCCTACGCCTTTGTACTCCCCGCGCGACGCCGCTATCATCGCATTGACAGCTGCCGTCAACCCGCCGGCAAAATCGCCCGCCTTAAAGCGCGGTGCCATCTCGTCCGAAATGATGCGTTTGCAGATTGCATCGGGCAATGCGCCCTCCAAACCATACCCGGTCTGAATTCGCATTTTCCTGTCCTTTACAAATACAAAGAGAATTGCGCCGTTGTTGCGACCCTGTTGGCCCGGTTTCCAGGCACGGAATGCATCCTGGGTGAAATCTTCTAGCGCTGCATCTGGCGGCAAACTGGGATAGATAACAACCAGAAGCTGGTTTGAGGTTTCGCGCTCGAAATCTTCCAGTTGCCGGTTGAGCTTCTCCGCCGTTTGCGAATCGACCAACGAGGCAAAGTCGTTAAAATAACGCGGCGGCTTCGGCGGAACGTCGGCAGCAGCCGCATTCAGAACGAATAGGTCAAGGAAAGCGAGGATCATCAGGCGGCTGGCTTTAGCCGGGCCGGAGCCCAAACCGCGGACCTTAGAAACCAGAAGATTTAAAAATTTAGTGATCACGGTATTGATCTGTAAAATCCGTGATGCGAGCGAAACCATGAAGAAACTTAACAGTGTTGGGGAGAAGTTTCGACACCTCTGTTCTTAGCATCCAAACTTTTCTGGCTTACAGCGTTCAAGTTCAGCTTTGGCGTTCGCGTTTGGCGTTCAGCGGCGAACGCCGAACGGTGAAAGTTAAACGTCTCCCTACTTCGGGCTCGGGGCCGGACTGAACGACGGGAAACTGACGCTCGGGGCAGCTTCTGCGCCCGCGACACTCTGGAAGTAGGGCTTGGGTTGGAACCCGAACCAACCGGCATAGATCACGGTAGGAAACGAACGTACCTGGGCGTTGTAAATTTGAACAGCATTGTTGAAATCACGGCGGGCTACAGCAATCCGATTCTCCGTTCCTTCGATTTGCGCCTGAAGATCGCGGAAATTACCGTTCGCTTTCAGCTCCGGATATCTTTCGCTGACGGCCAACAGACGACCCAACGTGCCGGTGCAGTGCGTTTTGGGCCTGTTCATACTGTCGAAGTTGTTCCGGATCAGTGGGAGCCTTTGATGGATCAATCGTCACCTTCGTCGCGTTGGCACGGGCGTTCACGACGTCGGTTAAGGTCGACTTCTCGAAATTGGCAGCTCCCTCGACGGTCCGTACCAGGTTGGGAATCAGGTCCGCCCGCCGCTGATACTGTGTCTGCACCTGCGCCCAAGACGCATCGACTGAAGTGCTGGACCTTACCAAGGCATTGTAGCCCCCTGCAAGAGCTCCGACGAGGATGACTACGGCAATAATGATTATTCCCAGGCAACCCAGACCGAAAACGACGGCTTTGTTCATGGTGTTATCAGAGATTCGAAACACTGGAGCGCCGAAAACACCGGTTTCTATCCGCGCGCAGCCTGCACCCAGCCTCAGGCTTCAAATCCTTGCTAAAACAGGCTCTCGAGGCAACTGAAAACTCGCCCAAAGGATTTTCGCTTGATCGATTGACGCTCCGAAAAACCCCGGCTACTATTTACCCCTCATCCGAATAAGCATCTGGAGGAAGAGGATTTTTATGCCCGAAGTTATCGTGAGAAAAGGTGAACCCATCGACAGGGCCCTCAAGCGGCTCAAGAACAAGCTCGATGCCGAGGGAATTATGGAAGAGGTTCGCCGTTTACGCGCTTTTGAAACGCCCAACCAAAAAGTGCGCCGAAAAGCGAAACTAGCTGCCAAACGCGGCAAACTCAAGTTCCGCTTTAATCCTTAATACGTTCTCGTTAAGCACCTTATTGAACTCCACCCTCCCGGCGGAGTTTTTTTTGCAAGTGATGTTTCCCGGCCGATTGCCTCGGCTTCTTAAACAGACGCTGCGCCTCTGGTCTAAGAGCTTTTTGACCTTTTGACTTCTTGACGCCTCTCGCCCGAATAGAGGCGCAGAATGGCTTCCACGAGGCCGTCCATATCATACCGCGCGGCCTCCACATCGACCTGGAGCCCATTCTTTCGCATCGTTTCAGAGGTGATTGGACCGATACTCGCCGTTTGCAAATGTTCTGGCCATGGGAGCTTTAGAGCAAGAAAGTTCTCTACCGTCGATGAGCTGGTGAACGTCACGAGATCCGCTCCTTCGGTCTCGAAATCTCTCCAAACCGCCCGAGACGTCCTTTGTTACCGGCACCGTTCGGTAAGCGATCGCCTCATCGACGATGGCGCCAAGTTCCGAAAGACGTTTTGGCAAGACTTCCCTTGCTCCTTGGGCCCGCGCGACGAGGAATTTAAGGTTTTCGACGCTGCCGAATTCTTGCAGACCATCGACGATGGCCTCGGCTATAAACTCCTTTGGCTGCAGATCGACTGCGAGATGGAAATCCTTGACCCGTTGAGCGGTTGCCGGGCCGATCGCGGCAATCTTCACGTTCCCGATGCTGCGCGCGTCGTTATAGAGCCGATAGAACATTTCAAAGAACGCATCGACGCCGTTCGGGCTGGTGAAAATCAACCAATCGTATTGATAGGCATCCCGGACAAGTTCACCAAATTCCATAAGGTTCTCCGGCGGCTCCACCTGGATTGTCGGCAGTTCATAGACGTCAGCTGCAAGGTGTCTCAGCCTGGCGCTCAAAACGCCTGCCTGCTTCCTAGTGCGCGTCACCACAATCCGCCGCCCGAAGAGCGGCCGTCGTTCGAACCATCTCAATTTTTCCCGCAAGTCGACAACGTGACCAAATACCGCAACCGCCGGGGGTTGAAATCCGTCCGCCGCCGCGACGATTGATCCCAGATCTCCGATGACGGTCTCCTGGCGACCTGTCGTACCCCAACGAATCAGGGCTACTGGCAGACGGAGATCCGCGCCGTTCGCGAGCAACTGAGGAACGATCACATCAAGGCGTTCCATTCCCATCAGCATGACCAAGGTACCCTTCCCAGCCACCAGCGCCTTGTAATCGATCGCAGTCGTCTCTTTCGCCGGGTCTTCGTGCCCGGTGAAGACCGTAAAGGAAGAAGCGACCTCCCGATAAGTCAAAGGAATCCCTGCGTAGGCAGGAACGGCAGTCGCGGAGCTTATCCCGGGAACGATTTCAAAGGCCAGGCCTGCCCCGGCTAATGCCTCCGCCTCTTCGCCTCCTCTCCCAAAAACGAAGGGATCACCCCCTTTCAGCCGGACCACTCGCTTTCCTTCGCTCGTCTTATCGATCAGAAACTGGTTGATCTCCTCCTGCCGCAAAGTGTGCTGGCCGGATTTCTTTCCGACGTAAACAAATTCCGCATCCGGCGGCGCCCATTTCAGGATCTCGGAGTTACACAGGTAGTCGTACACAATGACTTGCGCCTGTTCGACGGCCTCCTTCGTCCGCAAGCGTAACTAGTCCTATGTCGCCCGGGCCCGCTCCCGCCAAAATGCAAATGCCTTTACTTCGAAGTTTCATATAATTTGACTAAAAGCGCCGAGGCGGCTTCCCGAGGCGTATGGAATACGCCCGAAACTTTTCCGGACCTGGGTTTCTCACCATCATCGAAAAAGATGGCTTCACAATTGAGTTCGTCGCCTTGCAATCGGGCATGGATACCCAGGGGCAACTGGCAGCCGCCACCCAGCAGCCGCAAAAACTCGCGCTCGACGGCGGTACAAAACGAGGTTTGAGCATGGCTCACGGAGGTCACGATCTCTTTAATTTCCGAATCATTCGCCCTGATTTCCAAACCGATCGCGCCTTGGCCGGCCGCCGGTAAAAGTTCCACCAAATCCGATACAAACAGTCCTTGTCCTTCGAACTCCATGCGACCGCCGGACAGGCGGTAACCAAGCCTCTCCAAGCCGGCTTTCGCGAGCACGATCGAGTTCCACGAACCCTCCGAGAGAAGCTTCGCGATCCGGGTAGGCACGTTTCCTCGAATGTCCGTCGCGTGAAGATCCGGCCGATGGACTGCTATCTGGCGGGTCCGGCGAGGGCTGCTGGTCGCCACGACTCCGCCCAGGGGAATCTCGCGGAGGGAGCTCGCTGTTTTTGAAATCAGGACATCCATCGGATCGTGGCGCGGCAACGTAGCGGCCAACTCGAGATCCGGCCGCAATTCAGTCGGGAGATCCTTGAGAGAATGAATCGCTACGTCGATTTCTCCGCTGAGCAAAGCCTCTTCCAATTCCTTGGTAAACAAACCCTTGTCGATTTTCGGACCTGGTTTGCTCAGGCTAATATCGAGTCGGCGATCACCGGTCGTAGCGGTGATCCGGATGACTGCTTCCGGCCTCTCCGGAAGGCGCTCAATTGCCTGTTTGGCGAGTTCAGCCTGTGCCAGTGCCAGCTGGCTGCCGCGGGTCCCAAGGATAATCGTCTTCACGCTTGTCGGCGCTCAATCGCCGCAGGCGGAACTAACCTTTCAAAACCACGGTTCAACCAGACTTGGAAGTCGCTGACATATCGATCAATCAAACTGTCGCACGCGTCCATTTCCTTCTTGCGCGTCTCAAGCGTCCGGTCTGCAATGGCGTGCAACGAATCCAAGTCATAAACGTAGACGTCGTCCAGTTCGTGGACGGTCGGCTCCACATCCCGCGGAATTGCAAGGTCTATGATGAAAAGCGGTCGGTCCCGGCGCGTCCTCAAGATTGGCTCGATTTTTGCCCTTGTTACGACCGCGTGTGGCGCCGACGTCGAGCTTACTAGAATGTCCAGGTCCCGAAATTCTTGCTCCCAGTCGTCAAATCGAATGGCTCTGCCCCCCATGGCTTCGGCCAGGGCTACCGCTCTGTCGTACGACCGATTGGAGACAAACAATTGCTTCGCTCCGCGCGACTGAAAACTCCTGGCCGTTCTCTCGCTTGTTTCGCCGGCGCCCAAAACCATAATCTTGGAGCCGGCGAGGTTGCCGAAGATCTGTTGAGCCAAATCCACGGCAACAGAGCCTACGGAAACGCTTCCCCGTGTGATCGCCGTTGTCGACCGCACATGTTTGCCCACTTGGAACGCCTTCTGGAAAAGCCGATTCAAGACCCTTCCCGTCGTCCCGGACCTAGCCGCGATCTCATAGGCGCGTTTGACCTGCCCGAAGATCTCGGTTTCGCCGACGACCATGGATTCGAGACCAGAAGCCACCCGAAACAAATGCCGAATGGTGGGGGTAGCCGGCAGCCGAAACAGGTGCTGAAACTCCGCCGTCTCAACCGGACCGTAGAAGTCATGGAAAAGAGGCTCGACAGCGAGCTGCGAATCCTGGCTGACAACGTAGAATTCCGTTCGGTTGCAGGTCGACAAAAGCACGCCTTCGTCGATGTTCCGGATCTGCGCGAGGCGCATCAGTGAATCGGCCAGTGCCGAATCCGGGATAGCGAAACGCTCCCGTACCTCGACGTTCGCCGTCTGATGACTGATGCCGAAGCAGAAGATATTCATTTAAAACGCTGGGCGATCTGAGATAAATCGAATCCCCCAAAACGTACTCAACAACAAGCTAAATGCGACGATCGACAGGGTTGCAACCCATTTCGCCGCCAAAGCCCGCCGTACCCGGGCAATCAAGATACCTCCGTAAATGCACCAGACAGCGATTGCCCACGCCGCCTGTATCCAATCGATCCGATGCCCAATCAGAAATCCCGTGGTGAGACCGACGGTGAACAGCGCGAAACCAAGCCATAGCAGACGAGAATTTGCGACCGACAGCGCCGTGATCGGCGGGAGCCGAAAAAAGATTGAGCTTGGTTGTCGGGCCTTCAATTGCTGTTCTTGAATCAGATACATGACGCCGGCAATACATGCCAAGGCGAAAGCTCCGCAAGCAACCATTGAAAACGAAGTGTGCGCCTCAAGCCAAGGATTGACCTTGATTTTTCTGCCCGGTGCGTTGTCCGGCGAAAAAAAGATCGCCAAAAAAAGCAACACGGACGCCACCGGCGCGGTGAAAGCCCCCATTAAGGAGAGTCGATAGGCCGAACCAATGACAAGGTAAATCAGCACCATCGACCAGGTCATGAAAACCAGTACCTCAAAGCGGTTCGTGATTGGACAACGCCCGATCGCGTGCCCACGGTCAAACAAAAAGATCGTTGTAAACAAGAACCCGGCACAGATCGCCAAAAACGTGATCCGTGACGTGAGAAATCTGTTCGTGGCCAGCGAGTAGACCGAATACCCGAAGCCAGAAAGAAAACAAAACAACGCTAACTCAACCCAAAAACGGTCGGACCAGCTCATGACATTGACCAATTATCAGTAACAAACGACGACGCAGTTCAACAGAATTCTTACCTCGGGCGAGAACAGGATTTTTTTTGGGATGTTCATTGACGTTCGTCGTCATTCGTTCAGGTTCGTTGCTCATGGGTCTTGTCAACGTCGAGCAGCTTAAGTTCGCTATCCGGGATATCCCGGACTTCCCGAAGCCCGGGGTTGTCTTCAAAGATATAACACCCATCCTGGGTGACGGAAAACTATTCCAATGGGTAATAGACCACTTGGCGGAGGAAGCCGGCAAGGCGAACCCGTCGAAAGTGGTCGGCATCGATGCGCGTGGTTTCTTGTTTGGAGCGGCAGTCGCATACAAGTTGGGGCTGGGCTGCGTTCCGATCCGGAAAAAGGGGAAACTCCCTTACAAGACGGTCGGTTCCTCCTACCAACTCGAGTACGGTGACGCCGAGGTCGAAATGCATATCGATGCTATCACTGCCGGTGAAAGCGTGGTGCTTGTCGACGATCTGCTAGCCACCGGCGGCACATCCGGCGCGGCGGTTAACCTGGTGCAAAAAGTTGGCGGTATCGTTGGTGCGGCACTTTTTCTCATCGAATTGGCCTTTCTGAACGGACGAGAGAAGCTCCCTCCTGACGTACCCGTATACTCCATGGTGCGATACTAAGCAGGGAACATCGGAGTTCCATGCTCAGGTTCATCGCGAAAAGGATTCTCGGCTTAATAGTCATCCTTTTCTGCGTCATTACGATCACCTTTTTTCTTGTTCGCCTGATGCCAGGCGGCCCATTCGACCGGGAACGAAAGTTGCCCGAACACATCGAGAAACAGCTTCTCGCCAAATACAAGCTCGATGGACCGCTCCCCGAACAATATCTGAAATATCTCGGAGACTTGCTGCACGGCGATCTGCGACTTTCGACGAAATACAGGAGCCGGTCCGTCAACGAAATACTGGCCGACTGCCTGCCAGTTTCGGCATTGCTGGGCGGGATTGCTTTTTGCGCGGCGACCGTCGGAGGTGTTTTGCTGGGATCGCTGGCCGCGTCAAAACAACACACCTGGGTGGATCGGAACTCCATGCTGTCTGCACTGTTGGCGATATCTTTGCCTTCCTTTGTCATCGGCCCGCTCCTTGTCCTGGTCTTCGCGATTTACATCCCTGTGTTCCCGGTCGGCGGGTGGGGCACTCTCCAGAGTCTCGTCCTTCCTTCGATCACGCTCGCTGCTCCGTACGTGGCTTACATCGCTCGTCTCACCCGGGCCAGCATGCTCGAGGTGTTGACACAGGACTACATCCGCACCGCACGCGCGAAGGGCCTGAGCGATAACGCGGTTATCTATAAACACGCCCTGCGGGTCGCGATTCTTCCCGTTGTCTCTTTTCTCGGCCCCTTGGCAGCCAACTTGTTAACCGGCTCAATTGTCGTTGAGAGCATCTTCAGTATCCCCGGGGCAGGCGGTTTTTTCGTCAATTCGGTGCTGAATCGCGACGGATTTCTGCTCGCCGGGGTCGTGATCGTCTATTGCGCGCTTTTGGTAGTATTCAATTTGGCGGTCGATGTGCTTTATGGCTTCCTGGATCGCCGCATAACGTTGTATGACTGATTCGCGATCCCCATGGGTCAAGCTCCGTCGGAATCCCGCAGCTATTGTTTCGACGCTCATTCTCGTTATCGTTGGTCTCGCGGCCATTTTCGGGCCAAGTCTCCTCCCGGCCAGCGCCGGGGAAGTCACGCGCAATAGCTTTCTACCGCCCTCCGGGCAGCATCTTTTCGGAACCGACCTGAACGGCCGGGATCTGCTCTACCGGGTTCTGCTCGGGGCCCGCATTTCATTGCTGGTCGGGATCGTCGGCGCGTTGGTCAGCTTTCTTGTTGGGATCATCTATGGAATGGTGGCCGGCTACGTCGGCGGTCAGGCTGACTCCATCATGATGCGATTCGTAGACGTGTTATACGCCATTCCGAGACTCATTTTTCTGCTCGTCCTGATCAGTGCCCTCGACCCGATTCTTCGCCGCGCAATGGAAAGTCACGGCTTGCAAGCGTTCATCGGATATTCGAAAATCATCATCTTGATTCTTTGCCTCGGTTTGACCGAATGGCTGACCATGGCGCGGATTGTCAGGGGCCAGATACTCAGCCTCAAATCGCAGCAATTCGTCCTGGCCGCCCGGAGCATCGGGCAGAGCCATTTCAATATCATTTTTCAACATCTTTTGCCGAACCTGCTCGGCGTGGCCCTGGTCTACCTGACGCTGACGGTTCCGGCTGTCATCCTGGACGAATCCTTTCTCAGCTTCCTGGGCGTCGGCGTTCAAGCGCCTTTGGCGAGTTGGGGCTTGCTGCTCAGCGACGCGGCGCAGGTCATCAATCCCCTCAAGGTTTACTGGTGGTTGTTGGTATTCCCGGCGGCTGCCATGTCATTGACGCTCCTGGCCTTGAACTTTCTGGGAGATGGTCTGCGCGACGCCCTTGACCCAAGGCAGAGACGATGATGCGGGCAAATGTTCAGCGTTTGGCGTTCAGCGTCGCTAAGTACTCTACCCGTGAACTAAAACGCTAACAGTGTTACCGATGTCCTGAACCAAGAGTGTCACCTATGTCCTGACTGCGCCCTGCGCCGCCGAACGCCGAACGCCGAACGCCGAACGTTGAACGCCTACCCATGCGAATAGTTAAATCTCTTGCCCGGATGCAGGGACTCAGCCGGAAGTTGCCTCGACCGTTAGTCCTCGTGCCCACGATGGGTGCACTTCACGAGGGGCACCTTGCGTTGGTCGGGCGCGCCAAGCGGCTCGCGGGAACGGACGGGTCCACCGTGGTCAGTATTTTCGTCAATCCGACGCAATTCGGCCCCCGGGAGGACTATCAAAAGTACCCTCGCCCTCTGGAACGTGATTGCTCGCTCCTCCGGGAAAGAAGGTGCGACTTGGTGTTCGCACCGTCGGCTGCAGAAATGTACGCGCCCGACGCGTCCGTTGCCGTAACCGAATCCGCGCTTGCAACGGTGATGTGCGGCGCTTCGCGTCCCGGACATTTCGCGGGCGTCTGCACGGTCGTCGCGAAGCTGTTTCACCTTGTCCAGCCGGATTCCGCGATTTTCGGTGAAAAGGACTTTCAGCAGTTGGCGATTCTGCGCCGAATGGTTCGTGACTTGAATTTTCTCGTGCAGATTGTCGGGCATCCGACGATTCGGGATTCGGACGGATTGGCGCTGAGTTCTCGGAACGCGTTTCTCAGCCAACGAGAACGGCAGCAGGCTCCTTTGATTCAACAGACTCTGCGGGAAGCCGAGCGAGAAATGCGAGCACGAACGATGTCGCGACAAACTCTCGAGAATTGGATGCGACGCCGTATCGAACGAGGATCGCTAGCCAGGGTCGACTACGTCGTGGCCGTCGATCCTGGAACGCTTGAGCCCAAAGAGCCGGCCTCATTGCCGGTGCTTCTCGCTGCCGCCGTTTTCTTTGGGCCCACGCGCCTGATAGATAATCTCTTGGTAGAGTGAGATTGCGAAGTTTAGATTATGAGACGGGCAAAGGCTTCGCTAAGAATGTGAACCTCGTATTTTAATGGATTTCCTAGAAGAATTGAAATCTTCCGTCATGTGCGGCGACGGAGCCATGGGGACCGAGTTAATGTCTTCGGGAGTACCCGTTGACGTCTGTTTCGAAGAATTGAACGTATCCGCCCCCGACCTTATCTCGCGCATTCACGACTCGTACGTTCAGGCTGGCGCTCGCTTGATCGAGACGAACACCTTTGGCGCAAACGGCGCGCGGCTTTCCAAACATGGATTGCAAGGCCGAGTTCGGGAATTGAATCAGGCGGCGATCCGTCTGGCGCGTCAAGCCATCGGCCAACGCCCAATCTATCTTGCCGCCAGCGTAGGGCCCCTTGGTATCGCGGATCCCCAAATAGAGTGTCAAATCACCGACCGGGCAGGCCTTTTCCGGGAACAAGCGGAAGCGATTCTGGATGCGGGAGCCGATGTTATTTTCCTGGAGACGTTCCTGGATTTTGACGAAATCCGGATCGCCCTCGACGCCGTGAGAAAAATCGACGGTAAGATTCCCGTCATCTGTTCGATGGTTTCCTCCGAGGAAGGCCGGCTGCCATCCAGTTTGCCAATCACCCAGGCGTTTCGGGAGTTGGTCCGGCTCGGCGCCAGTGTCGTCGGAGTGAACTGTGTCACCGGCCCGAACGCTATGCTGCGCATCTTGCGGAGGATTCCAATCGAATTTTTGATCAGTGCTTTTCCGAACGCCGGATATCCCCGGTATCACAATGGTCGTTACCTTTACAACGCGGCCCCGGAATACCTTGGGCAAGCGGCCAAAGAGTTTGTGGCGCAAGGTGCGGTTCTGATCGGGGGCTGTTGCGGCGTTGGACCCCGGCACATTCGGGAAGTGGCCAAGGCAATTGCCGGATTGAAGCCGGTGCGATCCAAACCGGTTGTCCAATGGATCGCCGAACCTGAATTAAGAGCTGAGCGAAGACCGGCGGAAACCAGTATCCTGGATCTGATGGCCAGCGGTCAAACGGTGATCGTCACCGAACTTGACCCGCCAAAGACGCTCGATCTCCAAAAATACTTCACGGGCGCTCAAGCGCTGATCGATGCCGGGAGCGACGCCATCACCCTGGCTGATAATTCGCTCGCTATTCTTCGCGTCAGCAACCTCGCCATTGGCGCGATCCTCAAGCAGCAATACAACATAATGCCCCTCCTCCACATCAGCTGCCGCGATAAAAATCTGATCGGGCTCCAGAGCGAATTGATGGGTATCGCTGCACTCGGCATCAGACACATCTTGCCTTTGACCGGAGACCCTGCGAAGTTCGGCGATCATCCAGGGTCATCTTCAGTATATGATGTCAACTCCATTCAACTAATGGAGATCATCCGCGGTTTGAATAAAGGCTTCAACTTTGCCGGCAAGAACATAAAATACCCGACCGACTTCGTTACGGGTTGCACGTTTAACCCGAACGCCAAAAATCTGGAAGCGCAGATCGCACGCCTCGAACGCAAAATCGCAGCCGGGGCCAGCTACGTCATGACACAACCGGTTTTTAATCAAACTCTCGTCAAACAGATGCACGACCGCACCAAGCATCTCGGGGTGCCGATTTTGACGGGCGTCTGGCCCTTGTTGAACGGAAAACAGACCGAATTTTTACATCACGAGGTTCCAGGTATTCTCGTTCCGGATGAAATCCGGTCCCGGATGGCGGGGACGGAGGGACAACAAGGACGACGTCAAGGCATTGAAATCGCGAAGGATGTGGTTCGTGCCGTTCTGGATTATTTCCCTGGCATTTATCTCATCACCCCTTTCCTCGCATATGACACCACCGCCGAGCTCGCCCAGTTCGTCCGCACCTTATCATAGGATCCCGTGGTCCTGGATTTTTCAAGGGGGAGGACTGGTTCTCGCTCTTATTGCCCTTTTCGTCGCATCCACCAAGTATCCAATCGTCGACTGGATAGGCGATGCCCGCGAATATGTCCAACAGCTCGGTTTCTGGAGCGGTATCGTTTTCCCGATCGCCTACGCGTCGTGTAACCTATTACTTTTGCCCGGCGGCATCCTCAGCATGGGTGGCGGATTCTTTTTTGGGATTTGGTGGGGATTTTTTCTCGTTTTGATCGGGAACCTCCTGGGAGCGGCGTTCGCATTCGCAATCGCGAGAAAGGTTGGTCGCCAGCGAATCGACAGGCTCCTTTCCAACAACCGCAGACTGCGGATCCTGGATGGTGCCATCGAGCGTCACGGCTGGAAAATAGTGGTCTTGTCGCAACTCAACCCTTTGGCACCATCGAGTCTTTTGAATTATCTGTATGGCCTGACCCGCGTGCGGCTTAGCCGCTGCTTACTCTGGGTGGCGCTCGGTCAGAGCCCTGGACTGTTCCTGTACGCGTTCGTCGGTACCCTAGGTCAATTCGGCGTCGATATGGCCCGGGGAACGCGAAAACCGGACTTGCATGATTATCTGCTCTGGGGGACCGGCTTCGTCGTCACCATCGTGACGACCTATCTTCTTGGCCGGCTCGCACGGCGGATAATGGGAGAAGTAGAATCTGAGATGAGCGACCAACCTTGACTCAGGCAAGTTCGCGACTACTTTTCTCAAGTCGATCTAGCGAAAGCAATGTGTGCCCCAGGTGATGCTCAAGACTCGGACTTTGCGATTTATCTCGACTACGGGATCGATTGTTGCTTCGGAAATTCTGGCGACCTATCGATCAGCGAAAACGGAATTGTGCTGAGATCGCGCTGGCGCTTTCCGCTTGGCACGCAGCTCGCGATCCGGGTCTGTGCTCATCCAGTCGGTCCTGAAGATTATCCGGTATGCGAAGATGTGACAGGCATGGTCGTGAGTTGCGAGCGTATTGGTGGGGAACGGTCTTCCAGCTTCGAAGCGACGATCCTATTTCTCGATGTCACCGAACCGGCCCAGGAGAGTCTCGGCCGCGTGGCGGACCGCCTTGAGCTAACTGACCAAGTCGGCTAGTGTCCCGTCCCCTAGGCGGCTTTGGTCTTTGAGGTTCCGGGGGCGGCCTTGCTCGAGCCGACTTCTGCGACAACCTTCGCAGCCCTGCTTTTGCGGCGATTTGCAAGGTTCTGATGAACGATGCCGCGCTTCGCTGCCTTATCGAGCTGCGACGCCAGGACATCCAACTCCACCTGCGCTTTGGCTCTGTCTCCCGCCGCAATCGCCGCCGTCAGCCTTTTTTGCTGGCCTTTCAGTGCGGTCAGAACACTCTTGTTCAATTGAGTGCGTTGGTCGGTTTGTCTTTTTCGCTTAGCGGCAGATCGTGTGTTCGCCATAGTGCAGGCTCCGGAAGAGCACTGAAACTATCACCTCATTTAACACTGTCAACCTGGAGTGAACGATGGCTCCCGGCTTTACCCCGCGCGCCACGATGTGGTTTCCGGGAGAGAAGAAGTTGCTAGCTTCCCCCATTGTGAACTGAATCTGAATTTGGACTCTTCGACGATGGGCGATTCAACAGCGCGTTAAACACGCGCCTCGGCAGGCTGTTGCCATTCTCTTCTTGTTCCAGGTCGGTTACCGCGCTTCGCTTTGCCTCTTCCCAGACTGCAGGAAAACCGGGCGAGCTCGAAACCAGAATGCGTTCGGCGCGTGCGTAAATCTCCAGTTCCCTCTGTAACCGCTTGTCCGGGAACTGATTCAAGTTTGCGACCTTGATTCGGAGATTTTCGTTTTGCTGTCTAAATTCCTGGAGATCCTGACGCAATCGGTTCGTCGCCTCGGCTTCAAGTTCGAGCTTATCCGCAAGGTGCCGCTTTAAGCGTTTGACCTCTCCTTTGGTCTCCAAGAGACGGTTGACCGCGAAAACGATGCCGATTAAGCCAAGGAAAACACCAATGCCAAGGCCCCAGTAGAAATAATTGTTCAGGAAGTCCATAACGTTTGTGGAGCCGGGAAAACTAACCCCTCCCGCGTTTGGATCAAGGCCAACCACGCGGAAGCTGAAACCCGGAGGTATCGTCACGGCGAAAAACCGTGATCGAAGAAATGAGGCCGTTCTAACCGGCGGGCCGACGCGCCGTTAGGCGGGCACGTTTTCCAGACGTGCCACGCCGGTCACGCAGGAGCGGGGACCCTACCACACGAGGAACACCTCGTTCTTCGTCGCACTGCCAGGGGGGAGAGTTGAACTCCCGACCAAGGGCTTATGAGTCCCCTGCTCTACCACTGAGCTACCCTGGCATTTCTCACATCCAGAAAGACACCCAAATTAAGGCACATCGCTCCTGATTCAAGTCAGATTCCTGATTGCCTTTCGCCTCCCAACCCTTGTGTTATGATCGGCCCGATATGCCTCCTCGCCGATGAAAATTGCGATCGTTCACTACACTTCATGGCCTGTCATTGGCGGCGTGGAAAGCGTGATCCGCCAACATGCGCAGCTCATCCAACGGCACGGCCATGAAGTCGCGATATTGTGTGGAGAAGGCGCGCCTTTTTCCAGGAAGATCACAACGCTGGCTGTGCCTGAACTCGATTCTCGCGACACCGGTGTAAGGATCTCCCAACAAGAGGTGTACGATGGCCGCCCTGGCCAGGCCTACTTTCGTCTCCTGGAAAAGCAGCAAATTGTGTTCTCCCGGTTTTTCCTGAAATTCGACCGTGTCATGGTGCACAATATTTTCACCATGCCGTTCAATCTGGCCGCCACCCAGGCGCTCAAGGGCTTAGGGGATCAAGGCGTGAGGATTGTAGCATGGACTCACGATCTGGCGGCCGCAAATCCGGACTATAAAATCCCTTCCGATCGGGCCTTTGACCTCATCCGGGAACGTCACCCAAAGATCAAGTATGTGACTATTTCAGCTGCTCGCGCCGACGGAATTCAAAGAACTGACCGGTTCCGAGGTGGATGCCATCATTCCGAACAGTCTGGATTTCGCGAGTACCTGCGCGATTACTCCGGAAGTAACGGGACTTGTGCATGATGACCTGGACAGGTCGATTATCCTTTTTTATCCGACACGGATTCTGGAGCGAAAGAACATCGCGTTCGCGCTTCAGATCGTTCAAGCGCTTCGCGACCTGGGTGTTCAGACGCGTTTGCTTATTTCGGGAGCTCTGGATCCCCACAACCGCTCCAGTGCGGGATATTTCGCCGGGCTGAAGCAATTGGCCGCCGATCTTCATATCCAGACCTCGGTCACGTGGGTCAACGATCTCTTTTTTGTCGACGAAACCCAGTTGCATAGCCTTTACAGCGTCGCCGACGGGATTCTTTTCCCTTCCAGGCAGGAAGGCTTCGGTCTGCCACTGCTCGAAGCCGCAGCCTATCGTCTTCCGGTGTTTTGCTCGAACATCGAGCCGTTGAAATCGATCGCTCCTTCGGGCACACTATTGTTTGACCTGCGAGACGCCCCCAGAAATATTGCAGATAAGATTCGTAACGCGTTCGAAAAAGACGAAATCTTCAAGAGCCGCAAACGACTTTTGCGCAACTTCTCCGCAGAGCGGCTCTTTAGGGATAAAACAGAACGATTCCTCCAGGACTTACCATGAATGCCACGCTTGCCTCGCACGCTATTCATCGGCTTCTGAATGCCGAACATGACGATCCGTTTGGCGTTCTTGGGCTGCATAACGTCGATGGTCTTTGGGTCGTACGGGCATTTCGGCCCGACGCCAAAGAGCTGACCATTGTTGATCGGCACCGCACGGATCGTCAGTTTCCTGCGAATCGGATAGCGAATGAAGGCCTGTTTGAGGCGCAGCTGAACGGAGTAACGGAGGCTTTCGATTATTTGTTGCAGGTTACGACATGGTCTGGAGAGAGCTTCCAGATCAGTGATCCATACTCCTACGGGCCCATTCTGGGCGAGCTTGATATGTACCTCTACCGGGAGGGGAACCACCACGAGATTTATGAAAAACTGGGCGCGCATCTGACCGAAATCAACGGACATGCGGGTGTCAGTTTTGCAGTTTGGGCGCCCAACGCACAGCGAGTCAGCATCACCGGGGATTTCAACGGCTGGGATGGTCGTACTCATCCGATGAGAAAGCGTCTGGAATCAGGGATCTGGGAAATTTTTATCCCGGGCGTCGTTGAAGGGGCGCACTACAAACTCGAATTGCGGAATTGCTTCGGTCAGGTTGTGCTGAAAAGCGATCCCCTCGCTTTCTATGGGCAGCATGGAATCCAAACCGCTTCGATGGTGTTCAACCTCGACCGTTTCAAATGGAGCGATGGTGCCTGGGTCGAGGCGCGAAAGACAAAGCGATGGCACAAGGAGCCGGTCAGCATATACGAAGTGCATCTCGGATCCTGGGCCCGGGTTCCCGAGGAAGGCAACCGCTACCTGAGCTACATCGAGTTCGCGGATCGGCTAATCCCGTACGTGAAGGATTTGGGGTATACGCATATTGAACTCATGTCCGTTGCCGAGCATCCGTTCGACGGATCGTGGGGATATCAAGTAACCGGCTACTTCGCTCCAACCAGTCGTTTCGGTAATCCCGATGAATTTCGCCATTTCGTTGATCGATGCCACGAAAATGGGGTCGGCGTGATCGTCGACTGGGTTCCAGGCCACTTCCCGAAGGACGCGCACGGTCTTGCCCTCTTTGACGGAACCCACCTCTACGAACACGCCGATCCCCGTCAAGGGGAACACCGCGACTGGGGTACCCTCATCTTCAACTACGGCCGAAATGAAGTGCGTAATTTTCTCGTGGCTAACGGTCTGTTCTGGCTCGACAAATACCATATCGACGGGCTTCGGGTAGACGCCGTGGCGTCCATGCTGTACCTCGACTACTCCCGCAAACCAGGCGAATGGGTGCCGAACGTCCATGGGGGGCGCGAGAATCTGGACGCAATCCAGTTCATCAAGGGGTTTAATGAAGTCTGTTATGCGCAATTTCCAGGCATCATGACCATCGCGGAGGAATCTACCGCTTGGCCGGGCGTCTCGCGTCCAACCTATCTCGGCGGGCTCGGATTCGGCTTAAAGTGGAACATGGGGTGGATGCACGATTTCCTCCTCTATATGAGTCGCGAACCGATCCACCGCCGGTTCCATCAAGGGGAAACGACTTTTTCCATGATCTACGCGTTCCATGAACATTTTGTTCTCGTATTAAGCCACGACGAAGTGGTGCATGGGAAAGGATCGCTGCTAGACAAAATGCCCGGCGATCCCTGGCAAAAGTTTGCTAATCTCCGAATGTTTTACGCCTGGATGTACGCGCACCCGGGTAAAAAGTTGTTGTTTATGGGCGGCGAAATCGCGCAGTGGAAAGAATGGAACCACAATGAGAGCATCGATTGGCATCTGTTGCAATATTCCCAGCACGACGGTGTCAGACGCCTCACACAACATCTCAATTTCTTATACACGAGCGAACCCGCGTTCTGGGAAAACGATGATACTTATCTGGGATTCGAGTGGATCGATTTTCACGACTCTGACAGCAGCATCCTGACGTTTTTACGCAAGGCGGAGTCCGGCTCGACAATTTTGTTTGTGGTGAACGCTACCCCGGTTCCGCGGCATGACTACCGTGTCGGCGCTCCAGATGAGGGATGGTATGAAGAGATCTTAAACACTGACGCCGGTGTTTACGGAGGCAGCAACGTAGGAAATTACGGCGGCATGTATGCAGAGCCGATTCCCTGGCAAGGACGTTCCCATTCCCTTAACCTGACTCTACCTCCGCTGGCCACCATCGGGTTCAAACGGCACGAGCATCAAGTTAGATGGGCATGCCGGCGTATGACGCTCGTAGTGGCGAAGCTCCGCCTGAGCCTCGGCGGATGTCCCTAGCGCGTGAGTAAAGGGAATCGAGGAGCAGGGCGGCTTCAGGTTTTCGGCAGCCGGCGCGCAAGGCGCGAGTGGCGCAAAAAAGAAGCGAAGGCGAGCCTCATGCTCCTGCACGACCGATTTCACTTTTCCGTCTGCCAGCTTGGTTTGGATCCTGTCGCCATCTTTCAGCGACCTGTATTGACCGAATAATATGACCCTCTGAGTTGAGGGTAATTGAATAGCCGCGCTCTAAAGTCTGCTGCGGCCCAAGGAGCCGGACGAAATTGGCCAGTTCGGCAACCCGATTTTTTCGAAGCTCGACGCTGGACAATACAATCCGCGTTAGACGCATATTCAAAGCAGCGAGTTCTCCTCGCTTCGCCTGCAACAACCGATCCGAACGAAATGCGGATAGAAATACTAGTATCTTTTCGATCTTGGACCGCCGCTGCTGGAAAACGTTCTTCCCAATTTGCGCCAGACGCATCTCCAAATGGTCTACCCGTTGCTGCCGTTCGACGATGAGGCGGCGCGGATCGCGAAGATACGTCATGCCGCCAAGCCTTTGCAATCGGATCTGCCGAATCTCCAACGCCTGGCGAACGAGCCGATCCAGAGCCGCACTCCGTGAGATAAGTTCGCCTTGCAGAGCCAATATGTCCGGGGCGACTATCTCGGCGGCCGCGCTGGGAGTCGCCGCTCGTCGGTCGGCAACAAAATCTGCGATTGTAAAGTCTATCTCGTGTCCAACCGCAGAGATCACAGGAATTCGCGAACGAAAAATGCTGCGTGCCAGAATCTCCTCATTAAATTCCCACAAATCTTCCAGGCTCCCGCCGCCGCGACCGACAATCATCACGTCTAGTTTCAATTCCACCGCCCGGGAACTGATATAATCGACCATGTTTGCAATCTCTACCGCGGCGCCTTCTCCCTGAACGCGAACCGGGCAAATGAGAATCGAGACCCAGGGACTTCGCCGCTGCAAGATGTTTAGCATATCTTGGACGACCGCCCCGGTCGGGGATGTCACCAGCGCCACCCGCCGCGGAAACTGCGGGAGCGGCCTTTTGCGATCTGCGTCGAAAAGGCCTTCCGCCTGGAGCTTGCGTTTGAGAGCTTCGAACTTCGCCTGCAACAGTCCTTGTCCCTTCGCTTGTATAAGTTGGACAATCAGCTGGTATTGACCCCTGGCCTCGTAGACGGTCACCTGTCCGAAAACCTGGACCTGCATCCCGTCGGCAAGCAGTATCCTGGTCTGGGCACCATACGATCGTGCAAACATAACGCAGGCGAGCTGGGCACGGTCATCCTTCAGCGTGAAGTAATGATGTCCTGACGATTGCTTGCGGTAGTTTGAAATCTCACCTTCGACCCAGACGTCGCCGATCCGCCCCTCGAGGACTTCCCGGACTACGCGGGTAAGTTCGGATACGGTCAGAATCGAGGCCATGGGATGCCGATATTGTTGAATTCAAAACGGGCTCTTTCTTCCAATATCTGCGACCTCATCGGTCGAGTCGAGACTTCTCAGCTCGTCTTCCCGTTGGGGTCTTTCCGTTGGGGTCGTATCTAAAAATATAAATAACGAAAGATGTCCATGGCTCGCGCGGCAGCAGCGGAGCCGTAGGTCCGAGTCACTCTTGAGTTGATCCGACCGCGTGAACTAAGTTGCTGCGCCGGATGCTCGCAGATCAATCCTTAACTTGAAGGTCATGCGAAGGCGTTCAATATTTATATTTTTAGATACGACCCCAACGGGCCTGTGCGATTTGCGCTTCAGTCTGTTAACGTGCACCTGTAGAATTGGCCGTCCGTAGCTTCGGTTCCGAAAAGCATTCAACAAAATTTATGAATCTTGTCATCCAGGATGATGAAGGCAAAACGATCTACGGACACGAAGTACTGAAGCGGATTTCTAAAACCGGCATGACGGTAGAAGCCAACATCGTCCGGGGAATAATGCCCGAGTGCTTCATCAGCTATGTCGCCAGGCAATTTCCTGATCTCAAGGAGGTAAGAGACCTGGTCGCCAGCAAAGAGCTCAATTACAAGCTGTTCCAAGCGGTCTCAGACCGAATTGAGCTGGGCCTCCCTGATGTGGTCGCCATGTTCGCGTCGCAATCCACCGTACAAGCGACGGAAGACGAGTGACACCAATTGCGATGGCTAAGCCAATGACATTTCCGTGAACTTTGCTTGCGAAGGAACTATTCGTCGCTTTAGCTGTCAAAGACGCGATCATTGAATCGACCGATTTTTGGGATTGCCCCTTTGACTTCGCGCCTCAGCCTTCCTCACCATCAATTAACCCCGCAAAAGGATCACAAATTGGCAAAACCAAACTATCAGTTCGAAAAGCGAAAGCGAGACATGGAGAAGAAAGCGAAGAAGGAAGAAAAGAAGCTCCGCAAACTCAAACCCGCCGATCCATCTTCGCCGACTGCGGAGACGAAATAAGTAAACTATGACCAAAACCGAAAAGACAACTGGCCGCAAGCCGAACGCTGCTCTGATGAAACCGGTTCAACCGGACGACGCACTTGCCGTGATTGTGGGATCAACGCCACTGCCTCGCGGCGAATTGACCAAAAAGCTGTGGGATTACATCAAAAAGAACAAACTCCAGGACGAGACGAAGAGAACTTTGATCAATGCCGATGACGCACTGAAGGTAGTCTTTGGTGGCAAAAGCCAGGTCAGCATGTTCGAAATGACCAAACTCGTCTCTGGACACATAAAATAGCCGCTGCTCGCAGCGGCCGCCATCTTGCAGGACTCATGAGCTTGCTTCTTTAAACTCTCCGGGAAAGGGCTCGCACGTCCTTTTTTCGGGGAGCTCGATCGCCGCTTCCTCATTCGCTTTTCGCTGCATTCGCACGGCATCCAGCGAACAAGCTGGTTTCTTAGCGCCGACTGTCCATAGGTATTACCAATTTACCGCCCTTCTTTCTCAAATCGAAAAACGCCGTGAGCGAGGCGCCCGAACAATCTTCGACAAGTCTTGAATCGGTTCGTACATTTAATCTCTACCTTTTCTGTAGTGACGAAAAAAACCCTCGAATTGCATCACCTCCCGCCGAAACTCACGTTGGCTGAGTTTCAGAATTTTACGCAAACTTTGAAAGTTTTGTCGTGAAAACTCGCGAAATAATCGTTTTGCGCCCGCATTTTTGTCGTTATGGTACGTACTTTCCAATCTTACAACTATGACTAAAGAACCAAGGAACGCGTGGATCGAAAAGGCTGGGCAGCCTCGGACATCCTTGCCGATTTGACCCAATGCAAAAGGACCTTGAGGAGGAGTATGACGAGGCCAGGGACGATGGAAACAACGACCGACTGATGGTGGAAATCCGGGACGCTATGACCTCCTGCCCAGGGCTTAGCCTCCGTGAGCGCCGAGAGGCCGTTGTGCGAGAACAGATCGCAGCCGAGAAAGCTCACGACATCTCCCGAACGATTGCGACCTTTCATCACCCACGTTACGAGCTCGCACCATTTTGTTCTGTTAGCGATGGCAGCCAGGCGGTGCGTGAGTTGTTGGCAGGTTTGTTCGCCACTTTTCCTGACTTTGATATCGAGCACCCGAGGTTTCAACATGCGGACGAGATCGTAGTGGTCGAATGTGTGGTCACAGGGACGCGTCATCGCCGCTTTGCCGGAGTGCGGCCCACCGGACGGCGAATCGAGGTACCGCTCGTCGGGATTTTCGATTTCGACGGCGACCGGCTGATCTGTAAGAAAGTCCATTTCGATTTGGCGACTCTCTTGCAGCAACTACAGGAATGAGCCGGTCGAAGGCGAGTAGTATTTCGACGTTTTTCCCGGCAGCTTCGGCATTGGCTAAAGGATACAATGAGATCGGGAATCACTTGGGATAGTCCCGTCGGCCATTCTGGCAGCTGCGCCTTCGGCGGCTTTGATGATCGCCATCGCCTACGGTTTCCAGGCCATCAGCACCCAGTCAGGATTTTTACATGGTCTGAAGCTTGCTGCGGTAGCTGTAGTTGCCCAGGCAGTGTGGACCATGGGAGTCAGACTCTGCCCTGACCGGAAGCGTGTAACGCTTGTCTTCGTGGGGGCCTCTGTAGTGCTCGGCTCTTCTATCGCCTCGCTACAAGTGGTTGTAATTGCGGTTGGCGCGTTGTTCGGATGGATATTTTTGCGGGAGAAAGCGGGATCGGGCGAATCCATACCCACAGAAAGGGGTTTGCACTTCGGCTGGTTCGCTTGGTCCAACATCGCCCTCTACAGAAAGGTTTTTGGCCTATGGCACACGAGATCCGCGTCGATTATTGCATGTGGCTAGGCGCGATTTTTCTTTTCATAACAGGTGCAGGCCCTGTCTCGCTAAACGCATCGCTCGCGAAGCGCCTCGATCAGAATCAACCAAAAAAAGAATGACGTTGTCATGCACTTGCTTATCGCCTTTTTTCTAACGGTTCTGGCCTCCGTTTTCGCCCAAACTCAGGACACCGTTGCGTCGGCAACGTCTCGTGCGCCCATCCCCGCTCCGGCGAGCTACAGCTCCTGTCATGTAGATGGTCCTTATATCGCCCCGCTTGCCGGGTGGTCCGTCTTTTGGCGAAGAGGATTACGGAAGGGATGAACGATTCTACAGTTCGCTGAAAGCCGCATTGTCAGTTCATCTCATGGTTGCCGGACGAGGTCTCGTGTGATTGAGCACAACAAAGCGTTTCCTTATGGATCTGGCGATTGACGTCGGGTTGTCGGGTTTAGCCGAGCCGTATCTAAGGATTGACCGACGAGAACCAAGCATTTAAGTAAAAACGCTCACGCTCTATGACTTCAGCTCAGCTTTCTTCAGTGTTCTTCTTACAGGTATTCTTCATCCTGGCTGTTTGTCGATGTGTAGGCATCCTGGCTCGCCAGGTCGGACAGCCCCAGGTTGTCGGTGAAATGATTGCTGGAGTCATCATGGGACCCTCGCTGTTCGGGTTACTTTTTCCCAGTTGGCAGCAGGTGATATTCCCGAAGGATTCGATGAAGATCTTGTACGTGCTGGCGCAGTTTGGTGTGGGTCTCTACATGTTTATCGTCGGAACCGAATTCAAAACTGAGCTATTCCGGTCCAGAGCGCGAAGTGCTGCTTCGGTCTCGGTGGCAGGTATGCTTGCACCCTTCGTTCTTGGTGGCGCTTTGGCGCTCTGGCTTAGGAAGGTTCCGGGGCTTTTCTCCGAAAAGGCGACTGCCTTTGAAGCGGTCTTGTTCCTGGGCGCAGCGATGTCCATCACGGCGTTTCCAATGTTGGCTCGCATCATCTATGAGCGGGGCATAACAGGGACACCTCTCGGGACCTTGGCATTGGCTGCCGGTGCCATCGACGATGCGACTGCATGGTGTGTTCTGGCCATCGTGCTCGCAAGTTTTGGCGGTGGTCCTATGATCGCAATTCAGGCGATTGCCGGAGGAATAATTTACGGGCTGTTCACTTTGACCATTGGTCGAAAGCTCCTCCGCAGATTAGGCGTCATCGCCGAGCGCAATGGCGAGATCAGCCCAACGCTGCTGGGAGTCACTCTGATGTTGTTGATGCTTGGTTCGTGGACTACCGATGCTATCGGGATTCATTCTGTCTTCGGCGGATTTATCCTTGGGGTGGCGATGCCACGGGGTTTTTTCGCGGAGGAATTGCGGAAACAGCTTGAGCCTGTGGCGGTGGTATTTCTACTCCCGATGTTTTTCACATTCTCCGGCCTGAATACCCAGCTCAACATGGTGAACAATCTCCAGTTGCTCTTGATTACAACTCTAGTGTTGTTGGCAGCTATTGTCGGTAAGGGGGTGGCTTGCTGGTTAGCCGCCCGCTTAAATGGCGAAAGCAATCGCACAGCCCTTGCGGTCGGCACTCTCATGAACGCTCGGGGACTGATGGAGTTGATTATCCTGAATATTGGTTTACAGAAGGGTATCATACAGCCAGCGTTGTTTTCGATCATGGTTATGATGGCAATTGTTACCACGCTAATGGCGTCACCGGTATTCGAATTGGTGTATCGGAAAAAGCCGACAGTCCTCACGGATCCCGAGGTAGCTCCAGCCAATTCCTGAGCGGGCGCTCTCGGCTGGAAGGATGCTGCCGAGACGGGGCGGTAGCCGTGAGGGAGCCACTGATCGTCCACCACCCATCCTGCCAGCAGCGCCGTTGTCGAAAGTAGGGTGATTCTGTGTGATACGAGATTTCGGCCTCGCTAAGCCCCGGAGACCGGTGATTTGATGAGCCTGTTGGACGACTAATTTCATGTCCGGGCGTTTGACGGTAACTTTTGCATTTCCGTCAATTAGGCCACAGCTGGTGGCGCCGAAGCGAGTGCCGTCGGTTTCGCCGTCGGTCGTTGCCCATGGTTCTGTTGACAAGCCTGAATGCGTAACGATGTTTGGCTTGGATTAGCAATGCTCAATAAAGATTGTCGCTGAGAAAAAAAGAAAGGGCGGTTCAATCGTGTGAAAAAGCTTTTCTTCATGGCGGGCGCCTTTTTGACGCTATCCTCCACGTCTCAAGCGGCCCCTCCTGGCGGCGGGTTTCACGGTGGCAGTTTTCATGGGGGATTCGTTGCCCACAGTGCGCATCCGGCATTCGGGATTGGACATGGAATTCGCCGTAACTTCGCGTTTCATCGCGACTTCGCATTTCATCAAAACCGCCGCTTCTTTGATCACGACCGTCGTGTCTTTCTCCAACAGTTTGCTTGGCCTGTTTACTGGTACCCCTACTACGATCCACTCGCTTATTCCTATTTGGAACCAGATCACGACTATCAGTATTGGGACAATTCCGCTTCGACTGCGCAATCGGAATCCTTCAAACGCGGCGTTGACAATAAACCGACTGTCATCTTGATCAACATAGGCAACTCCCGGACCATGGATTCAAGGTCTACTAATGGGTCCGTCAATCGCGGCTACGGTTCGACCGACGCAGGAGGGGAGCAAAGAATAGTCATGCGCGATCCGAACGAAAAAATCGCACCGCAAGCTGATCCAGTGACGTTCGTTCCTCCGGCAGTTCCGCAACCTACTCAAACGGTTGCAAAAGCCACTCAGATAACGCCACCAGCGCGGGCCGGGGCCTTTGGTAACCTTGTGCTGGTCAGCTGGCTTAAGGACGGTGGAAAGGATATGATCTATGTCCAAAATACCGAGACGAACGACGTTCAGAAGATCACCTCTGAGCCCAACTTGGACAATTTCCGGATCGTAGAGTTACATCCAAACGCAGATCCGAAGCTGTTTGAAGCGATCATCTCGAACGGAAACCAACAAGGACCGGTCAGGTTCCGTTTTTAAACTCTGATCAATTTGGTGAAAAGGAATCTTCTGAAGCCCACCTTCAAAGCGTCATGGAGCCCAGCCAACAAGCCTATTGGAATTTCCAGCGCCATGTCGACCGGCTCTGCCTTTTAATCGTTGCAAGCGATTGCTCCGACCGCGAGGTCGACATCGAGCGGCTTCACCTGCGTCTTCAGGCGGCGACTCGAGATCGTGCGGATTGCGACAGCAAGAGACACCCATTCTAATCATCCGCTCGCTCAGGCGTGCTTGGTTGGCCAATGCATCAACGGTTGGTTGTGGCGGTGTAGCTGATTTTCTTCCTTCGCCATTGATTTGACTTCGACAGTGTCCAGCCCCGAGATTCTTGAGGTCGCTTCAAGCTTTGATGCCAAAGCGCGAGCAACCGCGTTTTCACATCGACAAACCTCGGCCGCACCGACGACCGGTATCTTCCTCTTGGGACCCTTGATCGGATCACTTGCGAAGAACCTTGCGGAAGTGCCCGAGAGAACCAATTGGTATTCGCCTGCCGGTCGGAGTGATTTATATGCGGTGTGAGCGCGTCAACAGAAGTTCGGGTCGATGCAGCGGCTTCGGTGCTTGAATTTTCCGGCGGCGAAATCACGGTGTACCCGTGATCAACGCTGATCGCTTGTCTCGAAGTTTTTCCACCGATGCTCTCTTCCTTTAAGTCGACGACTCTGGAAAGTATCGCCGGATTCGCATTCAGCAAGAGGTCTGCTCCAGCGTGCATTGCCTCCCTTTTGGGGTCGGTTGCCTTTTGGCGTGGCTCTTGTATCAGGACTGCGAGCACGGAAGCCGAGAAGACTACGACGCCCAGAACTCCCGTTGCAAGCCACCTCGTATTGCGATTGAACCCTCTCATCACGTCATCCGTGACTGGTAAAGTCCCGGGATGTTCTCGGGTTTGTAACGGAGGTGCACGCAACGTGATCTCTTCCCGAGGATCGTTATTTAGATTGCGGTCCATGCTACAGCGAATTCGCGGGTCATCATGAAATCATAAATTCGCAATCTTATATAGCGGTTTTTCCCTGATCGTGTAAACGGCGAACGATTGTGTGGGCAAAACTAATTCCCGCGAGAAGGTTGAATCCCACTGAAGGTGGTGAACCAATGCTCACCACCGGTCTGACGCGGGAAGTCAGAAACGAGGCGTACTGAATTTCAGGCGAAATCATCTTCCCTGAAGGCGGAAACGGAGGAATGACCCAGACGCGATGCGTTTTCCGGCTTTGACTGAGATTACAGAAGGGTGCTAGGAGGTCGCAATGCGCGCTCGTACTTTCACAATTCCGGTTGCTTCGGCTAAAGTCAGCCAGTTATCCACTCTGGTTGTAGAGCCTGATTTGAATCAGGACACCGCGTCCGTTCTTTTGTTTTTGCACGGCAAGGGTGAAGCTGGTGCGTCACTGAGCGCACTTCCGTTGGTTTGTGTCCATCAAACCCCTCCGTTTCAAGCTATACTCGGTCGTCTTCCTGGAACTCTCGTCATCGCCCCGCAAGCGCCACCTTTTCCGAGCTGGGACGGTTGGAACTGGCGGGATTACACGACTGGGCTCGCCGAGTTCCTGTCTGATCGATATGGCGAGCGACGCCTGGTGGCGACTGGATTTAGCCGAGGAGGGCTTGGCGTACTTCAGTTGATTGGGTCCTATCCGGACTTGGTGGAGGCGTGGGGTGTCGTCGATCCTCAGCCCCCACGGAATCGCGAGGAAACGGACGCCATCCTCTCAAGCGTAGCGCGCGGCACGCGAGGCTGGCTTCGCTACGGCGAATTTCGAGCCAGGAACGACGCATGGAAGACATTCAGCTCGATGCTCTGCGATCGCCTTCCTGACGAAAACCGAGACATAGCCGAACTATCTCACGGTGAAATGGCCGTCCAGGCGTACTGTGGATCTCGCTTGGCCGCGGATTGTAGCAAAAAGAACCTCTACGATTTCCTCGGATTGAAGTTTGAGAGTGCCGACGCCCCTAAATTCCTTGAGCAACCTAATTGAGCAATCATCAGCTCTGCAACTGTTCTGGCTGAACTTCGCTTCCGGAATATAAAAACGACCGCTCATCGCTACGAAGATCTCGCGGCCGCAATAATCTGATCGACGTGAGCCTACGCTCCAGCGCTGATCTGTAGTCGCTAAGCTCCTTCCTGCGTTCCAGTTCAGCCTCTAGTCCCTCAGGACTCAGGACTGGTTCCCAGCTCCCACGGTCACGCGCATGTTTTTCAACCGGTGGATTGGTATGATTGATCAATAATTGTCGCCGTCTGCTCATTTCTCTTCCCTCCTTGTCGCAATCATACGCGCCTTCCGTTGCAGAATACATCGGGTAAAGCCCTGACTCAGCAAAGGAATGCAAAAAAATGCTAATCGCACTTATAACCATGGAAAAGGTTTTGCAAGCATTGGACCGATACGCGCAGGCGACGCGCAAGCGATGGACCGATACACTCAAGGGCGTCCTTCTCCAAGAAAGGACCTCTCGCTCCGAAACTTCTTTCGGGGAAGGAACATGCAGTTCTGATATCGAGATCAATTGATGCCAAAAGCGGGACGGACTGCCTCCGAATCTCGTCGGTGCATGCTTGTTGTCCGTCATAAATCTCTCTCAATCAAGTCCCTGCAAAGATGAGCAAATTCGGGCATTAACAATGCTACCGCTCCAGGTGATTTAGTCCATCTGACTCCGTAAACGCCGCGAGTCTAGGAAGTATAAACGAATCGCACCCTGTGAATATGAACATCATCTTTCCACCAACAATTGCCTATAGGCTGATAGTTCACAATATGACGGTCAAACGCGCTCAATTGGTTCAACAGGGGCGGAATTAATACCCTGGATGCGGACATTCACAGGTCTGTAGCGAGAAAGGAACCTCAATCGACGTTTCGCCATGCACATCGCGATTCAATCGAAATTCTTTGTTTTGAAGAAACGAGGTCATAGAAGATCAACGCGCTGCGAGGGCCTCTTCGTGTCTGGTGGAAGAAATGTGGAACGCGGAATGATAGCTCCGCGGGTTCAAGACCCGGCCGCCAGACACGAGGAGGCATAAATTGAAGCGCCATTTGGGCCCTTTTTATTGTGGGCGCGTTTTGCTCGCGCACTAACCCCCTTAGAATTGTTTACGTCCGTTTCCGGAGATTAATCTGGTCGTATGGTTACCGGAACGGATTGCATGCGGTATACAAATCTGTACAACTAAGACCGGCCAATCAAAAACCGCTCGTCCCGGAAATCCACACTCGAATTCTTAACTTGTCGGCTTAGATCGCGCGCTCGACCGGTTCAACCTCTTCCGCAAGGGTTTTGGCTGAAAAAGCTGTCGGGTTGGTGCCATTGAGCCAATCGATGTAAAGGGCCATGACAAAACCGTAAGCAGGCACGGTAAAAATCAGCGAACCTGTCCATGGTCCCCTGTGAGACCATAATGACCGTAGCGTTCATCCGACCTCGCGCCCGGCTTGGCATCGCGCGCTGCGCTGCCACCCAGAGTTCAGAAGCTGACAGTGTCCATCCCACTCCGGCAAGTGCCGCGACCACAAAAAATAACTCGGTCTGGCGAACAAACGCCATTAACACGTACACCAAGACCAGCAGCAAATTCGCCAAGAGAGTGAGGCAATCGGGCGAGCAGCGAGCCCTGAGCCACGGAATGATGCACACCGCACCGACCACCGATCCGGCTTCCCATGCTGGTGAACAATAGACCCAGGTTTGACTAACTGAGGTGCAACACCTTGCCCACGACCGGCAGCTTCACCGTACTTTTTCATCATCAGCCAGACGGTAACCCGATTGAGCGGAGAGCGTTGTTCGGACAAAAACAGGTTACTCGCATGACCTTAGCCATTTAAATTCGTGGAGCGATGTAACAGGCGTATTCTACGGAGTCGTCGTTGATGGTGCGTTTTCCTTGTCACACTAGCTAGATCAGACTTTTTCCGATGCGATTTGAGGCAATGAGCGCTTCCTCCAAAGCACATAGATCACCGGATAAATTAGCAATTCAAGAATTGCGGAGGTAATGACGCCTCCGATCATCGGCGCGGCAATTCGTTTCATCACATCCGCCCCAGCCTGCGTGGCTGGCGACCACATGATGGGAAGCAGACCAAAAAGAATGGCACTGACGGTCATGATTTTTGGCCGGATTCGCTGCACTGCTCCTTCCTTGACTGATTCGGATAAGTCAGGGAGGGATCGCATTCGGTCTTGGGTGACAAACTTCTCCCACGCCTGATCCAGGTAGAGCAACATGATAACGCCGGTCTCGGCATCGAGCCCTGCAAGCGCAATCAATCCAACCCAGACCGCGACGCTCATGTTGTAGTGCAGCAGGTACAACATCCAAAATGCGCCGACGAGCGAAAACGGCACGGCCAGCATCACGATGAATGTTTTGGGGACAGATCTCGTGTTGATATAGATCAACACAAAGATGATCAGCAACGTAAAGGGGATCACCACTGCCAACCTCTGTTCAGCCTCTTTCAAATACTGAAATTGACCCGCCCACTGGATGTAATAACCCGGCGGAAATCTAACCTGCTCGGAAATACGCTGCGCAGCGGCTCGAACGTAGCCGTCAATGTCGCTACTAATTATATCGACAAAAACGAAGCCTACCAACTGGCCGTCCTCGCTGCGGATCAGAGGCGGACCCATTTTGTATCCGATTTTGGCAACCAACGAGATCGGGATATGCGGCAGGAGGCCCATCGGTAGGTTTGCCGCGTCGGAGACTTCCGATACCTGGTTTAAATTCCCTGCCAGCGCAGGCACCGGCACGAGTACTCTCTTCAAGGCATCGAGATCATTGCGAAAATCTCGGGCGTAACGAACACTGATCGGGTAACGCTCACGGCCTTCAACGGTTGTAGCGATCGTTTGTCCGCCGATACCGGTTTGGATCACGTTGTTGATGTCATCAACACGCAACCCATACCTGGCGGCGGCGTAGCGATCGACACTGAAATCCAGAAAATATCCGCCTGTTGTCCGTTCGGCGAACACGCTGCGGGTGTCCGGCAAATCAGCCAGCGTGCGTTCGATCTGAATCGATACGTTTTGGATTTGACTCAAATCTTTTCCAAAAACTTTGATGCCAAGTTGGGATCTAAAGCCAGTGGTCAACATCTCGGTCCGCGTCTGGATCGGCATCCAGAAAATATTAGCCATTCCCGGAGTCTTGATGTTGGCATTCATCTCGGCGACGAGCTTGTCCCAGGTCATGCCGACACGCCATTCGCTGGAGGGCTTCAGTTGCACCACTGTCTCAAACATCGAGAGAGGAGCGGGATCGGTTGAGCTTTCAGCCTGTCCGGCTTTGCCGAATACGGATTTTACCTCAGGCAGCTTTCGGAGCATGCGGTCTTGTATTTGCAGGGCCTGGGTCGCTTCCGTTATCGACATGCCGGGCACGGCGGTCGGCATATACAGGATGTCACCCTCATTTAGCGGCGGCATGAACTCCTTACCGAGCTGTAGGAACGGGTAGGCTGTGGCGGCCAAAATAGCTAAGGCAAAGGCCAGTGTGAGCTTTCGGTGCCGGAGAACGAAATTTACACATGGCTGATAGGTCCAAATCAGAAAGCGATTCACCGGATTTTTTGCCTCGGGCGTGATTCTACCACGGATCAGCCAGAGCATGAGCACAGGGACCAGGGTGATGCCGAGGAAAGACGCGAAGAACATCGCGAACGTCTTGGTAAACGCCAGAGGCCGGAAGAGCCGTCCCTCCTGGGCCGTTAACGAAAAAACGGGGATGAAGCTCACTGTGATAACTAGCAGCGAGAAGAAGAGCGGTCGGCCGACCGATTTTGCAGCCCCGATCAGGAGTTCCGTCCGCTCTCCCAGATCCGGGTCGCGGTTGTGCTCTTCGCGAAAATGCTCCAGGGCTTTGTGACCGTTTTCGACCATGATAATGGCGGCATCAATCATGGCACCAATTGCGATGGCGATACCTCCAAGGGACATGATGTTCGAGGTCTGCCCAAGCAAAAACAGCGGAACAAACGACAATAGGATCGCAATCGGCAGCGTCATTATCGCAACCAGCGCCGATCGCACATGCCAGAGAAAAACGATGCATACCAGTGCCACAACAATGCTTTCTTCGATGAGCTTTTCCCGAAGGGTTGCTATAGCTCTCTTGATGATCCCGCTGCGATCGTAGGTCGGAATGATTTGGACCCCAGCAGGCAAGGAGGACTTAAGTTCTTCGAGCTTTTTCTTAACGCCAGAAATGACGTTGAGGGCGTTTTCGCCGTATCGCATGATGACGATTCCACCCACCACTTCCCCTTTGCCGTCGAGTTCCGCGATGCCTCTACGAAGGTCTCCGCCGAGATGGACTCTGGCGATATTCTTGATGTAAACCGGTGTCCCGTTCTGGACCTTGAGGACGATGTCTTCGATGTCCGCCGGAGTTCGAATGTAGCCGTGTCCCCGAACGAAATATTCCGTTGTCGCAACTTCTGAGGTTTTGCCGCCAACGTCATTGTTGCTGGCCTGGATCGCGCTCGCGATGTCTTTAACCGAAAGATTGTACGCAACCAGCGCGTTTGGATCGAGATCGACCTGGTATTGTTTAACGAAGCCACCAACTGAAGCGACTTCCGAAACACCTTTTACAGATTCTAGCGCGTAGCGAAGAGTCCAATCCTGAAAGGAGCGTAGATCTGCGAGAGAGTGATTCCCGGATTTATCGATTAACGCATATTCGTAAACCCACCCCACGCCCGTGGCGTCAGGACCGATGACTGGATTTACATTCGACGGCAATGAGCCCCGAGCGGAGTTCAGGTATTCGAGCACTCTCGATCTGGCCCAATAGATGTCCGTGCCGTCTTCGAAGATGACGTAGACAAAGGATTTTCCGAACATGGATTCACCACGGACAAATTTGACCTTCGGAGCGGAAATGAAACGGGCTGAGATCGGATAGGTAATTTGATCCTCAACTAAATCCGGTGATCGACCCTCCCAATCGGTGTAGAGAATCACTTGAACGTCGGAGAGGTCCGGGATCGCATCTAAGGACGTATGCAGTAGCCCATAAATCCCGGCGGCCACAGCAAAGACGGTGAATATGATAATGAGAAATTTGTTGCGAGCGCTAGCACCAATTACCCGCTCAATCAGCGTCTCTTGCTTGATAGCGTTTGAGTGGATCATCGCGCAGCTTTCAAGTCAGGAGAAGGCGTCGTCGTTTCTTGCTCAAATCCCTGCAATGCCCCCTGAACTTGGGATTCCGCATCGATGAGGAAATTGGCGCTCGCGACCACCTGGTCGCCCTCTTTCAATCCACTCAAAACCTGGTAGGCATCTCCAACCTGGCTGCCAAGCTGAACCATGCTCGGTTGTAGTTTTCCGTTCCCTTTATCCAGGAAGACGAAATTCCGGCTGCCGGTCGGTACGACCGCATTGATTGGAATGGTTAATCCTTCCCCGAGATCGACCGAAAGATCAGCGTTGACGTACATACCGGGCCGGAGCTGTAGATCGGGGTTCTGGAGATCGATTCGAACTTTCGTGGTTCGTTGTGTCTGTGATACGAACGGATTGACGACCGCGATCACACCTGTAAATGATTTCTCGGGACCGAACGTGATCGAGACTGTTTGGCCCACGCTGACGATTGGAATTTCGTTCTGGTAAAACTCCGCCCAAACCCACACCAGCGACAGGTCAGCCACGCTGATCAGTTTCTGACCCATTGAGAATCTTGCTCCCTGGTCGGCCGGTACATCCTCAACGACGCCCCGAAATGGGGACACCAATGTCAAATATTCCGAAGATTTCCGGTTCTTTTCCAGCTCTTCGATTTGTTGATCCGTCAGATTCCATTGACGCAAGCGCCGCTTCGCTGATTGGATCAATTGGTCGAGGTCACGGGACCCACCGTGATCACGGTTTTCCAGAAGCTTGATGAGTTCTTGTTCCGAGGTCGCAAGGTCCGGACTGTAGACCTGCAATAGATCCTGACCCTTCTCAACGATTTGACCCGGGGAGGTAATGTAGAGCTTTTGCACGTAGCCGTCGGTGCGGGACACGTACATCCATTGGCGGCCCTTGTCCGCTGTCACCAAACCGACCGTGCGGACGGTGCGTATGAGCGGTTGCCGTTTCGCTTGAGCATAGGCGACGCCGAACTGTTGCTGACGCTCGACGGGAACGTCGAATTCATGTGATTCCGGTGGTACACTTGGCTTTGAACCCGTTTCAGGCATCGCACCCGCATTACTCATCTGACCAGTCTGGTCACCCTGAGACTTGCTTTTTAAGACAGGCACCAGATCCATCGCGCAGACCGGACAAGTGCCGGGTTTCTTGGAATGCACCCACGGATGCATCGTGCAGGTGTAGTAATCGACATCATTCTTGGAAGAAACAGTCGGTCCAGGCTTCGAACATGCGCCAAGCAGGAGCACCACTAACAAGACTAGAAGAGTAAGGACATGGCTTTTCATTTCGATAGTCCTTCTGTCACGTCGCCGAAGAACCCGAGATTCGAGCCGACCAAAAACTCCAGCTCAGCAAGAGCGATTTGATAGTCTGTTAAGTGTTGATGGTAGGTCGCCTCGATTTCCCAAAGATTCCACTGACCTGCAAATAAGGCGGGCTGAGCCAACGCCATTATCGGCAGCAATGTCGTAAGAAATGATTGAAAATAAAATGGTTGGTTCATAGATCTGAGAAAGACATCCAGACGAGGGGTCACGGATTTGCTGTGTCTTGTGGATCTCGCCATGGACGGCGATGCCAAGACACACTCGTCCCGTGGCTACAGGACGCTCAGATCAATCGAACGCAGTTAGTGACCAGCACGGGCGGAGCGTATCCTGCCGCGTAGCTCGGTTCCGCTGACTTGGTCGGCACCGGCAGAACAAGAAACAGCCGGCTTAACAAGAAAGCACATCCAGGCCAATCCAGATTGACCAGTCGTGGGCCGCTGGAGTGACTCGGCGTCGCGTCGTTTGTGCGCTGTGCCTTACAACACGATGAATTCTTGCAGCAACCCTTTTTGCAGCCAGAGTCGTTGACGCTGGAGTAATCCACCGCCGTACCACAAGAGAATGGTTCTACTCGGGCTTGGCCCAGAAAGGTCAAACTCAAAAGCAAAAGAACGACGGTGAAGATACGCTGCATGGCACGAGCCCACTAGATCTACGTCACTCTTTACCGATCTGCAAGCTGTCAAGATGTTCCCGCCCCATACCGGGTACACCCTGTGCTGAAAGCTTGGGCCCAAGGAACTTTTCCGATGCGCACCGCCGGACGATTGCAAGAGACTTGCTGCGGAGTCCTTCCAAATTGAAGAATTCCGCAATTTTTCGTGGCTTGTGATTGCCGACATAGGCTGCGCAACGCTCTTAACTTCCTCTGGAGCGATTTCAACTCACTTATGCGGTTGGCCACGTGTTCGATGTGCTCTGGCGTATCGCGGAATCTGAGCAGGTTCCGAATCTCTTCCAATGTCATGTCCAGCGAGCGGCAGTGCCGGATGAACTGAACGCGTTCGACGTGAGACTCTGTGTAAAGTCAGTAGTTTGCTTGGGAACGCACGGGCTCAAGAACGAACCCTTTCCACCAGCGTGTTGGTAGATTGGTACCCAATAGTCAGGAACAATAGTGTGAAGTGCACATTAAAACAGTGACAACAAGCATCCGTGCTGAAGCAGAACTTAGGCGACTAGATACGCTCTTGAGGGCGTTTTCAACACGCGGAGCCGATCCTGGCTCTTACCGATAAATGCCTTTGTAGCTTACTACTTGTCGTTGGCTGCTCGGTAGATTAGGACTTTGGCGGAGTCGGAACCGCGAAGAGGAACGGCCACAAACAATCGGTTTAGTGCAGAGACAAACAGACCGGTCCGAGCACCCGACGCGGTCGTAATTCTTCCGACCTGCAAGTAGCTGTTCGGATCGCTCTGGCCAAGAACTTGCACCGCTCCTTCGCCACCGATGACGTAAACTAACTTACGATCGGAATCGTAGAAAATGTCATCAGAATCACCAACTGTTGCCAACGTGGCGACGATTCGTCCAGAATCTGTGTCCAGGACAACCAGCCGGGCTGGGAACCTGCATCCAACAAGGTCTTCTGTCAGCACGGAGCCATTTCCGAGAGCAGCGACGAACAAACGCTGTCCAGGAACATCCACCGAGAAATGGTCGATTCGGCCTTCGACGCCTGCAAAGGGAATCTCTCTTTCGAATTGTAGTGTTGAGGCATTTTCTCCGTTCGACGACGCCACAATAAGCAAGGCAAAGAGGAAGGGCATCTCGCGCGATAAGAATCGAATCCGCATCTCTAGAAAGAAGAAAAAGGGTTCTTCAATTAGCAGCCTGATCCCGAGGTATTTGGAGGGAACCAAGGAATTCAGCGATGCTTTTCCTCGTCTCCTGTGCCTACGTGGGCGTGTACTGCCTTGTAGACCGGAATATTCCCAGGGTCGTGCATGAGCGATTAACCGCTTTCCTGAAATCCGGTTTAATCAGGGATTGCGAACGTAGAGCGTGAAGCCAGAAACAGGACCTGAAGGAGGATGCAGAAAAGTGGCGAAGAGAAGCGGATCAATTCCGGAAATTCAGAAAAGACGCATCCTCGACAAAGGGTATTCACGCTTCCCAAAGAGGCTCGCTGTGCTTCTCCTTTGGCTTGCAACTTTTTCTTTGCGAATTCCGTCCGCTTATGGATTCAATCTTCAGAACGTCCAGCATTTGGTTGTGTTCGGGGATAGTTTATCGGACTCCGGGAATAGCTTCGCCGCTTCAGGGCGTCCACAGCCTCCTTATTACTACGGCCGCTGGACGAACGGTCCGAATTGGGTGGACTACTTTTCTTATTTTTCCTGGCTGAATCAGCATCTCCTGCCCGCGACCGCCGTTCTTCAGAATGGCGGGACGAACTTCGCCGTCGCTGGATCAAATTCTGCGCTCTTAGCTGGCCAAATCGCTTCCTACCTGGGCTCTACGAGCGGACGGGCATCTCCCAACGACCTTTACGTGATTTGGATCGGTGCCAATGATTTTTCGCAAGGCATCAATGCGCAGATCACGGTCAGCGATATTGAAGCGGGGATCGTTTCGCTTTGGAAAGCGGGTGCAAGGCAATTCATCCTGATTAATCTTCCCGACATCTCGCTGACTCCGGACGTGAAGGCGCAGGGCACAGGGGTTGACCTCGCGGCGAAACAATACGTGTATACAGTAAATGCTGCACTCCAAGCCCAAATCCCGTACTATGAGTTCTTTTTCGGAGTTTCTCTGATTCTGATCGACGTAAACACTCCGTTCACCCGATTGGTTTACACCGATGTTTGGATGGTTAGTGATCTTGGAACAGTCAGTTTTTCGGACAGTTCCGGATCAGCCTTCAATCCAAACACCGGCAGCGTAGTTCAGAACCCAGATAGCTACGTGTTTTGGGACGGGTTTCATCCAACCACAAGGGTACACTACCTCGCCGCCTGGATTATTTTCCAAACTGCCTTTCCCGGAATCACCCCTGTTCCGGTTGCAAAGTAGCCAGAAAAATCACGAGGCCGCGCAATTGCCTTTGGAATTGTTTACGTCCGTTTCCGGACAGTAATCTGGTCCCGGAGTCTTATTAAGTTTAGTGCAACAGAACAGGTATCTAGTACCGGTTCGAGCGACTCGCTTCAACGCATTGAAATAGGCCGTTTTTGCTTCCGCATGATCATTTTTCGGCAGTGATGTAGTGCCCACTATTAGTCGCTGTACTGTATTTTTGATGCATCGCTCAGTACTAGTGTTCCCACCGCACCTGATGATGAGATCCTTCTTGGCTTCCTCCTCGCGAAAGAGCCGCTCCGAAAGTTTGATGCAAGTGCACAGAAGGAAGCGGAGAAGTTTGAAAAGGCAGCAAAAGAGTCATGGCGAAGGTCATCTTCACAACAACCGGCCCTTCAGCTCTTCTGAAATGATTCTCGGTCATCCAGCGATCCCAAGCCTTGCGGATCGCCCAAGACCAGTCCGGATGATTATGCTTGCGCGCGCTCGACCGGTTCAACCTCTTCCGCAAGGGTTTTGGCTGAAAAAGCCGTCCGGTTGGTGCCATTGAGCCAATCGATGTAAAGGGCCATGACAAAACCGTAAGCAGGCACGGTGAAAATCAGCGAACCTGTCCATGGTCCATTTTCTTGATGTTTGTTGTTCATAACTTTTCTCCGTATCATTCAGGTTGCGAGCAATTCTCTTGTGCAGAACTCAGTAAAAAGCGCCTTTTGAGCGACAGGGAAGCGCAGGTTTAATTCCGCGAAAATTGATGGCTGCCAAGGAGGCTTATAGACGCTTAGGGTGTGCTGGTATGTGCCTCCGGGGGGCCAAAAGCCGCGCGCAAGTTGACGCCGCAGATTGAAGCCACGTGCGAGCACGATGGGCGGATTTGAGCTGAGCGGAAATCTACGGGATTGGCAAACGGCTGCGCCAAGAAATCGAGTCGATCTTCGCAGTGAAGCTTTGCCAGGAAACGCTACGCCCCCTTGCTGGGGGAGTTAAATTAAAGCTTCAAGCGGTGCCCAGCACGCGGACGACGCCGGAGGAGTCCGGTGGGTACCGACAACAACCGCAGACGGTCTCCCGCACTCTGGGTAAAACCTCCCTGGAAATCAACGAGTTAGCTCTGAGAGCGAGGAGACCGATTGCGATTGCTGGCCCAAGATGCCGGGGCAATCTCCAGAGCCTAGCCTTCCACCTCCGCGGCGTTGGCTGCCAAGGGCACCCATCGACACCTAGGGTTAGGGTGTGCTGGTATGTGCCTCCGAGGGGACCAAGCCGCGCGCAAGTTAACGCCGCAGATCGAGGCCTACGTGCGAGCACGATGGCCGGATTTGAGCCGAGCGGGAACCTACGGGATTGGCAAACGGCTGCGCCAAGAATCGAGTCGATCTTCGCAGTGGAGCTTTGCCAGGAAACGCTGCGTCCCCTTGCTGGGGGAGTTAAAGCTTCAAGCGGTGCCCGCCACGCGGGCGAGGCTGGAGGAGTCGGAGTCGGTACCAACCAACAACAACCGCAGACGGTCTCCCGCACTCTGGTAAAACCTCCCTGGAAATCAACGGGTTAGCTCTGAGAGCGAGGAGACCGATTGCGATTGTTGGCCCCAAGATGCCGGGCAACCGCCAGGGCCTTCCACCTCCGCAGGCTCCAACACCAAGAAGGACCCCAGTGGTGTGAATGAAGCCGGGTGCTATTCAGGCTTGAGGAAGCCGTCCCAAAGGAATTAAATCTGCGACTAATTTTCACCCTCAGACCCGATTTTAGTGAGGTCTGCTTGTGAGCGCGATTGGTGCCACCTCTTCAGGTTCGACACCGCTAGATAGAAAGCCCGAGACCCTCTCTTCGATGGTTGCTGCAGCGTTGATCGAAAGCCGGCGGGTCAGAAGCAGGCTCGTGAGAAAAAGAACCGCCGCTCCAAGCAAGGTGCAGCTTGCTCCGGCTATTGAGGTAACCGAACCCCAGATCACTCCCCCAATCGCCATCGCCCCCTGCGAGATCATGATAATCGTAGCATTCATCCGCCCCCTCGCCCAGCTTGGCATCGCGCGCTGCGCTGCGACCCAGAGTTCGGAAGCCGACAGTGTCCATCCCACACCGCCAAGGGCCGCGACCACAAAGAACGCCTCGGTCTGACGAACAAGTGCCATCAACACGTAAACCAAGACCAGCAGCAAATTCGCCAAGAGAGTGAGGCAATCGGGCGAGCAGCGAGCCCTGAGCCACGGAATGATGCACACTGCGCCGATAACCGATCCGGCTCCCATGCTGGTGAATAACAGACCCAGATTCGACGAACTGAGGTGCAACACCTTCAAGCCCACCACCGGCATCAACGCCGGAATCACTGAAATGAACAGAGCAAACAGGAAATTTCGGGCCAACACGACCTGAAAGCCGGGCGCGTAACGAACATAGTGGATAACCGTCCCGATCGATTCGGAAAAAAAGCTCTCCGACGGAAGTTTTTCTGGCGCAAAGGGTTGCTTCCCTTGGCGGGTTGCTAAGACAACCAGGAGAAAACAGGCGGCATTCAGAGCAAAGACGAAGTTGGCCCCGGCCAATGGAACCAACAAACCACCTAATGCCGGACCAATAATTCCCGAAATGTTGAATTGCAAACCACTCAAGGTCGCCGCAGAAGGCAACTCAGCGTCTGAAACGACTTGAGGCACGATCGATGTCCAGGCTGGCGCATTAAAAGCAAATCCAACTCCGATGAAAAACACGCTGACCAGGATGAGGCAGGGATTGAGCAGATGCAGCCAACCAAGCACCGCTAAGCCGACGGCCGTGGCCGCCAACCCGATATTGATAAAGCGTACCAATTTCTGGCGGTCCACCTTATCGGCGAGGGCACCGGCGGGGAGCGTGAACAGAAAGAAGGGTAGCGATGCCACCGTTGACATCAGCGAGATTAAAAAGGGCGAGCCCGTAAAAACATTCATCATCCAGGTCGCGGCGCTGTCGTGAGCGGCCACACAGGTTCCGGAGATCACGGTCGCAATCCAGAGTTTTCTGAAAGTCGGGTTCTTCAGTGCCGTCCAAGTGGAGCTTTTGTTCATGATCGGGAGCCTTCAACCCGTTACAAAGGCAGCCCGGTCTCCGAGTTTCAGGAATTTTGTTCCGGAACGTGATTTCATCCGCTAGATTGGGTGAAACACGGAAATCTTTGTGAAACGCGACCATGGTCCGCCAGTGGAAGGCGCGGCGAGCTTTCACACCACGCGCTGGACGATCGTTCATGAGGGCGACGTGAGGGCGACGCAAAGTCAGGCGCAAGGTGGACAATTTGCTTTAGCCGAACGATACACTTTTGCGAGAGGAGGTCGGGCGCACGGTATCAGATCCGACAGAGATCGATGAGGAACTCCATGCGCTTTGCGAAGCCTTAATCGCATCCGAAGAACGGTTAAGTCCATGAGTACGGAGCCCCAACGCACCTGCCCGAATTGCGGCAACGAGTTTTCTGGAGCAATGGAATTCTGTCCGGTCTGCATGCTTCGTGTGGCTCTCGCTGGCGGCATTGAGTCCGCTGAGTCTTCTGCTTTCGAGGATATGGCCAAGCCGACACAGGAAATCGGCCCGCAAAGGTTTGAACATTATGAATTGGTGAAGGGCGACGACGGGAAACCGATCGAGTTGGGTCGCGGCGCGATGGGGGTTACTTACAAAGCGTTTGACGTTGATCTGCGATGTCCCGTGACCTTGAAAGTCATCAGCGAAAGATATGTCGGCGACGAATCGGCTCGCCTTCGTTTCTTGAGGGAAGCGCGCTCGGCGGCCAGCATACGGCATCCGAACGTTGCTTCGGTCTTCCACCTGGGCAGAAGCGCAGGGAACTACTTCTACGCGATGGAGTTCGTGGAGGGCGAAACGCTGGAGCATCTTATCAAACGCTCCGGCCGACTGGACGTAAAGCTGGCGCTGGAAATTGCCACGCAAGTGGTTGCCGGATTGGCCGCAGTTCACGAACAGAACCTTGTCCACCGAGATATCAAGCCAACGAACATCATGGTGAATTTGAAGGAGGAAGGAAGTGTAACGGCGAAAATTATCGACCTTGGCCTGGCGAAGGCAATAGACCAATCGGCTTCTGAAGCGGCGATTTCATCGCCCGGGGGATTTGCTGGGACGCCGGAGTTTGCCAGTCCGGAGCAATTCGCGGGGATTGGCGTGGACATCCGTTCGGATCTGTACTCGCTTGGCGTAACGCTCTGGGTCATGATGACTTGCCAAACACCATTCGGAGGCCCTTCCGCAGAGGTGATGTATCAGCATCAGTACGCGCCTTTACCGCTTGAGCGACTCAAAGATGTTCCACAGCCAGTCGTCGTTCTACTTGAGTTGCTCCTTGAGAAAGATCCGGCGCGACGCCTCCAGAACCCGGCTGAACTTTTGCAGCTAATGCCGATGGTAAGAGCTGCTATCGGCGCGGGGCGTCGCCTCATGAAGACGATCCGCGTGTTCGTCTCCTCTACCGGCGATGTTCAGAAGGAGCGAATTCTGGCGGAGCGAGTGATCCGCTCGGTTGCCGCCGAGTTCAACCTGAGGGTGAGCGCTTCCGAGTCGGACTTCCAACGCTTGGCAGAAGAAAATGGTGAGTCGAAGACTGAAACGGAGAATCACGGGACGTTGGTCCTATGTCCCCATTTTTGGGAATATCGGAAGCTTCAACTGGATATGACTTACGAGGCACACGTCCCGCACACCTGGAAATTTGATCTGGTGATCTGCATCATTTGGTCGCGCCTAGGCGCGCTAACGAACTTGACCCTAAGGATGCCGGATGGCAGTCCCCTCGGGTCGGGAACAGAAACCGACGTTCCCTCGGCGTTGTATCACGCGAACAAGAATAGAGTCCTTCCGCAGTTGTACATTTATCGCAACGGGTTAAAGCCGACACCGCCTTTGGAACCGAAAGAGGCGCGCGAGGCCTTTACCAGCCAATGGGACTCCTTGCAGGAGTTTTTTGCGCATTGGGAGAGGAACAAGGAAAACCTCGCGGGCACGTTCAACAACTATCGCAATCTGGAGGAGTTTGAAGAACTCTTCCGGAAACATTTCCGTGATTTTCTGGCGGACCAACTAGAGCGCGAGACCGGACCAAAAAACTTAGGGAGGAAAGTGCGCCGGTGGAAATCGAACCCGTTTCGAGGCTTGAATTTCTTCGATTTCGAACACGCGCCTATTTTCCACGGCCGGACGAAAGCAATTGGAGAAGTGTTGGAAGCCTTAGAAGCGCAGGTCAGAGCGCTACGACCATTCGTGCTGGTCGTGGGTGCAAGTGGTTCAGGAAAAAGCTCGTTGGTGCGAGCAGGCGTGCTTCCGTTGTTGGCTCACCCCGAAACCATCGAAGGGATTGGACTCTGGCGACGGGCGGTAACGAGACCGGGAGCCGGTGGAAGCGACGGTGATTGCTTCGATGCGTTGGCAGCCGCGCTGCTGGAGTCCTCTGCACTCCCCACATTGGAAGACCCGGAATCGCTGAACACGATCCGTGGTTTGGCAACCGAGTTAAGGGACTACTCCGATAGCGTCGCCCTCCGGGTCCGGGACGCGGTCGATCACGCCGCACGCGAGTGGAAGATTCAGCAGTCCCACTACCTGGAGGAAAGAGAGCGGCAACTGCGGGAATCAGGAAGGTCGGACGACGCGGACTTGGCTCGACGGCAACGGGAAAGGCTTGAGCTGCCGAAAGCCCGTTTGGCATTGGTGGTTGACCAACTAGAGGAATTGTTCACGACCGGTTTTTCACCAGAGATCCGGCAAAAATATATCTCCGCGATCGCTGGTTTGGTTCGGAGCGGCCGAGTCTTTATCCTTGCGACACTACGGAGTGACTTTTACCCTTCTTATCAGGAGTTCCCGGAGTTGATCGAGCTTACCAAGCCGAGTGGTAAATTCGATCTTCGACCGCCGACACCTTACGAGATCGGGAACATGATCCGGCTGCCGGCCGAAGCGGCCGGTCTACACTTCGAGCAGGAGCAGGTGGCGGGGCAGCGGTTGGATGAAGCGCTGCGCGATGCTGCCGCTGTAAAACCGGAATCCCTGCCATTACTGGAGCACGTCTTGTCCTTACTCTACGACCAGCAGCGCACTCGCGGTGATGACTTACTCCGGTGGTCGGACTATCACGTACTCGGGGAATTAAGAGGCGCGCTGGCCAAGCACGCCGAAGCGGTATTCGGGACGTTACGACCGGAGGAACAAAGGGCGTTCCCTTTAGTGATGCGATACCTAGTTACCTTGGGCCAGGGTGAAGAGGAAGTGCCCAATCGGCGGACGGCACCATACCGTCATTTTGTCACCTCAAAGGGGACGGATCATGATCTGAAAGCCGGTGCGAGAGGCTTTGTGGATCTGTTTGTTGAAAAGCGGCTTTTGGTCGCTGACATCGATCCGCAGGGAGAAATGACCGTGGGCGTCGCCCACGAAGCGCTATTGCGGGAATGGCGGCGCGTCAAAGAGTGGCTGACCGAGAACCGCGAGTTCCTGCGGATGCGTGACCGCCTTGATTCTAGCCTCAAGCTCTGGCTAAGCAGAGGAAAACAAAAGGATGACCTCCTCGGGCCGGGACTTCCCCTCGCGGAGGGTGAAATGTTAGTCAAGGACTTTGAATCGTCGGTCAGTCGGGAACAGAGTGACTACATCCATGCGAGCATCGCGGAGCGAAAGCGGCTCAAACACCTCCAAGAATGGATTCGTTACGCGGTGATGGCGGCGATCAGCGTTCTCGCCATCGTCGCCGGTATTCAATGGCGCCAGGCTGAGCGCCAGCGTCAGAGCGCGGCTCAAGCGCTTAAATCTGAAGCACAGGTCACCGCGAAGCTGCAAGAACAGTTGAGGCAGGCGAGTTGGGCAAGTTTCAGCCAAGCCGAACGTCAATTCCAGCTGGGAGAGTGGCGAGAAGGCATTGCTCTGCTGGCGCGAGCGATCAAGTTCGACTTGGAAAATAAAGTTGCTTCAGAACGATTCTTCCAAGAATTAATTATACACCGTGAAAAGGCGCTGCCGCCGCTCATCGCCTCCTTTGCCCATCAGGATGGTCTCTGGGGCGCGGCATTTAGTCCGGACGGTACACGGATTCTAACGGCAAGCTGGGACAAAACCGCCAAGCTCTGGGATGCGGTCTCGGGCAAGCTAATCGCCTCCTTTGACCATCAGGGTAGTGTTTGGCACGCGGCGTTTAGCCCGGACGGTGCTCGGATCATCACGGCGAGCGCGGACAAGACCGCCAAGCTCTGGGATGCGGCCTCAAGCAATCTAATCACCTCTTTTGACCATCAGGATAGTGTCTACGACGCGGAGTTTAGTCCGGACGGCGCTCGGATCGTTACGGCAAGTTGGGACAAAACTGCCAAGCTCTGGGATGCAGCATCGGGCAAGCTAATCGCCTCCTTTGACCATCAAGGTGGTCTTTGGCACGCGGTTTTTAGTCCCGACGGTACTCGGATCCTGACGGCAAGTGCGGACAACACCGCCAAACTTTGGGACGTGGGCTCAGGTAAGCTAATCGTCTCCCTTGCCCATCAGGGTACCGTGCGATGGGCGGGGTTCAGCCCGGACGGTGGTCGAATCCTGACCGCAAGCTGGGATAGCACCGCGAAACTCTGGGATGCGACCTCGGGCGAGCTGATGGCCTCCTTGGCCCATCAGGATGGTGTCCGGTGGGCGGAGTTTAGTCCCGACGGTGCTCGAATCCTGACGGCGAGCGCGGATTCTACCGCCAAGCTCTGGGATGCGGCCTCCGGCAAGTTGATCACCTCCTTTGCTCATCAGCGCGAGGTCAGCTACGCGGCCTTTAGTCCGGATGGCGTCCGGATCCTGACGGCGAGCGCGGATAACACCGCCAAGCTTTGGGATGCCGCTTCGGGCAAGCTGATCGCCTCCTTTGCCCATCTGGGTAGTGTCCGGCGGGCGGCGTTTAGTCCCGACGGAGCTAGGATCCTGACGGCGAGTTGGGACAAAACCGTCAAGCTTTGGGACGCGGCCTGCGGCGAGCTGATGACCTCCTTTGCCCATCAGGATAGTGTCCGGTGGGCGGCGTTTAGCCCCGACGGTGCTCGGATCCTGACGGCGAGCGCGGACACGACCGCCAAGCTCTGGGATACTGCCGGGGGCAAGTTGATCGCCTCCTTTGCTCATCAGGGCATGGTTAACGCTGCGGCGTTTAGCCCCGACGGTGCTCGGATCCTGACGGCGAGTGCAGATACAACTGCCAAGCTCTGGGATGCGGCCTCGGGCAAGCTAATCGCCTCCTTTGCTCATCAGGGTTCGGTTAAGAGCGCCGCGTTTAGTCCGGACGGTGCTCAGATCCTGACGGCAAGCGCGGATCACTGCGCTAGGATCTGGAATACGGCCTCGCAGAAGCTTATCGCTTCGTTTGCGCATCAGGATGAGATCAACGACGCTGTGTTCAGTCCAGACGGTGGTTGGATCCTCACGGGGAGCGCTGACACGACCGCCAAGCTCTGGGATGCGCTCTCGGGCAAGTTGATCGCCTCCTTTGCCCATCAGGATGGCGTTATCCATGTGTCCTTTAGTGGGGACGGCGCCCGGATCCTGACGGCAAGTTCGGACAAAACTGCAAAGCTCTGGGATAGCTCGGGCAGACTCATCGCTTCCTTTGCCCATCAGGATAGGGTCCATCAGGCGACGTTTAGTGCGGACGGTGCTCGGGTTCTGACGGCAAGCGCAGACAAAACTGCTAAGCTCTGGGATACGGTCTCGGGCGATCTGATCGTCTCCTTTGGCCATCAAGGTGAGGTCACCAACGCGGCATTTAGCCCGGATGGCGCTCGGATTCTGACGGCGAGCGCAGACAACACCGCCAAACTCTGGGATGCGGGCTCAGGCAAACAAATCGCCTCCTTTGCACATCAAGGCACTGTGCGGTCGGTGGCGTTTAGTCCCGACGGCGCGTGGATCCTGACCGCGAGCTGGGACAACACCGCCAAGCTCTGGGATGCGAGTACTCCAACGGAGCTGGCTCGGCAGGTGAAACAATCGGGTGACAACACAGCGGGAATAAATTCGTCCGTTTCGATGGCCGGTTCCCCAGCGCTGGAAGTCGAATTGCTCTCAGATATCGCAAGCGGGCTCCAATTTTCAAACGACGGCTCGCTCGTCGCGGTAAACACGGAGCGCAGATCGCAGCTGACGACGCAATTGAAGGAGTCAGCGCAAGGCCTTGGTTCCAACGCGCGCTTCATACGATGGTTTATCAGTACCGGAGGTGATCGAACGGTATCTCCTGCTAGCAACGTCAAAGTTGCTGAGTGGGTGGACAACGCTCTGCTAACGAATCCGAACCTCAGCGAAGAATGGCTGCGAAACGCTTTAGTTTTCCTTCCCAATCACCCGCTGCTTCATCTCGCGCTGGCGGGGTGGGAAACTGACTCCAAGCGCGCTGATTTTCTTCGCTCATTCGGCTTGGCGAGGCTCCCAAAAGATAGCGTTGTCTGCACGCGAGCCGCCGAGATGCTGCTGTTTCAACACCGTCCCGAACTCGCGCTGCCCACAATCGATAGGGCGCTACTCGCAAATCCAACGGACCTACCCGCCCAGCGTCTTCGATACAAGATCAAAGACGCGATGGTCCGATGATGCGCCGAACCGTAAGCAATTCGTCGTGGCACTAGAGTGTTGGCAGGCGACTCCGCAACATTATCTCTAGACAGTCAAATCTCACTAGCATCTAGCACATTGATCGGGTTTGTAGATCTTAAAGATCTCTTGCGTTGAGATGTAATTGCGGGTATTTTGCACGACCAAATTCCCTCAGAGCGATTCTTCGTTCGCCTTACTTCGCTCTTGCTCCGCTCTACTTTGGCGTAGCCTGCCTAGCCTGTCGAACGAACCCGAGAGGAGACCTAATGATGGTTTTCGGAAGATGAGTGGATTCGCTTTTGCAGGGAGCCAAGAAGGCGCTTAAAGGAGGCGCCACATATGAAAAGACTCCTACACTTGTTGGCCGTGGCTTCCGTTGCCGCGGTACCTGTCGTTGCTAGAAATAGTGCGGTTGGTGCTTTAGACAATCAAACGTTGGATGCTGTCCAGAATACTTTGACAAATGGGCAAATCCTTGTCGCTCAGAACGCCGCTAGTAAGGAGGCGAAAGGCAATAAGATCGCCAAGGTAAACGTAGATGGTAGCGGGGTTATATTAAAGGGGTACGATGCCGTCGCTTTCTTCGAGCAAGGAAAGCCGGTCAAAGGTAATCCCGAAATCAAGGGTACCTACCAGGGCGCTACATACTTATTTGCCTCGGAAGCGGATAAAGCCGCTTTTGACAGAGATTCCGCAAAGTACGCCCCTCAATATGGCGGGTTTTGTGCCTACGGCGTAGTTAAAGGGGCACTGGACGACTTCGAAGATCTGTTCGTCTTCACTATCTACAAAAATAAACTCTATCTCTGTGGAAATCCAGGCGCGTTGGAAATTTTCATGACTGATATCGACAAAAATATTGACACGGCAGATTCGAACTGGCGGCAGCTAACAGGGACGTAGTCCTACGAGCAGCCCACAACAAAAACTGGATCACCCGAAGAATGGTTTTGAAGGAATTGCGTCTCCTGGCTTCAGGAATCGAGGATGTTCAATCATTACCCAGCCCGCGTTTGCGGTCTCCGTTGCACAGTTCACTACCTTCCCGAATCGCTCTAAATCGAAATCGAAGATCTCGTGATTTCCATTCCATTTCAGGTTGATGCGTGAAATATGCGGGAAAATGTTTTCGTGTACACTCAAGACGAACGCCATATCCTTGTTTCGTTTCATATACTTGTTTTATTTGATTTAATTTTTTTTGTTGGGAATCGGGCTCTGACCTATGAGTCACGTTGCGACCCTCATTGAGGTACAAAGTGGTTCGGACATCCAAGTTTCAGACTTTTTGGAAATCCGTTGTCACCAAGAACGCGATGGACCCCAGGATTCCTGCGAGAACGTGACACCTGGTTGTAACAGTACTAACTACATTCCCGTGTGAGATTTAACTACAGAGACCTAATCCTCCCCAGTTAAGAACCGTGATCAACTGCGTATGCGCCTCGTCGCCCGACCAGATAAATCCGTCGCTGAACCTGCTGGCGCACCATGGCTTGGGGCTGCCGACGGCGAAAAACCAATTTGCCCACCGACTGGGCCCCCGAGCTTCTGCGACAGAAGCCTTTTTAGGATGCTGTTTTCTTCAGCACCTCGGTTAGCTCGGCATCTCCATAACTGCCGCCAGGTAAACTCCAGCAGTTCATTCCTCACGCCCTGCAGTTTCCTCCGGCGGGGGTTAGTCATTCCTCCCGCGAAACGATCGGATGCGCTGAAATTTGGTTTGTCCTTTCGGTGGTCGGTGTAGTCGGATCCATATTTGTCGAGGTAGATAATGCGCCGAACGAGGTCAAGACCTTCAGAAACTGCTGGTAAGACGGCATGCTAGCGATGCATCAAACATACAGGACAGCGACTAATAGTCGGCACTACATCCCCGCCGAAAATACAGTACAAATATATAGTTAGTATTTTTACAACAAAATAAGAACTGATCCCCATTCGAATGTTGGTTGAATTTTACAAATCAGACTCGCTCAGGTAGCGAGTCGGTTGGCCGCCCGGGCTGATATTAGCGGCCTAGCCCGGGTGAGGTGAAAAGCAGTGGCTCCAGCCAGCCCGAATCTTTCCCGAGCGTATTGGGCGAAGGAATCGTAACCAGACCCTCGCCAAAGCTGGTCCCTTTGAATCTCCAGAAGCGCTTTCCGCAGGTGACGAAACTGCTCAGATGCTTTTCAACAACAAGTTCCAGCTGCCCAAACCGCGCTTTTTCAGCTGCACTTAAAGGCTGGGTTTCAAGCCCGGGAGAGGAAGATTGAAGTGGAGCAATCACCAGAAGTGAAGCAAATAATTGCCATGCCAACCGCCGCCTGGCAAGAATTCCGTTCCACGCTCCCCTTGGATAACGGCCTCTTAGCCGCCACGGCTATAAAACGAAGGCAGGGTGCTGCAAGAAGTTATCAAAGAGGTAGCCGGAATCCACGCCCTCCCGACCTGCTCTCTTTTAGCCTACGATATTCCGCGTAGGTGCCTTCGGCGCGTTTCTCTAGCCAAATCGACTTCTGCCCCTTTGCGAGGCTGATGGCTTTGCAGAATGACGCCTCAATTTGAGTCTCGTCGGCACCAATAGCCGTGAGAAAAACACCGCAGAGCCGGTGCAATTCGGCACTCCACAAGCGCGCTTCAGACCTTTTGACCACTGCTTCTGCCTCCTTTATTGCCTCAAGAGCTTCGGAGGTACGATCCGCTAGGTGCAAAGCTTTCGCTTTTAATGCTAGAAAAAATGGCATGGCAAGGATCGCTCCGGTTGCCCGATAGTCCCGTATTCCGTCCTCGATCCATGAGATGCCTTCGGCTGTGTCACCGGAAGCGCTGCGCGCCCAACCGCGGAGAATCCCAGCATGAGGCATCCACGTCGCAAAGGTCTGATGCGCTGATAGTTCAATCAAGTCCGATGCCAAGCGTTCCACTTCGGCGGGATTACCCTCGAAATGGGCAAGAAACCCGTCCCAATAGAGAGCAAAGGCTAACGATTGCAATTCATTCAGCTCTCTCGCTAGTGAAATTGCTTCTGCCATCGTCGTTTTGCAAGAGGCGAGCTCTCCCAAATGCCACTCGCTTAGGGCCTCATAGACCAGACAATGGACGGGGGGCGCGATGACCTCTTCGACCCAAGACCGTACGCCTTCCGAGCGCCAGATCCGAACACCACGCGTCGCGTGTTGTCGCGCGGTCTCGAAATCGCCTAAAAAATAGAGTGTGGCTGCCAAAACGCCATCGGCTCCTATCATTAGTGCAGAGTCATTTTGCTCTTCTGCGAGCAAGTATACTCGTTTGGCAATCTGCATTGTCCTGGTCACCTTGTCGGTCATAACGGAATGGCGCCACTGACCCATCAGCGCGGAATACATGAGCACTGGACGATTAAGCGAATGACACAAAGATTCGGCGCGCTCGCAACAAATTTGCGCCTCCAGTGCTGCAAGTCCTCGCGTGGCCGTTAGGTATAGCGCCGCCTGCATGAGAATGAAGAGCTTATCTTCCGCAGTGAGACTCTCCCCCTCGACCGCCTCCTCCACGAGTGAACCCCAGCGTCCATGTTCGAAAAAATGAACCAAAACCGAGAGCACTGCTCCTCTGGCTCCAAGGACGTTAGCAGCGAAGGAGGCGCTGCCTCGCTGAATCCGTGGAATGTAAACTTCATGCAGCGCTTCACGAAATAAGCCCGCATTGCAGCCGCAGATTGCGGCTAAGAAAAGTGGTTCCGTTTCCCTAAAGTTATCCGGGAGGTCCGGCGCAAGCGTTCGATAATAATTATAGAGCCGCCTATTGCATTCCTTCCAAGCCTCGGTTTGCTGACTCCGGAGCTGTTCGCCGAAATATTCACGAACGAGAGGATGGGTGTCGAGATGTCCGGGATTTTGCGGATCTTCTCCTGCGAGAAGCTTCGCTCTTCTTAACCTGGCAACAATCGTGCGCCAGTCGGTCGGGCTCAGACCAATTAACGACTCTGTAAGGCCGTGGATCACAGGCGGTTTCAGCAGGGCTTCCAAAGCCTTTTCGTCGGCGGGGCGATCAAATAAGCCTAACATGCGTAGAACCGACAGCTCAGGACCCTCGCCAAACCAGGTTTGGTAAGATTCCATGACTTTTCGGGCATGGGCTCCCTGACGTACGTCGTGAGCAAGGCGCGCTGATATCTCGCTGCGGCGACGAATATCTCCATCGTACGCGTCTGTGACATAGCTACCCAACAGCGTCAGCGCTAGACAATGGCCACTGAACTCGTCACTGGCACTTCGCAGCTCTGCCTCATCTCCCTTTACGCCCAGCGCTCGGAGCAGCTTCGCCCCGGCATCGCTGGACAGATGTTCCAGATCACGGCGCTGGGCAGAGGTGCGCTCGCGCTCGGCAATATCGGCGACCGGCATCCGCGTGGTAATCACGCAAAGCCCCGTATTGAAGGCCGCAAGCTCGCGGAGAAGCGCCTGAAGGGCAGGATCGCGTAACCGTCCTTCTTGCGCGCCAGGAGGATTTTGCAATGGCTCCAAGCCATCCAGGACAAGCAAGGTTCGTCGGCGGGCGACAAGCTTTGCCAATCTTTCGCCCTTCTCCCACGCCGTTCCGGTCCGTGGCTCTGGATCACGAAACCAAGCGAGAGCCGCGTCAAGAAATTCATCTGCGGACGAAGATTGCCCGCTGGTGCCCTGCCTGTAGAAGGACCAGCCAAAAACTAGCTCTGCAGAACGATAATGCTTAGCCGCCATCCGTCGGAGCCAACCGTTGACGAGCGTAGACTTCCCGACACCGGCCCAGGCGACAATTGTAACGACGTTGACATCCTTGTTCGCCCATGCACGATCCAGAAAAGCGATATCCTCCTCCCGACCAAAAATATCACTTCCTGTAACGGGCAATCTGGCTACGGAAATCTTCTTCGGTGCAAGTCTTGACTTCGGCCCCGGGTTCCGGCACTCGAATCTGCCGGGTCCATCTTCTGCAGGCGCTTGTCAGTGATTTTACGCCCTGCCTCGACAGCGGCTATTATCGTCGGCATCGCCTTCAGCAGCTCGTTCGGAGTCTGGAAACGCTGTGCCGGATCTTTCTCAAGGAGTTTCTCAAGGAGAACTACGACCGGCTGTGGAACATCTTTGAGTCGTTCACGCGGTAAGGGCGCGTGTTGATGCTTATACATGACCTCAGCGGAAGGACCTCGGAATGGTGTTTGGCCAGTCACCATCACCCAGAGCGTTACGCCAAGCGAGTACAGATCCGAACGGATGTCCACGCCAACGCCCCCAAATTGCTCGGGACTCGCAAACTCGGGTGTTCCGACAAACGCCCCTGGCGATGAAATCCCAGTCTCAGAAGCCGATTCGTCCAGTGTCTTCGCCAGGCCGAGGTCGATAATTTTCGCCGTTACACCTGTTCCTCCTTCAACCTCACCATGATGTTTGTTGGCTTGATATCTCGGTGGACAAGGTTCTGTTCGTGAACTGCGGCCAATCCGGCAGCCACCTGCATTGCAATTTCCAGCGCCAGTTTTATGTCCAATCGACCTGTTTCTGCCCGGAGACCCAGCACTTTCCCGATTCCCCAAACCACCCGAACTTTCCGTCGACGGAGCTGAAACCAGGTGGGAAGTATACGTCGACAACGGCTTACTGTTTCTCGACAAAGTAGCTTCGACCTGACGTCTCTATCCTGGTCTTAACGCGAAATCCTAGGCGCCCGCATTTACTCGCAACGTGCTCTAGAACGCCTGCCTACGAATACCGTCCTGGAGCAGAACGTCTGACCGCGGACCAGCCGAGAAACAGCAAGAGCGGCTAGGGCTCTGGAGTGATACCCAGACGCCGGTGCCTCCTTGGGAATACAGGCACGCTGCTCACTGACGGCATCGCGGAGAAAGTCAGAAAAGGAGTGATCAGATATGCCCCTTCGTTCATCCCCGGGGTATGCGCATCGATTGGCGATGCGCATCCTTACACCATCGAAGCAGTGGCTAATTTTTTGGGCGGCTCGCGACCAGTGACCTAAGAATTCGATTCACGGATCGATCCAGACCGGACGTGAATACCCCATTGGCTGACTGAGCCGTCGCGTGCTAGCGCTGGATCTGTCGAGCAGGATTACCACATAACTAAAACCACCAGAAAGAGAAAGAAAGGGAATAAATGTTGACTTGTCAACAGAGTAGATCGAAACCATCAGCGCCGCGCTGGCGCTGGCGGTTGAAAGGTGCCGGGAAAACCAGGGATAACTGAAGTGCAGCAATTCCGCCTGCACGCTCTGTCGGAGGATGAGATGAAAGAGTTCATCCGATCCTGCCGCAGGCTGGAAAAGGATTTAGACGAGATCTGGATCCCGTACAGCGAAGCGATCAGTCTGCCGGTCGAGCCGATCCTTGAGCAGGCGTAGCGCAGCGCTACGAACGCTGAACCCGCCTAAGTAAGCAACCCACAGGGAATGGGCGAGATGTCAGAAAATTTCAAATACCTTTGGTTAGGTACGGGTCTGAGGGTGAAAATTAGTCGCAGATTTAATTCCTTTGGGACGGCTTCCTCAAGCCTGAATAGCACCCGGCTTCATTCACACCACTGGGGTCCTTCTTGGAGTTGGAGCCTGCGGAGGTGGAAGGCCCTGGCGGTTGCCCGGCATCTTGGGGCCAACAATCGCAATCGGTCTCCTCGCTCTCAGAGCTAACCCGTTGATTTCCAGGGAGGTTTTACCCGGAGTGCGGGAGACCGTCTGCGGTTGTTGTTGGTTACCGACTCCGACTCCTCCAGCCTCGCCCGCGTGGCGGGCACCGCTTGAAGCTTTAACTCCCCCAGCAAGGGGACGCAGCGTTTCCTGGCAAAGCTCCACTGCGAAGATCGACTCGATTCTTGGCGCAGCCGTTTGCCAATCCCGTAGGTTCCCGCTCGGCTGAAATCCGGCCATCGTGCTCGCACCTAGGCCTCGATCTGCGGCGTTAACTTGCGTGCGGCTTGGTCCCCTCGGAGGCACATACCAGCACACCCTATCCCTAGGTGTCGATGGGTGCCCTTGGCAGCCAACGCCGCGGAGGTGGAAGGCTAGGCTCTGGAGATTGCCCCGGCATCTTGGGCCAGCAATCGCAATCGGTCTCCTCGCTCTCAGAGCTAACTCGTTGATTTCCAGGGAGGTTTTACCCAGAGTGCGGGAGACCGTCTGCGGTTGTTGTCGGTACCCACCGGACTCCTCCGGCGTCGTCCGCGTGCTGGGCACCGCTTGAAGCTTTAACTCCCCCAGCAAGGGGGCGTAGCGTTTCCTGGCAAAGCTTCACTGCGAAGATCGACTCGATTTCTTGGCGCAGCCGTTTGCCAATCCCGTAGATTTCCGCTCAGCTCAAATCCGCCCATCGTGCTCGCAACGTGGCTTCAATCTGCGGCGTCAACTTGCGCGCGGCTTTTGGCCCCCCCGGAGGCACATACCAGCACACCATAAGCGTCTATAAGCCTCCTTGGCAGCCATCAATTTTCGCGGAATTAAACCTGCGCTTCCCTGTCGCTCAAAAGGCGCTTTTTACTGAGTTCTGTAGATTTTAGGTATAATCCCATCAATTCCATTCGTCCCCTGATGGAGTTTTGGCCTTGCGCGCGGCGACCGCGTCGCTGGGACCGTCCGCAAGATGGACGCGATGAATGATCTCAAGGGCAAATATGACGACCTGCTGTGGCTCGCCCATCTCGACGTGACCGATAGAGAGCGGGAGATTCCGGGGGTCTGGAGGCTGCGACTGAATGCGGGCGGTGACAGTAAGCCTGCCTGGTCTGTAAATACACTCCCCCACGGGAGCCTCCTCATTAACGCAGACCCCCGGGATCTCCTGCTCTCGTGTAGTTTCGCACGTCGATATAGGGGTACCCTGAGGGAATTAAGAGAAGCGCTGCGGCTGGCTCGTGGACGAAAGCACCGCACGCCAGAGTTCGCCGTCGAGGTCGAGGCGCTTGCTGCCCTGCGCGATGACGCTGATGGGAACGTGGACGAATTGGTCGTTGAGATAGCTGATGACCAACCCGGTCTTGCCCGCCATCGCTGCATGCACGGCATGGCGACCCATGCGGTCGCAGAGCAGGGCGTCCTCGTTATTCGCGGGGCAGCCGCGGATCTGGTAGCTGGGATCGAAATAACGCAGCGTCATCTCGATGCCGCGGGCCTTGAAGTGCGTGTTCAAGGCGTCACGCAGGAAGCGCCCGATGTCCTGGAGCTTCGCGTTGCCGGAGGCGTCCCTTTCGCCGCTCGCACCGAGCAGTTCCTGTCCAGCGCCCTCCGCGACGATCACGACGGCGTGGTTCTTTTTTTCGAGGCGGCGTTCGAGCGCGACCAGCAATCCCCCCGGCCCTTGCAACACGAACGGAACTTCGGGGACAAGACAAAAGTTCACGTCCTGGCTGGCCACCGTGGCGGCCGCGGCGATGAAGCCCGCGTGGCGGCCCATGAGCTTCACGACGGCCACGCCATTGTCCACGCTGCGGGCCTCGGTGTGCGCGCTGTTGATGACGTGCACCGCTTCATCGACGGCGGTGACGAAGCCGAAGGTGCGGGTGACGAAGCGCACGTCATTGTCGATCGTCTTGGGGATTCCCACGACGGCGAGCGCGTGTCCGCGCTTGCGTGCCTCCTCGAAGAGTTCGTTGCCACCCCGCTGCGTGCCGTCGCCGCCGACGGTGAAGAGCATGTCCACCTGACGACTGATGAGAAACTCCACGGCCACCGCCATGTCCACCGGACCGCGCGAGGTGCCGAGCATGGTGCCGCCTTCCTTGTGGATGTCCTCGACCATGTCTTCCGTGAGTTCGAGCGCAGGCTTGCCGCGATTCGGATCGAGACCGCGATAGCCGCCGCGGATGCCGAGCACGTTCTTCACGCCATAGCCGCGAAAGAGTTCGCGCGTCACCGAGCGGATGACGTTGTTCAATCCCGGGCAAAGGCCGCCGCAGGTCACGATTGCCGCGCGCGTCTGCCTCGGACCGAAGAACAGTTTTTTCCGCGGTCCGGCCTTTTCAAAAAGCATCAAGTCCTCCGGCATTTTGCCGCCGGGCCATTGTACGTCGGCCGGGGTGAAGATTTCATCATCGACCGAGAATGAAACGGGCGATGGGTGCCGGGCTTCGCCCAGTTGGGTGATGGTAATGGTTTTCATCGGAAAAGGACGATGGCGAGCACTTGCGCGGAGAGGATGCGCAGGAGGGTGGTGAGCGGATAGACGGTGGCGTAGGCGACGGTGGGGGCGTCGGAGCCGGCGATGTTCGAGGCGAAGGCGAGGGCGGGCGGGTCGGTCATGCTGCCGGCAAGCAGGCCGCTGAGATCCATGAAGTTCATCTTCAAGACGGCGCGCGCGAATATGCCGATGAGCATGAGCGGGAGCACGGTGACGCACGCGCCGGCGAGCAGCCATTGCAGGCCGGTGGCGCTGAAGACGGTGGCGAAGAATTTTGCGCCAGCGCCCAGGCCGACGGCGGCGAAGAAAAGCGCGATGCCGAATTCGCGGAAGGCGAGATTCGTATTCACCGGCATGTGCCAGACCTGGCGCCCGATGCGGCCCACGCGGCCGAGGATGAGCGCGACGATAAGGGGGCCGCCGGCGAGGCCGAGCTTGATCGGTTGCGGCAGTCCGGGGAAGGCGATGGGCAGCGTTCCGAGCGCGATGCCGAGGGTGATGCCGATGAAGAACGGGATGAAGTGCGTTTCGTTGAGTTCCTTGAGCGAGTTGCCGACGGCGGCGGCGGCTTTGTCGAGGTCGCCGGGCGCACCGACGATCTGCACCTGGTCGCCAAATTGCAGGCGCAGGCCGGGCACGGCGGACATCTCGAGGTCGGCGCGGGTGACGCGCGTGACGGCGACGCCGAAGCGGTCGTCGAGGTTGAGTTCGCCGACGGTCTTGCCGAGCACCTCGCGATCGGTGACGACGACGCGGCGGAAAGTGAGCGCGCTGTCGGCGAGGACAAGGTCCTCGTCGCTGTGCCGGCCGATGACGCGCTCAAATTGATCGAGCCCCGCGCGCATGCCGACGACGGCGAGACGGTCGTCGCGATGAATCACGGTCGCGTCGGTGGCGACGTGCGTTTCATCACCGTGGCGGACGCGGGAGATGGTGACGCGCGATTCGAGGCGGCCGGGGATCGCGTCGAGGCGGATGCCTTCGAGGTTCGGATTCGTGACGACGAGCGTGCGGCGTTCGAGCGGCTCGACCTGGCGGCGGTTCTTCGCGGCGAAGTCGGCCGCCTCGCGCGCGGGATCGATCCGGAAGATCTGCTTGAGCAGCAGCAGCGTGCCGATGATGCCGACGATGGCCGTGGGATAAGTGACGGCGTAAGCGAGGGCGGGCAGCGTGAGGCGGTCGGGCGCGATGCCCGGGAGCGTGCTGAGCGTCTGCGTGCCGGCGCCGAGCGACGGCGTGTTCGTCGAGGCGCCCGAAAAGATGCCGAGCACGGCCGCGGCGTCGAAACCCGCGAGCCAGCCAATGAGTGGCGCGCTCACGGCCCCGAGGATCACAATCGCCGCGGCGAGCACGTTCATCCTCACTCCCTGCTGGCGCAGCGCGGCGAAGAAGCCGGGGCCGAGTTGCAGGCCGATGGTGAAGACGAACAGGATCAGGCCGAACTCCTTCACGAAATCGAGCGTGTGATGATCCACCGCTTCGCCGAAGTGCCCGACGAGGATGCCCGCGAAGAGCACCCCCGACGTGCCGAGGCCGATTCCGCGGAACTTCACGCTCCCCAGCGCCATGCCGAGCACGCACACGAAGGCGAGCACGCCGACGGCGTGCGCGATGGGCTGCGTCTTATGGAGCTCGAAGAGCCAGCCCATGCGTCAGGCTTTCGGCGCCGAGGCCTTCACCTCGGCGCTCGCGCCGGCGGCGTAGGTCTCGAAGTTTTTGTTAAAGAGGCCGGCGAGCTTTTTCGCGGTGGCCTCGTAGGCGGCTTTGTTGGCCCACGCATTGCGTGGGATGAGGATCTCCGACGGCACACCGGGACACTCGGCGGCGACCTCGAAACCGAACACCGGATCGCGCTCGGTCTTGGCTTTTGCGAGCGAGCCGTCGTGGATCGCGTCGATGATGGCGCGTGTGTTTTTGAGACTGATGCGTTTGCCGACGCCGGGGCCGCCGCCGCCCCAGCCGGTGTTCACGAGCCAGACGCGCGCGTTGTGCTTGCGCATCTTCTCGGCGAGCAACTCGGCGTATTTGCTCGGATGCCAGACGAGAAACGGTCCACCGAAGCACGGCGAGAATGTGGTCTGCGGCTCGGTGACCCCCATTTCGGTGCCGGCGACTTTCGCGGTGTAGCCGCTGATAAAGTGATACATCGCGTGCGCGGGCGAGAGCGCGCTAACCGGCGGGAGCACGCCGAACGCGTCGCACGTAAGGAAAATCACATCGGTCGGATGGCCGGCCATGCACGGGATTTTCGCGTTGTCGATGAACTCGATCGGATACGCGCCGCGCGTGTTGAGCGTGATGCTCGTGTCAGTGTAGTCCACGCCGTGGTCTTCATCGAGCACCACGTTTTCGAGTACCGCGCCGAAGCGCAGCGCCTGGAAAATGTCCGGCTCGCTCTCGGGCGTGAGGTTGATCGCCTTCGCGTAGCAGCCGCCTTCGATATTGAAGATGCCATCGTCGCTCCAGCAGTGCTCGTCGTCGCCGATGAGATGGCGCTTCGGGTCGGCGGAGAGCGTGGTCTTGCCCGTGCCGCTGAGGCCGAAGAGCAGCGATGACGCGCCGGTCTTTTTGTCCGCCGTGGCCGAGCAGTGCATCGAGAGCACGCCGCGCTTCGGCGCGAAGTAGTTCGCAACCGTAAAGACGCCTTTCTTCATCTCGCCGGCGTATTCGGTGCCGAGGATGATGAGCTGCTTGTCCTCGATGCTGAGGTCGATGCTCGTGGTCGAGCCCATGCCGGTCGTGAGCTTGTTCGCGGGAAATGCGCCCGCGTTGATGATGACGAACTGCGGCTCACCGAAGCTCGCGAGTTCCTCTTTCGTCGGGCGGATGAGCATGGTGTGCATGAAGAGCGCGTGATACGGCCGCGAGCAGATGACGCGGACCTTGATGCGATACTTCGGGTCCCAGCCAGCGAAGCCGTCGAAGCAATAAAGGCGCTCCTGCGTGTTGAGATAATCGAGCGCGCGCTGGCGGTTGATTTGGAAGGTGTGCTCATCGCACGGGATGTTCACCGGTCCCCACCAGATGTCGCTCTTCGAGTCGGGATGCTCGACCACACGCTTGTCTTTCGGCGAGCGCCCGGTCTTGGCGCCGGAGTAGGCGACGAGCGCGCCGTTCTCCGCGATGCTCGCGTCTTTCTCGAAAAGAATCGCGTGCTCGTAGAGCGCGCTCGGCGGGAGGTTGTGGTGGACGGTGGTGACGGTGATGCCGTGGGCGGTGAGGTCGAAGGTGGCGGGCGTCGTGCTCATAGGTTGTTGGGGTTTTCGATTCGCAGGATGTATCAGCCGCGGCAACGCGGGCGGGCCAAAATCCTAATGGAGCCGAAGCAACGACGCAAACACAATGCCGCTCGACCAAATGAATGATCCCGCGCACACTTGCATCCGCGAACCGCAGATTGTCGCCGCCGCCAAGTGGCCGCCTTCATTCCTCAACATCCAACACTCAGATCCCCTCCGAATCGCCAACTCAAGCCGTTGGTGCCAGCAGCCGTATCGGTCTCAGCGCCGACGATATCAAGCAGGCCTTTCGCGATAACCTCGTCTGCGGCATGGGCCGCCTCGAGGCCGTTGCCACGAAACACGACCTCTATTTCGCGCTCGCGCTGACCGTCCGTGACCGGCTCTTCCACCACTCGGTCGCCACCATCGAAAACTACGGCGGAGCGGGCGCGCGATACGTGGCGTACCTCTCCGCGGAGTTCCTGCTCGGGCCGCATCTTGCGAACAATCTGCTCAACCTCGGCATTACGGAAGCCGCGCGCGAATCGATCAGCGGGCTCGGCTACGATCTGGACGAGATTCTTGCGCAGGAAGAAGAACCCGGTCTCGGCAATGGCGGCTTGGGCCGACTCGCAGCGTGTTACATGGACTCGCTCGCATCGGTCAAAGTGCCCGCGCTCGGGTACGGCATTCGCTACGAGTTCGGCATTTTCGATCAAGTCATCCGCGACGGCTGGCAGTGTGAGATGACCGACAAATGGTTGAAGAACGGCAACCCGTGGATATCGCGCGCTCAGAGATCGCGTATGAAGTGAAGTTTGGCGGGCGCACCCAGGCGTGGGCGGACGAGCAGGGCCGCTTCCGGGTGCGCTGGATTCCACAAACGGAGGTACGCGTCGCCTACGACACGCCGATTGCCGGCTACCGCGTTGACACCTGCAACACGCTGCGCCTTTGGAAAGGCGAAGGTAGTAGCCGTTGCCATAGTAATATCCTGGATACCTGGCGGGGCGATAATAAACGCGCCGGTAATAATAATATCCATAGCCAGGATTAGCCCGGCAAAAAACTCAGGATCGTAAGCAAGCAAGCGGAGCCTAAAATCAAAAGGCATATTTTGCTATTGAGTAACGAACGCTCGATGTCCAAGTCGCTTCGGCAAAGGGGATTTCAAGTCTATTAGCTGAATTGATGCAAAAACTAAACCAAATAAACGATATGCCTCCCGACTCCATAGATCAAAAGTCGTCAAGTGATCGAAGAAGCCGTTCCCCCTGTTGGTAACTTTGCTTCGACAGATCATGGCGAAGAAACGCCCCGCTAGCCCGAAGGGGTATGCAGGTCGCTCGCGACGCTCT
>CAVVII010000016.1:0-9458 GCA_963748055.1 uncultured Verrucomicrobiae bacterium | reverse complement strand
TAGGCTTCGTCCAACCATCGAGTAGGTCTCCGCAGTCGCCTCAATCTGAAATCACACTCTCGGCAGCGGAGACCTACTCGACTCGAGGTTATGTCCACGGTTAAAATCCAGTGGATAAGCTTGCAGTCCACGAATTAATGCAGCCCGACACAGAACGTGCGGCCCGTCGGGCATTGGCCGGGTCCACCTGTATCGCTGCTCCGAAATCATCGAGTGTTCCCTCCATGACCTTATCTGAGACAATAAATGCGATTATAGGATTCGAGCGCGGCCCAGACGATTATCTGGCCAAGACGAGAACCATCTTGCTATCCCAAGGACATTGCCAAACATAAACTGGCGGCGAGAAAGAAGACTTCGCTGAATACGAGCAGCCCGGTCGACCAGCGCTTACTCCTTATCGCCTGCAGTCGGTGTCCTTCCATGACTTTTTCCCGCTCGGCCATGTCGGGGTAAGACTTAAGTTCCCAGAAACTTGACCATTCTTGAGTTGTTCGCCTCACGTAGAGACCGGCGAAAATGGCAGTAAATACCCCGAGACAATAAAGAAAAATCGTCAGAAGAGCCGCCGACTTACCCGGGCCAGATGCGTTATGGGCACCGTAGTAGGCCAGGACGGCGGTCGCCGCACCGCCGTTAATTATTACGAGGCTTTGAACAAGCATCCTGTTGGTAGCAACGGTCTGCCTCGCATCCTCATGGCTGCGTTCGCGCGCTAGTATTCGATAAGGGTCTTCCGGGATTTGGTTATCCATCGATTAAAAACGTTCACCGCTAGCGAGTCTCTTAATGGTTTTTCGGAGGCTCTTCGGCCTGATCTCCTGGTCTTTCCGTTTGCACAGCAAGAATTTGACCGCTCGTGGCGTCGACGCGAATTTCTTTGGCGTTTTTCGCTCCGGGCTTCGCAATATAAACGGCCCAGAAGCGCTGTCCTCGAGCTGTCTCCAGTTCCGCGCTGCGGATAATGCCGCCTGGCACCTTGGTTAGCGCGATCCGCTCGGCTCTAGCTTTCGTGATCTTACCGGAGTGTTTCGATTCATTTTTGTCGCTTGCTACGCCCGACGAAATGCCAAAGGCAGATAAAGCAACGATCAAAATCACTGAACGAAGGAAATCTTTAGGCTTCATGATACAAGTTCGGCTTATCAGAGAATTTTTCATCTTGCCATAGCCGATTTTTCATGGTCCAAAGCACGGACGCCCTGCATCCAAAGAAAATCTCTCTCTTCCTCGCTTTTCTCCTGACCGTCGCTTCCGCTTTTGCCGCAGATGCGATGAAATTCGTTTCGCCGGATAAATCGACTACACTGTTGGTAGACAAATCCGGAAGAAGAGACATTATCGAGCTGCAGTCCGGGAAGAGAATACATCACCTCTTCTATGAGGATCTAGACTCCATTTTTAAATCCAAGATCGCGGAAGCTTCTAACGCATCTTTGAACAAGGTTGGCAACATTGTGCTCCCCACGTTTACCAGCGCTCGCTGGACCTCTTCGGACGAAGTAGAAATCAAAGGCGAATCCGTAGTGATCATTAACGATGATGACGGTGATAAATTCACATTTACCGCCTCGGTTTCGAAGTCGGGGACCGTGCAACATCTGACCGTGGTTCCGAAGAGATAGAATCGTGCGCCTTCACGGGTGACACCCGGACAACGCATCCCGCAGTCGGCCTCAGCCCAATCCGAGGGCAGTATGGTGATCTATTACTCGATAATTTCGGCGGCGAAGGGAGTGGCTGGGTAAAACGTTTGCGGAAAAACAACGTTTTTGATGAATGAAAGTGTGCCAAAAGCGTTCGTCACGCTGCACGAAATTAAGAGCCTATGGAAACAAAGGCGCATGAGTAAAATTTCGGCCGCTTCGCTGCTGTTTCAAAAGGTAAAAAGGTAAAGGCAAAAGCAAAAAAGCGGTGCAGATGTTCGCCGCTCCAATCGAAGGCATTCTGAAGGATTTCATGGAGTTTGCCGAGACTGGTTTCGTTGACCACGAGCAGGCGCCGCCACACCAGCGGACTCACTCCGCAGCGACTACGCGAAGTTGATAGATCGCAAGGGACGATACGGAAGGTTCAGACATGCGAGCAGTTTACCCAAGACACACGCACTACCTCGAACCTGACCCCGAAAATCTCCCACTCTACATGTTTCGTGTGGTCTGTGGAGGCTTCTGCTAAACTACCTTTTTACTATGCTTATCCGAACCCTTTTCTTTGCCCTTCCAGCCTTAGCGATTGCAACCTCTGGATACGCTCAAGTGCCGGCTCCTCCGGCAAACCCGGCACCGATCAGATCGACAGGGAAGTTGGTACCAGCTCAAAGCGTCGCTGCGGCAAAAACTCCGGTTGGAACACCGAGCGAGTCACCAAACCCGCCGGCCACGGTAGCGCCAGCGCAGCGCAACGCCGGTCCGGGCGGACAGCCTGTGCCGGATCAAGACACAGTGAGTCGGTTGCAGATCTTCTTGGATGAGCATTCATTTGGGCCAGGAAAGATCGATGGACGTTGGGGCGAGTTTCTCGGAAAGGCGTTGCAACGTTTCCAAGCTGCCCATGGCCAACAACCGTCCGGTCAGATCGATTCGGCTTTGCAGCAGGAATTGCAAAAGATTTCACCGGTCTACACGACTTACACTTTAACCGACGGCGATCTGCATTGGGTCGGGAAGGTTCCTTCCAAGCCGGCTGGAATGGCACAGCTGAAGAGAATCTTGTATCCCTCCGCTTTGGATTATGTCGCCGAGCGTTATCATGCTGATCCGGCCTTCATCCGGAAACTGAATTCAGGTCGGAATCTGAACGATTTGAAAAAAAGCAGCACGGTCCAAGTACCCAATGTGCAGCCGTTCCAGATCGAAACTATTCAGACTGTGCCGGATCTGCCGCCAAGACCAGAGTTCGCTCAACGCATCATTAGAGTTGATACAAGAGGTCGCATGCTCGATCTGGTAGACGCAAACCGAGTCATCGCTTCTTTTCCGATAACTCCTGGATCAAAAACCCTTCCGGCGCCGATCGGTACTTGGAAAGTTGTGAAAGTCACGACAATGCCTATTTTCCGTTGGGACGAAGCAATGCTGAAGCATGGACGGCGAAGCAGCGACTTTTATACTATCCCACCTGGTCCACGTAATCCGGTTGGGATCGTCTGGATTGGTGTGAACAAAAAGGGCATCGGCATCCATGGTACCGACAGCCCGGATACGATCGGTCGTTCGGCCAGCCACGGGTGCATCCGCCTGGCAAACTGGGACGCGGCTCGAGTAGTTAATCAGGTTACCGCGGGAATGACGGTCGAGATTTATTGAGAAGCGCAGCGAAACGTATCGATCGCACCGACCCGGGCCGTGAGGCCCGATAGGCAGGGCTCCCAAACGCTCGAGACGAAATCCTCGAGTACCACCGGCAGCTTTTCATGGCTCACAAACACTACGTCACCGGCACCAAATTCCAGTAATTAATTAAGAACAGCAAAAATGTTAAATTCCGCCCATTAAGAGCAATTTTCATGGTCGCGAGTGCAAATTCCACTAATAAAGGGCATCGCGACAATCTGCATAGGCCATTACCCTAAAATTACGCCGGCAAACTTGACTTTGGGCTAGTCGCCTTTCTGGTGAACCTCAACGATCCATTTTGTACCGGTTTCTCTGTCGCGGTAGACTTCTTTGTCGCCCTTCTTTTCAATGAGCTGATATCGGGCATTGTCGAGAGACCGAACAAACGTGTTTACGCCAGGCGTCGACGGCTCTTCTGTCACCGTCTCTGTCACAATCGGCCGTGTCGTTTGCACAGGCGCGACAACAGCTACAGTTTGCTGTCTCACAAGCTGGCCTGCAGGGTCAATAAATAACACCTCGTTATCTGTGGCGCGACGAACCGTGACTTCATAAATCCCATGGTTGTCGCGAATCACCCGAGTGACCCGGGAGTAATCCGGAATGTTGCTCTCTCGGACTACCGTCGTTCGTACAACCTCCGGTAACGTGGCAAACTGAACTTCGTCCGCGTTCGCCTGGGCAAGCACACCAAACCCGACAACGCCTGCAATGGCGAGAATTTTAGCTTTCATAGACGTTGAAATATTGACGAACACCTCGGCAGATCTATTCGATGCGCTACCTGATCCCGTGCTCCATTTCTTGCGGAACATGTGAAGGATGAACGACTTATGAAACGAGGAAAATTTACACCAAATTCCGATTGCCGCGTATTTCGGCATGGTAGCCGAAGCTTCCCACTTTGCTCTTCTGAAAATAGGCATTCCGTATCTGTTTAGCATGCAGCGACGGTGGCAACGACTCCCACCGCGTAGAGAGCCGCGCGCGGCCAGCCATATCTTTGACGGTGACCGCCAAAATCGTTGGTACGATGGTTTGCAACGACCTGCTATTAAGTCACCGAAGAGCTTGGCGCAGTGAGAGCTAGATTGCTCGTTGAATAGATACGCCGGGCCAGTCGTCGTAATTAATAGTCCACAAACTGTAGAGAATCATGAAAAGGTATATTCTTCTATTCCTATTAGGCCTGGGTGTATCTGCGTTCGTTCCAGGTCAGGCAAAGGCAGACGAGGATTTTTCTATTGGGCCAATTACCGTTTACCGTCATCATTCGCCGGAATGGTATCGTGAACGCGAACGTTTGCGCCGTCGCGAGTGGAGGGAACATCAATGGAGAGAACACGAGTGGCGAGAACGTCACTGGCGAGATTATCCTGATCAAGACTAAGGGAAATAGAGAACACTAAATTGCTCTTGGGCGACCTGCCTGACGACCAGGCAGGTCATCCGTTTGTTAGCGTCAGGAGATAATTTCGACTGCGGAGGTGTATCGGGGCGGCTTGAGTTTTGCTCCTGGTTCACGCTCTGTTTCGATTCTAACCGGACACTGCCAGCTTTCTCTTCAGTTGCTGTCGACCCATTTCCATTAGCTTTGGAATTGTGATAAGAGAAACCTTCAAGCGATTGGCGATCCGACGCGGAGTTGCGTGGTGATTCAAGCATCTGCGCGACGGTGACGGCGCTGTTGTATTGATTACTAATGAAAGACAATGCAAATGACCACGCTTCTTAATCGAACTGACGGCAGACCTGATGAGCTCGCTCTCATTCAATCGGAACCGATCTCGACGCAGTGGACCAATGAGCTGCGGAGAAACATCGGCCTTCACCCAAGCTGTAAATTATTGAGAGAGCTCTTGAGTTTGGACCTATACACGCGGACTGTTGTCTACCCATTCCTAATCAAGGGCTGGAGTCGGCCATTATGCCGACCACGACTTCACCGCTCACGCCCGCCACTCATGGACTCCGCGTAGCGGCTTCGTTCAACCTAGTGTTTATGTGTCATATATCCTGAATTGGATAAGGTAATTTGTAGCGGGGACGGCATTCAACAATCGCTCAAATAGTTTGTGTGCGGCCACTTAAGTATGGCCGATGAGGGCGAACGGCAGGCAGCGAGTGGAGCGGGGTAGGGAGGTGGGAGCCAGGAATGGTCAATCGCTATTTTGATTAGAACGCGTTGGCCGATGTTATGGGCCACGCCAGACACATGTGCGGCTTTTTTCTTGGTGTAGAAAAGAGCTGCGAACCTTCCTATCATAGTTTTCTCGATAATTCCAAGTTAAGCGGATGCCAAGAAATCCTTTAGCAAGTCGGTCAAGGCCGTCCAGCCCGCGAGGAAATTGCCGGGAGCGAAGTCTGGATTCGTCTCTGGCGCGAACGTCTCCAGGCCCACGTGAGTCAGGCGCAAGCGGTCTTTCCCCCTTCGTCGAACAGCTCGAAGCTCACGCCCTCAGACCGAGCTCTTGGGCGATCCGCGCATAGATCTCAGCAGTCGCCACATCAGGCGACAACACTGCTGCAATCTCGAGAAATTCGTCCTCCCGTGACAACCACTTTTTCCTGGGCTTTGTTTGCATCGCCATCCTACTCCCTCGCCTCACATAGATGATTTACAAACACGCGCTAGGACCCCTGAGACATTGAATCTGCAAAAAGGAGAAAGTGTGTGATTGAGCTGGTCGTTCCTGGTACTTGCACCGGTTTGCGTTCAGGTCGATCGCAGGCTGTCATGTGTAAAAACAAGGTTGAATTGACACCTTATCGTTCTGGATGGTCGATGAGCCGTAACTTTGAGGGTTCGTACCGCATGTGGATCTCGAAATATCAAGAGACCTAAGCTGCAGAATAGGTGAAATTCTTGAACTATGAGACCTGATAAAAACGCTACAGAAGCGAACAAAACCCAGGCATCTGATTCGGAACTCGTCGATGAAAAGATCTATCCATTGTGTCCTTCGCAGAAGGCTGAAACAGCTGTCCCGGAATACGAGCAAATTGACTGGGAAGCTGAGCAAAACCAAGGTCAACCTGAAAGATGGCACACCTTCGAATCACCTTGAGAACCGGTAAGCCGCGATTTTAGGATCCTTTCGGCCGTCGCTGATCCCGGGCCAATGGCCTCAGAGCAGAAGGCTTATCTGTGCTCGGTGTTGGACGGTTTTTCCCGCTCTATTGTGGCGTGGGACATCTGCCACGAGAATCATTCGGCAGCGGGGCTATTTTAGATGAGAACGCGTTGGTTGATGTTATAAGTTGCGATCGAAAACTAGCTGTAGCGGTCTGAGAACATAAAGCCCTGGCCCAAAAACATCCGCTGCTTTGGGACCAGATCGATGGTCCCTGAATGAATACGCGCCCGGCCTTCCCGCCGCCCGCGATCGCGGCGTGAAGCGCGGAAGGACCTCGAGATTGAACTTTCACCGGCAGCAAGACGTTACTCAATACGCCCTGAGGGCATCCTAAAAAAAGCCGCTAGAATTGAAAAAGGAGATTTCTGCACTTAGTGTCTTTTGAGCCAAACACGTGTCCCGCCCTAAATGGCAGACGGCTCGGACAAAAAAGGAATTCGGTGGAGCAGACCTGGCGCGGACTGTGAACGCCACGGAAGCCGGACGCGCTGGATACGGGGATTCAACCGTCATCGCGTCGTTGCCAACCGATACAACAGACTACCGGCGAGAATGAAGAGAGCGCCCGGCTTGTGGGAACACCATAGTGCGTGGTGCGTTCATCGCACTCGTCGGTCTTGCGTTCTGGATCTGGCCGGTTCTCTAAACCCGATGGGGTCACGGTCGAAGAATAGAAAATTAGTACAACATAAAGGCCGTGATGTTGTAGTAAACGGCGCTCAACAACTTTTGATCCTGCTCTGCGAGGCAAAGAGGCGGCTGTCGCCGACGCATGCCAGAAAAAGAGAAGCGTTACTTTGGGTGCGCACACGAAACGGAAATTTAATTAAGTACGGTAAGGAGTTCTCTCCTCGTGGACTTCTGGAGCGTTTTCTTTTAGTCGAATGATCCTCGGAAGGCCTAAGCGTACGATTTTTCCGTTTCGTGAGCTCAGGCGTTTCTCGACGAGCGACGCGGACACTTATGACTCGATTCCGCGACCTCATGGAGGAGGCGCTGGCCATGTCCTCAAGCCGCCGACTCGTTCGTTGTACTAGTGACAGCATCAAACCAAAACAAAAGGATCAACAATGAAGAACAACGAAACAGAAAATCAATACCTGCTGCTCTTCCGGGATGACGGATGGTATACCCGCCTTTCGGTCGAGGAGCTGGAGGCCGTGATGGGAAAAGTCCGGACATGGTTCGAAAACCTCTCCGCCAAAGGCATTGTCCGCGGCGGGCAGGCGCTCGGCCGCGAGGGGCGCGTGATCTCCGGCAAGGGTAGGCGGATCGTCAACGACGGCCCGTTCGCCGAGGCGAAGGAAGCAATCGGCGGCTACCTGCTGCTGACCGCGGACAACCTCGAGGAGGCGACGGCGATCGCAGAGGGCATGCCGGGCCTCGATTACGGAACGCGGGTGGAAGTGCGGCCGATCGCGACGGAGTGCCCGCTCACTGCCCGTCTGCAGACGATGGCCTCCGAGCTGGTGGCGGCCTGATCTCCGGGTTACTCTTTCGGCTGTGAAGCAGCCCGAAGAAACAGCTCCACCATCCAAGGGCGTGCCAGGGACGTGCCCGGGGTGGTAGAGCATCTTTTTCGCCACGAGGCGGGCAAGATGGTGGCGACCTTGACCCGCTCTTCGGCCTGGAACACCTCACGCTTGCCGAGGACGTGGTGCCGGAGGCGCTGGCGCGGGCACTGCGGGACCTGGCCGTTTTACGGCGCGCCGGAAAATCCCTCCGCCTGGATCAGCCCGCCGATGGGACAGAAAAATCACCAGCACTAGTTTCGGACAAATCTTTGTTCTTGGATTAGCTTTGAGTTGAGTTGCCCTGGGCCTAGTGCGCGCATTGTCGCTCAGAGACCGGTCATCTTCTCGAGCTTTTCTGGATAGCGAGCCCCTTGCACCGTTATCTTTGAGGCGGCGGTATCGATGTCGCGGAGATCGTCCGGCGTGAGTTCGACTGAGACTGCCCCGATGTTTTCCTCCAAGCGATGCAGCTTCGTAGTGCCTGGGATCGGAACCATCCACGGCTTCTGGGCAAGCAGCCAAGCGAGCGCGATCTGGGCAGGTGTCGCCTTCTTCCTTTCTGCGATGCTGCCGAGCAGGTTAATCAGGGCCTGATTCGCCTTGAGAGCCTCCGGCGTGAAGCGAGGCAGGGTGCTGCGGAAGTCGGTGCTGTCGAAGGTCGCGTTTTCATCGATCTTGCCCGTGAGGAAGCCCTTGCCCAAAGGGCTGTAGGGGACGAAGCCGATTCCGAGTTCCTCAAGGGTCGGTATCACTTCCTTCTCAGGAGTTCTTGTCCACAGCGAGTATTCGCTCTGAAGAGCAGTGAGCGGCTGGACTGCGTGTGCGCGGCGGATCGTTTGCACGCCTGCTTCAGAAAGGCCGAAGTGCTTGACCTTACCCTGCTGGATCAGGTCCTTCACCGCGACGGCGACGTCTTCGATCGGCACGTTCGGGTCAACCCGATGCTGATAGAGCAAGTCGATGACATCGACCCTGAGCCGCTTGAGCGAACCCTCGACAGCCTGCTTAATGTGCTCCGGTCGGCTGTTCAGGCCCGGCGCCCCCTTCATCCCACGAGGATCGAAATTAGGATTGAGGTCAAACCCGAACTTGGTGGCGATCACCACTTGGTCACGGAAGGGAGTGAGGGCTTCGCCCACGAGTTCTTCGTTTGTGAACGGGCCATAAACTTCAGCGGTATCGAAGAATGTTACGCCGCGTTCAACGGCCGTCCGAATCAGAGAGATCATCTCTTGCTTATCTTTGGGCGGACCGTAGGAAAAGCTCATTCCCATGCAGCCCAGCCCGATGGCCGAGACTTCCAGGTTACTGTTTCCAAGTCTTCGCTTCTTCATTTTCTGAACTGCTGTCTTTGAGTTAGAGGTCGGAGTATCTTCATACTGTCTGCCTGCTTAGGGGATGTTTCAATCCGCGGCTCCGGCGGGGGTGCCGCCGGTTTTTCGGGTATTCCTTTAGACGTTGGCGTTCGC
>CAVVII010000015.1:0-134534 GCA_963748055.1 uncultured Verrucomicrobiae bacterium | reverse complement strand
AGCCCGCAAAAATCACGCAAAGGTCGAAGCGATGAGCTCATTGCGGGCTAGGAAGCTCTTAAACAGACGCTGCGCGTCTGTTTAAGAGCCTGTTTTAAGATAAATGAATTGAGACAAACTGTTGCATAACTATTCTCTCTAAAAAGCAGTCGAATTTTCCGGCGTAGCCGGGGAATTCTGCTGCCTGAGCCTGCATCGATCACAAATCTCTAAGGATTTGTGAGCGATGCAGGCTAGGCCGTTCATCTGGCGCGCGTCGGTACGGGCGAAAATGAATAAAACACCGTCTCAAAGCCAGCCTGCTCGACAATCAGTGCGGTGAACACATCGTGAGCCCCGAGGCTGCGGATGATGCCGGGCTGCTTGAGCAGCTCTCGGAGTCGTTTCGGGCCAGACTTAGGGCTCATGCGCCTTCTTGTATCACTTTTCCCGGATTTTGCACCGCGCGAATTTTCGAACCCGTGGAACCTGTCCAACGCAAACTGCGTGCCAGGACGCTCCCACACGGCCGCGCGCGAGCCAAGACCGCCCTGGCGGACACCGGAATCTCCCACCCTAGAAAATCACGACCCCAAGTTTTGGTGAAAAAAGAGGTTACATTTTTCCACGCCATTCACAAATAACAATAGGAATAGCCAGCAGAATACACCCGAGGAATATCACTAGGAAAGGCCAGAGTTCGAGTAGGACAAGCTGAACTATAGCCCAGATTATTGCGATTAAGGATAGAACCTGGATAGGTGCACCAAAATACCATCGATCCGAAGACATCCGAATCAGGCTACAGACCCTATATGCATCCTGTCAAGGCACCCTTGGCGCGTTGATGCGTCCCACGCCAAGCGTAGCGCTTGCGTGCGAGGAAATCGCATGTGCGCCGCCCACTACCCGCCGATCGGTTCCATCGATGCAGCTCGCAGCGCTTTTGCTGAGCTCGGCTGCGGGGAGCGAAAGGTCGGTGGCGGCGCGGGTAAAGAAGCCGTTTGCCTCGGTCCACCACGTGCAATAGCGGTCCGGCTGGCGGATCGTGGTCTCGATCGCGAACGCCAAGCTTGGGGTCGGGCTTAACCTGCCTGCCACACGCTTCACCAGCGTCAGCGCATGCTGCTTGGCGTCAGCGGTAACGGGCTGGTGCCTGGCGGCCAGGGCTAGCAGCCGACATAACAGCGAAGGCGACACGCTGAGCTGAGGACCGCACTGAAGGCAGCCGAACACTGTCGCGCCACACCACGAACGGCGGGCCATTCTCTGTGTTGCGCAGCGCCGAGAAAGCAAGCATCGAATCCGGGACGAACCGGTGCGCACCGCGCGCGTCGCCACAGCCCATCGCAAGCCAGTAGACCAAGATGTGTAAGGCATCTGACATAATACGTTTAGTAGGCGGACGACAAAGGCATCTATTGTAGATACATGAAAGATTAGCAACGTGGTTTCCTTTCCGGGATGCCTTTAAAACGGATTTTCCATTTTAGGATGGACATAAAATGCCAATACAAGCTACTGAGCCAAACCAAGAGGTAAATTTTCGCACGGATCTGGAGTCGGATCTAGCTCTCGGAATGCTGCGGGTGGTTGAGGCTGCTGCCATTGCTGCGGCGCATACCATGGGGCAGGGCGATCGCAAGCTCGCTGATCAGGTTGCAACCGAAACCATGCGCAAGGTAATGGAAAGTGTCCCGATGCAAGGGACGATCGTGATCGGCGAGGGCGAGCGCGACGAGGCGCCCATGCTGTACATCGGAGAACAGGTTGGCCGCAGGGATGCCAACAGTGCCGCCTATCCTCAAGTCGATATTGCGGTCGATCCTTTAGAGGGAACCAACCTGTGTGCTACCGGTTCTCCAGGATCGATTACGGTGCTGGCAGCCAGCGAGCGGCACGGCCTGCTTCATGCTCCGGATTGCTATCTGGAGAAAATCGTGGTCGGTCCTTCCTGCAAGGGCACGGTCGATCTGGATGTCCCGGTCGCCGATAACCTGCGGAATATCGCCAAATCTCTCGACCGTAAAGTTGACGATTTGGTAATTGTTGTCCTTGAACGCCCTCGCCACGAAAAACTGATTGCGGATATCCGCAAGGCTGGTGCTCGCATCCGGCTCATTTCCGACGGCGACCTCACCCCCGGAATCGCATCTGCCATGATTGGAACCGGTGTCCACGCTGTGATGGGCTCCGGCGGAGCTCCTGAAGGTGTCCTCACGGCTGCCGCCCTCCGCTGCCTGAACGGCTATATGGTGGGCCGTCTTACCGGCTATACCGACGAACAACGTGAACGCATGCCCGATATGGGCATTAAAGACGTGAAAAAGATTTATACAGCCGAGGACCTGGCTCCAGGCAAAAACATCATCTTCACCGCTACTGGCGTGACTGAAAGCCCCCTGTTTCGAGGAGTCCGTTTCTTCGGCGATGGTTTCCGGACCTCTTCGCTAGTGATGGCCAGAGCGATTGGCAGCATACGCTTCGTTGATACCATTCACGTCAACCAGACTGACCAGGCTCGCATCCGTTTCGCGTGATTTACATCTTCGCGTGATTTCCCTCCCCGCCGCGCGCGAATCGCCGCTCGGCGGGGGCAACTTGTCATAGAAGACGCTGCCGTTAAGTACAGTAAGCATTCCTCATCCGCGATTTGATGGCAGGCGGCCAAGATCTGTGGTACCGATTAGTGCAAGCCTGATGATTTCAGTGCTTTGGTCGTATGGCTGCATTGGGGTGCCGTTCACGAAGACCGTTGCTCGTTCCCAGGGTCGTTGCCGGTGCAGGAAGTCAAACTCCTGGGCACCCCACTCGCGCCAGAAATTCCTCGCCTCCTCGGTGCCACCGTCCCGAGCGATGCCGCGGCGTTCGGCTTCGTCCAGGTCGGACTGCACCCACAGCGCGCGGTCGATCCAGGGCATGACCTCGGTCCTGCTGGCGCCGACCCCTTCCACAACTACCAGGTCGAGACCCGCCGCGATCTCGATTGCCCCAGGCCTGCCGCGTTTGTCCCAGCCGGGGGGCCGGTAGCTCACGGCTTGGCCGTTTCGCAACGGCTTCAAGATGCCCTCGACCAAAAGATTGCTCCAGTCGAAGAAGGAGTGATGCCAGGCGACATCGTCGGTGTGAATCACCGCGGAGGCGGGCACGGACCGGCGAAGCAAGGTTGCAATGGTGGACTTGCCGCTTCCGCTGCGGCCGTCCACGGCCAAAATCCAAGGTTGGCCTTGACGGTTTGGGTCAGCCTCGAAAACCAGACGGACGAAGTCACGGATCGGCCTCACTTGCCATGGACCCGCCGGCGGCTCCCCGGGGCCAAGCTTCATGTTCATGTCGAAATCCCTTTGCTTGAGAGGCCTAATGCATTTTTGAGGTTTCGCGACGGTCAGAATCCGCTTTTGGCCCCTTGTGTAGCCCCGACCAGGTGGGGAAGAACTCAAGAAACGGAAATTTACGCACGCTACATCCCCTTCTCCCTCGAGAGATAGCGAAGTCAACTTTTACCTCCATTATTTCTTGCCTGGGATTGTATAGTTGCAGACGACGTAGGTGCTCGACAAGCAGTGCCATCTGGCGCGCATGAAAGTATTTGGAAAGGTACTCAACCGGGATTTCAATGATTTCCAGGTTAGCTTGTTCAATAACGTGCTGCCGCACAGCCTCAGTGGGTCCCACCATACGCGAAATGCTTTCTCTTCCAACTTGAAGAAAAAGCCAGAGGTCCGTATCGCCAACAATAGACTCTAGCTTATCGAATATGACGCAAAAATTCTCTGGGGAGAGCAGCATGCTCTGGCGGTAGACCACATTCTTCACACCTTGCCCGTCGCTACCGGAACCGATGGTGTAGTTTCCGCCGTGTAAGCCTGCGTATTGCCAGATTAGCATGCCAAACGCTTCACCGAAAATGGGCGACTCGAAAAGCTCGCGCGGAACCCGAACTGACGACGGTAAGGCTTGTACCAATTGCCGGAGGTTCGCGCTTGGTTCCAGTAGGCGGAATTCTCTTGGCTTCTCGATTCGAATCACTCGGTCTGCGCTACGGCATCGATTGCGCCGCCGCCTGGGATTCCACCATGGTGCGATTCTGTTTCCCCGGCGGAAAACAAGTCCTCGACACCGTCACCTGCTGTCTGGCCAAACATACCGAGGGCCGGATTTTCTCCGATCGCCAATTCAGGCGCGCTTTTTCCCGACGGCCGCTACGGCGAGATCTTTTATTTCCTGCGCGAAGGCATCATTTACGCCCCTTCCTGCATGAACATGGGATTCGTCAAAGACATGCACGGCTATGCGCCTGCCGATGTCTCCACTTCGGTCTGCTGGCTGACCAATCATCAGGAAGGCCCCGACCCACAAAGCATCAATCAGATCTCCTAGGCCATGACCTGGGCGGCAGGAAGTTAAAGCTGCTCAAGTTCCGGCCACGCCAGCAGCAGGCTCGGTCGAACCTTGCGAAGTTGAAGTCAGGATGACCAGGATCGGTTCGCCACCCGAGGCGCCAAAGCTCAGGCGTCGCAGCGATGTCTTCCCCCAATAAAGCATCGGACTGGCAAACCGGGTATCGCCATCGGAAAACCAGTAAAGAGCCTCCGCTCGGGTTTCGCCTTTGCGCAGTTTCACAAGGCATCCCGCACCATGGCTGAGAAGAAAAGGCTCCTGCCTCTCGCCTTCCCATCCTGCGCCGCGAAAACAGAAAACCGGATCGTGAATCGCATGCCGGTTCCGCGTTCCATCCAGCACGGTCAGGATCACCTGCTCGTGCCCCACCATGGCCAGTCGCTTGAGCCAGGCAGAACCGTTGAATGCGATTTCCTCCGACGGCGTCAACGGCATGTCGCGCGAATCGACCATCAGTCCCCGCGTCGGCAGTTGCGCAATCCGGCCCGACGCATCGGGAAGTTTTTGCATTTCCCAGACCGCTCCCAAGATCACGGCCAGAAAAAGCGCCGACCAAAGCATGATGGCGTTCCTGTTCATCGTTTTGAAAAATAGGCCGTCGTTCCGGCAGCCGCCAAAGCAACGCGCAGGCCCCCTACCATTGTTGTTCCCAAACCGCTGATGCACCAGCCGAGCACCGGCATCCAGCTCAGGGCCGCCGGCAGCCAAAGCCAGAAGCTCATCCGTCCCCCGGTTAGTCCCGCGCAAGCCACGGCAAAGCCGATCTGTTTGGCCAGATTCAGCTCCAGAAAAGCCCCCGCCATCGAGATCGCCAGCGTGGCAATCAGCCAGCCCAGACTCGCCTCGCCCGATCCCAGCAGGCTCGCCACCACCGGCGCCATCCAAATCACCCAGGCCACCGCATCCGCCCGGTCGAATGGCGAATGTCGCCATGCTTCGAACAAGGCCCTTGCGTTCCAGGCCGTCAAAAACGCTATGGCGAGCCCCGCCAGCTTCATTTGCGCCTGGGCCTTCATGCCGGTTTCGGTGCCTCCAGCGTAAGAAGCAAGAAAAAGCCCTGGCACAAAATGAACATCACCAGCAGCACCGCCAAGCCGCCCCATTGATGAAACCAGTCCATCGCAAAATCGGGCCCGAAGGTCAGTCCCACACAGCCGAGCATGAAAATCCGCAACGTATTCGCCAGCCAGGCCAGCGGCAAAAGCGAGGCCGCCGCAACACCGAAGCGCCAGCCCGCCGGGACCGTGAGACAGATCACCAGACTGCCCGCCACCAGCATCGCCTGCAGCACATTCAATCCCGAGCAGAGCACATTCACCGAAAGCGGCAGCCCCTGCACCAGCAACATCGTCCCTTCCCTCTGCAAGCGCCTGCGTTTGCAACGCCTCCTCCATGGTCTGCACCGCCTCGGCATAATTTTGCTGACGCAGATAAAATTCTGCGAGTTGATCGCATCAGCGGATTCTCCGGCCCAGCCAACACCGCCGCCACATATTCGACGCGGGCAAGGGCCTCTTGCCCCCCTCTCCGCGGTCGAATCGGTCGACAGGACGAGCTTCGAAGGATCGAGAGCCATCGTGCTGACATTCGGCACCTTCGCCCATTCCTTTAACCGCACATTGATCAGATCGTCGATGCTCGGCAGGACCGATTTGTCGAAAGTCGCGGCGGCCGTATCCGAACCGGCAAGATCAACCGAAGCAACGATGCTCAAGCCATCCGGACGGGCTGTGGCCTGGACTCGCGAGACGGTTCCACTAACTTCCGCACGAGTGATACTGCATTCGACCACTTGAGCCGGGCCAAGTCCGACAGTCTTCCGCCAGTGTAGTACGCGCTGATAATCAACCCTTTCCAATCGTCCTTAGCGGATTCGATCAGCCTCGTGACCTCTTCAGGCGTAAAAACATGTTTAGCAGTTTTGTCCCGATCCTGGATGAGCCGGACCGTAGCACAGGGAGGGGCCCACCAAACAAATACTGGTTCCGGCTTTTTCAAAAATACAGTCCCTCCCGGGCGTCGCTTTACCTCCTGGAGCGAGAAGGGGAGTCGGCAGGCTTTCCTGGGAAACCCGGGGAGCGCGGCACTGCCTCCTCCTCCGAAGAAAAGAAACGCGAACCGGCTCCTGCCTCCCCAGCTTTCCAACCCGACGCCCCCAATGAAAGGGCCGGATGTCCCTCCGGCCTTTTTCAGTTTTATTTTGAACAGCGATTACGGAACCACGTCTACATGCGTGGCAACCAAACCGGAATGCTGCACGTTTACATGAGCTCCCTTTTGGATATTCGCGAAGGAACCTTTAGCTCCATTCACCGTATAAGTCGTAGAAGGGGAAACCTTAAACGTGTACTCCCGGCTGTTTCCGGTATAAGCATGAGCCATCCCGTGCTTAGAGACCGCGTTCACCTCCCAATGGACCGTAAAGGACCCGCCGCTGACTTTGGTAACTGTACCCGGTGCAGCAACCGCTAAAACCGCCGAAGCGATTAGCACTAACGCAGTTGAAAGAAATTTTCGCATACTGACTAATAGAACGCCGGAAAATCAGATTAGTTTACAGAAATTCTTGTTAAAGAAGGTCAATTATCTCCGGGGGAGGGTCCTGCTGACAGCCAATACCATGAAGGCATACAAACTTTCAGGCAGGTCACGGGACAGGTCATAAAAGTGTCGCCTAGCTTACTAGCGCGGACCGCTTTGCACGCGATTCCAGATCCCCGATTTCAGTCTCCTCTGCATGGTCGGCAACCGTAAATCGTAGATGGTCAACGTCAATTGACCAAGGAATGGGTAAACTCGGGTGCAGTTTCAGGGAAAACGGGCGTTTTTCCCGCTCGGTACTCCAAACAGAGCGGCCGCGGCAGCAAAGGCGCGAGACTTATTCCTGTTCCTCACCGTCAACGGTTGGCCCCTGACGCTTGCGAGGTATAAGGCGAGGTCTCAATCGGCGCCGGCAGCAGATACTTCCAAAATTACGGTCGGTTCCTTTCTTGACGCGGCGTTCATCGTCTGCACGAGTCGGTCCAGGACCGAAGGGTAACTGCGTTCCGGAAAATCGCCGCCGGGAGTCTATGAGAAAGGCCGATGGCTATATATCGGCCACACCGGCGCAGGATTTTCCGAAGCGACGATCTCACTGATTATGAGAGACCTTACGATCCGATAAGCGGCTATCCCATAACAAGAGCCATAACCATGCAAAATCTGAGCCTGTGATCGGCCATTCTGATGCTATTACGACGGATCGTGAAAAGGCGCTGGCATTTTGGCACGCGGGGCCGCTGTGTGTCCCAAAAAGGTTCGGGCAACACCAACCCCCTAACCTAGTCTGACTATACAATGGAACGGGCATCCCCGTAGCCAAGCTCGGTCGTTATGAAGACTTAGCTTGGTCGTAGCATCAATCACCTCCGTTTCAATAAATCAGCGCAGCCCGAATTCGCTTCGTCCTGGACGTTACGAATCTCAAAGCGCAGGTTCCCGTAACAAAGCGGGCGGCGCAGCAAGTATCCACATCGGAATAGCCACCGGCAGCGTCAACAAAATGACCGGCACCAGAAACAACGCCGCGCAAATGCAAAAGACCGCAGCGATTACGAATACCGGGATCAAGAATACGAATAGCAATAAGAATAAGACTTCCATAAACATTTTCGTTACGGCGTGTGACGTAACCTCCGTTTCCAGTTTTTCTCGGCCCCCTCACACCAACTCGAGGACCCTCGCAGTTATATCGACCGTCTAGCGCCAAAGCACTAAACGGATCTTGGCGAGGTCTAAACTGATTTTGCCGATCCCTAATCGTGGCTTAAATCGGCTTGCAGAGCATTCCACTGCCATTCAGATTCACGCTAAACCAATATCGGTTCGACTATTGTCAGAAACTTGCGATCCACGGGGACGTGGCACACAATCTGCCATGTCCGGACAGTTCGCTCGATCTGAAAGAGCCGGGCGTGTGCAAAAGGAGCCTCGTTCCTATGCACTGACCAGTATTGCACTCGCTACATGGTCAGAACGCGCGCCAAGAGCGAACCGAGCACCGCTACCAATCATGTCGGCTTTCAATCAATTGCCGCCTACAGGACAAAGACAATCCGCGTTTTATCGTGGCCAACCATCCTGCGCGTCTTGATCCCTTTCCACATCCAGCGTGCGAGATTGTAAGCCGCATCCAGATGAGGGAGGAAAGGCTCTTCGAAACGCGGCAGTTCTTTTCCCATTCAAACAATTGACAGCTCGTCGCCCGATTTATTCCCAGAAATTTGTCTCACGTCGGACCCAATCTTAGCTCGCACCTTTGAATCGCTCCTCATCTTTGGCTAAATGAAAAGATTGCCGCGCAATTTCTGGGAATAAATCAAGAAACTTCCGGTCTTCGTCGGTTGAGCGAATCAATCAGCCAACTCCAACTTGAGCTGACGTCAAGCGCTTCACGAAGGAAAAGTATATGAAAAAATTCATTTCCAAAAATGGCGTGACATCCGAATCACAGTCCCTCTCCGGAGGCAATCCAAATTCGGAGCAAGCGAGCCGGCCCGTCCTAGGAAGGCGTTCCTTTCTCAAGGATCTCGGCGCGACCGGTGCATTATTACTGCCGGCCAGCGAAATGCTGATGAGCAAGGCGCAAGCGCAAGAGATGAGGCAAAAGAAACATGACGATTCCGGTGGTAAATTTAAGCAAGGGGCGATGCCGCAATTCTTAGTCCACAAAAAAGGGACGGCTCACAAACCTCATGCAGCTTACGGTGGACACCAGCTTTTGGAGCCGATATCGCAGTGATGCCCATAACCCGGATCTACCCGACCGGCTTCACGTTTCCTGAAGCAATCCTGGGTTTGAACAATGGGAAGTCCGGCCATGGTGACTCCAAAGAGGAGTCATTGAACGCATCTTGACTCGATGTGGAGGGCCGCCGGTTACGATCCGCGAATCGGCTCAAACTCATAGATGCCTCCGTCAGCCATCAGCGACAGAAAGAGATGGCCATCGTTGATTATGTACGACCGAACTGCCGCCCAGTCCTTGGCAATGCGATCGTGAAGAGATCCTGGCGGACACATCGCGCGGGTGAGTGCGAGGGGGCCGAATTGGAGCTGATTCGGTCCAGAGGACTTCCAGGTGCCGAACCCTCGATTACAGTCGATTCGTGCACTGACACGACCGTCGGTCCCGAAGGTGATCGTATACTTCGATTTGTCGTCGGGGCTCAGTATTTTGGCGTCGCTGCCCTGGAACTTCACCAGCTGCCAGGACGTGCCCTCAAGGTTAGCGGGCTCGTTCTGCTGTTGAGTCTGGGCGTCGGCAGCTCGCAGCGCGGCTAACAAGGAGAGAAATGCAACTAAAGCAAGCGCTTTTCTAATGGATCGAAGCATAGCAGAACGGATTTTTTACAGGCTCCGTGAGCGTATCTGAGTTCAACGAGACTAACGTCTGTTTGTTCGACAAAAATCACGGCCAACGTTCGGCCGGTTAGAAGCCTCTTAAACAGACGCTGCGCGTCTGCTTAAGAACCTCTTTTAAGATAAATGAACTAAGACAAGCCGTTGCAGAACTCTTCTCTGAAATAGCAGTGGAATTTTCCGGCGCAGCCGGAGAAATTCCGCTGCCTGGAGCCTGCAGCGCTCACAAATCTCTAAAGATTTGTGAGCGCTGCAGGCTAACGGTAACCTCAATTTCGAAAAATTGAGCGAGGTTATATTCAGAGCGTTCTATGAGCATTACAGCGGTCATGCAATCGATTCAGCAAATTGTGGAAGCCAAACCCTGAGATAAAGCGCGCATATCCGAGATAGGCCTTAATTTCGACCATTCCGCAAGTGAACCCGTGCCGGACTATCAGGGCCGGTGTAGACTTTCGCGCGCTGCACGATATTCTTGCACCACCAGACTTGTCAGCTCTTCGACAGAGGTATCCTCGGTCCGTTGGTCGAACGTGATATTGCCGTTCTGCAACAGATTGATCCGGTCGCAAAAGTCGAAAATCTGGGCGTAATTGTGGGCCACGATGATAATCGAGACATCGCCCTTTTCCTTGAGGTGCCGGATTACGTCCAGGATCATTGCGCTTTCTTTCACGCCCATCGCCGCCAGGGGTTCATCCAGCAGCAGCACCTTGGCATTAGCGTATACGGAGCGTGCCACAGCGATCCCCTGTCGCTGACCACCGGAGAGCTTTGAAATCTCGACATCCACCGAAGGAATATTGACTCCCATCTGCTTCAGTTGCTCTTTCGCACGCACGCGCATTGCGCCATCGTTCAGAATATGAAGCGGCCCACCAAACATTATTTCCCGTTGCAGGAACATGTTCCGGTAGACGCTAAGCTCATTTATCAGAGCCAGATCCTGGTACACCGGCTCGATGCCTAATGATCGAGCGTGCCTGACGGATCTAAGTTCGATCTCTTTGCCCTGGAAGTAGATCTTCCCGCTGCTGGGCCGGTGAAACCCGGTGAGAATCTTCAACAGGGTGGACTTGCCGGCGCCGTTATCGCCGAGAAGCCCCAAAACTTCGCCCTGGGCGAGATGGATTGAAGCATCCTTTAGTGCCGTTACGCGGCCGAAGGATTTGGAGACGTGCTCGGTACGCAACATTTCCTCGCTCATCGTCCACCTCCCGCCGCCCGCAGACGGCTGAGGTTCACGTTGATGAGCATGGTAATGAGGATAGCACCTCCTAAAATCATATCAAAAGTGTAGGCGCTTACGCCGGAGAGCGTAAACCCATCTTTTAAGATGCCAAGCACACCGGCACCGAGGAATGCGCCTATGATTGTGCCCGATCCCCCGGTGAGGAGGGTTCCGCCAATGACCGCAGACGCGATCGCCATGAACATGATCTCCGTCCCGCCGGCAAGCGGATCGATCGAGCCGATCCGGAAGCAGTCCAAGGTCCCCGCCAGACCGCCCAAGACGCTACAGATGATGAAATTCCCGATTTTGATGAAACCGGTCTTGACACCCACCTCCGCGGCGCCAATGAGGTTACCGCCGGTGGCGATCGTGTGCATCCCCCAACGCGTCTTAACGAGGACGAACTGAAAAACCAGCGTGATGCCAATGGCCCACAGGCTCTGGGAGATCGCGTTGCCACCGAAGATGTTGCCGACTATCGGCCCCGGTTTCGGCGCCACGGGAAAACCGCCTGAAATGGTCAGAGTCAGGCCATTGATTAAAAACAGAGTGCCGAGCGTCGTAATGAAAGATGGTATCTCCAACACCACCGTGATAAGCCCATTGACTATGCCGATGATAGCAGCTGGGATGAGTCCAACAGCAATCGCGGGAACAAAGGGGATGCCCGCCTTTTGCGCAAAATACATAACGAAGGGCGCCAACGCGTAGACCTGGCCGACGGACAAGTCCACTTCGCCGGAAATTAGCACCATCACCTCGCCGGCGGCGATGATCGCGGTCGTCGCTGAGTATCCCGCGAGGTTAGCGACGTTGCTTGCTGACAGGAATGCCGGTGCAGTGCTCTGGAAGTAGATAACCAGCACGATGCCAGCGATCGCGATGCTCGCTTCCCGGGAGTGGAGCAGGGACAGCCCAACGCGCACCAGACCCCGGCGCTCAGCGCGCCGGGTTGGATCCTGTCGTTGCGGCAAAGAATCCGCTTTTTCTGTGGCCATGACGTTTTCTCGATCATTATATAGCACCTGACCGCGGAATCACCTTCTCCTCGCTGGAATTACCCTGAAAGCGGGTTTCGGTGTGCAGGAACGGGTCCACATTGGCCTTCGTCAGGAAGTTCAAGCCAGTATTGATGTCGGACGGGCCCGTCAACCCGCCGGAGATTTTATAGATGAAGAGCACCATGACGGTATAGAATCCCTGGAGGTAAGGCTGTTGATCGATCGTGAAGTCCAGGTCCCCCTTTGCTACTGCTTCCATCGTGGTCGGCAGAAGATCAAAGCCGCCAGCGTGAACACCCTTCGATTGTAATTGGTGCGCCCCCATCGTCTTCGCCACGGCTGCTGTACTGCCCGCGTCCACCGCAAACATGCCCTTGATATTGGGATGACCCGCGAAATAAGCTTCAACCGCGGAGACCTCGTCGTTCAGGGCGGCCCCGCTGGCAACCTCATTCAATGTGATCTTCTTACCAGACTCCTTGATCGCCTCTTTCGCACCGTCCAGACGCGGCTGGATGTTCAGTTGCCCGGGGGTGGCAATGAAGCCGACGACTTCGCCCTCCGGCACTAGCTCAACGATGCGCTGGCCCAACCCCTTACCGGACAGAAAGAGATCCTGACCAATATAGCACAATCGTTTGTTACCCTTTGCATCAGCGTTGTATGATACCACGGGGACACCTGCCTTGAGGGCCTTTTCGACTGGATCGTTAAAAGCATTCAGATCTACCAGGCAGACCGCGATGCCGTCGACGCCCGCCGAGACGGCGGTGTTCAGGGCGTTGACCATGTCGGTAGCGATGGATTTCTCTGACCCGGTCCACTGGTAGGTACAGCCCAGAAGCGCGCAGGCATCTTCGGCGCCGTACCTTGTCGGGACAAAAAACGGGTTCGTGGTAACGTGATTAACGAAAGTGAATTTCCACTGCGGATGCTTCGGAAACTTACCGAAGGTCTCGCCTTCGGCAGCTTCTGCACTCGCGGGTATGCCGAGTCCGAGGGATGATAGCGAAAGGAGCGCGCCGGCGCTGGCGGCACGGCGTAACGCTTCGCGCCGCGAAAGCCCCGCACGATCATAAGGATTGTGGGAGGAACGATTTCTATTTTTCATGGGAACTTCTTCTGGTTGTAGTTGTTATTCAATTATTGAGCAGTAAAATGATGTCGGTATTTTTACTGGAGGCTTAAATAATCTGTCAGCTGATCCGCGGTCGGGGCGCCAGAAAGCGACCGTTAGTCGTCAGGTCCGGTCACCAGTTACAGGCACGCCTTCGAGGCAGATTTCACTAGTAAAGGAGTCCGCGTAGCGTTTCGTGTCGAAAGCAACAACGGAAGTTAAATTTCGACTATGGTCAGGCAGAAGCTACTTCGTCGAGAAACAGTCAGTCGTGGTCTGGGTATATTCTCGTCCGGTTTCAGCTCTGTCGACGGAAAGTCCGGGGGTTTGGCGAATCTGGAAAGTGCTGCGTCTCTAAACAGAGACCGGTTCATCAGTTGGAATGCTTCAGGTTTGATTTGCGCCTTCGAACTGCAGACGTAATTACTTATTAGAAGAGCGAACGCTAACGCAGGGCCTAGAACGGCAAGGCCATCACGGAGAGTAGTCATGAGGGTTACCTTGGGGCGAAGGGGGTTGCAAGGTGGCGTCAAAGCCACAAATTTTATTATCCAAAGAAATTCATCGACTTCAATAATAAAAGGTGCCGACCCAGATAACCGCATTGGGTCTTGGCGATTTCAGAAAGGGGCCTTTTCCGCGCTGACTGAATTCCGAACCGAGAACTCGCGCGTCGTGTTGAAATCAGGATGTCTCGGTCTTCAAATCCGGCAAAAGAGTCGTCAGGTCAAAACGACTATTTCGGAAATAACCTGGTTCCCCTTGATGCTGGATTGTGGGCTGCCCTTATTTGTTGCCGCCACGGTTCATATTTCTGCTCAGACAGTCTGTCACTAAATCACCGCGCTGCACGCGGCACGCAAAAAGTCAAGAAGATCTTGAACCCCTTTAAAAGTGCGTCATCTTTAAGGTATGAAGGAGGAAGAAATTGAAGCTCGTTTCGCGGAGATCAGGAACGAGCTTAAGGCACACCAGTTGCAAATTGATTCCCTTAAAGAGGATCTAAAGATCCTTTTCAAACATCGTTCAATCGCTCCCCGCGAGATTCTAGAAACTGCGAAGCAGCTCGGGAACGCAGCCTTCGATCAGTCTGACGTTCACAGATGCCGGGAGTTTTTGAAAAAATACGATCTTCGTAAGAATATTTAAGTAGGGATCGGAATGGGTCAGATCCGGCCTAACATAAGATTTATAGTTGTCTGCCGTGATGAACTTCGGCTCGAGTGATTTGCCACTTCGGCACGTCCTCTTCCCGGAGAATGTTCAAGCAAGGACTTGAATATTGCTGCCTTGAAGAGCCTTCTTCGCACCAGCCAGGGAGTCGGGTGCAGGAATTTCCAGGTAATCCAACGGGCGCAACTAACTTGGCCGATTCGCCAACTGCATCACGCAACCGCTCACACCGAACCCGAAGGGGCGCGAAAGCATTTTGGTGCTTTGCTCGTCGGCGTATACGAAGACCAGAAGCTTAAATTCGCCGGCAGAGTCGGAACCGGATTTAGCGAAAAGGTCCTGCGCACCCGCTATTGAGAGTTGGAGGAGATCCGGACCGAAGAATGTCCCTTTTTTAACCTCCCCGCGGTCGGCAGGAGCCAGTGGGATCGGGGTTTGACAGCAGCGAAAATGAAGCGCTGCCGCTGGGTTAAACCTGTGCTTGTCTGCCAGATAAAATTTATCGCAGGCCGTCCTTGTGCCGGCTTGCACACGGTGAGAAAGTCCCGGATAGGAGCTTCTCTTATGGCCAGCGGCCCCATCACTCCAGATCGACTCACTGAATACCGGCAAAAAGGCTACACCCTCGTCCGCCGCATGTTCAATTCCCAGGAAATCGACTTGCTTCGGCGTTCCGCGAAGCATGACAAAACCCTTGACGACCACGCCTTCGGACGGGACGACGGCCGCGGCAAGATTGTCCGTCTTTCCCTTTGGAACCATCCCGGTGACACCATTTACGGCATGTTCGCGCGTTGCGAATCCATCGTTAACTCCGCCGAGCAAATTCTTGACGGCGAGGTTTATCACTACCATTCGAAGATGATCATGAAAGATGCGAAGACCGGTGGCGCCTGGGCCTGGCATCAGGACTACGGTTACTGGTATCAGAATGGCGTCCTTTCAGCCGATCTCTGCAGCGCGTCCATTGCTGTCGATCCAGCCACTCGCGAAAACGGCTGCCTTCAGGTCATCGAGGGTTCTCATCTGCTCGGAAGAGTCGACCACGTACTGACGGGAGATCAGGCCGGCGCCGACAAGGAACGCGTCGCCGCTATCCTCGAGCGTTTCCCGCTCGTCTATGTCGAGATGGATGCCGGCGATGTGCTCTTTTTCCACAGCAATCTTCTCCATGCCTCGGCTGAAAACGGCTCCGATAAGCCGCGCTGGTCCATGATCTGCTGTTACAATGCGGCTCGCAACAACCCCTACAAGGAGTCGCACCATCCCAGGTACACGCCTCTACATAAGGTCCCCGATTCCGCCATCCTCGAAGCCGGCCTGAAGCGCTTCGCCGATTCCACGGAAGACGTCGCTTGGCTCGAAGATAAAAAGGACGAGAGCGCGCGCAGCCTGGAGCACCAGGCGGCTAAACACTCGTAGCCTCTGACACCGCAAAATAGGTGAAAACAGGGAGGGCAGATACTCAGCGCCGCGCCGAGGAGGGGTCGCCTGATCCTTAGTCTGCATCGCTCACAAATCCTTAGAGATTTGTGAGCGATGCAGGCTCAGGCAGCAGAATTCCCCGGCTACGCCGGAAAATTCGACTGCTTTTTAGATAGAATAGTTATGCAACAGTTTGTCTAAATTCATTTATCTTAAAACAGGCTCTTAAACAGACGCGCAGCGTCTGTTTAAGAGCTTCCTAGCCCGCAATGAGCTCATCGCTTCGACCTTTGCGTGATTTTTGCGGGCTAGCACTCTGAGAGGCGCCCGATATAGCGCGAGGGTGGAATCTAACGCGCAGGCACTCAAATGTGGCGATTCCGCGGGAGAGATTTCTTCCGGGCGAGATGATGCTGTAGTCACCGTGCTTTGTCGTTTAGCGAAAGCCGGCCGCTTCGCCAAAGATTCGGAAACTCAAGTCAAGCCGTGTTCGGCTCCGGCGGCAGCGTTCGTGACCCACATTGAGCCCCGCGCACCGTTCGAGTATCGCAAGAGCAAGCCATTGTCGCCGACGATGGCAAGGACCTCGCCCCGATAGAAGTCGAGATCGACGCCCTTCAGCGCGGCGACGGCCCCGAAAAGGGACACCGCAGGGCGGACAACGTTCTTACCCCTCCCTTTGCCTTGGGTAGGACTTCTTCACACCCTTGATCTCGATGACCGGTTTCACAATTTACCCAAGTATTTTCGTTCACTTGCCGCCCCTTCCGAGCTCGGGACGACCTGCCCAAAGGGGGAAGAGACATATAGCCGTCTTCTCTACGATTGAGCAATTGACAATCGAGGTGGTCCGATCTACCATTCGAGCGGTACATGCTCAAGTGGTAGATTGTGGCTCGACCATCCTCACTAATGCTGAAGGTTTGCCAGTACTACTATTCCAAGGACCCATTGACGATGTCCCAAATTGGTAACCGTCTGGGCATTTCTCGGCATCGGGTAGGGCGCCTATTGCGGGAGGCTATCGAAACAGGCGTCGTAAAGATTGAAATCCAATCTTCCTTCAGCAAGTGCAGGGAAATTGAGCAGGCCCTGGAGAACGCGTTCGGCCTGAAGGCTTCACTGGTGGTCGAGGTCAACCCTGACCTATCGCCCGAGGATACAAAACTGACGACTTGCAAAGCGGGTGCCGAGTTCCTCCGGGAACTGCTAAAGGCACATCACACGATTGGGGTCGGTTGGGGCACTACGACGTTCGAGCTTATCAATCAGCTCGAGCCCCTGGAGATCAGGGGCGCTACGGTCGTTCAGATTACGGGCGGCAATAAACGGCTCTCGATCCAGTTCGATTGTCACGAGGTTACGCGTCGACTGGCACAGAAGCTTTCCGCCGACTCTGTGCTCCTGCATGCCCCGGGCGTGGTCGACAAGAAGGAGACACGCGAACTACTCATGCGGGAGAGCGCGATCGCCGAGACCTTCAAATATTTCGACAAACTGGACATCGTCATTGTCGGCATCGGCGCAATCGTGCCAAAGGTCAACTCGATGCTTGTCGGTAGCGGCTATGTGTCCGGCGCCGAACTGAAGTTGCTGAAACGGGGTGGGGCTGTGGGCGATGTTTTCTCCTACTTCATTAACGATAAGGGCGAAATCGTGGAGACGGAGATTTACGATCGCTCAATCACCATTGGCGTCGAGCACATTCGCAAGGTGCCCACCACGGTGGGCATAGCCACAGGAGCGGAAAAATCGCGAGCTGTCGCGGCCGCGGTACGCGGCGGCTTTGTCAACACATTGATCGTTGACAGCCACCTCGCTCAAGCATTGCTGCGGCACTACGTTCCTCAAGCCAAGTCGCGTCATTTTGAGGAAAAGGCGAATATAGCAGCGCGTGTTCGCTGCAGCGGTGTTGGCGATACAAGCTAGCGAAAAACTGACTGCCTAGGCTAGCAGGTTTGCAAGTTACTTTGTTCATTAAACGGAGCCAAACATGAATTCAAAACAATGTGATTGCGAGGCCGGGTCCACCGGACAGTACAACGGCAACCTTGGATCGGAGATCGAGCATCTTCAAACCGACAGTGAGTCGCGGCGCAGCTTCCTCAAAAAAATAATCGTCGCGGGCGCGGCAACCGCCGTCACGAGCTTCCCGTACACTCGCGTGCAAGCCGCCGAGAACCCATCCATTAAGTTCGGACTGCTTGAGGACAGATCGGGAAACTTCGCGATCTTCGGCATCAATAAGTGGCATGGAACTCAGCTGGCGATCAAAGAGATCAACGAGGGCTGGACGCTTGAGGGCGGTGTGCAAGGACCAGGCGGTCCTGGCGTTTTTGCGAAGGTAGCGTCGAAGCCGCCTACGCAGAACATCAAGGAAATAGTTAATCGAGGTGGTGACGAGACAAAAGACGATACGGTCTGGAACGAGGAAGATGAATACCTGGTCAAGTCGGGCGAAAACGGCGTTTTGGGCCGCCAGCTAGAACTCATCGCCCCCGATCCACAATCGGACAACAGCCAGTTCCAGTCACTCTCGCGAAGGCTCATTTTAGAGGACAAGGTTGACGTCATCATGGCCGGTTTCGCCAGCGCCGAGCGCGAGGCGATTCGCCCGATCATGGACCAGAATAAGATGCTTTATTTCTACAACAACCAGTATGAGGGCGGAGTGGCTGACAAATACACGTTCTGCACCGGTGCGATCCCCGAGCAGCAGATCGTGCCGGTCATGCAGTATATGATCAAGAACTTTGGACCGAAGATTTACACCCTGGCCGCCGACTACAACTTCGGGCAGTTGAGTGCCGCGTGGACCCGCGCCATGGCGCCCATACTGAACGCGGAGGTTATCGGTGAGGAGTTTATCCCGTTGAGCGTCTCTCAGTTTTCTTCGAGCATTGCGCGTATACAGGAGGCCAAGCCAGATTGGCTCATGATGTATATCACCGGGCAAAACCACTCAAATTACTATCCTCAGGCTCAAGCCGCAGGGGTCAAGATCCCAATGGGGTCGAGCATCAACATTGCCCAAGGCTACGAGCATCGGCGCTTCGAAGCTCCTGCGCTGGCGCGCTTTCATGTCACGGCGAGCTACATGGAAGAGATTCCAACTCCCCGCAACCGCACATTCGTCGAGCGATGGCGAAAGATGTTTCCCGATGAGCCGTACATGGCTATGGAAGGACACAGTGCCTATGTGGCGACGCACTTGTACGCGAAGGCAGTCCGGCTAGCCGGAACCACGGACAAGGAAACGGTGATTAAGGCGCTTGAGTCGGGCATCGGTGTAGAAGCTCCGGCGGGATGGGTCTTTATGGATCCTGCCACGCATCATCTGAGTCAGTACATTCGCCTTGCGAGCTGCGACGAAAAGCACGACATAACATTTGTCACCGAGTGGCCCTATATTGAACCGTGGTGGACGCGGCGGCTGGGAGTGAACCTTGTGCGTCGTCCGGAGTTTAAGCAATACATCCCGGATGAAGATCCATTCTTCAAGATGTTCAAGAAGAAAGGGAATACCTGACCACACCTGGCTCCGAAGCAAGGCTCTCGAGCTGCTCGTAGTTAACCTAGCAGGTTGCTCCCGACAAAAAAGATGCGGGCACATTCTTCATGCCTGTGGAAGGTCCCTAGGCAAAGCCGGGGTGCCGCCCATGCCGCCAAGCAAGACAATGCTTGCCCGCAGCGTAGCCGTGGTGGATGTTGCTCAGCCTTCCTGATTCGATTTCACTGCATCGCCTTCGATGTTTTGCAAAGAGTCCGTTCATGAGCGTAGGCTATCTCGTAAGCTTGCTTTACCAATACGCTGACAGCATTGCGTTTCTGCTGCTCGCAGCCGTGGGCCTGATGATAATCCTGGGCGTAGTCAACGTCATTAACCTGGCCCATGGTGAGCTGATCATGATGGGGGCATATATTACTACCCTTACGTATAACCGCGCTCATCTTCCACTCCCCGTATGCATGGCGCTCAGCACTATCGGGGTTGGGTTTTTTGGGATGCTTTTGGAGCGGTTGGTGATCCGGCGATTCTACGATGACAAGCTCGGAGCACTCGTCGCCACCTGGGGGGTAAGCTTGATTCTGAGCCAGGGTACGCTACTTGTCTTCGGCCCTTCTCTGGAGTCGGTGCCATTGGCGGCATGGACTTTCTCCTATGGTCGCTATTCATTCGGCGGTTACCGGTTGCTTCTATTTGTGATAGCTATAGCGATAGTGCTTATCGCATCGTGGGTCTTCTATTATACTCGACTTGGTGTGCGTACACGGGCGACCATGCAAAATGCCGAAATGGCGCGCGCCCTCGGAGTGGATACACGGCACATTTATCTGCTTACGTTTGGCGCCGGTTCCGCTCTGGCCGGGCTGACCGGGGCGCTATACGCACCGACCACGACGATCGTCCCGCTGATGGGCAACCAGTTCGTTGACGTGGCATTCATAACGGTGGTTGTTGGAGGCGGCGCTAATCCAATCGTTGGGGCATTGACGAGTGCAGCGTTGCTGTCGTTGATTGCTACCCCTTTGTCTAGCACGCTCGGCACATTCAGCGGACGTATCGGGCTGCTCATCGCAGCGCTGGTCGTGATCAGGTTCCTACCGCGAGGAATCTCGGGGTGTTTCCAGGACATCCGTTACCGTCGTATGGCGAGAGGCGGCTCCTAATGGAACGCGAGTACAAAGGTTTGTGGCGAGTCTTGAACGGGCCTCAGGAACTTGGCCGGGGGCGGGTCTTTTGGTGTTTATTCACCTCTGTGGCGCTAGGGTTACTCGCGTACCCCTTTGTGGGTTCGGTGTTTGCCTTGTCGAATCTGGCTAACTTCTGTCTTTACGTTCCGATGGGTCTTGGGCTTGCGCTCTTATGGGGATACAGCGGCGTCTTGAGCTTCGGACAAGCCGCGTTCTTTGCTATTGCGGGCTATGTGTACGGCATCATCGGTGGGAATCTGCTCGAAATGCCCGGTGGGACTTTGTTGGCCGCAGGGGCCGCAATCGTGGCCTCTGGGGTAATAGCCGCGGCATTTGGATACTTTGTGTTTTACGGTCAAGTAAGCGGATGGATCATTCCGTTGCTGTTGCTCGTCCTGTCGCTGATTCTGGAAACATTCATGGCGCAAACGGCGGGGTATCAATGGCGCGTGGGAACCGTCCTGCTCGGGGGGTACAACGGAATGACCAATATTCCCTCTGTTCAAATTGGATCGACGCTTTTTGGCGGCGCTTCTATCGCGTTCTACTATCTTGTGGTCTCTGCGATGCTCATAACATACCTGTGTCTCAGGCTGTTAGTGAATTCACACTATGGTCACGTTGTAGCTGGGATAAGAGATGATGTCGAGCGGACGCGAATGCTGGGATACAACGTCAACCTTATTCAGATTCAGGTGTTTGTTTTGGCGGCTGCATTGGCTGGCTTAAGCGGGATTCTGTATGTCTCGTGGGGCAATTACATCAACCCGTCCAGTATGGGCCTCCTACCTGCGACCCTACCCGTGATCTGGACTGCAGTTGGAGGGCGAAGTAGCCTGCTTGCCGTTCTCTTGTCGACCGTGACCTTGCGCTGGCTTGCGGACTCTCTGGCTGTAAGAGGCGGCGAATATGCCTTTCTTATCATGGGTATTCTGCTCCTCGTCACGATGTTATTTTTCCCGGCTGGCATCGTCGTCACGCTAGCGCGGCGCTGGCTGCAGCGGAAACCGGCCCGCCGCGACCTAAAAAAGAACGGAGTCCCGTGAAAATGCCCACTCCTTCTGAGATTGATAGTGTGGTCGTATTGCACGCTGAGGATCTGAGCAAGTCTTTTGGAGGAATTCGCGCGGTCGATCACTTGAATCTCACACTCGCGCGCCGTGAACTCCGCTGCCTCATCGGACCGAACGGAGCAGGCAAGTCGACCCTGTTTGGCTTGCTTTCGGGTCTGCATCGCCCCGACGCAGGTCGCATAGTTTTCAAGGGTGAGGACATTACTAACCTGCAACCATTTCAACGTGTCCGAAAAGGTCTTTGCCAGAAGTTCCAGACCACCCGAATCTACCGTTCATTGACTGTTGCGCAAAACCTCTTGATTGCTGGCGGGACCCCCACATCGAGCAGGAAGAAGAATGGGAGGCTAAGCCGGGCCCTTAGCACCCTGGGACTCGACGCGGAGGGCGAAGTGCCAGCGGGGGAACTGCCTCACAGTCATCAACAGTGGCTCGAGATTTGTCTCGCGCTCGCCACGGAGCCTGACCTGCTTCTCTTGGACGAGCCGACCGCCGGGATGACCCCCGAAGAGACAGAATTGACAGCTCAGTTCGTCGTCAATCTGAATCGCCAGGGGCTAACCGTGCTCGTGGTGGAACACGACATGGCATTCGTGCGTTATATCGCTCAATCGGTTACGGTTTTACATTATGGACGAATATTTACTGAGGGAAGCCTCGACGAGATCGAGTCGAATCAGGAAGTGCGGCGCATCTATCTGGGAGAGCGTTGAACCATGAGCGGCGCATTGCTGGACGTGCAAGATTTGGTAGCCGGGTATGGAACTGGCGATATTCTACAAGGCGTAACCCTTGATATTTGGCCCGGCGAAATGGTCGCAACGGTCGGGCGAAATGGTGTCGGTAAGTCGACGCTGATGAAAACGATCATCGGATTGCTCTCAACCCGAAGAGGATCGATTTACCTCAGAGGCGAATCCATCACGCACCTGCGCGCCGACCAGCGGGCTGCGCTTGGCATTGGCTACATTCCTCAAGGGCGAGAGATCTTTCCCGAACTTTCGGTCGAAGAGAACCTGATGATGGGTGAGACTATAAACTCTGCGAAACAGTCCCTTCGTTACGACTTGGTCTATGAGTATTTTCCGATTTTACGGGAACGGCGGCGACAAGTGGCCGGAACGTTTAGTGGCGGTCAGCAGCAAATGCTGGCGATTGGTCGCGCGCTTGTGGGGCGTCCAACTCTGCTCCTTCTCGACGAACCCTCGTTGGGAATCCAACCCAGCATCATTCAGGAGATCGGACAGGCCCTGGTAAGGCTAAACCGCGAGGAAGCGCTCACAATCTTGCTCGTTGAGCAGAATATGCGCCTGATTGAACACGTGGCGATCCGCGCCTATGCAATGGATAAAGGCCGCATAGTCGCGAGCCTGACGCGCGAGATGCTTAAGGACCGAGAAACGCTAGCGGAGTATCTGGCCGTGTAGGAGTATGTAAGGAACTTTGCCAAGCAGCATTCTTAGTCATCGCCAACTAATGTCGAAAGAAACGTACAGAATCTTCCTCAAGGAGCGCGTGAGAGCCGGCTCGACGAGTGTGGCCGATATCTACCATGCGGTGCGGAAGATTCCCTATGGTTCAACCGGGGAACGTGATCCCGTAAAGATCATCGCAAACAATCTCGGTTCTTGCTCGGGCAAACACATCCTTCTCCGCGATTTGTTGCGAGAGGTCGATTGGGAGGCCGAGATCATTACCATGTTCACGCATTTTAATCGAGGCGTTCCTTCGCATCCCGCCATGCCTGCAGATCTACGTGCCATGATCGACGGTGAGGATGTGTGCGATTTTCATCATTACGTCCGCGTCCGCATTCGAGAGGATTGGCATAAGCTCGATGCGACCTGGCACGATGCCTTGATCTCCTACGGCTTTCCTGTCAACCGAGACTGGGAGGGACATAGCGACACGGTTCTCGCGGCAACGCCGATACGGGAGTATCCCGCAGTGGAGGATCTCGTCGCCTGGAAAGAGCAGTTGCTGACACAGCTCACGCCCGAACAGCGAGAATTCCGGGCGAAGTTCTTTATGCGACTGACCGAGTGGATGATGACGCTCTGACGGAGGGTTGCATGGCGCGTATGGCGAAGGACATCTTCGTAGGGATCGACGCAGGAACAACCGGGAGCAAGGTTGCCCTATTCGATGCCCGCGGAAACGAACTTGGCACCGGCTATTGCGAGTATCCCTGCACCTATCCGCATCCCGGTTGGGTCGAACAGGACGTCGAGGAAGTCTGGAGGGGGATTTGCCGAGCAAGCCGTGCCGCTCGCGCGGCTGCCACCGTTGCGGACGACGCTATCCGTTCAATCGGATTCTCGAGCCAGCGCGGCTCCTTCATTCTACTTGATGAGCGAGAGCATCCGCTCGCCCCAGCTGTGCTCTGGAACGATAGCCGGGCGAAAGAGATGGAAGGTTTGCTCACGCAGCGCATCGCGCCCGAGCGGTACCGAAACATTACGGGCATGCCCGTTTCCGGAAGCTGGGCGATCGCGAAACTGGCATGGCTGCTCCAGAATCGGCGCGAACTGATGGAGCGCGCTCGGTACATCTGTAACGGCCAAGAATATTTCCTTCGTCGCTTGGGTGCGGACGTGCTGGAGTCCGATCCGTCGGCGCTCACACTGAACGGTATGCTCGACATTCGCAAATTGGACTGGAGCGAGGAGGTCTGTCATGCGGCGGGCATCGATCTGAAGAGTCTTCCACGGGTGGGTAGACCTGGCGCAATGGTCGGGCACTTGTCTATGGCCGCGGCTGAGGAGACCGAGTTGCCCGTGGGTATCGCCTTGTGTCGCGGGGGCGGCGACCAACAATGCGCGGCAGTTGGCGCGGGTGTAATCAGACAGGGTCTAGCCGAAGTTACGATCGGGACCGCGGCAATGATGGTCGCCCATTTGGAGGATCCTGGACTCGTGATTGGCCCGGCACCGTACATCGGCGGACACGCGGTTCCGGGCAAATGGGACGCCGAAGGGGGCGCCTTCTCCATCGGCAGCTGCCTAAAATGGTGGCGTGACAATTTCGGCGAGATCGAGCGCACCCGAGCCGAAAAGGAGGGCAGCAGCGTTTACGACGTGCTCATCGCCACTACTCGGGAAGTGCCCTCAGGCAGCCGGGGAGTCATTTTCCAACCATTTTTCGCAGGACAGGTAACCCCGTATTACGACACCACTGCGCGCGGTACGTTCCTCGGACTGGGACTAGCTCATGATCGGGCTTGCCTTTTGCGGGCCATCCTCGAGGGCTGCGCCTGTGAGGTGCGTTTCATGGTGGACGGAGTGGCACGCGACCTCGAGGGCGGCATCTCGGAGTTGCGCGTGACTGGTGGCGCTAGTCGTTCGAATCAGTTTATGCAACTGCACGCCGATATCCTGCGTCGTCCCCTGATCTTGCTGCAAAATCGCGAGTGCACGGTGTTTGGCGCTTCGATTTTGGGCGCGGTCGGCTGCGGATACTTTGCAAGCATCCATGAGGCCGTCCAGTCGATGGTGAAAGTCGGGCGAACGGTTGAGCCGGACCCCGCGACGGCCGACATTTATACTCAGTTATTCGAGGTCTTTCGCTTTTGCTACGAAACAGCAGCGCAAGCGGGCCTCTATAAGGCCATCTACGAATTCCAGCGTAAGTATTTCTAGCCCTCGCCGCCCGCGAGATACTCCTTACTAATCGCAGCGCCGACGGAATATTTTGGATCAACGAAGTTTCCCAACCGCACGATTCCACACTCAGTCAACAGCATGTAGGCCTCCCAGCGATTAAAGCTGTATTCCATTTCCATCCACAGTACCAACTCACTATAGGCAATGCGCACCGCGTCCTCGAGCGGACGAGCGCTACCGATCGCCATGATGACGCGCTCGTTTTCGAGGCGCGGCCAGCTCATCTTCCACCCTTTGATGAGGTCTACGCGTATCGTCGTGTGAGTAGCGAACTCAACACCCGTACCACACAACTCGCCATCGCCCTGACAGGCATGTGCATCACCGATGAATATTCGAGCGCCGGGCGAACGCACAGGAAGATACGTAATACTATCAGGCGCAACATCCGGGATATCCATATTTCCACCATGATTGTCGGGCGTTAGCGAGTTAATCGCATCAATCTCTGGCGAACAACTTAGCGTCCCGATATGCGGACGATAAGGTAATGTTAGGTTCTTGTTCCAGTAGATGCCGTTCTCGTCCAGATCGACCTTTTTCACTATTTCTGGCAGTGGTTCATTCAGCGTCGCCGTATAATCGGTGTTAGTGAGACCGCCAAATCGAGGGATCAGGCATACCGTACCGCGTGGGTTTTCGCCTCGAGGGAGGATCGATTCAATATACACGGCCACTACATCGCCTTTCTCCGCACCTTCGACCATAATTGGTCCACATTGTGGGTTGAGGAAAGGGATAATTAACTTCTGAGACGGTAAATCCTTCTCAGTCTCTATGGCACCCGCAAAGGCGTCCACCGTCTCCACGATAACCCGATCACCCGGCTTGATGTTTAAAACGGGATCGGAGTACGGTCCCATAGTATACTGGAACTTGCCTTGAAGTTTCTCAGTTAGCTCGTGCGTCTTCCGAACTTTTCCATTGGAAATACCCCGAGTATGCATAAGCGATTTGTCTAACCAGCTCATATAGCTCCTAATTTGGAAATTAGATTTCTTCCTTAATACTTCGTGCACTTGGCCATCAATTGCCATGCATTATCTGCATTTCATTAGTGGTAGATCTAGCCCAAATTCCTCGTTTTTCAGATCGGATCTTCATTTCATGCGGGTTAATTCGGGTTGGCGAGCGCATTAACTGCTCTTAAGCACGTAACTGCCATCGAGGGATTCGGCCTTTTCTTGCCCTCGAGGTCTTGGAAGACGCATACAAAAGAACCATCGGGTAGTAGTTAAAAACTGTAAATATCATGAGTATCATGTCTATGAACCTGAGATGCGTTCGATCCTTTTAGCGATATCGGATTTTTTCTTTGAACCAATGTGTTACTTCGGTCCTAGCGGCGTTTTGATAGGAGACTAGTCTTTCATGTCTTAGCCACCGTATTGGGATAACGCCTTGAGCATGAGCGTCTTCCTGCTGCTTGTAATATTTTTGCTTGACAGTCTAAAAGAATGCGAAGTTTGATAGCGCTTGGAAGACCGGACCCTTAACCGTCAATGCCTCTGTCGTTGCACATCGCTCAGGGTAACAAAAAACTCGCAGCTGGTAGGAAAGGACCAGGGAGGTACCAGTTCGGATCAGCGTGTTGCGACCCGCATTGCCGCTTGGGCTTACTACTCAAACATGGAGCGCAGTAACCAATATATGAAACTGCGCCGGAAGATGCGTCACCATCCGCCGGCGCTTGAAAAACAACCCATCACCGAGTCACCGACAATGAGAAGTTTCGTTTTTAACGATATCACTATTCCAGTAGTTTTCAAAACCATCCGCTGTAGCCGTCGCGCTCAATTATGGAACCGACAGGCTTCGATCATCATGGACCTGACCACTCTGACCCTTCGTCACGGGTGGCTTTGCCTTCCGCACATATGACCCCCGAAGAAGTTTTGAAAGCGTTGGGGCGATACACTGAAGAGTCATGCGAGAGTGATCGTCAGACGGCAACAAAACTGGGTGTCAACCGAATGACGTTGACCGCCTGGCTGGGCGGCAGAGATCGACCTCAACGGTGTATGCTGGCGAGGTTAGCGGGTTTTTTGAGACGCGTTGGCTATCTGTAGGTGCGAATGTCGAACCGGATGCGCTGCAGAAAAGAGGTTGTGCCGATTCGCCGGTGTTTCAATTCTGAAAGCCGAATGAAGAGCGTCTCTTACTTCCGAGGTGAGGTGGGAAGTTGATTTCCGTCACTTTAGGCCGACTTGTTGCATCGCTCTTGCCAAGCTGCCCTATTCTGCTGAGCCTCAGGAACCGTTTTGCGAACTCTCCACCCGCACAACAGGGGCGGGCGGATGGCGATCAGCTTTTCAAACTGAAAATGGGTTCAAGCCGTTTGCAGCAACATATAATAATTATTGATATTACTGAAACTTTGGCTAAACACGGATAGATGTGGCCAATCGCACCAAGAGGCAAGCTTTCCAATTTCTTTTCAGATGCAATTCTAAAGGTTCCGAGGCGATGGAGGGCGCCATTCGCAGCCTATCCCGCTTGAGGCGTATGATACCCTCCAATGAACCGGACGCCGTTGAACTGCGCCGACGGGCGGAAACGCGGCTAAGCAAAAAGCAAAAAAGTCAGTGCTCGCAAGCCGGAGCCCGGAGGACGGAGCATGAAATGCAGCGACTCATTCAAGAACTGCAGATTCACCAGATCGAGCTGGAGATACAGAACGAGCAACTCGATCAGGCGCGGGCAGCGACGGAGGCGGCGCTGGAACTCTACACCGACCTCTACGAATTTGCGCCGTCGGGCTATTTTACTCTGGATCGCGATTGGACGATCCGGCAGGTGAACCTGACCGGTTCGGCGTTGCTCGGGGTGGATCGGTCACGGTTAGTAAATCGTCGCTTCGGGCTTTTTGTTGCCGAGAATTCCCGGTCTGTCTTCAGGGCCTTCTCGGAGAAAGTCTTTGCGAGTCAGTCACGTGAAACCTGCGAAGCCACGCTCCTGAGAGAGGGGCAGCCTCCTCTCTGCGCACGCATCGAGGCAAGAACCCTTGAAAATGCTCAGGAGTGTCGCGCCGTAGTGGTGGACATCACTGAGCTCAAACGGTCGGAAGCGAAAATCCAGGAGCAAGCCAACCTTCTCGACCTTGCCCACGACGCCATCTTTGTCCGCAGCCTGGATGAAAGGATTCAATACTGGAATAAGAGTGCTGAACAGCTTTACGGGTGGACCGCCGAAGAGGCTATCGACGGCGATTTCGGAAAGATGGTACATGCACATCGCACCTCGTTCGAGGCGGCAAGAAAAATCCTCTTGAAAGAAGGGAGCTGGGAAGGAGAGGTACGCAAGCTGACCAAAGCCCGACGAGAAGTTGTTGTCGCCAGCCGTTGGACGCTCTTGCGGGACGCGAAAGGAAATCCGCGCTCGATCCTTGCGATTGACACTGACATTACCGAAAAGAGGCAAATGGAGGCTCAATTCCGCACCGAGCGCCTCGAACTCATCGGAACGCTTGCTGGCGGCATCGCACACGATCTCAACAACATCCTCCAAGTAATTATTACAAATCTGGATTTAGCAGCCGCCGAGCCGGCCTGCGGCCAGAGCTTGCCGAAGTACCTCGCCGACGCGAGCCAAGGCGCCAAGCGTGCTACCAACTTGTCTAAACGCCTGCTCACTTTCTCAAAAGGCGGCGCTCCGCTTAAACAACCTCTGGATATTGCGGAGATACTCACCCAGGCCGTCCTTCTCGCGCTGAGCGGATCGAAGCTCAAATCCGACTTTGCCTATCAGCGGGATTTGTATCCAGTCATTGGGGATCCAGTTCAGCTCACGCAAGTAATCGAAAACGTGGTTATTAACGCGTGCGAAGCCACGCCGCGGGGAGGCAAACTTTTGGTACGTGCCGAGAATGTGGATGAGAGGAACTCAGGGTCGTCGGGTCTTCCCGCCGGGCGGTACGTGAGAATCGAGATCGAAGACAGCGGCACCGGGATTCCTGAAGGCATTAGGGACAGGATATTTGAGGTTTTTTTTACGACCAAACCCGGCGGCAGCGGCGTTGGTTTAGCCACTGCCAAGTCGATCATGCAACAGCATGGCGGCGGTATTGCTATCGATTCACTGGTTGGCCGCGGGACTATCGTTTCGCTGATGCTGCCGGTTGCGGCGCACCGCCTCAAGTCACCTGCCACATCACCGCCCCCTCTGATCGCGAAAACCACCGGACGGATCCTGGTAATTGATGATGAGGAGATGATTCTAAGCGTCGTTGGCTCGATGCTGAAGACGCTCGGTTACGACTGCGCTCTGGCGCAAGATGGTGTCGAGGGCCGTAATGAATACGTTCGGGCGAAAGCAGACGGCAACCCTTTTGCAGCGGTCCTGCTCGATGCGACCATTCCGAACGGACTCAGCGGCGAAGAGGCATTGAAACTCCTTTTTGAAGCGGACCCGAATGCTCGCGTGATCCTGTGCAGCGGTTATGCAAACAGCGATCTCTTCAAGAACTTCGAGCAGCTTGGATTCAGAGCATTTCTGGCGAAACCATTCACCATCTCGCAATTTGTCTCTGTCCTCAACAAGGTGCTTTCGTAAATTGGCGATCCGGGCATTTGGCACAAGTTCATCAAGGGTGTTGATCGCAAATTCCTAGATATTACTGTGTTCTCAGCGTGCATCTGAGATAGAGTCCGCCATGCCTCGGCAGCCACCATTCACGCGAGTGGCAAAAGAAAGAGAGCGCCGTGCGAAGGAAAACCGTACCCCGCCAACGGACGACGCGCGGGGCGCGGAACGCCCTTTTCCCATCGTCGGCATTGGCGCCTCGGCCGGCGGACTGGAGGCCCTGGAGCTGTTTCTGCGGAACGCTCCGGCAGCTAGCGGCATGGCGTTTGTCATTGTCCAGCACCTGGACCCGACGCACAAGGGCATCATGGCCGAACTGCTCCAACGCGCAACCGGCATGAAGGTCCTCCAAGTCAAGGACCGCACGAGGGTTAAGCCGGACTGCGTCTATGTGATCCCGCCGAACAAGGACATGTCCATCCTGCACGGGCGTTTGCACCTGCTCGATCGAATCGCGCCGCGCGGCCTGCGCCTGCCGATTGATTTCTTCCTCCGCTCCCTGGCGCATGACCAGCAGGAGCACAGCATCGGCGTCATCCTGTCCGGCATGGGCTCCGACGGCACGCTGGGTCTGCGGGCCATCAAGGAAAAGGGGGGCGTGGCCTTCGTGCAGGAGCCGGCTTCGGCCAAATTCGACGGCATGCCGCGCAGCGCCATGGACGCCGGGCTGGCGGACATCGTGGCCCCGGTGGAGGAGCTGCCGGGCAAAATCATCGCCTATCTCCAGCACGCGCCGCTCATCGCCGCGTCCGGACTGGCGCGGATGGGAAAGCCCAGAGCGCCCTGGAAAAGATCCTCATCCTGCTGCGCGCCCAGACCGGCCACGACTTCTCGCTCTACAAGAAGAACACCTCTCTTACCGCCGGATCGAGCGGCGCATGGGCATCCACCAGATCAACAAGATCGCCACCTACGTCCGGTATCTGCAGGAGAATCCTCAGGAGCTGGATTTGCTGTTCAAGGAGCTGTTGATCGGGGTGACGAGCTTCTTCCGCGACCCGGCACCGTGGGAAAAATTGAAAAACGAGGTCATCCCGGACTTCTGACCAACCAGCATCTGGTCAGGTGCTGCGGGCCTGGGTGCCCGGCTGCTCCACCGGGGAGGAGGCCTATTCCCTGGCCATCGTGTTCAAGGAGGCGCTGGAGCAGCTCAAGCCGGCTAAAAACTTTTCGCTCCAGATCTTCGCCACCGATCTTGACGGGGACGCGATCGACAAGGCCCGCCGGGCCATTTTCCCGCACAACATCGCCGCGGACGTGTCGCCAGCGCGGCTGAATCAGTTCTTTATCCAGGACGAGCACGGCTACCGGGTCAAAAAGGATATCCGGGAGATGGTGATCTTTGCGCCGCAGAACCTCATCATGGACCCGCCCTTCACCAAGCTGGACATCTTGAGCTGCCGGAACCTGCTGATCTATCTGGCGCCGGAGTTGCAGAAAAAGCTCATTCCGCTGTTCCACTTCAGCCTGAATCCCGGCGGCGTTCTGTTTCTCGGGAACTCGGAGACCATCGGAGAGTTCACCGATTTGTTTGCGCCACTGGACGACAAAGCGCGGCTCTTCCGGCGGACCGAGCTCCACTCGAGAGCGAAGCAGGTCGAGTTTCTCCTGCGTTTCTACCCGTGCTGCGTGCCCCGCAACCGCCGAAGGCGACGAAGTCAGCGGTCAATCTTCAGTCGCTGGCAGATCAGTTGCTTCTGCAGAAGTATTCCCCGGCGGCCGTTCTGGTTAACGACAAGGGCGACATTCTCTACATCAGTGGGCGGACGGGCAAATACCTGGAGCCGGCCGCCGGCAAAGCCAACCGGAACATCTTCGCCATGGCCCGCGAAGGCCTGCGCTATGAACTGAACAGCGTCTTCCAGAAGGCGTTGCGGCAAAAAGACGTGGTTACCTTGAAGAACGTCGCGGTAAGAACCAACGGCGGGACGCAGGCCGTGGACATTACCGTCCAGGTAATCGCCGAGCCGGAGGGGCTGCGAGGATCGTGATGATCGTCTTTCGCGACGTGGCAACGCCCCCGGAACCGAAAGCGTCGGGCAAAGCCAAACGGTCCTCCGCTGCCGCTGCCATGCTGGCGCAGATGGAGCGAGAACTTCAGCAAGCCCGCCAAGAGGTACGGATCGCTCGCGAAGAGATGCAGATCTTCCAGGAGGAACTCAGATCCGCCAACGAGGAACTGCAGTCCACCAACGAGGAACTGCAGTCAACGAATGAGGAACTCAGCAGGAGATGCAATCCAACGAGGAACTCCAGACGCTCAACCACGAGCTTAACGCCAAGGTGGACGACCTGTCTCGCGCGAACAACGACATGAAGAACCTGCTCGACAGCACGGAAATCACCACCCTGTTCCTGGACAACGCGCTCAACGTGCGACTCTTCACCACCGGGTCGAACAAAATCTTCAAGCTGATTCCAGGCGATGTGGGCCGGCCGATCACCGACATCGCCTCCGACCTGCTCTATCCGGGTCTGGCGGACGACGCGCGAAATGTGCTGCGGACGTTACTCTCCCACGAGAAAGAGGTCACTACCCGCGACGGGCGCTGGTTTTTGGTGCGCATCATGCCCTACCGCACGCTGGAGAATATAATTGACGGCGTGGTCATCACCTTTATGGATATCACCGTTTCCAAGAAGCTAGAGGCGGAACTACGCAAGACGCAAGAAGGTTTGCAAAAGCAAATCAGCGAACAATCCCTGGGACTTGAGCAGGATGAACCCTCTCAATAAGAATATTCTTTATCTATTCACTTATGAGGCATACCGACACCGGAACGATAGTCAGAGTATAACTTGATGGATTCACTCATTCGCACTGTCACAATTGATCTCGGCCCGCGCTCCTATCCCGTCTACGTCGGGGAGAACCTATTGGAGGAGGCCGGCCGACTTTGCCGGAAGGCGTCGCTCATTGGGCATGCTGCCCTGGTGACGGATTCGAACGTCGGCGCTCTTTACTCTGAACAAGTGTTGAGGGCATTGAGAGACTCGGGATTCAAAGTCTCGGTTCATCTGGTTAATTCAGGAGAGCTCTCGAAATCGTTCGAAGTCGCTGCGGCCTTATGTGAGGACTTTGCCCGCCATGGAGTTGATCGGCAAAGCTTTGTGGTGGCTTTAGGTGGCGGCGTGATCGGTGACCTTGCAGGATTCACTGCGGCCATCTACTACCGCGGGATTCCCGTCGTTCAGATTCCCACCACGATTATGGCTCAAGTGGATAGTTCCATTGGCGGGAAGACCGGCATCAACCTCAGCGCAGGCAAAAATCTCGTTGGCGCCTTCCACCAACCTCTCGCTGTTCTCGCTGACACAACCACGCTCCAGACTCTTGGCCGGCGTGAATGGAACGAAGGCTTTGCGGAAGTGATTAAGTACGGCGTGATTCGAGAAAAGAGCCTTCTTTCCGACTTACGAAAAGGCGCGCAATATCTTCCGGACTTAGTCCAGCGGTGCGTTGAGATCAAGGGCTCGTTTGTCGCAGAAGATGAAAGGGAAACCACTGGCAGCCGAGCTCTACTGAACTTTGGTCACACACTTGGCCATGCGATTGAAGCGGTCGCGGGCTATGGGTTTTTCCTTCACGGAGAGGCGGTTGCGCTCGGGATGATTGCCGCGGCACATGTCTCGGCCGCGCGAGCTGGTCTCACTGAAGAAGGGATCAAAGAGATAGAAGCGGCGATCAAGCTTTTTGATCTTCCAACACAACTGCCTGATCAACTGTCGCGAAGTAAAATCATGGAAAGAGTCTTTGCCGACAAAAAGTTTGTCGACGGCAAGATTCGCTTCGTAGTTACGCCGAGACTTGGATGTGCCTTGCTGGCCAACAATGTCACTCTCCAAGACCTGGAGTCTGCTCTTGAGTCCATTGAACCATCGCGAACGTGACTCGAAAAGAGGCTTTTATCGCCCTCAATATGATCCCGCATCTCGGGCCGGTACGCTTGCGACGTCTGCTCGAGATCTTCGGTTCACCGGACAGAGTGCTGACGGCAGGGCGAAATGAGCTCCAAGGCGTCGAGGGACTGAACCAAGCCCTCGTTGACTCCTTGGCTTCCTGGGAATCTGTGGTCGATTTAAAGCAGGAACTTGCTCGTATTCAGGAATTTGGAGCGATGATCCTGACTTTGGATGACGCGGAATATCCGGCCTTGCTGCGTGAGATCCACGATCCGCCCACGGTTCTCTATTCTTGGGGTCAGCTCGAGGCGAGAGATCAACACGCAATTGGAGTCGTTGGTTCCAGGCGCACCACTCACTACGGGTTGGAGTGCGCTAAAAAGCTATCTTACCAGATTGCCTACTCGGGTCTCACGGTGGTCAGCGGTTTGGCGCGCGGCATTGACACGGCGGCACACCAGGGTGCTTTGGCTGCCAAAGGCCGTACAGTCGCCGTCCTGGGAACCGGACTCCATCATTTGTACCCCGCGGAGAATCGAGCCCTGGCCGAAAAGATCGCTTCCTGCGGCGCCCTGGTAACCGAGTTCTCAATGGAAACGACTCCGGACCGTCAAACCTTCCCAATGCGTAATCGGATTATCAGTGGATGGGGATTTGGCCTCCTGGTGGTCGAGGCTGGCATGAATAGCGGAGCACTGATCAGTGCTTCGCAAGCCGCCGACCAAGGCCGCAACCTTTACGCCGTTCCCGGACCCATTGACCGACCCACTTCGCACGGTACGAACCGTCTCATCCAACAGGGTGCGAAACTAGTGATGAGCGTCGACGATATACTCGAAGACGTTCAAACACTTTTCCCAAAGGCACCTGCACTTCTCCCAAGTAAACCACCCGACCTTCAAGGTGACCTTTTGAAGGTCTACGAGTCGATTGCCTCCCGGGAAACTTCCATCGACGAGATCATTCAACGCTCCGGTTTGGGAGCCGGCTCCACCACGGCCGCGTTGCTTCAGTTGGAAATGCGACGCCTGGTAAAGCAGCTTCCTGGTAAGTACTTCGTAAAACTGCTGTGACGCATTTTTGTTTGCTACTTTGCGCGTTGCCCTCTAGTTTCCCGACCTCTGTGACAACTGATCCGTCTGGGTAAGACGTAAATTATAGGACATGGGAAAAACGCTGGTCATAGCAGAAAAGCCGAGTGTCGCACTCGATATCGTCCCGTGCGCTCGGAAAATTCGACAAGCAAGGAGATTACTTCGAAAACGAGCACTATGTTGTTTCCTCGGCAATCGGTCATCTCGTTGAGCTTTGTATGCCGGGCGAGTTAGACAAGAAACGGGGGAAATGGAGCTTCCAAAACCTTCCGATCATCCCGGAGGAATTCCAGCTCAAGCCGATCGAAAGAACTGAAAGCCGCTTCAAGCTCCTCAAGCGGCTGATGAAAAGGGATGACGTCGACCAGATCATCAACGCGTGCGACGCCGGTCGCGAGGGGGAACTGATCTTTCGCTATCTGGTTCAACTCGCTGGGACCCGAAAGCCGCTCGAACGTCTTTGGCTCCAGTCGATGACTCAACCAGCGATAAAGTCCGCATTTGATCGACTGCGGACCGACACCGAAATGATACCGCTGGCCGAGGCGGCGGTGTGTCGGTCCGAAAGCGACTGGCTGGTCGGGATCAATGCCACCCGAGCAATGACTGCGTTTAACTCGAAGGTCGGCGGATTTCAGCTCACCCCCGTTGGTCGAGTACAAACGCCGACGCTCGCAATCCTCGTTGAGCGTGAAGAACGAATTCGGTCTTTCGAGCCCAAAACGTTCTGGGAGCTCTTCGCCGACTTCGACGTTCAAAAAGGGAGTTACAAGGGCCGCTGGTTCGACGAGGAATTTGCCAAGGATCAGGACGAAGACCGGAAGTCAGAGCGGATTTGGGACCGCGCGAAAGCCGAGGTGATTTTGGCGAAAGTCCTCGGAAAGCCCGGGGAAATTAGCGAGGAAAAGAAGGCGACCACTCAGGTGCCGCCCCTTCTCTACGACCTTACCTCGCTGCAGCGAGAAGCGAATTCGCGCCATGGATTTTCGGCCCGGCGGACGCTGCAAGTCGCGCAGCAACTCTACGAACGCCATAAGGTCATTACTTATCCGCGAACCGATTCGAGATATTTACCGGAGGACTATTTTGATACAGCTCGGCAGGTGTTATCGAGCCTCGGTGATCCGACGTTGCAACCGCACGCGCAGAAAGTGCTCCGGAATGGATGGCTAAAGCCGAGTCGACGGATATTCGATAACGCTAAGATCACCGATCACAACGCGATCATTCCAACCGATCAAGTTCCGAGAAACCTCGACGAGGCGCAACAGCGGATATTCGATATGATCGCGCGCCGCTTCGTCGCCGTCTTCCATCCGGCCGCTCAGTTCGAGGTAACTACGCGAATCACTCGAGTTGAAGGTGAGGCTTTCAAGACGGAGGGACGGATTATAAAAGAGCCGGGGTGGCTAGCCGTTTACGGCAGGGAAGCCGCCAATGAGGAACAGAGCGCCTCGCTCGTCGATCTGGTACCTGGTGAACACGCCCTGACGCGAGATGCCGAGATCAAGGAGAGTCAGACCAAGCCGCCGGCGCGCTACAGCGAGGCCACCTTGCTTTCGGCGATGGAGAGCGCAGGCAAGTTGGTCGAAGACGAAGAGCTCCGTGAAGCGATGGCAGCGAAGGGATTGGGCACTCCGGCTACGCGTGCGGCGATTATCGAAGGATTGATCCAGGACGAATACATTGCCCGAGAAGGAAGAGATTTAATCGCCACCGCCAAGGGAACCTCTCTTATTACGCTGCTTCGAGGCATTGGCATCCACCTGCTCTCTTCGCCGGAACTCACAGGAGAGTGGGAATATCAACTGAAGCTGATGGAACAAGGCCGGCTCGACCGGTCGGTATTCATGGCGAAGATCAAGGATCTCACCCGTGAGATTGTCCACAAGGCAAAGGGCTTCGAGAGCGACGTCGTCGAGGGAAATTATGTCACGATCGATGCGCATTGCCCTAAGTGCGGCGCCCTTAATTTGAAGGAGGATTATCGCACCTATCATTGCGAGACCTGCGGTTTCCGCCTGTTCAAAAGTATCGCGAGCCGCCACCTGAGTCCGGAGGAAGTCACTGTGCTCCTCAATGATCGGAAGGTTGGACCACTTAACGGGTTCCGAAGCAAGACCGGTAAACCATTCTCCGCAAGCCTGATCTTAAATGACGAGAACAAAGCCCAGTTCGAATTTGAGAATAATGGGAGTGGCGAACGGGTCGAAATAGACCCTGCCCAACACGCTGCGGTTGGCAAATGTCAGGTCTGTGGTACGGGGCAAGTCTATGACACCGGAGCTGCTTATATCTGTGAAAACCTGGCCAAGGGCGGTTGCTCGTTCAAGATGAACAAGACCATCCTTCAACGCGAAATCCCGCCGGATCAGATGCACAAGATGCTTGTCGAAGGTAAAAGCGACGTTCTGAAGCGCTTTATCTCGAAGAAGGGCCGACCATTTGACGCTACCCTCAGACTTCAGAATGGCAAAATCGCCTGGGAATTCGCGAAGCGGCAATCGCGAGGTAAAGCGAAGGCTAGCTGAATGAACGGAGCCGGTTTTCAGCCGGCTGCCACCTCTTTCTGGCTTGAATCACTTCCGGATCAACAAGTGATTTCACTTTCGCAAAAATCGATGCACGTTTGCCGTCCCATGCGTGGCTGGTTTCACGGGCAATCATCTCCAGCAGACTTTCCCAATGACCTCGAGCGCGACGACGATTGACACTCAATCGCGACGATTGCCGGTTAAAAGAGGCAGCAGGTAGAAGAGCAGGTATCCCAGGGAGGTGAGGAAAGCCGCCACATACGTTAATGCCGCGGCGTTCAGCACCTGGTTCACCGCATTGATTTCACCCTGCCCACGGATGAAACCCATATCGATTAAAACCTTTTTGGCACGATTTGAGGCGTCAAACTCTACCGGCAGCGTGATCAAGTTAAACAACATGATAACTCCCCAGGCGAGACACATCACCAAGAGCATGGGGCGTAATAGGCCCGTCATGAACCCGACGACCGGAAGAAAAGCAACGGCCATGTTTGCATATCCCGCCAAACCGGCTGCGGCCATCCGCATGTTGAGCGGGGCGTAAGCCATCTTATGCTGAATCGCGTGCCCGGTCTCGTGCGCTGCCACACCGACCGCGGCAGTGGAGTATCCATGAAAATTCGCTGAAGAAAGCACCAAAGTCTTATTCAACGGGTCATAGTGATCGCCGAGCATCTGATTGGATTCGACGATTTGAACGTCGTTAATGCCCGATGCTGCCATGATCCGCGCAGCAACCTCGGCCCCAGTCATGCCGGAAGAGGCTGGAACCTCACTGTACTTCGAGTAAGCCGCTTTAACCCTCCAAGTCGCCCAGAGGGAAAGGGCCAAAGTTCCCAGAAAAAGGAAAATGCTAAGTGCAGTCATTTCGGTATGATACTCCTGTCTGCTGCGACATCAAAGAGATCCCGAATCGCGGTTTTTTCTTTTCGAGCGCGAAACAGGCTGGTTAATCTAGGGCGTTTATGGGGAATCTTTTTCAGGGATACATGCAGGAGACCTTTTTCGACGAGATGTTCGAATCGTCCGGTGATGTCCGGTCGCATTATCGATGGTTGTTCGACCGTTATGGCCGCATGTCGGCAGAGGAATTCCAGAAGAAGCGGACCATTGCGGACAACGCTTTTCTCACTCAGGGTGTGACATTCACGGTCTACAATGATCAAGAGGGGACCGAACGGATATTCCCATTCGATTTAATTCCCGCGCATCATTCCCCGCGCCGAATGGGAACACGTGGAACGCGGCCTCACCCAACGTATCACCGCCCTGAATCTCTTCCTGCATGACATTTATCACGATCAAAAAATCGTGAAGGATGGCGTTATCCCCGGAGAGATCGTTCGCAGCGCCGTCCATTTCCGGCCGGAGTTCATGGGTTTCGATGTGCCGAAAGATATCTATATCCATATCTGCGGCACAGATCTAATCCGCGATCCCGACGGGAACTATCTCGTCCTTGAGGACAATGCCCGCTGCCCTTCCGGGGTCTCCTATTTGCTGGAAAACAGGCAGGCCATGAAAAGGGTGTTCCCAAACCTGTTCGGGCGCTACCTGGTTCGCCCGGTGGAGACTTACTGCTTTGAACTGCTGGATGTGCTCCGTTTCATTGCCCCGAACGGCAAACAGGAGCCGAACGTGGTGTTGCTGACACCCGGAATCTACAACTCGGCTTATTTCGAGCATTCCTTCCTGGCGCGGACCATGGGAATTGAGATTGTCGTAGGTGCGGACCTGGTGGTTCAGGATGACGTCGTTTTTATGAAAACAACGCGCGGCTTGAGACGAGTCGACGTCATTTATCGCAGGATCGACGATGACTTTCTCGACCCACAGGTATTCCGGAGCGATTCAGTCTTGGGTGTGCCGGGAATTGTGGACGCATACCGCAGAGGCAATGTTAGTCTGGCAAACACGATCGGCACCGGTGTGGCGGATGATAAGGTGACGTACTACTTTGTGCCAAAGATGATCCGTTATTACTTGGATCAGGATCCCATCCTTCCGAACGTCGAGACTTACCTTTCGTTCTTCGATTCAGATCGAAAGTATGTTCTCGAGAATTTGGATAAACTCGTAGTGAAATCGGCAAATGAAAGCGGCGGCTACGGAATGCTGATGGGTCCCCAGGCGACGAATGAACAACGAGACGCTTTCCGGCAGGCGATCGAGAAGAACCCGCGTAATTATGTCGCTCAACCGATGATCCAATTGTCTCGCTCTCCCTCTTTCTGCGATGACCATTTCGAGGGAAGACACATCGATCTTCGCCCTTACATCCTGTACGGAGAAAAGGTCACCATTATTCCCGGTGGACTGACGCGAGTCGCTCTCCGCAAAGGCTCTTTGGTCGTCAATTCCTCTCAGGGTGGCGGGAGCAAAGACACCTGGGTGCTGGACGAATAGTTGGTTTTGAGTTTTGAGTGGATCCGAGGAGGTAAGACAGCACCCAAAACCCAAAAACTCAAAACGGGCCGCTTTAAATATGTTAAGCCGAGTTGCCGATGCTCTCTATTGGTTGAGCCGATACACGGAACGCGCGGAGAACAATGCCCGCATGATGGATGTCAATCTCCAGCTCATGCTCGACGCGCAGCTACTCAACACCCGAACCCAGCAGCATTGGGAATCGATCATCTACACGCTGGAAGACACTGAGCTGTTCAAAAAGCACTATCCCGAAATTACCGGGGATGCAGTTGTCGATTTCGTCACGTTCGAACGGAAAAATCCGAATTCGGTTTACTCCTGCCTGGCCTTCGCACGTGAGAATGCCCGGACTGTCCGTGAACAAATCTCAGTCGAGATGTGGGAGCAGATCAATCGCATGTATCTGTTTTTCTTGAGTGGTGATGCGAAGCGGCTGTTTCACAACAGCACGTACGAATTCTTCAAATGGACTCTCGAGGGATCCCAATTGTTCCAGGGTATCTGTGAGGCGACGATGGCGCACGACGAAGGTTGGGAATTCATTCAGCTAGGCAAATTCCTCGAGCGCGCCGATCGAACCTCTCGAATACTCGACATCAAATATCACATCCTTCTACCTAGCGGCGAACAAGTCGGTGGCAATGTCGATACTGTCCAGTGGATGGCAGTGCTGAAATCGTGCAGCGCGTTGGAACCCTATCGGAAACATTATCGGGGCCAGGTTAAACCCTGGAAGGTGGTTGCGTTCCTTGTTAAGAACCAGACTTTCCCTCGATCGATCCTCTTTTGCGTCGATGCCGTTGATCATTCGCTCCATAAGATCACGGGAGTCGACCGCGGAGATTTTCAGTACAATGTGGAAGCGGAACGTCTTTCCGGTAAGCTTTTGGCGGATCTCTGCTATGTCACCATCGACGAAGTTTTCCAACTCGGTCTTCATGAATACCTGGATAGAATCCAGCTTCGCTTGATCGAGATCAGCAAGGCGATCTACAAGGAATTTTGCGAGTGGCTCGAGAATGAAGAGGATGAAGCCGTGCAATTTCAGGAACAAAGCCACTGAGCCTGCATCGCTCCAAATTCTCTATGAGTCGATTTGTCCGTACCCGCGATTTGTACGAGGCTAGGGGCGGTGAATCTCTTTTACTCGCACATAGTCTCTGAGCGGCTGAGGAATCAGTAGGGATCCATCCGATTGCTGGTAGGTTTCCACGAGCGCAACGTAAAGCCGGGCCAGTGCGGTGCCTGAGCCATTCAGCGTATGACAAAAGCGATTCTTTCCATCGGCATCTTTAAATTTCAGATTCATCCGGCGCGCCTGGAAATCTTCGGCATTGGAGCAACTTGAGACTTCCAGATACCGACCCTGGCCGGGGGCCCAGACTTCCAGATCGTACGTTTTCGCCATGCTGAATCCAAGGTCCCCGGTACAAAGTTCGATGACTCGATAGTGCAAGCCAAGCATCTGCAGTACCTTCTCGGCATCGGAGGTCAGCTTTTCCAGTTCGTCATAGGAAGTTTCCGGAACAGCAATTTTGACCAGTTCGACTTTATCGAACTGGTGAATGCGAATGATACCGCGCGTGTCCCGGCCCGCAGATCCGGCCTCGCGCCGAAAACAAGGCGTGTGAGCCACAAAATATTTCGGCAACTCCTCGCAGGTTAAAGTCTCTTCGCGATGCAGGTTTGTCAGAGGCACCTCGGCAGTCGGAATCAGAAAGGTTTGTCCTTCCTCCAGCCCGTAAGCGTCTTCCTCGAACTTCGGTAACTGTCCGGTACCAACCATGCATTCACGCCGCACAAGATGCGGAGGGCAGATTTCAACGTAACCATGTTCGTCCGTATGGAGGTCCAAGAGAAACTGGATTAAACCGCGCTGCAGACGTGCTCCAAGATTGGTAAAGCAAACAAAACCGCTGCCGCTAATTTTAGCGGCCCGCGCCAGGTCAAAGAGGCCCAGCCTTGCTCCCAAATCAACGTGATCGAGAGGTTGATAGTCAAATGTCGGTTTTTCGCCCCACATGCGGACCACAGGATTCGCGCTGGCATCCGCCCCGATTGGAGCGTTGGCATGAGGTAGATTCGGAATGCAGAGCAATAGCGCCCTTTGGGATTCATCCGCCGCTGCAGCCGCCTGGCTCAGTCTGGCGATTTCTTCCCCGATCGCCCTGACCTCCGATTCCGCCTCTGCACTGGGCTCCTTTTTCGACCGAAGCATCCCGATCTGCTTGCTTAGCCTGTTTCGATCAGCGTTCAACTGTTGTAGCTGCGTCTCCGATCGCCGTCGCTCTAAATCGATCTCCAGAATCTTATCGACCTGCTGGGCCAACTCGACGCCACGGGTCGCAAGTCGCTCGCGAACAAAATCCGGTTTTTCGCGTATCAGACGAATGTCGAGCATGAAGGGGACGCTATACCGACGCCTCGCCGAGTAAACAGGAAATCACTCGAAACCGCATTTCAACGCGCTCATTCGGCGACCCAGCACGAGAGCGGCGTCAACCAGGCGGGAGCAGGCCCACGGCGCCGCTTAACCAAAAAACCCGCAGACCTGCCTCAAACTAATCCCCGTCACTCGGGGGTTTCGTTTTTTGTTTCGCGTTCGGCACCGCTTTTGCACTATCGATCCCCTGTTCCGCGCCATCGCGATTCTTTGCCGCCACCCCAGGTTCGCGCAACCCGGGAATACTGGCGTATCCCTCAAATTTTGAGGTCAGCCCAGGATCATCTTTGTTAGGTCTTGCCGCTAGGCATTTTGAAATCAAAAACGCTGACACCGAAACGACGAACTCCATCATAGGTACGTCCATCGGTCGCTCCCACCATGACGGGCTTGCCAGTCGACTTCTCCTTCCCAAGGTAAATCATCACATGGGTAATCGGGATATCCCGATCGATCTTGTATGTGCCCGACCAGAACATGAGATCCCCCGGCTTGAGTTCGTCGAGTTCGAACGAATCTCCGCTTCGGCTGAGTACCGCGTGAAAATCGCCTTCTTTGCGTACCCAGACGTATTGACCGCTGGAATCTCTCGGCACATCTTTGTAGCCGGCATTGTTCAGTACGTAATAAATGAATCCCGAGCAATCCATCCCGCCCGCTGCAGGATCCGCAGATCCATATTGGTAGTCCAGGTTTTTCTCGGTGAGCGCGAGTGCGTTGACAATCAGTTGCTGAACCTGCGGGGGTTGTGATGCAAATTCGCGAAGCGCTTCCGGCTTGATGGTAGCCATTGGCGCGGAGTTTTCCGGCTTGTTATTCGAACCGGATGCCCCTTCTTCCGCTGGAACAGATGTTGACGCTCCTGCTGAGGGTTCAGGAGACGGTTTTGATGTCGCAGAGTCGGCGTCGGATGCGTCGGATTTTTCTGCCGAAGCGATGTCTTTGCTTTCGTTTTCTTGGTGGATGAATGCTTGGAACTCGATTTTGAATGGCGCCTCGGCGTGGGGCTTGGTCGATCGTCGGCGTCTTCCGCAAAGGTGTTTCTGACGTCGTGTCCAAACCGGCTGAGCGAATGAGAAACGTTACTCCAAGTTTCGTCAGCGCTATAGGCAACCGAGCCGGCCAGAAGGAAAATCAGACCGATAAGGGGGGACCTGTTCATCATGCCTCTGCAATTTGATCCATCAGATGCCTATTTAGACGAATACCTGCATGAAAGTTTTCAATCGCAAAGTTCTCATTCGGAGAATGAACCTTGCAGTCGGGCAAGGCCAGGCCCAGGAACAGTGTATCGATACCCAGGACATCCTTGAAGGACTGGGTAATCGGAATGCTCCCTCCCTCACGGATGAAAGCAATGGGCAGTGGGAATGTTTTGCTGAGCGCCTTTTGGGCAGCTTTTCCAAATACGGAATCCGGTCTCACCAGATAAGGTTTGCCCTCGTGCTGTCCAAGGATTTCCATTTCCACCGAATTCGGGGCACTGCTGCTTCAAAAATTCTGTGATGACCGTTCGCAATTCGTGCGGATCTTGATTTGGCACCAAGCGAAAGGAAAGCTTAGCCATGGCCTTACTGGGTATGATGGTCTTTGATCCCTCCCCTTGGTAGCCGCTCCCAAGGCCGTTCACCTCCGCAGTTGGCCGTGCCCAGACTTGCTCCAAAAATGTATAGCCTTCCTCGCCCCAAAGTCGCGGCGCACCGGTGGTTGCCAGCCAGCCTTGCTCTGTGTACGGGAGCTTGGTCCAAAGTTCCCGTTCCCAGTCTTCAAGCGGCAAGACTCGATCATAAAACCCCGGGATCGCCACCCGACCGGAATCATCGTGAAGCTTGGCGACGATTCGGCTTAACACCGTGGCGGGATTTGCGACCGATCCACCAAAGATCCCTGAGTGAAGATCCGCCGCCGGCCCGCGCAACCGGATTTCCAAGACACAAAATGCCGCGAAGTCCGTACGTAAAAGTAGGCACGCCCGGAGCAGCCATCCCAGTGTCGGAGATCGCGACGACATCGGCCTGCAGAACTGATTTGTGCTCCTTAAGAAAAGCCTCCAAATGCGGAGAACCGATCTCCTCCTCCCCTTCGACTAAAATGACGAGATTCACCGGGAGATCACCACGCTCTTCAAGGACGGATTCGACACCGAGAATATGCGCCAGGATTTGGCCTTTGTTGTCGGTCGATCCGCGCGCGAAAATCTTGTCTCCTTTGATTACCGGCTCGAACGGAGGAGAGTCCCATAGTTCCAATGGATCCGCCGGTTGGACGTCGTAGTGGCCATAAATGAGCAACGTCTTTCGATCCGGCACGCGTTCATTGCACGCAACTACAACCGGGTGCCCCGGCGTCGGTACCTTCCGCGTCTGGAGTCCCATCTTTTTGAATCTGGCGGTCAGCCACTCTGCACAAGCGTCGACGTCGCTTTTGAACCGGCTATCTGCAGAGACCGAAGGAAACCGCAAAAACTCGAAGAGTTCGTCCAGTGGATTCATAGGTCGCCTATGAAAACACAGGCGCCAGGAAGACGCGACCGGTTTCGGTTTTCACGTTCGAGCTTTTCAGTCGTTGGGATGTTGCCGTAGACGAATCTCTCGGACCAGTCAGAAAACACCCCAAGATGTTGAGGTCAATAGATCGCATTGCTCAACCCATTGTACTTTTACCTTGTCTGACTCCTTTTTCGCAATTAGCGCTTGCTTCCGGATGTATTTGCAATCGCTCGAGTTGATTGGCTTCAAGTCGTTTGCCTATAAGACGGTGCTGAATTTTCATCCGGGCGTCACCGCGATCGTCGGGCCGAACGGTTGCGGAAAATCGAATCTTTTGGACGCCATTCGTTGGGTGTTGGGCGAGCAATCGGCCAAGGCTCTCCGGGGCGGTGAAATGGCCGATGTAATTTTCAGCGGTACGGATAGCAAGCAGCCGGTGGGGATGGCTGAAGTTTCGCTCACATTTGCCGACTGCGAAAAAGACCTCGGCACCGAGTACAACGAGGTCAGGATTACCCGCCGGGTTTTCCGGGACGGAGGTTCTGAGTACCTGCTCAATAAGACTGCGTGCCGGCTCAAAGATATTCAGATGCTATTCATGGACACCGGGATCGGGCGCACGGCGTACTCGATCATGGAGCAGGGCAAGCTTGATCTGATCCTGAGTTCCAGACCGGAAGACCGCAGGACTATTTTTGAAGAGGCGGCAGGAATCACCAAGTACAAGGCTCAGAAGAAAGAGGCTCTGCGGAAACTGGAGTACACGGACGCGAACCTGGTTCGCCTGGCCGATATCATGAAAGAGGTGAAACGCCAAATCGGCTCACTCCAACGTCAGGCCGGAAAGGCTCGTCGCTACAAGGCGCTCTTCGAGGATCTCCGGACTTTGGACACCCACTTCAGCCGAAAATCGCACGATGAAATAAATCTGGCGGTGGCTGCCGCGCAGAAAGAAATCGATCGACTCCGCGACTTGCAGCGATCTCTCGAAGAACAGGTTGAGTCGCAGGAATTTGGCGTCGCCGAACAGCGCCAGCAACTCGAAGCCCTGGAGGAACAGATCTCCGACGCACGCCAGCGCGTGCAAGAACTGAAAAATCAGGCTGAATCTGCGTCCAACAAGATCGAGTTCAATGAAGAACGCATACGGGAATCGACTGGCTTGTCGGCACGGTACCAAACAGAAATCGCGGCCGCTGAAGAGAAGGTTTTAGTCCAACAATCTCAGCTGGACGAAACCGATCATCAGTTAAGCGAAATAGGCGACACGCTCCGGGCTGACGGAGAGCGGCTCGAGGAACAGCAAAAAGCGGTAAATCAGTGCCGATCGCGGCGACAGGAAGTCGATCGATCCGCTCAAGACTTCCAGCGCCAAATTCAACAGCGGGAAAGCCGGATCGCAGCGCTCCGCGGGGATCTCTCGAGCACAATCAATCAGCGGGAATCGGGCGAGACCAGGTTGGAGCTTCTCCAGGCAGAACTAGCCCAAATTGAATCCACCCAAAGTCAAGTTGGAGCCATGGTTTCACGGACGGGTAACGAACTGGAACTGGCACAAACAAAGGTGCAAAGTTGCCGCGACGCACTTAACGATAGCGAACACGAGCTGGCCAATACGCAAAGAGAACTGCAGCAGTTCGATGTTGAGCTTAGTGCGAATCAGCGAACTCTGACCGAGAGAGAATCGAAGCTGGAGGTGCTGAAGCAATTAAATGAGGAAGGTGCCGGGCTAGGCGCCGGTACTCAAGCGGTTCTCAAAGGGCTGGACAATCCGCAACTCTACCGCGCGGCAATCGTCGGCGCCCTCGCCAATTTCATCGAGGTAAGCGGCGAGTTCATACCGGCGATCGAGGCAGCCCTTGGACAGCACCTGCAGACAATCTTCATCAGCGATCCTGCCATTGCAGAATCGATCGCATGTGGCCTTGCCGAAAGGAAAGTCGGCCGTGCGGCCCTTATCCCGACACCGTTTCTGCCGAAGCGAAACGCGGTGCAGTTGCAGTCTCTTCCGGACGGCGCGCTCGATTGGGCGCTCGACAGAATTAAGTCCAGCCTGAACGTGTCACCCCTGGTCAATCGTTTGCTGGACAACGTCGTAATCGCGGCAAACCTGACGACGGCATTTGAAATCAAGCGGAACGCTCCTGACCTTGCTGTTGCTACGACGACGGGCGATTTCATTTCTCGCGAAGGCGTCGTTTTCTCAGGTTTCGTTGGCGACAACAACAATTCTGTCCTCCAACGCAAGATTCAGATCCAATTACTTGAAAAAGAATCTCTCGGCCTCCGCTCGAGTGTACAGGGCATGGAGAGGGAAAAAGCAAGATATCTCACTCAAGTGGAGATCAACCACCGGGTGGTGCGTGAAAATCGGGATGCGTTTCAACGTGTGCAGCTTGAGGCTTCAACCTTGCAAGGCCAGCTTTCCTTATTGGATCGTGAGTTACGTGAAGCAGAAGGTAAAATAAAGAGCCTGAATTGGGAGCGTGACAATGTTCGCCAGCGCCTGAATACGGCGACGGGCAGGGTGGAATCGCTGGAGCAAGAGATCTCCGAAAATGGCCTGCGGTTAGGCGAATTGCAGATGCATCTCGCAGGCGCACTCGTGGAAGTGGATTCCCTGCGCGCCAAAGAGGATACTCTCGTTGAGGTTCTAAACGAGCTTAAGGTTCGCGTAGCGACCGGGCGGCAATTGAAGGATAACCTCGAGCGGCAGCAGCAGCCAATGACCGTTCGACTAACAGAACTGGAGGATCTGATCGCCAGTCGCCGGCGGGATATCGGAAATTACAGCGCCCGGATAGAACAATTCTCAACTGAGAATGTTGCTCTACGTGCGAGGATCGGACAACTGCGAACGGAATGTGATGCGGCGGAAGCGGAGGTGACCGGTCTTCTCCAGGAGCGTGCGCAAAGCGTTGCCGCACTTGAAGCGGTAGAACTAAATCTGCGGCACCTGCGCAAGCAGCTCTCCGAGTGCCAGGAGATGCGAGGTCAACACGAAGTCAGAGCGACTCAGCTCAATCTCCGGCTAGAGCATATCCAGGAGCATGCCGCGCATCGCTATCAGGTCGATATTCCGAATTTTCAACCGGACTGGTACTCTTTTCATGTCTCCGTGCGCGAGCAGCGTAAGCGATTCGACAAACCGCCTAGCGAGGTGGACGCCGGACAGTCCGCGTCAAGCCCTCCTCCGATTCAAGAAATCGACTGGGATTTTGTCCAATCAGCGATCGCGGAATTGACGGAACGGCTCGACGCGATGGGTCCGGTTAACCTGGAAGCGATCCAGGAATACGATGAACTGGAAGAGCGTCAACGCTTCCTTGAAGACCAGCACAATGATCTGGTGAAGTCTAAGAACGAGTTGCTCGACGTGATCAACAAGATCAACACCACAACCCAGGAACTGTTTGCGGATACCTTTGAACAGGTGCGAGTTAACTTCCAGGAAATGTTCACCGAACTCTTTGGCGGCGGAAAGGCGAACCTTCTCCTGGTGGACGACGCGGATCCGCTTGAAAGTGGCATCGAAATCATCGCTAGACCACCCGGCAAACAACTTCAGTCAATCTCGCTCTTATCAGGCGGCGAACGGACAATGACCGCTGTCTCACTCCTGTTTGCGATTTACATGGTCAAACCGAGTCCGTTCTGTGTTCTGGACGAAATGGACGCTCCGCTCGATGAGTCAAACATCAATCGATTCATCAAGATACTGGATCACTTCGTTCACCAGAGTCAGTTTGTGGTGATTACCCATAACAAGCGGACGATAGCCAAGGCGGACATCCTGTATGGCGTTACCATGGAGGAACACGGCATCAGCAAGCTTGTCGGCGTCAAGCTGACACAGCGCGACAGCTCAGTTGCGGAGACGGATCTAATCGGAACAGCCCAATCAAGCCAAAGCATTGCGGAAAGCTTCGGAAAACACAGCAACCTCCACAGCGAAACCTAGTTAGGGCGTACTTCCGTGTCTCCACGGAACGGCGCACGCCGCCGTAATAAGGGGACCGTTCCAAGTCCTGATCACCGGCGTCACCTCGTCAAAAGAGAGAATTGAAAGTGTGCTTGTACCAAGCTGGAAATACTTGCCGTGAGCCGGCTCAAACCCGAGCCATCGCACCGCCAGAACGCGCAAGAGATGGCCATGGGAGAAAAGCGCAACGTTACCGTCCTGACCTCGAACCTGAGAGACGACTCTGTCCGCTCTGGCAGCCACGTCGATGATTGACTCGCCATTCGGACAGCCGTGGGTCCAGATGCTCCAACCAGGAGTTTTTTCCCGAATCTGCTCGGCCGTAATCCCTTCGTAGTCTCCGTAATCCCATTCCACCAAGTCCGGAACCGGTTCAACACGATTGCCGAGGCCCGCCAGGCGAGCCGTCTCCATAGCCCGCTGAAGCGGACTACTCAAGATTCTTGAAAAGGAAACCTCATCAAAAATGGGCAGTAAAAACCCGGCTTGTATTCGACCCGTTTCTGTTAACGGAATATCGGTCCGTCCAGTGTGCCGGCCGTCTCGCGCCCATTCTGTTTCGCCGTGACGAATGAGGTAAACCAAGCCTTTAGTTTGGCCGCCGTTTTTCGTTTCGCAAGTTCTTCTTATGAGATCGCTTGCGAAAGAAAAACGGCGGCCAATAGTTTGCACTAGTACTAGTGTGCCGGAGCCAGATGCCGTTTCTTTCGCTGCCGAGGTCTTCCCAATCTGTCGTACAGATGATTGAGTTTCTCCTGCAGGCTCTCCATATAGAGGTAGAGCGCCGGAGTCACATACAAGGTGATCAATTGCGAAACGATCAGGCCACCCACCAGAATCAAGCCGAGCGGTCGGCGCGAAGCTCCGTCGGCACCAAAGCCAAGCGCTATAGGGATCGCACCCATCAACGCGGCTAGGGTCGTCATGATGATTGGCCGAAAGCGCTCAATGCTCGCCTCGTGCACCGCTTCAACCGGGGTCTTGCCAGCTCTGCGCTGCTCGACGGCAAAATCGACCATCATAATCCCGTTTTTCTTCACAATTCCAATCAACATGAACATGCCGATATAGGAGTAGAGAGAGAGTTCGGAATGGAATAAAAGCAAAGTTAATAGTCCTCCCACCGCGGCGACCGGCAAAGACGACAGAACCGTGATCGGATGGAACCAGCTCTCGTACAAAATCCCAAGAATGATGTACATGATGAAGACAGCTACGAACAGCAGACCACCTAACTGCGAAAACGTCTCGGTAAACGTCTGCGCCTCACCTTGGAGTTGACCCCGAATTGTCGGCGGCAGGACTTCCGCCGCGGTCCGCTGGATGAATTGAGTCGCGTCCCCGGTCGCTACTCCCGGCTTCAAGTTGAAGTACAACGTGACCGACGGGAATTGGTTGATATGGTTAACGGACAATCTCCCGACCGAGGCCTGCGGATTCGTCACGGTCTCATTGGGGATGATGTTCTGTCCGCCCGAGGGCTTGAAATAGAGGCGATTGACGTCTGTCGGTTCTCTGCGCTGTTTGTCCTCCGCCTCCACAATCACTTTGTACTGATCGATCGGCGTCTTGATGAGATAGGTGTAATTTTGAGAATACGCGTTTTTGAGAAGCTGCTCGACGTTCAGGTTCGTGAGCCCGTACGATTGTAGCTGCAACTCGTTCAGATGGACTCCGAGCACGGGAGTATTCGCAAAATAATCCGAAGAAACGGCCGCAAATCCCGGATATTGCCGACACTTAGCGATCATCTCCTGGGCGGCCTGGTAAAGCTGACTAGCATCGACGCCTGAGATAGCAAATGCGTATTGGCCCTGGTTGTTTTTCGTCGCGCCAGTGCTGATTTGCAAAACCGGATCAGGCCGAAGCAGCGGGATTATACCTGGAATTTGCGAAAGCTGTTGGACGAGTTGAGCAATGACCTGCGTGATTGGCGGGCGCTGGCTGACATCCTTCAAGAAAGCAAGAGCAAGCATCTGGTTGGAAGGCAACCCCTGCGAGAAACCGGCCAGGGTGAACGTTTCATTTACAGCAGGGTTTCTTCGAAGAATCGCATCGACCTCTTTTTGCAGTTCCTTAATGCGGTCCGGCGAAATGCCTTCCTGGCACAGAATAACACCGCGGATAAATCCGCTGTCGCCAGATGGAATAAATGTCTTTGGCAACAGTCCAAAAACCCAGACCGTAAGCGCAAAGCACCCGACCCACGTAGCGGCGGAAATCCAACGATGATGGAGGAAGAAATAAAGACTTCGGCCATAGACGACAGTAACTCTTTTGAAGAAATCCCCGACGGTCCGCTCCATCCAGGTCCGGTCGCCTTCGCCTCGTGGACCGAGAATCCTCGAACACATCATCGGAGTCAGTGTGATGGAGACGATTCCAGAAGCGAAGATCGCCACGATAATAGTAACCGAGAATTCCCGGAAAATGCGCCCAATAATTCCGCTAACCATCACCAACGGAAGAAACACCACCGCCAGCGAGACCGTCATGGCGATAATCGTGAAAGTAATTTGGCGCGCACTGTTAATCGCCGCCTCCATGGGTTTCTGGCCCGTTTCCATTAGGCGGACTGTGTTCTCGAGAAAGACGATGGCGTCGTCGACGAGGAATCCAATGGCCAAAGTTAGCGCCATCAGGGTTAAATTGTTTAAACTAAAGTTCAGAGCTCCCATCACGAGAAACGTGACTAGCATGGAGAGGGGCAAAGCCACCACCGGAATAAAGGTGTCGGCCGCCCGGCCAAGGAAAGCAAAGATTACTATGACCACCAATATAAACGCGATCAGCAAGGTGTGTTCGACGTCGTCGGCGTTGGCAATAATTGTTTTGGAGCGATCGTAGAGCGGAATCAGCTGGACTGAACCCGGTAACTGCTGCCGAAAAGTAGGGAGCAAGTTTTTGACTTTTTGCGCTACCTCGACCGCATTTGCGCCCGCCTGACGGCTAACCGCCAAAACGACTTCCGCCGGTGCCTCGCCGTAGTCGCGCGCCCAGAAATTCCTGCTGATCCGTTCGTCCTCCACGGTTCTCGAGACCGTTGCGACGTTCTTCAAATAAACCGGTTGCCCGTTCGGCCTGGCGATGATGACATTTTCATACTGCTGTGGGCTCGACAACTGACCATCTGGAAAAAGCAGGTAAGTGCGATTCTTACCGTCCAGCTGACCGGCGCCCAGATAGGCCGTGCTTTGGCCGACAGCGTTGGTCACGTCCGTCATCGTCAGACCAAGCGATGAGAGCTGATTCACCTGGACCTTGATCCTGATGGCTGACCTCGCGCCGTACACTTGGACCTGGCTCACCCCATTGATGATCGCGATCTGCTGACCAAGTTGGGTATTTCCGTAATCGTAAAGATTCCCTTCCGTCATCGTATCGCTTACCAACGCGATATAGTAGATCGGCTGATCATTCGGATTCGTCTTCTGAAAAGACGGAGGCTGAGGCAGATCGGTCGGCAGGAATCCCTGCGCCCGTGAAATGGCGGCTTGGACGTCCGTTGCGGCGTCGCCCAGGCTCTTATCCAAAGAAAATTGCAAGACCAGTGTCGATTGACCTGTTTGGCTGGTTGACGTCACCAAGTCCAGGCCTGGGATCTGGAGGAATTGCTTTTCGAGCGGCGTTGCGCACGTATTCGCCATCGTTTCCGGGCTTGCCCCCGGATAGGTCACGCTCACCTGAATGACGGGGTAGTCGACCGCAGGCAGGTCGTTCACGGGCAACTGCACGAAAACACGAATTCCGAACGCTGTGATGCTGATGGTCAGCAGCAGCGTCATGATTGGGCGCCGAATAAAGAGCTCGGAAAAATTCATAACGCCGGCATTGACTTGACTGCCGAACTTTCTTGCTTACCGCCTGAGGTCGAATCCTTTTGCGAATCCCTCTCCGTCAGAGCTTCCCGGGAAGGAGGTGGTGGCGCTGGAGTCGCCAGCGGATACTCCTTCGGATTTACCTTCATGCCGTTTCCGAGTGCGAGCTGGCCTTCGACGACCACGGTTTCGCCGGGTTTGACTCCCTGCGAAACAACGACCATGTCCTGGTATCTTACCCCCTGAGTGACTTGGCGTTGTTCAGCGGTATTGTCTGGTCCCAACGCGAACAGGTAGGTCCCTTTTCCACCCATTTGCACGGTTTGGCTGGGAAGAACTAAAGCGTCTTTCAAGACCTGAAGCGTCAGCGTCACATTCACATACTGGCCCGGCCACAGGTAGCGATCCTGGTTGGGAATGGTTGCCCGGAGCATGGCCGTGCCTGATTGAGTCGAAACGCTATTGTCCAGAAAGCTGAGCTTACCGGTCTTGACGATATCCGGCTTGGACGGCATCAGGACATCGACCCGCAATGAGTTCCCTCGTTCCATGTTTTCGCGAAGTTGCGCAAGGTCGTTCTCGGAAATCGTGAAATCGACGTAAACCGGATCCTGTAGCTGGATGTTAACCAGGATCGCTCCTCCGGCAGCGACATAATTTCCAGGGTCAACGAGACGTCGACCCGTACGTCCGTCCGTCGGAGACCGAACATAACAATACTCAAGGTTCAGCTTTGCGACATCGATGGAAGCCTGATCCTTAGCAACGGCTCCTTGCAGGTTTTCAACTTGCGCACGGTCCCTGTCGATCTGCTGCGCCGAGACGAAACGTTGCTGTCCGATTTGTTCGTCGCGTTGAAGATCTCTTTGAGCTAAATCAAGTTGCGCCTGGTCGGATTTTAACTGTCCCTGGGATTGCTCCAAGTCAGCTTGAAATGGACGGGGATCGATCACGAAGAGCAAATCGCCCTTCTTGACCTCTCTTCCTTCGACAAAGTGGACTTCCATAATCCGTCCATTCACTTGCGGCTGCACATTGACCGATTCTGGAGAGGAGAGTCGTCCAAATTCGTGCAGCTGAACGGGCACGTCCATTGCCTGCACTTTTGTCACCAGGACATTCTTTACGGCCGGCGGCGCGTTCGTCATTTTCTTCTGGTCGCACGCGGCGATTGCGAGCGAGAGAAAAACGATCAGGGGGTGAATCCTTGACATCATGATTGGCTGAGATGGCTGTCGAGCGCTGCTTCGTCGTGCTTTTTGCGTCATCGGCCTTGCGTTTTGTCCGGCGCACCAAGCTGGGATGCAACCCTCTGAGGGACGCTCAGGTTGCCAAAGCAACTCGTGCAATCAACGACGCACTTGGCACGCTCCGCAAAAAACCGGATATGCGTGCATCAACAATCAGCCGTTTCCATGCCAAGGTCCCGGCGACGTTCCTTGTCTGGTTTCTCGCTTCCAGGAAAAGCGGCGGGCAGGCTCTGAGAGCTTCAGCGGGCAGGCCACGTTGCCGGCCATCAAATTCTCCCTCTCTACGCGAATCGAAGCTGGAATCTTCGCTGCCGCCTTCCCACCGCGATCTCCGCATCAAACGCTTGACTCATGGTCTCGGAGGTAATCACTTTTCCAATCGCTCCTTGTGAGAGTATCTCACCCCCCCGCAGAACCAATCCCTGGTCGAAACAGGGCAAAATCTCCTCCACGTGATGCGTCACGAACACCAGATTGGGAGTGTTCTCAGTCGCGGCAAGACGGTTCAAAAACTGCAGAAATCGCTCGCGCGCCACCGGGTCCAAACCGGCGCACGGTTCATCGAGGATCAGGATACGGTATCTCGCCATCAATGATCGCCCGATTAACACGCGCTGCCGTTCTCCTTGCGAGAGAAAAGCCCAGTTTCGTTCGGCGAGATTGGCACATTCCACCTGGTGCAAGCTTTCGCGTGCTTCCTGGAGCAACCGTCCTTTCGGGGCGTGCCACATGTTAATCTCTGCATTGCGCCCGCTTGCGACCACCTCGAGAGCCGTCTGCCGATCCTCAATCCAATGACGAATACTCGAACTTACGAGACCTACTTCCTTCCGCAGTTCGCGCCAATCCGCCTTTCCGTACTGTTTCCCCAAGACATGAATCGTTCCAGCAGAGGGGGTTACGTACCCGGTCACACAACTAAGCAAAGTCGTCTTGCCGGAACCGTTTGCTCCAAGGATGACCCAGTTCTCTCTCGCCTCAACCTGCCATCGAATACCTCTCAGAATTTCTGTTTTACCTCGGACAACGCGGAGGTCTTGAATCGAGATAATGGGCATGCGAATTCAAACAAATTTGCAGTCCAGCGCAAGCGCCTGCTTCAAGAGACGCATATATTTCGGACGCGGGATCTCTACCGCCCCGAACATTGTAAGATGACTGGTCACATATTGTGTATCCAGCAGCCGAAAGCCTCTCTCGTTCAGGTGATTCACTAGACCGACCAGGGCAACCTTGGAGGCATCGGGCACTTTGTGAAACATCGATTCGCCGAAAAATGCCCCGTAAACGCTCACTCCATACAGACCACCTGCTAACTCGTTCTCCAGCCATACCTCCACCGAATGGGCGAAACCGAGTTGATGAAGATTGAGGTAGCTCTGCGTAATCTCCTCACTGATCCAAGTCTCCGCGCGTTCACCACAGGCTCGAATTACCGCCTCAAAAGCCGTGTTCAGCCGAATCCGAAACCCCCCTTTCTTCAAGCTGCGTTTTAATCCGTGCGGAACGTGAAATGCATCAAGTGGAATGATTCCCCGCGGATCCGGTGAAAACCAGGCGATATCTCCATTCTCCATCGCCATAGGAAATATACCTGTGCAATAGGCTTCAAGGAGAAGAGATGCAGGGATGATTTTGGATCGACTTCTCTCGCGCACCTAGGCATTGAATATAACCGGGAATGTCCCGGCGACAACGACGGGAAGCAACGCTGCCCGATACTCCACCTCCCCACCACTCCATCACTCCACCTCCCCATTTCCCCCGTTATCCCCCGTTGCTCCTTCTCCCCTTCTCCTTGTCACTTCTTCCGTTTGTGCGATAATCCCGCCTTCTTCCAATGAGTAGCGACGCAGCTTTTCGTGGTTCGAAGGTCGTCATTCTCGATTTCGGCTCGCAATACACGCAGGTGATCGCCCGCCGCGTTCGTGAGAGCCGGGTTTATTCCGAAATCCTGACTTTCCGCGCCGGACCGGAGCAAGTACGTGCGACTGGAGCCCGTGGGATTATCCTTTCAGGCGGTCCGGCAAGTGTCTTCGGCAAAGACGCGCCGCAAATCGACCCGGCGATATTCCAGATGGGCCTCCCGGTCCTCGGGATCTGCTACGGGCTCCAACTGATGGCATCTCACCTTGGTGGATCGGTAGAGTTTTCTGATCGCCGCGAATACGGCGCCGGAACGCTATATGTCCTGAAAGAGAGTCCCCTATTTGAGGGATTGCCGGCCAAGCTGCAGATTTGGAATAGCCATGGAGACAAAATCTCTCAAATTCCACCAGGTTTCGAGCCGGTCGCGTCCTCCGAGAATTCAGCTTACGCCGCGATCCAGAATCTCGAAAAATCATTGTTCGGACTCCAGTTTCATCCGGAAGTTGCCCATACCCCGTTAGGCAAAGATATTCTCGAGAATTTTCTCTACCGGGCATGCGGCTGTTCGGCCGAATGGACAATGGGTTCGTTCATCGACCAGACCTGCCGGGATATTCGCGACAAGGTCGGTGACAACAAAGTCGTGCTTGGCCTGTCTGGAGGCGTTGACTCTTCCGTCGCTGCCGCCCTGATTCACCGCGCAATCGGCTCAAAACTGACCTGCATTTTCGTCAATAACGGACTCCTGCGGTCGCGAGAGGCCGAAACCGTTCAGAAAATCTTCCGTGGAAATTTCCGCATCCCGCTCAAGTACGTTGATGCCTCGCAGCGTTTCCTTGCGCTTCTGCAAGGTGTCATTGATCCCGAAAAGAAGCGAAAGCTGATTGGGGGCGAATTTATCCGCGTTTTCGAAGAAGCCACCAAAGAACTGAAAACCGCGGATTCCGGTGACGGCCACTATCGGTTTCTTGCCCAAGGAACTTTGTATCCGGACGTGATTGAAAGCATCTCGATCTCCGGAAATCCGGCTGCCCTGATCAAAAGTCACCACAATGTGGGTGGCTTGCCGGAAACGATGGATTTCGAGCTTCTTGAGCCTCTCAGGCAACTTTTCAAGGACGAGGTTCGACAGGTTGGACTCGAACTCGAGTTACCCCGAGAAATCGTCTTTCGCCAACCGTTTCCAGGCCCGGGTCTTGCAGTTCGGATACTAGGTGAAATCACCAAAGAACGCCTCGAGATCCTTCGCCAGGCAGACGAAATTGTAGTCAACGAAATGAAAATTACCGATTGGTATTACAAAGTATGGCAGTCCTTCGCCGTTCTGCTGCCCGTGCGATCCGTTGGTGTCATGGGCGATCAGCGAACGTACGAAAACAGTATTGCTTTGCGCATCGTGGAGAGTCAGGACGGGATGACGGCCGACTGGGTCAGGATTCCGTACGAAATCCTGGCCCGGATCTCCACGCGAATCATCAACGAAGTAAAGGGCATCAACAGAGTCTGCTACGATATCTCCACCAAGCCACCGAGCACGATCGAATGGGAGTAGAGACCGGCCGGCAAAACCTTTCGCCCATGCGAGTCGCCATTTATCCAGGTAGCTTTGATCCGGTGACGAACGGACATCTGGACGTCATCCAGCGGGCATGCACCCTTTTCGACGACGTGATTGTCGCGGTAGCGTTCAATGATCAAAAGCACAAGTCGACGCTCTTTTCCACCGATGAGCGAATCGAACTCCTGCGTCAAACGTGCGCTCATAATCCGAACGTCCGCGTGGTCAGATTGGAGGGACTGCTGGTCAATTTTGCCAAGCATGAAAAGGTGGATGCAATCGTTCGCGGTCTTCGTGCCATCTCCGATTTCGAATTCGAGTTTCAAATGGCATTAATGAACCGGAAAATGGAGCCGACGCTGGAAACGATTTTCATGATGCCGAAGGAAGAATACACTTATATCAGCTCCCGAATCGTGAAAGAAATCGCGCGATTAGGTGGCAAGGTTCAACCGTTTGTGCCAGACTGCGTTGTGCGGGCGCTGGCGAAGAAGTTTCCTAGCTAGCGCGCGTGGCGGATGGGCCGGAGCTCGTCGCTACCGATCGATGGAACCGGTCAACGATCGGTAGGGATCGGCTTCCCGCCGGTTCGGCCTCGCTGGCGCTCAAATTTAAGAAGTCAGGGGCGGAGGTAAAATCATGAAAGTACATCTGAAGCAGATTCCTGCGGAAGGGACTCACCTCAAAGGCAAAGAAAAAACCGACATTCTAGAGCTCGAAGACAACCAGATTCGGCCCTTGGGAACCGTGGAATACTCGGTCGACATCGGGATCTCAGGTTCCAGCCTGTTCGTGACGGGGAATTTAGGCGTCGATGTCGAGCTGGAATGTGTCTGTTGCTTAAAGCGGTTCGTCTATCCAGTCCGGGTGCAAAACTTTTCGGCTCAAGTCGAGCTGACTGGGCCGGAATTGGTCGACTTGACGCCGTTGATTCGAGAGGATATCCTGCTCGCTCTTCCGGTTCATCCGCATTGCGATTGGGACCGGAAGACCGTGTGTGTCGGGCCGCGGCTGAAATACCTGAACGTTGAAGAGGATTTCAAGGCGTCGAATGCCTGGGATGCACTGGACCATCTGAATTTGAACCGAAGGAAGTGAGTTAGTATGGGAGTACCGAAAAGAAGAACGTCGAAAATGCGTTTGCGAACACGGAAAGCTGCTAACCGTTGGCACGCGCCGCAATTAACTAACTGCCCGCAATGCAGCAGTCGGGTGCGCGGTCATACTGCCTGCCCATCCTGCGGTTATTACCGCGGCAGGCAAGTCCTGTCGGTCGAAGTCGCGTAGTTTTTAAGAGCACCAACCCGGCGTTTCTAAAGAAGGATTTCCTGTTGATCGAGAACCCTTCTTGCGTTAATCAGCCATCCTGCGAGAATCTTTGGCGGGACGCCGGAGAAGATGCTTTATGAGGATTGCCTTAGACGCGATGGGTGGTGATTACGCTCCGAGACACACCATCGAAGGAGCTGTCCTTGCACTCCGGGAGTACCCGTTTGTAGAAAAACTGTTTCTGGTCGGCGATACTGTCGCGATCGAGAACGAGCTGAAACGCCTCGACTGCAAAGACTCGCGGATCGAAATATTTCACGCCTCCGAGGTCGTCTCGATGAAGGAGTCCGCTGCCAAGGCGGTGCGGAACAAAAAGGATGCATCGATTTGCCGGGCCGTGGACCTTGTCAAGAATGGATCGGCCCACGCGGTCGTTTCCGCTGGACACACAGGTGCGGCTGTAGCAGCCGCTGTACTTAAACTCCGGACTCTCAAGGGTATCGGACGCCCGGCGATCGTCTGCCTGTTGCCAACGGAGAGCAAGGTTTTCGTCCTGATTGACGGCGGAGCAAACCCGGACTCAACTCCCGAAAATCTGGTGCAGTTTGCGATCATGGGCTCCGTTTTTTCACAACACGTGCTCGGTTACAAGACTCCTTCGGTCGCGCTTATGTCCATAGGTGAAGAAGACACTAAGGGCAACGACGTAACGAAAGAAGCCTTCAAACTACTGAAAGGGAGCGGGCTCAACTTTCGTGGAAATATTGAAGGGCACGACCTGTTCGAAAATCCAGCGGAAGTCGTGGTATGCGACGGATTTACTGGAAATGTAGTCCTCAAGGTCTCGGAGGCGATTGCGCACGCGATATTCTCCTGGTTGAAGCGGGAACTCTTCAGGAATCCGGTCCGCAAACTCGGCGCCAAGCTCGCCGAGGGAGCGTTCAAGTCGATCCGAAAAAAGACAAACTATGAGGAATACGGCGGCATGCCGTTGCTGGGCGTTAACGGTGTTTGCATCATTGCTCATGGAGCGAGTTCGCCGCTAGCAATCAAAAACGCGATCCGAGTAGCCGCTGAGTCTATTCAGCACGAGATAAACCCACAAATATTGCGGGAGATTCAATCCTACAATGAGAAGTTCGCCGCCGCACCCACGCCGGTCCAATAAGTCAGGTAGATCGGTTTCGATAATCGGCACAGGCAGTTATGTTCCCGAGCGCATTCTGACGAACCGAAACCTCGAGGAGATCGTAGACACCTCGGATGAATGGATCAGGACGCGAACCGGCATTGGCGAGAGAAGGATTGCCGCGCCGGAAGAGGCGACTAGTGACCTGGCGACAAATGCCGCGCTGGCTGCCATGAGCCAGGCAGAGGTCTCAGCGGAGCAGATCGATCTCATCATCGTGGCCACGGTTACGCCGGACATGTTCTTTCCGGCCACCGCCTGCTGGGTACAGAAGAAGCTGGGGGCGATCCGGGCGGCTTGCTTTGATGTGTCGGCCGCCTGTTCCGGTTTCATCTACGCCATGGAGATCGCTCAGCAGTTCATTTCCAATCACGTCTACAATACGGTCTTAATTATCGGCGCCGACAAACTAAGTTCTATTGTCGATTGGTCGGACCGAAACACGTGCGTTCTCTTTGGAGACGGAGCTGGCGCGGCAATTCTTCGGAATCGCGGTGCATCTCATGGTGTTATCGCGACCCACATGGGAAGCGACGGTGAGTTTACTGATATCTTGTTCATGCCCGGCGGCGGGAGTCGTTGCCCCATCACGCCCGAGAACGTCCACCAGAAGCTGAACACGATAAAAATGCTGGGCAAAGAGACCTATAAGCAGGCCGTCACGGCGATGTCTGATGCGGCAGATCGTGCCCTGGAAGCTGCCGGATTGAAATACGACGATATCGCCTGCGTCATTCCGCATCAGGCGAATATGCGCATCATCGAAGCAATTGCTCATCGAATGGGTCTGCCGGTGGGTCAATTTTATGTGAACCTTGAGAAATATGGGAACACGTCCGCCGCCGCGGTCGCTATTGCACTCGACGAAGCGCACCGAAGTGGTCGATTCAAAATCGGAGACTACATTCTCCTCGTTGTATTTGGCGGCGGTCTGACCTGGGCTAGCTCTGTGATACAGTGGTGAAGGCCGGCTTTGGAGCTTTGAGTCAAACGACATCGCGGGGTCCGGCTTGAACAAGCCTGCTCAAAACGCAAAACTTAACTCATGCTTGTTGATACACACGCACACCTGGATTTTCCGGAGTTCACCGACGATTTCGATGCCATTCTGAACCGAGCCAGAGAGGCTGGCGTGGGGCGGATTGTGACTATCGGCACCACGCTAAAGTCGAGTCGCAAGGCCATCGAATTCGCTGAAAAGCATAGCGAGATTTACGCCGTCGTCGGCATCCATCCAAGCTCCGTGACCGAAGAGCGCGAAGATTTCCTACCGGAGCTTCAAGAATTGGCGACCCATCCAAAAGTGGTAGCGATCGGCGAAACCGGCCTGGACTATTATCATTTGCCAAGTAAACGCCGGCAGAGGGAGATTAGTGAAGCAACGTTCGGCGCCGCTTCGACCGAAAGCATCGAGTTCGAGATTCGGGATGAGGCAGAAAAAGCAGCGCAAGCAGTCGCTTTTGAACAGCATTTAGAATTGGCTGCGGCTACCGGTAAAGGTGTCGTGATTCACCAGCGCGATTCGTGGGTCGACACCCTCAATATGCTCCGTACCTATTCAAACGGCATACGTGCGGTAATGCATTGCTTTAATGGATCCATGGCCCAGGCGCGAGAGGTAATCGAACTCGGGCATTTCGTGTCCTTCAACGGAATCGTGACTTTCAAGAGCGCCGGCGACGTGCGCCAAGTCGCAGCTTCTATCCCTATCGATCGAATCATGGTCGAAACCGATGCTCCCTACCTCGCGCCGGAACCACATCGCGGCAAACGCTGCGAGCCCGCTTTCGTGCGCGAAACCGCCGCATTGATGGCAAGTATTCGCGGTCTCACCTTCGAATCGTTCGCCGCCCAAACCAGTCGAACGGCTGAAGTTTTTTTCGGGATTCAATAAAAGTATCTTGTATGGTCAAAATTGAGATCGAATATAGGGGCGGCTTCCATTCAGAGGCCGTCCACACTCAATCCGGGACCAGGATTCAGACTGATGCGCCCTTGGACAATGGAGGGAAAGGTGAATCGTTTTCGCCGACGGATCTGGTAGCGACTGCGCTTGGGACCTGCATGACGACGACCATGGACATCTACGCGAAACGAAATGGATTCAGCATTGACGGCGCAAAAGCAACCGTGGTCAAGCACATGTCCTCAGACCCTGTTCGCCGCATCGGAAAGCTGGAAGTCGTCGTCGAGATCCCCCTTCCGCCGGGTCATCCGCAACGAGCAAAACTAGAAAAGATCGCCCTCAATTGTCCCGTCCAGAAAAGCCTCAATCCTGATCTGGAGATCCCTGTTTCGTTCTCGTGGAGGGATGATTTGTGAAAAAGCTGCTTGAAACAAGGACGAACCTGCCGTAGGCGGTACGGGTTAATTAGAGTCTTTTTCGTTCGGGGAACTGTCAGCTTTTAGAATCGTTGGCATTTAGTCCAGTAACGGACGCGCCTGCTCGAGGAGGCCTCAATTCTTAATCTGAAGATATGTCCGTTAAACTGTACGTTGGTAATCTCTCATTTGCGACCACTGAACTCGATCTGCAGGATCTGTTTGCACAAGTCGGAAGCGTTTTAGACGTCAAAATAATCCAAGATAAATTCACCGGCAAATCGCGCGGGTTCGGCTTTGTTACGATGGAGTCGCAGGAAGAAGCGAATGGTGCTATCAGCCGCTTCAATGGATTCTCGCTTGATAATCGCCCCCTGACTGTCAACGAGGCCCGACCCCCTGAAGCGCGCCAGGATCGCTTCTTCGGCAACGAACCTTCGCGTGGCGGCGGTCATAAAGACTCCCGTGGTCGTGGCGGTCGTGATTTTCGCCGAAATCGATAAAATAAAAATCTGAAATCGCGCATCAATTTAGCGCGCTGCAAATGGCGGTCAGTCTTCTGACCGCCGGTTTGTTTTGGTAAACGGTCGGCAAGTGGTCCCCCATCGCAGACGTAGCGTTTCGACTACCAGCCGGAAACTTTAATTCACACCCTCCTCCGACGGGCTAGTTCCCGCTCGGCCCATTGAACATCTTCGTAGGACGCGCGCCGCCGCTGGTACTTGCGAAATAGAACCTCCCGGAAATCCGCCAGATCCGCCAACGGAGGCTCGTCGTAGTAGCTCCAACGGCTTTCATCTGCGCGCTTGGTCTGGAAGCGCCAGGAGCCATCGTTCTTGATCACACGAACTTCGCGTTTCACGCCATCCTCGGTGCGACCTGTCCAAGCGTGCCTGTTGTGCATAGCTGAAAAACTTTAGTTTGCCGCAGCCGCGCGTCCACGCTAATTCCTTCTCTTCTTGAGCGTTGCCCTTAAGATCCTCGCCTATCTGATCGGAACGGCTGTCATGGGTGCCGCGCTTGCCCCATGGCTTTACTGGGCAGGGCTGTACGCCTCCCATTTCCCACAGCTAGGCTTTCTCGCAAATACGGATTTTCAACGCTACTTTAACCGGTCCGTTTTAATCTCCGCTTTTCTCCTTCTCTTCCCGATCCTTCATTGGATTGGCCTGCGGCGATTCAAAAGTCTTGGTTTGCGCAGGAACCCGAGGCGACTAAGGCACCTGCTCGGTGGCTTTGCGATCTCGGCAGCGACGATTTTCGCGTTGGGAGCCCTCCTTTATCAGCTCGACGTACTGGATCTGAAAGATCCACTTCCCTGGAATCTGTTGCCACCCATTTTCCTAACAGCCATTACGGTGGCGCTCATCGAAGAAATATTCTTTCGAGGAGCGATCCTGGGACTAATTCGCCAAACCTTTACCACGCGTCCAGCGGCGGTTTTCGTCTCTGCGCTTTTCTCGATTGTTCACTTTTTGAAACCAGAAAAAGAGCAACTTTCTGCCGTAAACTGGCATTCAGGATTCGAGCTATTGCCGACCGCCTTCTGGCGATTTTCAGATCCTTTGATTGTCCTGGGTGGATTTACCGCGATCGGAATCCTTGGACTGATGCTCGCGCACGCTACGATACGGACATCATCCCTTTGGCTCGCAATCGGCATTCATTCAGGTCTGATTTTCGGCAAGATGGGACTTAACAAGGTCACGAAACGACTTCAGGACGTTACCCCATGGTTCGGCAGCGACATCACCATCGGTATCGGATCCATCCTTATCCTGCTCTTTCTCTGGGCGATAATTTGGTTAGTCTACCTGCGTGGCGAACCCGACGCGAATCTTCCTTAACACACTGCTTGAGCTGTTCTATCCTTCCAACTGTGCAGGGTGCGGACAGCCGCAAGACTCCGGAACCCTGCTCTGCGAACGCTGCAAGGCGACAGCACCGCGTATCCAGCCTCCTTTTTGCCGGTGCTGTTCTCGATCGTTTGAGGGAGCGATCGAGGAAGAGTTCTCCTGCCCGAATTGCGAAGATCGCGCGCTGGCATTCGACTGCGTGGTGTCGATGTACCCGGCCAAGGGCGTATTAAGAGAATTGATTCACCGCTTCAAGTACGGCGGGCACTTCCATCTTCGCCGCGTATTGGCGGAATTTCTAATGGACGCCATGCAGGACTCGCGATTGCAAGCAACTCCAGTCGACTGCCTCGTGCCAGTCCCCCTACATCCGACCCGGTTGCGAGAACGCGGATTTAACCAAGCCGAGGCGCTCGCCGAAGCGGTCTCCAAACGAGCTTGCCTGCCAGTTCTGAAATGCATCGAGCGCCGGCTCTACACGAAGACCCAAACGCGATTTGACCGCATGGAACGAATGCAGAACTTGCGCAACGCCTTCGCCCTGCGCAAGAATAGCAACGTGCGCGGAAAACATTTGGTATTACTGGACGACGTTCTAACGACGGGTTCTACCCTGCACGAGTGTGCATTGGTATTGCGTGCAGCCGGCGCAGAATCCGTTCGCGCGGTGACCGTCGCCCGTGGCTGAAGGCTCTTGTGCAGTCCCTCGACTTATGCAAATTTTTCAGAAACCCAGCTTAAAACCTCCAACCGACAAAAAACGGGAAATGCCCGAGGGCCTTTGGCAAAAATGCCCGGACTGTGGCGAGGTCATCCATAACCTCGAGCTCGTGCAGAACCTCAAGGTCTGCCCGAAGTGCGACTATCATTTCACCTTGTCGGCCAAGGAACGAATCGACAACTTGATCGACCCGGGAACCTTTGTTGAATTCGACCCGAACATGCTCTCTTTGGACGTGCTAAGCTTTAAGGGGGTTGCGACATACGGAGATCGGTTAAAAAGCTACCAGGATAAAACAGGTCTCAAAGATGCCGTTCTGACCGGCTTCGGGAATCTTGAGGAGAGAGCCGTCGGCCTCGCTGCGATGGACTTTAATTTCCTGGCCGCCACGATGGGTTCAGTCGTCGGCGAGAAAATTACCCGGTTGATCGAGCGGGCCACCGCGGACAAAAGACCGGTCATCATAGTGTCAGCCTCCGGTGGCGCCCGCATGTACGAAGGGATGCTTAGCCTGATGCAGATGGCCAAGACCAGCGCCGCGCTCGCCCGTCACTCTGAGGCTGGACTGCCGTACGTTTCGGTTGTCACCCATCCGACCACCGCCGGGGTAATGGCAAGCTTTGCATCACTAGGTGACCTCATTTTGGCAGAACCGAAATGCATGATAGGATTCGCGGGACCGCGCGTGATCAAGGAGACTACCCATCAAGATCTCCCGCCGGGGTTCCAAACGGCCGAATTCCTGCAGGAACATGGACTCCTCGACCGGATCGTGCATCGAAAGCATTTGCGCTCCACGTTGATTTCTTTGCTCGGCTACCTGATGGCGGCAAAGAAACCTGCCGGAGCTTGAGGTGAACGCAGCCTATAACGCCGCCGTCGACTGGCTATTCGAGACCCAGCAGCGAGGAGTCAAGCTTGGTCTCAGCAACGTTCAGCGTCTGCTGTCATCCTTGGAAGAACCTCAGAACGGGTTGAGGTTCATTCATGTCGCCGGTACGAACGGTAAGGGATCCGTTTGCGCCATGATGGACTCCGTGAGCCGGTCGGCTGGAATCAAGACTGGGCTTTTTACCTCTCCGCACTTGGTCCGGTTTAATGAACGAATACAGATTGACGGAATCCCAATCGACGACCAGGCGCTCGTCCGCGGCATTCATCACATCCGTTCGCTCATCGACAGGGAGCGTCATCCGACGTTTTTCGAGATAACAACGGCGCTGGCGTTGGACTACTTCCGGGCCCATCGTGTTGAGCTTGTCATTTTGGAGACCGGCCTTGGTGGTCGCCTGGACGCCACCAACGTCGTAAATCCCCTGGTCTCGGTTCTGACGTCCATTGATATCGATCACCAAAAATGGCTCGGCCACACCCTGGCGGAGATCGCGATGGAGAAGGCGGGAATCATCAAGCCAGGCGTGCCCGCGGTCTCGGGTCCACAAATCCCCGAGGTTCGAATCGTGCTCGAACGGATCGCGAATGAACGTTCTGCGCCGCTTACCTTCACGGAATTGCCTGTTCAGGACCTGTTTATTGGGTTAGCCGGGGCATACCAGCGCGTCAATGCAGCCATCGCCATGCATGCCCTTCGCAAGGCCGGCGTCGCGTTCAGCCGGAAAGCCCTCACGGAGGGGCTCGCCAACGTTTCGTGGCCCGGTCGATTCCAACTGATCGGTGACCGAATAATCCTGGACGGAGCCCACAACCCGGCAGCGTCGAAGTGCCTGATTGAGACGTGGAGGGAATGCATCGGCGAGCAAAGAGCCACGATTATTTTCGGAGGCCTGCGTGATAAAGACCTCGAAGGTATGGTCGCAATGCTGAGCACCATTGCAGCACGCTTCCTAACCGTTCCGATACGCAGCCAGCGAGCTGCTTCCGCGGCCGAAATCCAATTGTTCGTGCCGAAATACCTCTCATCCACGCCGTGCGACTCCGCGGCGCAGGCATTGGATCTTGCCTTTCGTTTCGACGATCCGATCCTGGTCACCGGCTCGCTGTTTCTGGCTGGCGAATTCCTCGCCATCCTGCAACCGGCCCAGGGCATCCTGCAAGCCAGCAACCAGTAAAGATTGACAACGTTTTATAAATTTGTTGGTTATTTGTTGTGCTTGACTCGTTGCCAATCCCGCGACTCGAAGATCAACCCTACCTATGCCATTCCGGAAGCCAGGCCGGAGTCTCCTGCTCCTTTCAACTCGAGGGGCCCGCGCGCACAAAAATCCTGCCCTACTCTTATCTTCTATGCATCGACATGCTGGGACATCGTTTGGTCACGCTCAGGTATTCTTTCGCCGACGTCGAAATTTCTCTCGGTAGAGATTTTCCAGGACGCAACCAATTCATCGAAGACCTGGCAAACTTCCGCGTCTCGCTCGTTCGAGAGTCACGCCAGGTCAAAATTCGGATTGTCTCTGAACAAAACGCGGAAAAAAGCGAGGTTTACTGAGTCATCAACCCGCCGCCGCCGTGCCATTCGATTTCGTCTTGCGCTTCTTTTCTTTGATCTCGAATGCCAGGGAAAGCACTCGACGGTATTTCGCCTGACCCACGGCGACCAGGCGGATGCTCAGATCTGTTTTCTCGTTGATCTCATTCAGCGCGCGATCAATAGCTCGCTGCTTCAGATTTGGCCAATGGACCAGACACTTTTCGCTAATGACGTTGCCTTGTCCGTCCCTTACTTCGTCCACTCCGAGCACTCTGCGGATTTGCGGTATCGAGATCCGTTTCAAAACGACATGTCGCCACTTCCAAGCCCATTCGTAGAGACGGATCGAATATTGGCTCGCCAATTTGACGCTCGCCCGATCCGAATCCTCCCGTTGATGGTCCTTTAAACGTTCAAGATGCGGGACCACCCCCGGATCGATGTGCAGGGTCATCTTCTTCTCGATCATCGTGATCGAGCTAAGCCATCGCGCGTAGAGCACCGAATTCTGTTTATCGCCGTTATGCAATACCAGACGGTGATAGGTCAGCAATTTCATCGCCGCCGCCTGAAGCCCGAAATCGTCAAAATCGTACGCCGTCAGTCCCGGTTTAAGGCGGTCCACAATACTCATAACGATTTCCCGTTCATCCGGTGTCAGCTTGTAAAACGCTTCGATCAGATCGTCGCCAAAGCCGATTTGGTCGTCCGGCTCAGGAAGTGGTAACGTATTGAAAACTTTGTTGTGTTTGCGCACTTTACTTTCAGACAATTAAGGTGTTACACAAATTACATACCCGCATTTCTGAAGGGAAGCACTAAATATGGCTATCGCGAAGGAAACAAGGCAAACGGTGGCGGAATCCGCCAAGTGGTCGTTCTCTGCGGACGGAAAACCGCTCTCGATCGATGACTTCCTGGAGTCGTATCGCAAACAAGGAATCTTCTACGAAGGAAAGGAGCAATGGTTGAAGGGGGTCACTAAGGTGACATGGGAGAACTTTTTTCTGGTCTGCACCGAAGAGCTCGATGACATATCCCAACGCGCCGCGAAAATGCTGATACTTTATTGTCTTGAGATCGTGGAAGAAGTCGCCTCACGGATTCGGGGTCCAGGGTCTTCCGCGAAAATCGCCGATGCCATGAAGCGGGAATTTGACGAGCAATACGAGAATCGGGTTTATCAGTTCCAATGGGCGATGCGTCACGATGCGGTCCGTGACGCGGTGTCGAATGCGGTCATGAATCGCTGGGGAAAGTAGCTTCTCGACGCCGCTTTTCAAGGCGGCTCGAGTCGGACTGGCGAAGAACGGCCATCTCTGAATCATACCGGGCGAACAAGCAACGCGGGAAAAACGGCCCACCGGCCGCGGCCCAAAGGGTGACATTGAAAATGGGCCGGTGCCCGTGTTTTTTGTCGGGCACGTCCCCGTAGCGCCGCCATCATTCAAAACGGTGCACCACCGTCTGTTGACAACATTATTATTTACAGTTATATAGTATTCATGATTCCAAATGGCGCCCTGGCGGCGACCCACGCCGACTTCGATGACCATGCCGCCGCAACATCGTTCGAGGATGCCCTTTCCGCGCCCGGATCGGAGGGAATCGCGGTACGCCTGCCGCCTTACTCAAAGGACCTTGCACCGCTCACGCTAGCCCGATCGGGCCCTTTCGAAATTAGAGCTCAAACGCTTTTCCCGACGATTGATCGGGAATCCGGCTCCGCCCGCCAGGTCCCGCGATTCGCGATTCGAGTCGTCAGAGACGGTCAGATGATCTACCAGCAGCGGTATTCAGCGAGCGAAACCTCTCTGCTTCAAGCGCTTAACATTGCAACCAGTTGGGTCAGATTCCGGCGGCGTCAGGAAAGGTTGGAATACCTTAGCTCGCTTCCCGCAATCTCCCTCTGGACTTTCTGTATGGCCATAGGATGGCTATTTCATCCGATCGTCGGATGGCTAAGCTTGCTCCCGCTTTTTGTGAGTATGCCGGTCGGTTGGTATTTCGCGCCGGCAAAGTCCAAATCACGTCAAACGACAGCTTCGCTGGGCGGATTCCGCTGGCAGAGAAATGACTTTTGTCGTGGTTGGCTAATCACAGGAGAAACTGGGGCCGGAAAGACCTTTGCCATCAATGCGCTGCTGCATTCCGTTTTTCAGCGTGAACCCGACTGGGGTGGACTCTGCTGCGACGAGAAGGGTATTTATCATGAAACCCTAGTTCCGATGGCCAGGAAATATCATCGAGAAGACGACCTGCTTCTCCTTCAGACTCGACCGGATCATGCAGCCGAACATTGGGCGCCGCCTTCTCGCTTCAATCTGCTATCAGATTCCTCGGTCCCGTGGTCAACCTACGCCACCGTCATCGTTGACACCGCATCAGCGCTCAACTCCGGAGCCGAAGACAAGGGCTTTTTCAAAACGCAGGCGCATGCAAATATCGGACGCGGAATCCAGCTCTTTCGTCTTCTGAATATGGTTCCGTCGATGCATCATTTGCTCGAGATGCTCCAGTATCAGCCCGTATTGAGGGCGATGCTGCAACGTCTCGAGTCCCTCAAAAACCAGGGAACTCAGGATGCGAGGGAGTGTTACGAACACTTTCTGAACGGATATCTGCGACAACCTCCCGAGCAGCTGGGCGGTGTCATATCCACGATCTACAACTATCTGAACTATTTCACCAACCCGGATATCGTCGAGGTGTTCGGCGCCGGCGAAAACACGTTCGATTTCTCGGCCCTTGATGACGGCGCAATCATCTGTCTTTCGATGCCCCAGAAGTATCAGACGGAACGTCGCTATATCACGACGATTTTGAAGCTTCTTTTTTACACTCACGCCCTTCGCCGTTTCGATCCTCGACCCGCAAGCAGACGACAAGTCCAGGAAGATAACCTTTTGATTTGCTGGCAAGACGAGGCGCAGCGCTTCATTTCCGAGTCAGACGCGAATGTCGACATTATTCGTCAGGCGAACGCCACAACCGTTATGGCCGCACAATCGAAACTCTCCTTTCTTCCGGCTTTGGGCAGCAGGGAAAAGGCCGAGGTGACAATGCTGAACCTGCGAAACAGGATTATCTTCAAGGCGGCTGACAGGGCCTGCGCCGAAAGCTCCGCCGATTTCATCGGGAGGCGGATGCATTGGAAAAAGTCGTACACTCGCAGTAGAGGCCACACGAGCACCACCCGATCCCGTGAAGAAGAATACCTCGTCAAGCCGTTCGAACTCATGTCACTACCTAAGTTCGTGGCGATCGTTAAGCATTGTGAAGATGGCTTCCGCAAAACGACCATCCATCCCGTGGATCCCAAGGGAACGATTCCGAGTTGGTATCCTCTTTGGAAACGTCTGTTTTGTTAGCGCAATTCAAGCAAAACGGAGGTCAGGGATTCCTGACCTCCACACAGCCATTCTCTGATTGATAATGACAAGACTCACCTTAAACACAGGCACCCGCCGGTGGAGTCGTAATAGAATTTTCCCTCGAGAGGTATCTTTTCGCTCAAAGCCCAGTCCAATGAAGCAAGGTTGAACTGCCGATCTACTTCCTGGCCCAATCTGCGAGCGCCCTGCGATTTGTTGTACCCAACCCGAAGCAAAAACGCCAGGACCGGTCCACGGTCTACTGACAGCTGTTTTCCGAAATAGTCTGATAACACTTTCAATTTCGCGTTGACTAGAGTTTCGATGATATTCTTCTGCGCTTCCAATCCCAGTGGACGGAAGACAACCCGTTCCGTGATCCGGGCAAACAGTTCCGGACGTAACGACTGACTTGCAACATCCACGGCCACTCGTTCCATCATCGCAAAGGGGGCATTCTCCATTTTGACCAAGTCTCCACTCCCCAAATTGCTGGTCAGAACCAGATAAAATTGCGAAACAGAAAGTCGATCTCCCGACAGGGTAGACAACTGCCCTTCTTCCAGGAGCGACAAGAAAATGTCAATCAACTGACCATGGGCCTTTTCGATTTCGTCAAACAGGAGCGTTGCCCCCTCAGCGTTCCGACGAATTGCCTTCTCGGTACGCTCCAGAAACTCCGGCAAACGCGTCTCAGATGCATACTCATTCATGAAAATCATTTCCAGTGAGGCCCTCGAGCCGAAGAGATACTCCGTAAATCGCCTGGCGGACTCTGTCTTTCCAACCCCAGTTGGACCGAGCAGGAGAAAACTGCATTTGGGACGATTCCCGCTGTCATTTAATCCTAACTCGGCCGCTTGAACAGCTCGCGCAATCTTGCCCACCGCCGCCGACTGACCCCGAATCCTGGAATCAAGGTAGACTGGCAAACCGGAGAGATACGAACGCCACTGCAATTCAGGATCGAATTCCAATTTCCCTTGCCCCGAACTTTTTGTATCAAGCAGCTCCATATCCCTCTGGTGCAGGCTGGTTTGCGCTTACACTGTTCGATACGCTTCTCTTGTTAGTTTGGGCTGCGCACAACAACTCCGCTATCGCCCGGCTCGCCCGTATTCGTCTGGGGTTGTTGCTCGCCACCTGACACCGCGCTATCCCCTTCCAGGCGTTTGATACGTTCGTTCAGGACAGAGACCACGGTGGTTAGTTTTCGTTCTGCCTCCGCGGTCCCCTTCGCGAGGGATTCGACATTTCCCGCCAGCTTCCCCTGGCTCTCCCGCAAGCCTTTCAAGCCTTCGTTCGCTTCCTCAATTCCCCGCCGGGCCTGGACTATTTCTCGCGAGGTTTCTCCCGGCAACGGTTCAGGTGCATATTCCGGCTTACGCAGACCGACGATTGAGCCAAGAATAACTTCATTCCGATTTCCAGGCGATCGCGTGATCCAGGATGGTTGCTGCTCCAAGCGATAGATCGCATGTCTTTCGTGCATCACTCGCGAATCTGCCGCGTCAACGTATCGATTCATTCCGTACACTTTCACCGCTTCTGTTTGCCGTAAATTACCGCTTGCGCCTACGGACGATGACCTAACTGACTGAGACTCATACGCTGCGGTCACGCCTTCCCCGCGAGAGGGAGAGAGGGTCACCGTCCGCTTGGACTGACATCCGGCGAGACAAGCTAGAATCAATGGTAGAAATACGAATCTCATATATTATTGTTTATTGTTGTTCATAATCTGATTCAGCGTAGGCAATAACGGATTGATCAACTCCTCCGGATTGATCGGCAAGGCCCGGCGAACTTCAGAACGTTGCTGCTGTTTCGCGAAATCCGAGTCCGCTCGGGCAGCACGCTCGTCGTCTGCCGCAACGGTCGCTTTGGTAAGATCGATCGCCTCTGTACAATAAACATAAAATTGCTTTCCAGCCGGGACCCGCACAAAAAAGCCATCCCGCTCGATACTCGAAGCAATTTGTTGGGCGTACCGATCCAGAACGCCCTGCGTACCGCCCACCGCCGGATTAATGACTCCACCCTGGAGCGCGCTTAGGCCTAGCGAGCTGCTGTTCGTAAACACCCGATTTCCGAGTACGCCGTTCGCCCCTGAGGAGAACGCCCCGGCTATACCATTGATCAGAGACGCGGCATAGAGTTTGATTGCATCTGCATTTGCTGTACGGATCACATCCCCGTGCAGTCCGGCACTGCCGTCGGCTATGCCGTAACTATCGACATTGTCGTCTTTCTCCATGTCCAGGACCATTCCTCTGACGACAATTTCCCGTCCGAGTCCATTCGGCTCATTCAGGATAAAGGTAAACTCGCCGTTGCTTGCAATACGCTCTCTGACCCGATCGACATTCGCCACGCCATGAACTTCCGAGGCAGCGCGGATTATGACCTTGCCGTTCCACCACAAATCATCGGTTACCAAGCCAATGATCGGGGTCAGGAGATTAGCCGAATCGACCGTGTTAACGAGTTGGCACTTCACGAGCCGAAAAGCCGGAGCATAGTCTCCCTTCGGACCGCGCTGCGCGGGCTTAGCGGGCTGGGGCTCTGCGGCCAGGATCGTTAATGACGTGGCGGTCGTCTTCGGCCGATCTCGAGGTTCGCGACTCTCCTCAACCACCACCGACGGTCTTTGTGGCAGACGCGGCCTCGCCTTCGAGGCGGAGATCGGGTTGTAGTTTCGAATTGAAGAGGTCATCGGTTCAGTGATTTTCCCAAGACCTTGCTCCAACTCCATCTGACGCCGCGCAATCTTCTGCTGACCGCCCTTCTGGACAAGGGCGAAGACGAGAACGACACCGGTTAGCCCGACGGCCACTAACGCGACGATGAGGGTTCGACTATTCATCCTTTTGGGCCACAGTCTGGTCTTTCCGGTCTCTTGCGGGGAACTGAGTCGACCGATTCGGTTCCGGAGTTGACGTGGTTCTTACTCGGCGTTTGTGCGGCTTGCGCGGTTTTTCGTCAGAAATCCTTTTCTGCTGACCTGGTGCGAAATCGCCCTCAACAGGCAATGGAGGCTCCGGCGAACCCGATTGCGCGGTCGGAATCTTGTCGGGCGGCTCTTGCCATTCTGGAGAAGGCTTACGGTGCGGATCCCGCCCCCTCGTCACCCGCCGCATCAGAACGTCGAACTTGTTTGTTACAGCCAGATCATTGCGTCCTCCGGTTGCCGTGCCGGTGATCACAAAAAATGCTGACTGTGTCTTTCCCGGCGAGACGAGTCCACCGGCATCAGAAATGGCCTGCGGATAAACCTCGTCGCCGACGCGGACGCCGAGACTCTCCGGATCATACACAAAATCCTTTCTGGCTCCGTTAACGAGCTCAACCTCGAAACCGAGGGAGTCGAGGCTATTATCTCTGATTACCCTGCGCAACCTAACCTCGAGGCCATCGAGGCTCGAATCCGAATTCGGCTCGCTCACGTCCATGTTCTGGAATATCTCTGGGGCGCTGACTTTCAAAGACGGATACGCTTTAACTTTATCCAGAAACCCGAGCAGCCGAGCGGGTGAAACCGGTCTGTTCTTCGTCAGGACGTCGTGCGGATCAAAAACTCCTTTCCCGGAACCAGTTTCAAAAATCACGACAAAACTCGGATCTGGAACCGCTTTGCAGAACAAACAATAAACCTTTCCGTCCAGGACCACGGTCAGGTTTCCTTCCACCCCTTCTCGCGCTGCCTTCAGGGAAAGAAAGTTGGTTCCCTTATTAAATGATATCTGGAAGAATTCCGGACCGTCGGGAACCGGATTAACACTAAAGCCGTAACCATCAAGCGCCTCAATTTTGTCAGGAAATTCCAGGGTCGTAATTCCACGCGTTCCGAGTTTAACGACGGCCGGCTCACTTTGGTTGAGTGGAGTCCGAATTATTTTTGAGGCTAGATTCTCGTCTGCAAATAACAAAAGTGGAACCGCACTTAATAGAACTATGACCGCGAAACGCATTCTATTTTTATTGTCTCTTTTGAATTGGCAATTGCTCGGGCCTATCAAACGCGCACTCCGCGACGGCGAACGGATACCTCTTGTTACGTCCTAAATATGGATTACGAACGAGCTTTAGTCTCAATGAGACCGGCTGTGGTTCGCTCAGTTGCTCGTCGCCGATCTGAGCTTGAGTCAGGATCTGGCCAATCACACGACTCATGACAACTCCCTTGTCGAGTCGTTGGAGATCGATCCGCCCAACTTCAAGCTTTTGATGAATGTTCTTCTTCGAAAATTCCTCGGCCACCGTCTTGAACTCCGCTTCAGCCTTCCTGGCTGCGTCGGGCAGAAATACGCGTTGGAGCGTCTCGGGAGCATCGAAACCTTGGGGTCCCCTGTCCAGAAACGACTTAGCAGCCCACAAAGAAAGCGTCTCCAGTATTTCGTTGCTTTCTTCGAGAGATACCAAGGGTGCGATGATGAGCGATTCCGTCCCATCCATGAGAGCGACTTTCTCGGGGCGCATCATTGCGGTCACTAGACAAACCGGGATGATCAGGTGCGCAGTCAAAGAAACGATGAGTGCGATCCAGAGCAGTCGCACCGCCCGGCGGCCTGAAGAAAGCGCATTCGCGGCAAGGTTCTTCTGGCCGACAGACTCCCCGAGCAGATGGCGGACGGCGGTGGTGTCAACCAACTGCTCATCCGCGAACAGCCGATCGGTCGCACAATGATCGACAAGGTTCGTCGCGACCGCGATGGACGCGCCTGTCTCGCCCGATGCCTTCCCGCAACTTGACACTTCCGTGACTTCGGTTTGCATGTTTTAAAGCTCGTCGAGATATCTCCTCGCCTGGAGCGAGGATCGATTCGTTTGATTCTTCGACGATCGAGTGTTGCTTCCTATGGGCGCGAAGGCTGTCAGCGCCCTGTATTCGAGCCCGCTCCCATCGCCGCTGCCTTCCACCACTGCATGCCCGATAAAACGGGCAACACTGCCAAACCGATTCATCATGGCTGCACCCGCGCCCATCATCCCTGCGCCAACACTCGATACTCCTCGTCGTCCTCGATCTGGCTCCTTGTCAGTGAAAAAGGATTTCCCGTTCCGCGCGCCGGTTTCACCCCTGGTTGTGCCTCTCCCGGCGTAAGGCTCAAGAACAAACCCGCTTGGACGCTGATTCGCCGAGTAACCTCCCGATCGCCCCGCGCCCAAATCGTGGCCACGGCCTGTTAATGTTCCCGAATCCGTTCGCTGATGCTGCTAGTCCGCTGCTGTATATTGCCATTGAGCCCGCTCCAACGGTGGAAAAGATAGTTCCAGCAAATCCTTGAATCACCGCTCCTCCACGAATGACTGCTTTCTGCACAAAGATCGGTGCTATTACGTGACCGATGAGAACCCAAAGCAAGACGGGCACAGCGAGAACAATGGCAATCATGAGTGTAGCAAAATTCTGATTCTGCGGAGCTGGCAGGCTCCTAAAGACACCTAAGGTAACGGCGTTAACCAGGCTCCATCCCACAGGCCATGCCAGCACTCCGATGAAGGTCAGAAAAAAGCCGATCGCCTTGCTTTTCAAGGACCGGTGCGCATACTCAGCAACTGCTATCGGGGTGTAGAGTTTGAACCCGATGACAACCATTTCCTGCAAGAACTGCATCAGGATGATGATCACTTTGCATAGCAACAGGCATAAGAGGTAGATCGCAAAGAGAATTTCCCATAACATATTCTGCGTAAAGCCTGCGATGTAACTCCATGCGATTCCAACGTCCTTACCGAAGTCCAGCGGGTTCGCGGAGAATTGAGGGGAACTCTGAGTGTTTGCTGAATTACTCTCCGAACGGCCTTTGTGCAAGCCGGTTCCTTCGATTTTGGCCTGCAAAACCTGTTCCAACTGAACAATTGTGGGCGCCTCTCCTGGTTTCATCGAGTAGGACAAATTTCCGAAGTTCACCTGTCGGGCTGCGGGCAATTGAGCCAGCGCTCGTGCCGCCTGATCACACCAGTCGATAAAATTAGATGCGAAACTGATCGTCGCGACGAGAAGGACCGCCCGCAAAACGGCATGAAGGAAACGACGGGTCTCGGGATCGAGGAATTCCCGTATCGTACCGACGACAAGCAGAAGGAAGGCGATTGCGTAAGCAGCCGGCCGATAGTCATTCAGAACGCCCTCAATCGAATTCGCTAGAGGTTCAAGGTTAAGAAATCTGTCCAAAACCCCGGTTAGGGAGGTGTAGGCTTCGGAATCAGTTATTTGAGCATTCATGGTCTGGTGCGTCCTAGCTTCCGCCGGGCGGTCCTAGTAATTTTCCACCCATATCACGAAGCTGCTGAATTTCCAAACTCATTTCCTGGGTTCGGCGCTGGCGTGAAGCCTCCTGGGCGCGCGCCTGGTCGTTGCGGTTAGATTCTGATTGAACTAGCATTTTGAGCGCAGCCAGCGTCGCACGCTGCAGGTTGGCATCGAGTGTGCCCTGGACAGCCTGCAATTTCGCCTTTAATTTTTCGGTCTCGACCAGTGACCCAGCGGTGTCGATTCTTTGCGCGGTGTTGTGGACCTCGCTTTCAAGTCGGGCGCTAGACTGATTTACGGCGGAGAGCTGGTTGTTATAGTCCTCATACAAATCCTGGACCACCCCGTATTTCTTGAGACTTCCGGTTTCGTACCGGACTTTTTGTCCAAACTTGTCTGGAAGTTCACTCAGATCCTGGTAGAGACCGCGTCCGGTGTACTTCAGGGCCGCAATACCATTTGCTGCCTCGGTGAACTCTGCCACCGTCCTCCCAACTCCCGCTCTCGTTTTATTGACTTCGTCGAACAGCTCATCCAAACCTAACATATTTACATAAGTTTCGGGACTTCCAAAGCGGCGCAGTTGCTCGACATTCTGGTTGATGATGTTCGTCAATTGATTGATCTGCTGCAGTTGCTTTTCAATCATCGCCGTGTATTTCGTGATGTCTTCGGCGTGCTGCGCCTCCTGTCTGACTTGGCCATACACCTGCTGGGCGACGTTCAGAACCGTGTGAATCGGGTCGTGAACTACGGTGCTGGCGCGCACGACCGCGTTGAAGATGCACCATAGAAACATTATCGGCGGCAGACTTTTTCTCTTCATGGCTATTCCACAATCGGGATAATGACTTCACGCTGAACTCTAATCACTCCGTTGGACTCTTGACGTTCCGGAATGGTGGCATTGTAGTAATGTAAGCGTCCCTGGAGATCTTCATCCGCTGTCTTCTGGGCGTCCTGCCGCGCCCAGTACGTGCGTTTCACCTGGTCGGAGACGCCCTTCGTATAGCCTTTAGCGAACTCGATCGGTACTTTGCGGGCGTCCACTCCGGTATTCACCAGGGGATCGCCGTCATTGGTCAGCGCTTCCGCGCCCCTTCCTTGAACGGTCAGCACTCCTTTGGGAACGCTCGGTCCAACTGTGCAACCCGCTAACAATAAGAATGTTGCTATACCTGACCACCTCATAGTATCGGCTCCGTCGCAGATTCTTCGCTGGCGCAAAGGAACTTCTCGGATTCCTGCATGATTCCGGCGACCACATTTTTATAGCCGCCGAGCGATGCGGAACGCTGATCAAAGGTTTCGTTGTCGCTGGAGGCAGCATAAAGAAGTTCGCGAGAGGCCACGTTTTTAACGGTTCCAACCAACCGCCTGATCTTGTCGTTTGCGATATAGGTAAAAGCGCTAAATCGTTCTTTCGGATCCATCAATTCCGGGAGCGGATAAGAATAGATGGTTTCCACCGTCTTATCGGAAAGACCAAGCGCTACACCGATCTCCCTGGCGTCTTCCCGGCTCTGTTGGGAGGTAATGAAGAACATTTTTGAGTTCCCAATCATTGCTCCACGAACCGGGGAGTCTTTAATGACGTCGTACTGTTGAACGACCGCCAGGATATTGCAGCCGAACTTGCGCATCTGCCGGTAGTATTCCTGGATCATCTGTACGCCGCCCGGAATTTCAAGCGTTCGCGCGGCTTCTTCGAAGATGGCGATTTTTGGCACGGCGCGCGGCATGGCGATGATTTTCTGTCTCCCGTAGTTTGCCACCAGGAAGTTAGTTGCAGCCCTCATCTCCGTCGCGTGCTCAGGAATTTGGCCCAGCTCGAAATGCGCTACTCTGCCATCAATCCGGATGTTGCTGACCCCGTCGAAAAGCTTCCCTCTCTCGCCGTCCCGACTCCAGGCACGGAGAAGCTTGCCAACGCGATCACTCTCCTCACGCTCCCTCGCTCCGCCGCGTGGGTTGTATAACAACTGTTCAATCAAGGCACTATGAGACGGAAATTGTTCCGCCCGAAAATAGGCAAAGGCCAGATCGCGGACCAGGTTTGCCGTTCCTGGATTCTTTGCAAACTCGACGATCATCTCCTCTTCAAGCCCTTGGCTTAATTCGGATGCCTCGTCCGGATTCTGAACCTCCCAGTCACGGAAGGCTGCGAATGCGTCCACGAAGTTGTATTGTGAGCCACGCATTCGCAGTTTGAGGTAACGGTCTATCGCCGTTGCGCGCCGACGCAATTCCTCCGCTGCTTGTTCGTTCGCGACGATCCAATCATGAAAGACGTCGGTGTACAGCTGTTGCAGGTTTTCTACGATCATCGCGTGCCTAATCGCTTTCCGCTCGCCGTCGAGTCCATCGTTTCCACAGAAAAGCATGCAAAGCCCGGCACTGAACGCGAGATGCATGGGCGACAAGGGCGCCTCGCAGGTGTCTAGATAGTTGATGGTCAGATTACCATTTGGATTCACGATGATTGGCTCGCAACCTTGAGTCTGGGTCAGTACGGCGTGGGACAATCCCTCCTCGACGATCAGCCTGAACCCGAACCGGTGTCCTATTTGCGCCAATAGATCCGCGACGATGACCGATTTGCCGGCCCCGGTCATACCGAACAATACGCCGTGCTGAGGAGTGTTTCCGAGTCTCGTCTTGATTCCGACCAGGTTGCCTCTCGCCCCGTTGTAAATCGCCTCCGCCCCTTCCAAATGCCCGGTGAACGTGGCGGACCACGGAATCATGTCCGCAAGGTAGGAATCTTCGGCGGCCAGATCGAACGCGCGATAGCTGCCAAATGTCCATCCGGGCCAGGTCTGATAGAAGAGTTGACGCGCGTTTTCGGGAATAGTTGCGTGGTGAATCACCGCGCCTCCCATGGAAATGAAGGCGTTCTTAAGCGAGGCGCATCGGGCCGCCAGCTGATCTGTATTCCTGTGCCAGAGCCGAACCGCAAAGAGACAGTTGAGGGGAATGACTTTGCCTTGCTGCAGTTCTGTGACCTTCTCCTGCTTGGCTAACATATCGGTCACAAGAGATTGTTTACGCTCGGAAATTGAATCGATCTGCAAGCGCTGAATATGTTGTTCCTCCCTTTCGATTACCTTGTCGACGCGCTTGGGAAACACGTTCATCGTGATCGCATACTCTTGGAATCCCATTCCGGTCAGGGCGGCGATGATTCCAGGGAACGTCCGGCGAGGCCATTGCCGAACTGCGAAAATCGCATGGTGATAGCAGTCCAGCCGGAAAGAAATCCCTGCTTCTCCCGAATGCGCAATTCCTTCTGCATGCAGGCAGTTCTGCTGAATCGAATAGCCAGGATCGAATAAGTCCAGCGGATCGGTGTCCGTCGTTTGCAGGTTCGTATTCAGGAACCGGTAATAAAACAGGAAATGATCACGGTCCCGCATCGGTGTAACCCGGCAGTCCGCAAAGAGCCGCGCAAGGGCACCCATAGCGAAGTCGCAGAGCGCCATACTTTCCTTTCGCGAGAGAGCGTCAAAATATTCTGCGATGGCCCGGTGACCCGCCCCTGGGACCTTGGTATCGATGATTCGGGTGAAAAAGAGAGTCAATCGTTCTCGGCGCAGCCGTCCTTCCTCCATTGCGGCTTTAAACCGTTCGTAGCGTTCAGCGCGGATCAAGACACCAAATTGACCATAAACCGGGTCTTGACGTCGTAAATCCAAGGTCTCCCGATGATACCTTTCCAGTTCGTGCCGATAGTCGCTATCGATGCTCCATTGAACCTGGAGTGCGTATTCTTCGCCGAGAATTCCCAGCAGAATGCGCAACCGCTCGTGCAGGTCGTTGAGCTGCGTCACGCTAAACGCGCTAATTTCGCCCGGCTCAACCATGAACCCGCGGGAGATCGCAGTCTTTTTGGAGCCGCCGTCTCCAAACCAGAGCAGATCGTTCAAAAAGAACCCGTTCGGCATTCCCACGCGCGAGATTCGCGAAGCGGGGCCCAGTCCCTTGCCAGAAGCAACGCTGAGGAGGGCTTCAAAGGCGCCTATCAATGAATCGATCATCGGTTTGGAACAAATGGATGGCGCGGTTGAATGCGCGCCGGTTGGAACGATTTGCCCTTCACCCAGGAGGCAAACAGATCGAGATCAAACCGTGGGGGTCTGCGACTGCGGAGCACCACGATGTAGGCCGTGGTCAGTACCGTCGGAAGCAGGGCGAGCAAAAACTTCGCGAAGAGCGGCAGCCGGTTGTCGCCGTTCAGCGACATGGTCAGTACAAATACGGAAATCATGCCGGAAATGACCACCGGCATGCCAAGGTTGCCTTCAAATCCGAACGCGTGCCCGGTTGACTTCGCTCTTGGGCGGCTATCGGTGTAGATCAGGGTCTCGTTCATATTGGAAAGCGGGGTTCTGGCTAAAATCCAGTGACGGCACTCCCGGCGGCTCCGCCGAACATGGCAAACAAGGCCTTCATCAGCGCCACGGCACCGGCGACGCCGATGCCGTAGATCACTGTCATTTTCCAATTTTCATCGCGTTTGGCGTTCAAGAAACCGGTCATCACCATCACGCACCCGGCGATAAACCCGAAAACCATGATGAGGTTAAGACCGTTTTTGAGCGGACCCGTAAAACTGTCCAAGGATCCCGTCCCATCAGCGAAAGCGGCATCGACCGCCCAGACCAACATGGCAAGAAGCAAGACTCTTTGCCATCCAATGACAGACCGGCAATGGCCTCGTAGGAGTTCCCCGTTTCATTACACAACATATTTATACAAAGTTCTGTTTAATGGCAATGCTAAATTACTTTTATTTTTTATGTTTTATTTTAATTGATCCTCGGTACTCGCAATCGCTCCTAAAGTCGTAATCGCCCTCGATCACTGACCGTCGCAGCGGCTTGACGCGGTATTAGACACAAGCGTTTTCGGAGCCGGGGCCTTTTCCTGTCGGCCTGCGCCGACACACGGACCCCGCCGACCGTTCCTCCCTGAAGAACTCCCTTGACACCGATGGCCAATCTGGGAAATCGATATAGACCATCCATTCGCCGATTTATGCTGAAATTTTTCTCATCCCCGCTCGACCCTGACCGATTTGTGACCAAACTGAAGGCAGTGGTCGACGAGGAGGAGATCGATCCCGAGAACCCCTCTCTGTTTACGGGCGACCGTCCGGTGATCGGCCGGTTTAACTCGCATCGGTTCAAATTGCAGCGCCGGGTTGGAATCCACTGGATGCTCTGGTGGTTAACGCCGGGCCAATGGTTCAGGCCGTACATGAACGGCTCCGTCCTCCGGGCCAATTCGGGGAGCCGGATCCAGCTGGAGGGCGGCACACCGATACCGACTAAAATCATCTGGGTTCTTGCTATGCTTGGCCTTTCAAGCCTTGTCGCCGGCTGGACGGTATTCAGCTATCCGTTCACCATCAGCCATGATCCGGCTAATTCTGCGAGCAATCTTCTCGCTGGAATTATTCTCCTGAATTTGGCCGCCGGAATTCTCGTGGTCTTGCCGATCGTCGGCTGGGTTCTGACACGTAACCATCTCCCCGATATGGTCAGGGAACTACAACAGCACCTGGATCTGCAGCCAGTCGAATAGGTTATCTCGTGCGTTTCAACACCTCGGCAACACGCAACGCCTGAGCGGCGATCGTCAACGCCGGATTCACAGCCGTCGAAGATGGAAAGAAAGAGCTATCCACTACGTAAAGGTTGTCGACGTCATGTGTTTGACACGCGGTGTTCAGAACGGAGTTTGCCGGATCGGTTCCGAACCGCAACGTTCCGCATTGGTGCGAATTGGTCGCGATGCCCATCCGTTGGGTCAATATAACGGGATATCCGGCGAGGCGGAGCATCTTCCGAGCGGCGGCGATCAATCGTTCGTGCGCCCGAAGATTGTTTGGCTTCCAGCGCACGCAGATAGTGCCATCCGGCTTCAGGGTTACGCGATTGTCTTCATCGGGCAGATCTTCGGACATGACCCACCAATCCACGCTCCTGTTTGCGATGGCCTGAAGAAACGAGCGCGGCGCCAGCGGTTGGTTTGCCGTCAGCATGCCGGCTTGCAATTTCCCGAGCAATTGAATATTTCCGAGCGGATAGCGCCATCCCTCTGCTCCACTGAGGTAGAAATCGTTTATCGCCGTTGTTTTCTGAAATACGGTGGGATTTTTCCTGAAAGGATGGACAGCCATCAGTGCTGTGTTGTTGTGGACCATGTAGTTTCGGCCCACCAGGCCAGAGGAATTCGCCAATCCGTTTGGATGAGCTGCATTTACTGAGCGTAGGAGCAAAATCGCTGAATTCACTGCGCCACACGAAATGACGTATCGCGAGGCGTGCAGCCGAAAAGTCTTGCCGTCTCTTTCCAATTCGATGGCCGTCACCACTCTGCCCGCGTCATCAGTAGTTAAACGTACTGCCCTGGCCCGGGTGATGATTTCCAGATTGGGAGATTCCAAGGCTGGTCGAACGGCACAAATGTCGGCCTCCCCTTTGGCATGTTCCCGACACGGAAATCCGTCACATGTGCTGCAGCGAATGCACCGACCGCCCTCCCGCAGATCGATGCCCATCGGCAAAAAAAACGGATGCAGGCCCTGTTTCCGCAGACGGTTGCAAAGATCCTCTATATAGGGCTCGTGAGGTACCGGCGGATAAGGGAAGGGCCCTGAACGAGCCGGCTCTGTTGGGTCATTCCCACTGCTGCCGTGAACAAGATAAATCTTCTCCGCCTCGGAGTAGTACGGTTCCAGGTCTTCGTAAGCGATTGGCCAGGCCGGCGAAATACCTTCTTCGTGTTCAATTTCACGAAAGTCTTCGCGACGCAACCGAGGCAACGCCGCGCCATACACTTTTGTATTCCCTCCGACAAAATAATGAACGCCGGGGTGAAATGGCTTGCTCTCGGAGTCATACCAAAGTTCACCCGGTCTGTATCGGTACTGAGAAAAAACGGCGGACGGCATCCAGTTCTCGGGTTCCTGCGGCAAAAAATCACCCCGTTCAACCAACAGAATCCGCAAGCCGCTCTCTCGAAGGGCGTACGCCAATGTCCCCCCGCCCATTCCAGTGCCGACAATGATGAGGTCGTATCCGCGATTCTGGAGGTCAATGAAGGACACCGATTGGATCGACACCTTTAGCCTTTCACTGATCCGGCCAGCAATCCGCGAACAAAAAATTTGCCGAGCAAGATGTAGATAAGAGCCGTCGGGAGCGCGCAAATCACGGCGCCCGCCATAACTACATTCCAGTCGACCGAAAAGGAGCCGGAAAGGTTATTCAAGGCCACCGTGACCGGCTGGGCACTCGGATTGGGCAAAATCGTCACGCCAAACAGGAAGTCGTTCCAGATGTTCGTGAATTGGAATATGCCAACCACCACGAAAGCAGGGAGAGCCAACGGCAACATGACCAGGAAAAAAATCCGGACCACGCCGGCGCCGTCGATCCGCGCAGCCTCGACCAACTCATCCGGGATATTGGCGAAAAAATTCCGGAAAATCAGTGAACAGATGGGAAGGCCGTACACGACATGCACCAGGACAAGTCCCCAGATTGTCCCGTACAACTTGATCTGTTCAAGAAACTGAATCAGGGGAATCAAGATGCTCTGGTACGGAATAAACATGCCGAAAACCAAAACCGCGAAAAGAGTGTTTGCTCCGCGAAACTTCCACTTTGAAAAAATGTAACCGTTAATCGCTCCGAAGATTGATGAAAGAATAGTTGCCGGGACCGTTAGTTGCAGGCTGTTTCCCAGATTAGGATAAAGACGTCGCCAGGCCTCAATAAAACCGCCGCCGGAAAGTTGGGTCGGCAAATGCCACATCGTTGAAAGACTGACGTTTTGCGCTTGCTTGAGGCCGGTCACGACCATCACATAGATCGGCATCAGGAAGAACAACGCGCAAAGCAGGAGAATGCCCAGCATGAGCCAATCCCAGACTGAACGCGGTAAGGACTGACGGAAACTAACAAAAGATTGCTGCATAACTAGTGTTTCCTTAAATTGCGCCAGAGATACGGTACGATCACCATTGCCACGAGCAGCAGCATCACGACGGAGGCGGCCGCGCCGAGGTTGTATCTGGTCGCCTTGAAAGTCATGTCGAAGACAAAGATGCCGGGCACGTCGGTGGCGAATCCGGGACCGACGCCGGTCATCGCGAAGATGAGATCAAAGATTTTCAGTGAAACGTGGCCGAGTATAATGGCCGTACTGACTGTGACGGGTCGCAGCAGCGGCAGAACCACCTTGGTGTAAACTTGAAATTCCGTTGCGCCATCGATGCGGGCCGCTTCGCGAAGTTCGTTCGGTACGGTTGCCAGCCCGGCGATATACATCGACATGGCAAAGCCAGTCAATTGCCATGCTGCCGCTACAACCACCGGGATGAGCGCCACGGGAATTCCATATTGAACACTCAGGTTTCTGACGGCGGGAAATACATTCCCAAGTGCGTCATTGACAGAAAAAAGCACGGTTGGATCGGTCGTCCACCCAGGTTTCAGAGGCGCTGAGCCGATCGAAACCAACCATTTGTTTATACCCAGACCATCGAAAAGAAGATTGATCCCGGTCTCTGGATTGAAAATCCAACGCCAGGCAATTCCAGTGACAATGAAGGACAAGGCATAAGGAAACAAAAAAATATTTCGAAACAAAGTGAATCCGAGCAAGCGGCGATCCAATAAAAGAGCCAGCAGAAGTCCGAATCCGATTGAGCCTGACAGGAAGAGGGTGGTAAAAATGAAGATGTTGCGCAAAGAGGCGTGCCATCGCGGCATCGCAAACATCTGCGCATAGGTTTGGAACCAGGGCTCTCGCAAACGCCAATCAATCCGCAGAGTGCCCCACCGAGACAAGGAAACCCAGATCGTAATCAGGATAAAGATGTAGACGAATGTAATGATGGCCGCCATCGAAGGCACCAGGATCAAGGGAGGCAGGAACCGCTCGCTGGAGATTTTTTTACGCGGCGATCGAACCGGGGCTCGGCGAGCAGGGGAAACTTGCAAGTTAGCCGTTGGCATGAATGAGACCTCGTTCGGCCTGCCAGTGAACGGCAGGTAGAGTCGAAAGCCCTACCTGCCGGCTCAGCGGAAGTTAATTTGTGCTCTCGGACTCTTTCGCAGCTTGCACGAGCGCATTGGCGAAATTGTCTACATTCTTATCCACGATGAATGCCGTGACCGCATCATTCAGCGCTTGCTGAAACGCCGCGGGAGCGGCTTCGCCATGGGCAACGCTGGGAACCAGCTTGTCATTGGCAAACGAATTCATCGCCCACTGGTGATAGCCGTCAAACTTCGACTTATCCACGTCCGTACGAGCTGGAATCGAGCCTTTCAACGGGTTGAAGGCCTCTTGTGCTTCCTTGCTGCCGATGCTCTTCAGCCACGCGACGGTGGCCTCTTTGTGTGGAGCCCCTTTCGCGAGGGTAAATCCATCCGCCACGATGATGAAGGATCCGTCGGTACCGGGATGGCTGACCCAACCGTAGTCTTCTTTCTCCTTCTTGCTGGCCTTGATAAATTCTCCAACGGCCCAATCGCCCATGGAATTGAACGCGACTTTGCCTTCCATCAAGGCTCCGATGGCCTGGTCCCAACTCAATGCAGAGTGATCCGGATTCAGGTAATCCTGCATTTTAGCGAAATGCTTCATCGCTTCCTTCACCTTCGGATCATCCCACTTCATCTTGCCGGAGAACAAATCCATCCATCCCTGCGCTCCGACCACGCCTAGAAGCGTGTTCTCAAAGAGTTGTGCCGAAGCCCAAATCCCAGAATCACCCACGCCCAGCGCGGGAACACCGGCCGCCTTTAATTTATCGCAAGCGGCGAAGAACTCGTCGAAGGTCATCGTGTCCCCGACGGTTATACCGTTTTTCTCCAGGAGCTTCTTATTGTAGAAGAGGTTGTTGCCACGGTGGACACCGGCCAGCACGCCGTATATTTTACCGTCCTTGGTCATTAGATCTACCAGACCTTTCGGAAAGACTTTATCCCATCCGTCGCTCTTGTAGAGATCGGTGACCTCTTCGCAATAGCCGGGTTGAACGTATTGGCCCAGCATCTCCCACCCTGGATGACTCTGCCATGTGTCAGGCGGATTGCCGCCGGCTAGACGGGTCTGGAGCACCGGCCGAGCAGCGGAACCTCCGCCGCCTGCAACTGTCGCGTTGATGATTTCAACGCCAGGGTACTGTTTTTTGTAAATATTAAACAGCGCGTCGAGCGCGGCTGCTTCACCTCCGGATGTCCACCAGGAAAAAACTTCGAGTTTCTTGTCGCCGGCAGCTGAAGAAAAAGAGGCGCTTGCACCAAGGCGAAGACTGATGCGAACGCGAGTAGAGGGGAACAAAAACGCATTTTAAGATGCATGATATTTTAATTTGTTTGTCTTAAGTCGAACGATCGTTTGAGTGTTTAACAGATTTTACAGCTTTGCAGATCAATCCTTTGAGCGCTGTAGCCTCGGGGCCTTGAACCTTTCGGAAAATAGGAACACATGAAAGGCGGTTAACCGCCCACAAGTATAGCTTCTATGAGTCTATTGAAATTTTACCAGTTCACTAATCACCTCCTTCCGACTCTCGATTCTTTTCGACCCCAAGGATCGCATCTAAAGCAGCAATAAAGAAGTATTCTCCCCACATGACGCTCTCGTTGACTCCCAACCCTTTAGCCAAGTGGTATATTCCGTGCTTAAGAACACCCTCCCAACCTTCGCCTTCGCCGGCCACGAATTCCGAGGTGAGCAAGGTCGACAGAATGTTTCGGGCATAGCTATCATAATAACCGGCGTTAGTTGGAGACGTCGTATGTTTTGCCAAATGGAGAAAACCGCAGGCCGCGATCGCTGCGGCAGAGCTTTCGTACTGAATACTCGGCGCCGGTTCATCCCAGTCATTCGGTGGCACGCCATGAGAAGGCGTTCGAATTATGTAATAGTCCGCACACGATTCGGCGGTCGCTAAAAACCGGGGGTCCTTACATAGTTCGTAGACGAAACTGAACCCGAACAGGGCCCATGTCTGTCCGCGGGCCCAGGAAGAATCGCCCCGCCACCCTTGATGGGTAGATTGCCTGAGAAATTCTCCGGTGCGCGGGTCGAAGATCCCTTCGTGAGCGGTACTCCCGTCGCCTCGTACGAGGCAGCGGCGTGTGGTCAGGCAGTGCTCCAGCCCGATCTCAACAAGCCGTTCATCGCCGGACTGTTGGCCGGCGTAGATGATGATTCCGATATTCATCATGATATCGATGAACAGGCTGGCGGGCGCGACGAACGAGCAGAGATACTTTCCGTTTTCGTTATACCGAAGCGCGAGGGTGCGTCCGGCTTCGATCACCACTTCATTCCTGGCCGGATCCCCGGTCAGGTCGTACCAAGCCTTCCATGTGGGTAGAAACAGAAAACCCAGGTCATGGACATCGCGATCCAATTTCCGGTGTTCGATCAGGCGGGAATAGTGTTCCGCCCTTTCTCGCCACCAAGCATCGCCTGTTCGCCGGGCAAAGATCCACAGGATCCCGCCCAAAAAGCCTTCGCACCAATTTGTCCATGTTTCGGATTCGTGGACCCAGCGTCCTCCCTTGGTAAACAATGGAAAATAATCCGGATGACCGGTGATCAACGCTCCGATCTGCTTTTCGGCGAAAGCGAATGCAGCCTCGGCTCTTCGACGCAGGGAGGCCGTTTCCGCTATCTCCAGGGATGCGTCAGACGGGCGCCGGCAGCCGGGCGGTGCAAGCAAAACGCCGCCATTTCCCGAGGGAGGTCGGTCTGAAGTCGTTCCGGGGGGAAACATGGTTAACGTTCGGCGTTCATCGTTCGGCGTTTGGCATTCGGCGTTCAGCGCGGGAGCCACCAGTTCGTGCGCGGACCCAGGTGGAGTTGAATCGTCTTCAGCTCTGTAAACTCGTCAATTGCAAATCTGCCTAGCTCCCGGCCCAGACCGCTCTCTTTATATCCGCCGAACGAGAGCTCAGGATAACCGTCCATAAACGTATTTACCCAGATCGTGCCCGCTCGAATCGCTCGTCCGACCTGAAACGCGACATCCACGTTTTTGGTCCAGACCGCCGCGGATAAGCCGTAGATTGTACTGTTGGCAATTCTGATCGCGTCGGCGGGAGTCTCGAAAGGAATGACTGAGAGAACAGGCCCGAAGATTTCCTCACGCGCGATCGACATGTCAGATTGGACCTCATCGAAGACCGTCGGTTCAATATAGAGTCCGTGCTCGGCCTGCAGACGGTTGCCACCCAGTTTCAACGTCGCGCCTTCACGGCGGCCGGCCTCGATGTAGCCCAGAATTTTACCAAATTGCTCCTGGTTAATGATGGCGCCCACCTTTGTATTCTCCTCCAACGGATCGCCCACCACGACTTCCCGCGCTTTCTCGACAACTTTCTGCACCAAATCCGCTGCGATATCCTTTTGAATGAGAAGACGGCTGCCGCTGTTGCAGCATTCCCCCATGTTGAAGTAGACGCCAAAGACCACCGCATCCAAGGCGGCCTCCAGATCGGCGTCGGCAAAAATTATCTGGGGATTTTTGCCGCCCAATTCGAGTTCAACTTTCTTGAGATTTGTCCTGGCCGCCGCAACAACTTCACGTCCAACGTCGGTTGAGCCGGTAAACGAAATCATATCAATTCCAGGATGCTGCGCGAGTCGAGCCCCGACCGGAAGACCGTAGCCAGTGACGATATTGACAACGCCACGCGGGCAGTCAGCTGCCTCGATGAGTTTTCCAAGGCGCAAGGTAGTAGCCGGGGTCAGTTCACTCGGCTTCACCACACAGGTGCATCCCGCAGCCAATGCGAACGGCAACTTCTGGCTGATAATCCAGAGCGGAAAGTTCCATGGTGTAATCATTCCGACGACGCCGATCGGTTCCCGGAACATGAAGCCGAGCATCGATTCACCGAGTGTGTTGTAAGTGTCGCCGTAAATGTGGCGACAAAGGGTCGACGCGTATTCCCAGAGTCCGGCGCAGCCCTCCATTTCTCCTCGCGCCTGGGTGATCGGCTTGCCGCTCTCCAGTACCTCCACCAAGGCCAGTTCTTCCTTGTTCGCCCGAATCGCGTCGGCGACGCGCAACAAAAGCTTCGAACGTTCTGCGCCCGTCATGCGCGGCCAAGGCCCTTCGTCGAAAGCCCTTCGCGCAGCATCTACCGCGGCGTCGGCATCGGCCTCTTCCGCCAGCGGATATCGTCCTACCAGCGTCTCGTGGGCCGGACTTTCGCGGGTAAACTCTTTTCCGCTCTGCGAGCCGACCCAACGGCCGTCAATCCACATTGAGTATTCATAGGGGTGTTTTGGAAGCATCGTTAGGTCCTCTTCGTTAACTGTTCTCAGCACCAAATCCGCGCCACAAGCCAGTAAGAAACGTTTCTTCCTTTGCACTGCTCAAAGACATGCAAACCGCCACAATTCTCCTCCTTCGCCGCACGCAGATCATTTCCAATATCGCATTCTTCCCATGTTAGTTGCCCGTAAACTTCGGTGTCCGTTTTTCCCGGAACGCAGCCAAGCCCTCCCGGCCGTCCTCGGTCCCGGCAGTCGCCGCACTGGCTAGCGATTCCAAAACGACCGTCAGACCGGCGCCGCCGCCCGCATTCACCAGTTGTTTGGCGATCTGCACCGCAGTCGGGCTATTCGCGGCGATCATGGCCGCCAGCGTTTCGCACGCGAGCAGTCAATTCATTTCGGGACACAATCTCATTCACCAGACCCCAGCGTTCGGCCGTTTCGGCGCTAACCCGGTCACCTGTAAAGATCATTCCTTTGGCTCGCGCAGGACCGATCAGATCCGGTAACCTCCCTGTCCCTGCCCATCCCGGAACCGTCCCGAGCTTTACTTCGGGCATGGCCAGTTCGACGTGGTCTGCCGCCAGGCGAATGTCGGCGGCGAGCGCGAGCTCCAAACCTCCGCCAAATGTATAACCGTTCAGGGCGCAAATGACGGGTTGGCGGAGTTGTGACAACCGGTCGAATACACGATGGCCGTTGCGAATCCAGTCAGACCACATCTGAAGGGGACTTAGAGCCGCCCAGGCGTTGATATCGGCGCCAACGCAGAAGGCCCGGTCTCCCGCGCCCGTAATTGTGACCACTCGAACGCTGCGGTCCTGGTCTACCTGGCCGGCGATTTGCTCGAGGGTAGTTAACATTTCCGGATCGAGCGCGTTCAATTTCTCCGGTCGATTCAGCGTGATCGTCGCAAATTGATTTTCAATTTTCAGCTGAACTTTTGAACTCACGATCATACCCCTCCACCCGGCTTCAAACGCTTCACCAAAAGATCGGCGGCGCGATAACAAACGGCCCAGAGGGTAAGCGTCGGATTGATACCCGGGCAGGTCGGAAAGGCTGCCCCGCCATAAACATAGAGCCCGGGAGTATCGTGCACCTCAAGCTCAGGCGAAACTACCGAGCACGATGGATCCACACCCATCCGCGCACCGCCAAGATCGTGGCTGCTCCCGACGCCGGTGAATCTTTGGCCGCGCCAAGTTTTCACCGCTCCCATCACGCGAAGGATTTCCTCGGCCTTTGCCTCCATCCAATCGGCAAGCTTGTGCTCGTTCTCGCGCATGTCGTAGGTGATGCGCAGGACGGGCATTCCAAGCCCGCTTTTGTCGCGATAGAGCGGATCAAGATCGAGAAAATTACTGGTATAAGAAAGTGTATCCGGCTGGATCCGAACCACGCCGTAATGCTGCCAATTGCGAAGATGATCCTTGTAAGGCTTACCCCAACGTTGAACATCCGGAGGCAACGCTTCCCGGCTGATCTGGATCGGCAGGAACTGCTGTTCAGCACCAAGGGTCGCGCCTCCGATAAATCCGTGCCGCATCGAGTCAAACTCGGCGGAGAGAAAGTCGTCTATGACCACGCCCTGGGCTGCGGGACCTGTGTGCCGATTGAACACGATATCTGGGAAGTACCCGTTTACGTGCGCGAACATTTTCGTCATGAAACTCTTGCCAAGCTGCCCGGAGTTATTGCCTGAGTCCACCTTGGTGCCGCGCGTCCCCGGAGAGAAACATGAGCCGCAGGTTCTCGAATGTATAGGCGCTTAGAATGACAGTTCGACCGCGCTGAATCCGGCTCGTCCCGTTTGGGTCGATGTATTCGACGCCGCCCACGTGTCCGTCTCCGTCCGTCAGGATCCGGATGACACGGCAATGAATCCGCAAGTCCAGGTTTCCCGTAGCCAGGGCTTCCGGCACCGAGGACAACGAGGGATCCCACTTATCACCGGTATACGAACCGAAGCCGTTGCTCCAGGCGGTATAAGTGGTCGCCGGGCGACCTTGGTAAGGGACGGTGTTCATACCGACAGGAACGGGATGCGCATGGAGACCCAATTGCGCGGTCGCATTCTTGAAGAATTCTCCGAGGCGAAACGGACGCGTCGGGGGCATCGGCAATGGCGCACTGCGACGAATAAAGGGATTGCTCTCGTCGCCGGCCACCCCAACATACTGCTCAAGCAGCGTATAGTAGGGCTCAAGATCTTCGTAAGTTATCGGCCAATCGGCGACCTCACATCGCTGCGGAAGTGCGTTGGTACCCCAGCGCTCTCGAATTTGCGTCCGAGAGCTGAAGTGATGCGGATGGAACCGGCGCAGCCAGGCTCCATAGTGAATTACGGATCCTCCAACGCCATTCATCATCCGGCCGAGGGAGAACGTTGCCTCCTCGGTGGGCTCGCCTGCGTTCCTCCGCCAGCGCGGGATCTCTCGCGAGAATTTGGGGCCCATGTTGGCGCGGCAGTAATAAGTCGCCCCAAGCTCGTCAGGTAAATAGTCGGAACCCGTTCGCCACGGTCCGCTTTCAAAGGCGACGACTTTTATCCCGGCTTTTGCAAATACCGGGGCCACAATCCCGCCCATCGCTCCTAGCCCGACCAGAATCAGGTCGGCAATTTCCGCCGGAGGGGAAACACTCCGCTGCTGGTCATATCCCTTTCGAACGTTATCGCCGCACGGCTCATCGAGGAAGAAATCGAGATCGGCCAATGATTGGATCTTCCCTCCCTTGGTGACAGGCTCCGAGCAAAGATTCTCTTCAGAGGAGTTCTCCAACCAAACCCCCGGATGATCTAACAACTTCCATCCCAATTTGTCCCGGTTGCCTCCGTAGATCGGATCGGCGAAGAGGCCCTCCTGCAAATGGGTTCGCAAAAGATCGAAGAAAGCCGCGGCCGCCGGTATGACGAATTCCGGCACTTCTCCGTGCTCAAGTTCGGCGAGCAGCTTATCCTGATCCGAAGGCGCGCAATCGGCGAAATCGGCGCCGCACCTTTGCCGTGCGAGGCGGTCGAGCGCGGCAAGTCCGAGGCGATACCCTTCCAGCTTTCCGCTATAGGGGCCGGCAAGGGCTTTATCGATAAAGCTGACGACATCGATTTCGGCCGCTCCCGGCCCATTTTCGTCGGCAGGAAACATCCTCTCGAGAATTGTCTCGACCGTTCGACCCTCGCGCGGGTTGAGACTGATGAATCGACGTTTTGTTAATAACGCTTTTCTCATTTTCTCATCTCCAGCCAGTCCTCATGCGGCGGACCGTCGGCTGTTCCCGAGATTCAGATGCATTCGGTCCGGGAAGAAAATACGCTCATCCATTGTGCGAAGGTCCACGCTTACCCGGAGAGGAATTTCCGCCTGGCCCAAAACGTCCCGCTCCAAATCGATCCCAGGCGCAATTTCGGTCACGGTGAGCCCGTCCCACTCCAGTTTCACGACGCATCGTTCCGTGACGTAAACGACGCTCTGACCCTGCTCTTTCGCCCGTCGACCACTGAATGTCACGTGTTCGACCTCGTCGACAAACTTCCGATTCTTACCTTCTTTGAGAATTCTCAGCCTTCCGTTCTCGATCCTCGCGTCGAAACCGCCCGCCGTGAAATAACCGCAGAAAATGATGGATCGCGCACGGGTCGTGATATCGATGAAACCGCCGGCGCCGGCGGTGACATGCGGGCGGGCAGCCAGTCTTGAGACGTTGACACTGCCATTTCGATCCACCTGCAGGAACGAGACCAGGCTGCAATCAAATCCCGCTCCCTGAAAATAGGTAAACAGGTCCGGCGAAGGCATAATTGCTTCCGCGTTACCGGCACACCCAAACGCGAACCCGAGTAACGGCATCCCTCCAACCGCACCTTGTTCGATTACCCAGGTCACACTGCCGTGCAGTCCCTCTTCGAGCAGGATGCGCGGCACGAGAGCCGAGATACCGAACCCAAGATTGACTGCATCTCCCTCAAACAGTTCCATTGCAGCGCGTCTGGAGATCACCTTGTCCAAACTCCATTCGACCGTTGCAAAGGAGGTTGCCGGGCTGAGGATCTCGCCACACATCGCCGGATCGTATTGGGTTTGTGTGGTCTGTTTCTGCTCTGGATCGACCACGATGTAATCCACCAGGATCCCGGGAACACGCACCGATTGCGGTCTCGTATTACCCGCTGCAGCCAGGCGTTTCACCTGCGCGATGACTATCCCGCCGTTGTTGCGCGCGGCCAAGGCCTGATCCACGACTCCGAGAAAAGCGCCCTCGTGCTCCATCGAAATGTTCCCATGCTCATCTGCGGTCGTACCGCGAATGATCGCCACATCCGGCGTTATCGAGCGGTAGTAGAGCCATTCCTGCCCATCGAATTGAACAACCTCGACGATGTCGCGTTCGGTGAAGGCGTTCATTTTCCCGCCTTGCCGGCGCGGATCAACGAAAGTATCCATCCCTACTTTGCTCAACACTCCCGGTCGCCCGGCGGCGGCCTCACGATGCATGTGGAATAGCACCCCGCTGGGGAGATTGAAGGCTTCAATCTGGTTCTCTCCAATCATCTTCCATATCTTTGGAGTTGGCAGCGAAGAAGGCCCGCTCGGTAGAGAACCCGAAATGACGCACTTGAGCAGTCCGGGTTCCGCGAGATGATCAATTCCGGGAATACCGTACATGTCGCCGGCGGCGATCGGGTGAAGCGTAGTGAGACTATTCGGATGTCCTGTTTGCCCGAAACGTTGCCCGATGGCACGCAATGTCGCGTCCGGACAACCAAGACCGCTCGACGAACTGATCGTGATCGTCGCACGATCGGGAATCAGAGAGGCGGCTCTTTCCAGTGAGATGAATTCGGCTCGGGACACTTGGGAAATTTTGTTCGGTGCTGGTGTTGGCTGCGGTGCTAGTACTGGACCGCGGTTCGGCGACCGGTCTTGACAGACTCGAGGACGGCCGTCGCAACGGCGAGCGAGCGAATTCCATCTTCGCCGGTGACAAACGCCTTACCCTTTCCTCGAACAGAAGCGTTGAAATACAGCACCTGATGTCCGTAAAGACTCTCGTGTGGTCCCAGATCAATTTCCTCCCGCTTCTCGCCTTTTCGAAGGAAGACACGTCCCTGTGGTTCCTGCGTCATGACGTCTTCGCCAAAGAGAGATCCCTCGGTACCATGGACCTCGAAACCTGTGTGCGTATGCCTGATGGTAAATGCGTCGTGGAACTGCGCCAACAGACCGCTTCGGAAACGGATGACACCCATGACAGCGTCTTCAAGGGCGCCCCGAGCGAGCCCCTGTTGCCCCGACATTGCGACGACTTCTACGGCGTCGTCGTCCAACGCAAAGTGAAGCACGTCGGCATCGTGCACCGTGATATCAAGAATGACGCCCCCCCCGGCTTCCGGCTTTTCGAGTCGCCAGCCTTGCAGCCGGGGAGGAAGATAGACCGCATGAAACACCCGCGCCGCCAAAGGCTTTCCAATCACACCCTCCTTGATCAGTCGTCGGATCGTGCGATGGGTGACCGCGTTGCGGAGATGATGGTTCGTTCCGAGCACCACGCCGGCTTCAAGGCAGTTTTTCAACATTTCCCGCGCATCGGTCACGCTCAGCGCCAAGGGCTTCTCGCAAAGAACATGCTTTCCAGCCTTGGCCGCCGCCGCGACCTCGGCTCTATGCCGCTCGTTTGTCGTGCTGATATAGACAACATCAACGTCGGGATCCGCCAGCAAGCCGTCGACAGAGGCGTAATGGCGCGGAATACCGTTTTCAGCCGCATAACGCTTGGCCCGCTCCTCGTTCGAGCTCATGACGGCCACCACGCCGCTATCCGGTTGACCGTTGATTGCCTCAATCATCCGGGTCTTGGCGATATCACTCGCGCCGATCAAACCCCAACCTAGTTTTTGTTTGTTTATCATTTGTTCTAAGCTTGTTTATTGAAGATTCGCAGAAAGAAAGCGGAAACACGACTCACGGACGACCAGCGTGGGCCGCAGAATCAGCTTTCGACTCGGCTGTTGCGGGCGAGCGATTCGATCAAGAAGAAGTTCGGCGGCAGCCTCACCTATTTTTCCAGGTGATGTTGCTACGGTGGTAAGGGACGGACGGCAAAGGGCCGCCTCGGCAACATCGTTGAAGCCAACCAGCGCGAAATCGCGTCCAGGAGTTTTACCGGCGGCAGACAATGCCTGCATCGCACCGATGGCCACCATGTCATTGAAACAGAGCGCGGCGGTAGGTTTTTCGGCCAACTGAAGCAACTGCTGCATCGCCCGGTAACCTCCCTCGCGATTCGGTGGGCTGGTCAGCATTCGCAATGGATCGACGTGACACCGGCCTTCGCGGAGGGCATTTTCGTAGCCGGTAACGCGCTCTTTACGGGAAGAGACCTCACTTGCCCCGCCGATAAAGGCGATTTGCCGATGCCCCATTTTTACCAAATGCTCAACGGCTGTCTGTGCACCGAGAATGTTGTCTACTCCAACATAATCGCAGTCGACGCCGGACACACTGCGCACGAAGAGCACTTTAGGAATACGGCAATTTTGAATCCATTCCGCGAAAGTCTCGGACCGATCCATTGCGGGACAAAGGAGTAGCCCGTCCGCCGGATACTCCTGCATGGTCGCGATGAGCCGTTCCTGTTTACTGACCGTTTCCGAGGTATTCCCCAAGAGTGTCACGTAGCCGGCATTCCCGAGCTTATCTTCGATCGCCACAATAATTTCGGCGTAGAATGGATTGGTGATATCCGTAACGATCAATCCTATTGCATGTGTACGCTGGGTCCGCAGGCTCGCCGCGGCGCGGTGATAGACGTAGCCCAGCCTGCGCATTGATCCAAGGACCCTCTGCCGTGTTTCTTCGGCAACGACGGGAACATTGCGGAGGACAAGAGAAACAGTGGCTCGGGAAACACAAGCGTCACCGGCGATGTCGCTCAGGGTGACACGAGACGGCTGGGTATTGAGCTGTTCGCTTTGCGCCGGCGGAGCCGACGGGCTTTTGGCAGCAAGCCGCGAGTTAGAGCCTGGATCGGGGCTGAGGCGTAACCGGGGAGACATGGAAGCAAGGGGGAAAGCGCCTTAACTTAGATCGATCTAAAAAGCGTTCGCAAGCGCTTTTTTAGATCGATCTATCTTTCTTTCTCTGGCCGCGTTTTCTCAACCGAATTCACTCGCAGCGGAAAAAACGAACTGACCTTTGCGTGGCAGCTCCAACGATTAGACATCCGCGTCGACAAGGACTTCCCGAATTTCCCGGAACGAACAAGTCCGATCGTCATTCCACTCCATCAGGGAACACGCCTTGTCGGATTTAGTCAGTTGAGCGATCCCTATTTCGGAAACGCTGAGCGCGCGCAACACGCGATCCATTGCTTCTTCCCATTGCGCCGGAGGATAGCTTTTCTGAATGGCGGTCAGCGCGCACCATTTCACCGCGTGCGGGTCAAAAGCCTGAACCTTATTACCCTGCGCGTCTTCAGCCGGCGATTCCTGACACCATGTGCCTGGGGAGCTCAGGAGTTCATGCGCTTTCATCCATTTTCCTTGATGCGATTTAAGGTCCTTCCGAACGTCAAATCATTTCGAAGTGGCTCAACCGAACCCAACGGCTGCGGAGCAAGTGGCCCACGCCAATCATAGGCCACAAGTCGCCTCGCACAACCCCAAAATAAGATCAAGCAGTAAGGCGATTCCATCGCAAAATGGCCAGCAAAACCGCGGATCAATCGCTGCATCGGTCGCCGGATACATATCGCGCAGGCTGAGCAAAATGATACACACAAAAAACGATCAGGATTACTGAGCAACCCGCCTTTTAAATAGCAAGAGGAAAGGTCCTACGCGCACGGCGGGAGATTGGCGTTAACCGGGAATGAGACGTTTCTTGCCCCGACTGCGGTTCCTGGCCTTGTGGCACAGCGATTGCTTGAAAGGCTGCCAAAGAACCATCCGGCATCCTGTACTCACGAATACTCCCATGAACAGACGCAAGCTTCTGAAACTCGTTGCTATCACCACCTGCCTGACACTTTCCTCTATCCCGTCACTTGTTCGGGCAGAGTCATCCGAACCAATCAAGGTCGGCATTCTCCACTCGTTATCTGGCACTATGGCCATTTCCGAGACCTCGCTGAAAGATACCGCGCTCATGACCATCGAAGAGATTAATAAGAGCGGCGGTGTATTAGGCCGTAAGCTCGAGCCGGTCGTGGTCGATCCGGCTTCGAACTGGCCGCTCTTCGCGGAAAAGGCACGCCAGCTTTTAACGCAAGATAAGGTAGCGGTTGTTTTCGGCTGTTGGACTTCAGTTTCGCGAAAGTCGGTGTTGCCCGTCTTTGAAGAACTCAATGGTCTTTTGTTTTACCCTGTTCAATACGAGGGCGAAGAGATGCAGAAGAACGTCTTCTACACCGGAGCGGCCCCGAACCAGCAGGCCATCCCGGCTGTCGAGTATCTGATGAGCAAAGAAGGAGGCGGCGCGAAGCGTTTCTTTCTGCTCGGAACGGACTACGTTTATCCCCGGACGACCAACAAGATTTTACGTGCTTTCCTTCATTCAAAAGGGGTCCAGGACGCGGACATTAATGAAATCTATACGCCGTTCGGACACGCCGATTACCAGACGATCGTTGCTGATATCAAAAAGTTCTCTCAAGGAGGAAAGACCGCGGTTGTCTCTACGATCAACGGCGATTCGAACGTTCCTTTCTACAAAGAGCTTGGCAACCAGGGATTGAAGGCGACTGACGTTCCAGTGGTCGCGTTTTCGGTCGGTGAAGAGGAACTTCGAGGAATCGACACAAAGCCGCTGGTCGGCAATCTGGCGGCCTGGAACTATTTCATGTCACTGAAAAACCCGGTCAACGACGCGTTCAAAAAGGCGTGGTTTGCCTACGTGCAGGAGCACAACCTGCCGGGCGGCGACAAGCGGGTGACCAACGACCCGATGGAAGCCACCTACGTGGGAATGCACATCTGGAAGCAGGCGGTGGAAAAGGCGGGTACGACCGACGTTGATAAGGTGATCGCAGCGGCGTACGGCCAGAAATTCAATGCACCCTGCGGCTTCGAAGAGGAGATGGATCCGAATCATCACCTGCATAAACCGGTGATGATCGGTGAAATCCGCGCGGACGGCCAATTCACCGTCGTCTGGAAGACAAAGGGTCCGGTCCGTGCCCAGCCTTGGAGTCCATTCATTCCGGGCAACGAAAGCAAGCCCGACCGGCTTTCCAGCCTGTTGCCGCTCGATTTCGGAATCGAGACTGCCACCGCGAACAGCATCCAAATCGATAATCGCTAACCTTGTCAGTTGCCGGCAGGAAATGCCACGCTCTACCTGTGCAATTCTAATGGCTCTCCTCGTTCTATTCGGGGGGAGCCTTCGCGTCTGTGGCGCTGACTGCCGACGACCTCAAGCCGCTGGCCGAAGATGATTTTGACGCTAAGTCGCAGGCGCTCAATCGGATCATCGCCGCTGACGATGCGCCCGCGCTTCGCGTGCTGGAGGCCATGGAACAGGAAAACGTCCTCGCCACATCCGATGGACGCGTATTGATTCAAGAAGGAGATACTCTCAAAGACCCGATTACCGGCGCACCGGTGGAGATTAAGGCAAGTGAAGCGCAGTCAATCACCCTAAACAATTTGCTGCGGGCGCGCGTCGTCAGCGGCTTGAACGGCCTCAGGCTGATGGCTCCGGATCATTCTGTCCGTGAAAAGGCAATTAACTCATTGATCCAGGCGCCAGATGCAGCGGTTAAGCCGCTTGTGGAGGAGGCTCGGGGCAAAGAGACCGATCCGGTATTGAAGGCTCGACTTGATCAGCTATGGGCGCTCACGGCCCTCCAGGATCCTGACGCATCCAAAAGGCTGCAAGCGGTCAGACTTATCGGTGAGCGCAAAGACCCGCAAATGCGGAGCCTGCTGCTCCCGTTGGTCGCAAAACAGCCGGATGGCACCTACGCCGAACCTGACGAAAAAGTACGAGCGGCTGCCAACGATGCCCTGAAGGCAATGTCCTTCGAACAATGGAAAATCGAGATGATCGGGACGTTGTTTGCGGGACTTAGCCTCGGCAGCATTCTGCTCTTGGCCGCGCTTGGCTTAGCCATCACTTACGGTTTGATTGGCGTGATCAATATGGCGCACGGCGAATTTCTCATGATCGGCGCCTACGCTACCTACGTGGTCCAGGAGTTTTTCCGGCGGAGCCTCCCTGGCGCAATCGACTGGTATCCGTTAGCGGCGGTCCCCGTCGCATTCCTAACCGCAGCGCTCGCCGGATTTATCCTGGAACGCACCGTTCTGCGGTTTTTGTACGGCCGGCCGCTGGAAACCCTGCTCTCTACTTTTGGGATCAGCCTGGCGCTGATTCAGGCGGTAAGAATGCTTTTCGGTGCGCAGAACGTCGAGGTCTCGAACCCATCCTGGATGAGCGGGGGCGTGGCCCTAATGCCGAATCTGATCCTGCCCTTTAACCGGATCGCGATCATGGTGTTCGCGCTGACAGTGGTCGGAATCGCTGCTATTGTCCTGAATAGGACTCGGTTAGGGCTTTATATTCGGGCGACCACGCAGAATCGCAGGATGGCCGCCTGCTCCGGCATCCGCACATGGCAGGTCGACAGCTACGCGTTCGCTTTCGGTGCCGGGATCGCCGGGCTTGGGCGGGTGCGCGCTTTCCCAGATCGGGAATGTGGGTCCTGATCTGGGCCAGAACTACATCATCGACTCGTTCATGGTAGTGGTTCTGGGCGGTGTCGGTCAGCTCGCCGGCACCATAATCGGCGCGTTGGGTCTCGGGGTGATCAGCAAAGTGATCGAGCCATTCTGGGGCGCGGTCCTGGCCAAGATCGCGGTGCTTGTTTTGATCGTCCTGTTCATTCAGAAACGTCCGAGAGGGTTGTTCGCACTCAAAGGTCGCAGCGTGGAGGTTTGAAATGAGTACCGCTACGGTCGAATCCCCACAACAGCTGGTGCTGCCTGTCCGGCATCCGATGCTGAGCCCTGTTTCCTGGAGAATCCTCGTTTTCGTCGTCATCGCTGTTCTGGCACTTGTTCCAATCTGTTCCATGCTTGTGCCGGCGGGAAGCCCGTTCCATCTCTCGGCCTACGCGCTGACGCTGGTCGGCAAAATCATGTGCTACGCCATCGGCGCGTTGGCGCTCGATTTAGTCTGGGGCTACTGCGGGATTCTGAGCCTGGGACACAGCTTATTCTTTGCGCTTGGCGGTTACATGATGGGGATGTACCTCATGCGCTCGATCGGTCTCGAGGGGGTCTACCATAGCCATCTTCCTGATTTCATGGTGTTTTTGGACTGGAAAGCTCTACCCTGGTACTGGCACGGAACCGAACACTTCGCTTATGCCGCGCTCCTGGTCATACTGGTTCCGGGTTTGCTCGCCTGGACATTCGGATTCTTTGCTTTCCGTTCCCGAGTCAAAGGCGTTTACCTGTCGATTATCACCCAGGCTATGACGTTCGCCGCCATGCTCTTGTTTTATCGGAACGAGACCGGGTTTGGCGGGAATAACGGATTCACCGATTTCAAACGGATTCTTGGCTTTCCGATCGCTGCGGTCGGCACGCGAGCCGCCCTTTTTATGATAACGTTTGCGACCCTGGTGGGCGGCGTTCCTGGCTTGCAGATATATCGTCACTTCCAAACTGGGCCGGGTCGTGATGGCCGTGCGTGACACAGAATCTCGTCTCATGTTTCTCGGGTACAGTCCACTCGGTTACAAGCTGTTCGTTTGGACCTTTTCGGCCATCTTGTGCGGGATCGCCGGGGCACTCTACGTACCCCAAGTCGGAATCATCAACCCGAGCGAAATGTCACCAGGGAATTCCATCGAAATGGCGATCTGGGTTGCGGTCGGCGGACGCGGTACTCTGATCGGACCGATCATCGGTGCATTTATTGTCAACGAGGCGAAAAGCTTCCTCACCGCAGCTTTCTCAGACTATTGGCTATTTTTTCTCGGCGCGATATTCATCATTGTACCGCTCTGGCTGCCGAAAGGTGTAGTTGGACTGTTCCAGCGCTTCCGGAATAAGCCATGAGTGACCAAAAAACGAACGACACATCCCTGAAGCGGGCCACTGCTGAGACGGGAGATACCACAGGGCTTGCACACCTGAATGTCGCCGGCGAAGTTGATCTTTCGCACGGGGTTATTCTTTACCTGGAAGATGTTAGCGTCAGCTTCGACGGCTTCCGGGCTTTGAACAATTTATCGTTGTCGATGGATAGCGACGAACTCCGGTGCATCATTGGCCCGAACGGTGCCGGCAAAACAACCATGATGGATGTGATTACCGGCAAAACAAAACCGGACAACGGACGCGTTTTTCTTGGTCAGACCATCGATCTGGCGCGTCTTGACGAACCAAGGATCGCGCAAGCCGGTATCGGGCGAAAGTTTCAAAAGCCAACCGTTTTCGAACAACACTCTGTCTGGGAAAATCTCGATCTGGCGATGCACGAAGATAAAAGGTGGTTCCACACGCTTCGCTCCAAGCTCACCGGCGTTGCACTTGAGAAGATCAAAGAAACGCTTGGACTAGTCCGACTTGAAAGGGAGGCGTACCGCCAGGCCGGCGAACTTTCTCACGGCCAGAAGCAACTGCTTGAAATCGGGATGTTGCTCATGCAGGAGCCCCGGTTGTTGCTTCTGGACGAGCCGGCGGCCGGGATGAGCGACCACGAAACGGCGCAATTGGCGGACCTACTGAACCACCTTCGCGGCAAGTGTTCCATGATGGTCGTTGAACATGACATGGAATTTGTGGCCGCGCTCAGCGGCGTTGAAGGCAAAGTCACCGTGATGGCGGAGGGAAGCGTTATTGCGGAAGGCACCCTGGACCACGTCAAGCGCGATGAACGCGTGATCGAGTCTTACCTGGGCCGTTGATGAAACAAGCAATGACCCTGATCCGCGAATCCTGAACCCCGGCGCCCAGACCCTTGTGTATGTTGGAAGTTGATTCAGTGAACCAATACTATGGCGGAAGTCACATCCTGAGAAACGTGGCTTTCACCCTGCCAAACGGCGAACTCACCGTCTTGCTGGGCCGCAACGGGGTCGGAAAGACAACGCTGCTGCGATGTTTGATGGGTGTTGTGCCAATCCGGACGGGAAAAATCCATTGGAACAAGAAGCCCCTGGAAAAACTGCCTCCGTACAGCCGTGTGACAAATGGGCTCGCCTACGTTCCCCAAGGGAGAGACATCTTCCCACGCTTGACGGTCGAGGAAAATCTCCTGGTGGGCGCTGCCGGCAATCGATCGGTCCGGACGGTTTCAGACGACATCTACAGCCTCTTTCCTGTCCTGAAGACGATGAAGAGCCGGCGGGGTGGCGATCTATCCGGAGGGCAACAGCAGCAACTGGCGATTGGGCGCGCCCTGATGGGCCGCCCACAGCTGCTGATTCTTGACGAACCGACCGAAGGGGTTCAACCGTCGATCATCCAGGAGATAGGCAGAACACTTCGCCAAATCGTGACCGAGATGAGTCTGACGATCCTGCTTGTGGAGCAATACTATGATTTTGCCCGCCATCTAGCCGATCGGTATTTGGTCATGAACCGCGGCGAGATGGTGGCCAGCGGATCTGGAGCGACGATGGATCAGGATGGAATTCGTGAGATGATCGCCGTGTAGAGTAAGCGAAGCGCCCTCTTTTGGGTTTTGGGGGAGCAAAGGGGCGCTTCGCCTGGCACCATGTTCATCACCGCACCACAGGCTCCCGAACCGTGGCCCGCCGAACTTCATCTACGATTCGCGCGCAGAGAGATGCGCACGGTCCTGGTGGAAAGGCGACATTCGGGTCCGCTCACTGTGCAGAAAGCGCTTTATCCCGAGGGAGAGCAAGTCTGTCATGCGGTCATTGTTCACCCGCCCGGGGGAATCGCGGGAGGCGATGAGCTTCTGTTTGAAATAGACCTCGAGGCGAATTGCCATGCAGTCGTGGCAACACCCGCCGCCACCAAATGGTACAAGGCGCCGCTCCAACGATGCCGGCAGAAAGTTACCATCCGCCTGGCCCCAGGATCCAGTCTCGACTGGTTGCCGCAGGAGAACATCTTCTTTAACGCTACACGCGTGGAATCGGTATTTACACTCCAGATCGACCCCGAAGCGACAGCGATAGGTTGGGAAATGGCAGTGCTCGGAAGACAGGCGTCCGCGGAGCGATGGGTAGAAGGCTCGTTACGTTGCCTGACGTCGATCCAGCGGTCGGACGGGCTACCTTTGTGGTTCGAGCGACTCGCGTTTGATGCGGGCGATTCATTTCGAAACGCACCGCAAGGATTATCCGGGTATAACGTTTTCGGCACGCTCTGGGCGATCGGCGCGGGCTGCACGGCCGCCTGTGCGGAAGAACTGGCCTCTCATCTGCCGTTCAAAACCGGATTGCGAGCGGGAGCGACCTCCCTTCCAGGTGGGGTCGTGCTGATCAGAGGTTTAGCGGACTCCGTCGAGCCATTGCGCGACATGATGGTCGATTGCTGGATGCGCCTGCGGCCGCAAGTGCACGGCCTGCAATCAAACCGCCTTCGATTATGGGCGACGTGAATTCATCGACATATTATCCCCAGTAAACCTACAATCCGAGCGTTGTAATGAACCTTACTCCGAGAGAAAAAGACAAGCTGTTAATCTTCACTGCTGCGTTGCTGGCGGAGCGGCGCTTGGCACGCGGGGTGAAGCTAAATCATCCTGAAGCCGTTGCCTATATCACGGCGGCGCTTCTGGAAGGCGCCCGCGACGGAAAGACCGTGGCGGAATTGATGCACCATGGAACCACCCTGCTCAATCGCAGCCAGGTCATGGAAGGGGTTCCGGAAATGATCCACGACATCCAGGTCGAGGCCACTTTCCCGGACGGGACAAAACTGGTCACGGTTCACCATCCGATTGTTCAATTCGTAAAAGAGGAAAAGCATGATTCCGGGCGAAATTAAGACGAATGCAGGCGAGATCGAGCTGAATACGGGACGGAAAACAGTCGCGCTAACGGTCGCCAACACCGGTGACCGGCCGATTCAGGTTGGCTCGCACTTTCATTTTTTCGAGGTTAACGAAGCGCTGCGCTTCGACCGTGACAAGGCGCGTGGGTTCCGACTTAACATTATCGCCGGCACAGCCGTGCGGTTTGAACCGGGCCAGGAACGGACCGTTGAGTTAATAGAACTCGCCGGTGACAGGATAGTCTACGGGTTTAACGCCAAGATCATGGGCAAGCTCTGAAAGGAAACGTTCCGGCCATCACATTGACTATGAAAATCTCTCGCCAAGCTTACGCAGAAATGTTTGGTCCCACCACGGGCGACCAGGTGCGACTTGCGGATACAGAGCTGTTCATCGAGATCGAGCACGATTTTACGATCTACGGAGAAGAAGTGAAGTTTGGCGGCGGCAAAGTGATCCGGGACGGCATGGGTCAATCCCAACGGATCGCTAAAGACATTGTCGACACTGTCATTACGAATGCGGTCATCGTCGATCACACGGGGATCTTGAAAGCGGACATTGGAATTAAGGATGGCCGCATCGCCGCCATCGGGAAGGCGGGCAACCCGGATATTCAACCTGGCGTCACGATCGTGATTGGACCCGGTACGGAGGTGATCGCCGGCGAAGGGAAAATTGTCACCGCGGGGGGGATAGACACGCATATCCATTTCATTTGTCCGCAACAGATCGATGACGCACTTGCTTCCGGTGTCACGACGCTGATCGGGGGCGGCACCGGGCCTGCGCACGGCACTTTTGCCACGACTTGCACCCCCGGCCCTTGGCACATTAAGCGGATGCTTCAGGCGGCGGACGGCTATCCGATCAATCTCGGCTTTCTGGGCAAGGGGAACGCGAGCCGGCAAGAGCCCTTGCGCGAGCAGATCGCCGCCGGCGCCCTCGGCTTGAAGCTGCACGAGGATTGGGGGACAACCCCGGCGGCAATTGACGCCTGCCTTTCGGTGGCTGAGGAAACGGATACGCAAGTCGCGATCCACACCGACACCTTGAACGAGTCGGGTTTTGTGGAGGCCAGTATCGCCGCGTTCAAAGGGCGCACAATTCACACCTACCATACTGAAGGTGCTGGGGGCGGACATGCACCCGATATCATTAAAGTCTGCGGTGAATCAAACGTCCTCCCCTCTTCCACCAATCCGACAAGACCCTACACCGTGAACACGTTGGATGAACATCTGGACATGCTGATGGTGTGTCACCATCTCGATCCGGCGATCGCCGAGGACCTCGCGTTCGCGGAATCGAGGATCCGGCGCGAGACCATTGCCGCGGAGGACATCCTTCACGATCTGGGTGCACTCTCGATGATGTCGAGCGATTCGCAGGCAATGGGGCGGATCGGCGAGGTGATCACACGTACCTGGCAGACAGCGCACAAGATGAAAATTCAGCGCGGCCCTCTGCCGGACGATCAGTCTAAAAACGATAATGTTCGCGTAAAACGCTATGTGGCAAAGTACACGATCAATCCAGCGATCACGCACGGGATTGCTCACGAAGTAGGGTCGATCGAGGTTGGAAAATGGGCTGATCTTGTTCTCTGGGAACCCGCGTTCTTCGGAGCGAAACCCACACTGATACTGAAAGGAGGGATGATCAACCTTGCCCTCATGGGTGATCCCAATGCTTCGATTCCAACCCCGCAGCCAGTCCACTACCGGGAAATGTTCGCAACCCGCGGAGGCGCGCTCGGCAGTACGTCGCTCACATTCGTTTCTCAGGCTGCGGAATCCGCCGGTATTGCCGAGATTTATGGGCTTACAAAGCGCGTGGTGCCGGTACGCGGAATTCGGTCTCTGCGAAAATCAGACATGATCCATAATAACTTGCAGCCCAAGATCACGGTGGACCCCGAAACCTACCAAGTGGTGGCGGACGGCGAACTCCTGACCTGTGAGCCGGCTAAAGTCTTGCCGATCGCACAACGATATTTCCTTTTTTGACCTTGAATGATCCGGATTGAAAGATACGCCAACCCTGAACTTGCGGAGGCTGAAGGGAAAAATATTCGAACGCTGGTTTTGCCATTTGAGATCCGGCAGAAGAGCCGTTTCCGGGCACCGCTCGATAATGGAACTGAAGCTGCCTTGTTCCTCCCGCGCGGGTCCATACTGCGCGACGGCGATCTTTTAGAAGCCCGAGACGGCTCCGTGATCAGAGTCGTGGCCGCCGTTGAGAGCGTGCTTTATGTTACCGCCGATCAGCCGCGCGACTTGATGCGCGCCGCATATCACTTGGGAAACCGGCACATACCGGTCGAGCTCGGAGAGAATTTTTTAAAGCTGGAGACCGACCCGGTTCTCAAGGAGATGCTTCTGCAGCTTGGTACAACTTTACGCGAGGATCGCCTTCCATTTCATCCGGAAGCAGGCGCCTACGGCGGCAGACACCGCCACGGACACGATTCGACATTCACCGAGGAATACGCGCGAGCTCAACAGCTCTATGACGAATATCACGGTCACGAGCGTCCGGAAGACGAAGGGGACCGAAATCCAAATTTGCACGATGACGCCCACCGCCACGAGCATCCGTAGGCTGATCGCGCTCCTTCACCTGGCCTCTCCAGCGCTCCCGATCGGCACATTCAGTTACTCGCAAGGATTGGAAGCAGCGGTTGATGCGCAACTGGTTCACGATGCGGAGAGTGCCCAAGCCTGGATACGAAGCGGGCTGGAGCATGTTCTCGCGTTCAACGAACTACCGATGCTGTCGATCACATACGGCCATTGGGAGCGTGAAGATTTCTCCGAGATCGAGTATCTGAACGCCACGTTCATCGCCAGTCGAGAATCGGCGGAATTACGCCAGGAGACCGAGCAAATGGGTTGGTCGCTTACTAAGCTTGCATTGGCGCTCGGATGGCATAACGAAGCGCGGCAAGCCGTCTTGCACTCGTTGAAGGCGGTATGCTTGCCAACAGCTTTCGCTTATGCGTCTGGAGCACTTGGTATTGACCGGGAGTCTTGCGTAAGTGCCTATTGTTTTAGCTGGATTGAGAATCAGGTTGCCGCAGCCCTCAAATCCGTGCCGCTGGGCCAGAGTGCAGGACAGGGAATCCTGTTTGCCATGCACTCCGTGATTCCCGATGTCGTACTCCGGGTAATCGCGACAGCACCCGATCAGATCTCCACTTTCGCTCCGCACCTTGGAATACTATCGGCGCGGCACGAGACCCAGTACTCGCGGCTGTTTCGCTCGTGAAAAGGTGTTTCTGGTTTCTCGTTTCTGGTTTCTCGTTTACCATCTCTCGCGGGCAGAGCTCTCTGCGTATTCGACAACGAAGATGACGAACCTACGCCGCACTAAACCAAATCCGCCCCTGCGCGTCGGCATCGGAGGACCGGTCGGGTCCGGTAAGACCACCCTTGTCGAAATGCTATGCAAATCGATGAGAGACCACTACGACCTGGTCGTCATCACCAATGACATTTACACAAAGGAGGACCAGCGCTTTCTGATTGTCGCCGGCGCCCTCCCGGGCGAAAGAATTTTAGGGGTGGAAACCGGCGGTTGCCCGCACACCGCGATTCGAGAGGATGCATCAATCAATTTGGAGGCGGTCGACCGCATGCTGCAGAAATTCCCGAACGCCGACGTTGTGTTTATCGAATCCGGAGGCGACAATCTTGCCGCCACCTTCAGCCCGGAGCTTTCTGACCTGACCATTTACGTGATCGATGTAGCGGGCGGCGAAAAGATCCCTCGCAAGGGCGGCCCGGGCATCACCAAGTCCGATCTGCTCGTCGTTAATAAGATCGATCTTGCGCCCTACGTGGGTGCTTCTCTCGCGGTGATGGAGAGTGACGCGCGAAAGATGAGGGGCGAACGCCCATTTGTTATGTGCAACCTCAGGGACGGCGTCGGACTACCTGAAATTGTCAGATTTGTCGAGAAACAAGGGCTGCTGAGTTTTACTTAGCCGCCGAGTCATTTGATGGACCTGTGAGCCGTTGCTGCCGCCCGAGTCGGCAGTAATCAAGTCATGTACCCGCACCTGCTCCGGGTCCCCCTTGAGCCACCATTAGCTCCAGGGGGATCATCCAATTGCATTATCCGTCGGGTTCACACGCAGGAATTCAAGGATTTTGGGGTATGTGATTTGCGTTTTGGCGTCGGGTTGGTTGGGATCAATCATGTCATGTTGGATGCCGACAGCCTTGGGAAATTCGTAAATTGAGACACGTCCGGGATTTTTTTGCTCCCATTGTGCGGCGAGTTGCTTGGTCTGTTCGCTGTTGGCGCCTTTGTCGCAGGCGGAGGTAAGTATCGCCATACGACTCGCGCGAAGTGGGTGTGAGGCAAGATGGTCGCGGACGTCGCGGGAGAGTTCGATGGTACTGGCGATGCAACGCGTGCCAAAGCGTGGATAGGCATACGATGGCCCGGCCATAGCCTCCTTCCCTTTGTCGTTCCACCAGAGGTAAAAGTTCGGTGCGCGCGTAAGGACGGCGGAGATTCCATCAATCAGGGCGACGGGTTGGCCATGAGCACCGAAGAATGGGGATACGAGCACAACGGATTCTATGCCATCTCGATTCTGGGCCATCCAAGCAGCGGCGACAGCGCCGCCCGAGAGACCGACGAGAGAGATATGATCTCCGAGCCCAGATGCGATGTCGAGGCCGATGGCTGCCTGGTCGAGAAGGTCTTGTCCGGACTGCAAACCTTGGTCGGGATTCATGCGGTCAGCGAACCCGGCATAGCGGGCGCGAGGCAGGACGACGTTAGCTCCGGATGCATGAAGAATGCGTGCCAGAGGAATGAATTGCTCCGGGCAATTCGTGAGGCCGTGGAGGAGTACAAAGACACGTTCGGTTTTGTGTTCCTGGGTGAGCAGGCGGCTGCGTCCCTCTGGGCAGAGCGGGAGGGCTGACTCAAGTTTCTCAATCGCCCTAAATTTTTCGATCGCCTTTTGGTAGTTTTCTGCGGGATGGGCGATCGAGACGAAATCGAGCACGCGCCAAAGCCAGATGAAAAGCCCGACGGGCGCGCAGAGCAGGACGAGGAGCAGGAGACGGCGCGGCTTCATGGATAGAAATAAGACTGGTAGCACATCGGTCCATTTGCAGCGAGCTTAGACTTAAACACTTCGAATTCGCGATCGCTATCTTGCCGGTGGAGAATGACCGGAGTGACGCCTAGGCTAGAAAGAAAGTCTTTCAGTTCCCATTTTTTCGCCTCATCTCGCCGATGAATGAAGACCTCCGAGACATCAGATGGTTGGTTGACGGTTGACGCACCGACCTTTGGGGGACTGGACTGGGCCAGTCAGAAACACAACGTCGTGATCGTCGACGCCCAAGGTAAGGGCGCGTCATGAAATAAGTGTATCAAGTTACGCCGTTATTCGGACGAATTGTATAGTTCCATTCTCCGTGGAACGAGTCGGAACGAATATTAATCTCTGCGATCTGCTTTTTTGACACCTTGGCTCCTGGCGGGTAGGAGTTGGTGTCGAGCTTGGCCCTGACCTCTAGACCAGTCTGAGTCGTTGTGGCGGAAATTAAATTCACAATGACTTCGTGGCTCACCAAGGGCTTACCACGCCAGTTCTGGCTGATGAAGGAAAACAATCGGTGCTCGATCTTGTTCCACTTGCTGGTGCCCGGAGGTAAATGACACACCGAGATCTGCAAGCCGGTCTCATTGGCCAACTTCTGCAACTCCAGCTTCCAGAGCCTTACCCGTGAGCCGTTGCTACCGCCCGAGTCAGCGGTAATCAGCAAGCGCTGGGCTTGGCGATAGACGGGTTTGCCCATCGAACGCCACCATCGCCGGATGCTCTCGACGGCGAAGGTGGCCGTGTCGTGGTCAATACCCACGCTCACCCAGCCTCGATTCTGGCCCACGTCGTAGACGCCATACGGAGTGACCCGTCCCAACTCGGGAATGACGAAGTCATGGACCCGCACCGGCTCCGGGTCTCCCTTGAGTCTAAGCTCTCGGCCCCCGTTTTTGAAGTCCCCCACCAACTCCTTCTTCTTAGTATCGACCGAGATAACCGGTTGACCCTGCCTCAGAAAGCGTCGGACCTTGCGGTCGATATGCTCAAACTGAGCATTGCGATCCGGATGCGAAGAGCCTTCTAGAGTCTTGGCGTTTGCCTGCAGGCTATAGCCCAACTCGTGCAGTAACTCGGCCACCAAACGGTGGCTGACGCGGTGACCACCACGGCCCAACTCCTGGGCCAGTTTGCGCACGCTCTTGCAAGTCCAGCGCAGCGGAGACTCCGGGTCACCCCGGCTCAGCGGCTCGATCAAGCGCTCCAAATCCCTCACCAGCGTCGCGTCCTGTTCGACGGTGCGCTTGCGTCCTCCGCCGGCTTTGCGGACAGCTCCGCCCGAAGGCACTGGGGGCTCGTCTAGTTCGACGATACCACGGGCAATCGCGCGCCTGGACACTCCCGTGGCACGAGAGACAATCGAAATACCCCCGTAATCGATGGCCAGACTTTCCGCAGCGGCAATTAATCGGCGCACCCGCTCATCCACTGCGGGCAACAAACTCTCGAAACGACGCTTTACTGCGTCTATATCAACCATTAATTCCAGTGTATCAATTCTGAAGCAATATTGATACACTTATTTTGTGACAGTCCCTAAGGTCGTCGAAGACTTCGAAATCGAATACTCGGCCTTCTGGAAGAAGTTCCGCTGAATTCTTAGTGATCGCAACGTTGCGGCCACAGAGCGATTATACAAAGGTGCCGCGGTGTTTTTTCAATAGATGCTAGCGATCACATTTTTGGGCACTGGCACATCCATGCGCGTACCCGCGATTCGTTGCAAGTGCGAGGTCTGCCACTCCAAAGATCCCCCGGTCAGCGGCTTCGGTCGTTCGAGCGTATGCGGAAAAATTTCTTTGGAAACGTTTCTTTCCAGACAATCCCTTAGGCTCGGAGCTGCTGTAAAAGTGAATTTATATCCTCGACTATCCAACCTTCGACAATCTTGCCGTCCACGACCCGGTAAAAGGCGTTGCCCTGAGTTCCCACGCGTTTCCCCGTCGCGGGTACGCCATACGCTTCGGCGCTATGAGTCCCCTGCCAGGTATACCGAATGCCTACCATGTTGCCATCTCCGATCACGATCTCCACGGACACCTGAACATCAGGCCAGGTTCGAAGCTGCTGCGGGAAGTATTGCATGTACTGCTCGTACCCCATCGTGGGATAGCCGGCAAAGTGGACGGTGTAGTCAGGGGACAGGATCTCTCTGACCAGAGCGGGATTCTTCGTGTTCCATACGTCGGCGACAAAGCGGCGAACAACATTCTTGCTCTCTTCAGCACACATTTGGTCTTCTCCTTTATGACTGAATCATGTTAGCTGCAAATAGAAATGATGCTCAGTTTCTGCCATTCGGGTAAGTCGGTCCCGGAAGGGTGAAGAACTCGGGGTTCTCCCGATCCGCCATTGGATCGGGGTGACCTCTCGTCTGGCGTACTAAGATCTATTTTGGTGGCATCCGCGGGCATTGTCAAGCCGTGGTTCTCGTAGGATGCTTATCTGAGTTCTGGAAGTACCTGAACCGTGGACGGGTTCGCCGCCTCGCATTGGGAGATCACTAAAGCTGAAACCGGTCGAAATCTATTCAATCTTTCGGACCTGGGCGCTCGCTCCATCGAGGCAGGAAACGCATCAAATAGCGACGTTAGTAAGTCCTCTTGCTTGTTGTTGGTTAAGCCACTTGGTGGCTCCGGCTAACATACATTCGAGAAGGTCTAATCTTTTTGCGAGTTCTGGCGAAAGCTTAGTTTGAGCGCGTTTGAAAACTAACCTAACACAAAGACCACTAGCCGGCATCGCTCACAAACCTCCAAGGATTTGTGAGCGATGCAGGCTAGTGACGTTAGACACATCGGATATTTCTACTTACCCTGGTATCACATGAGCCGTGCGGACCCGTATTCCCGCTCGGCTGCTGCGTTGGGCTAACCGGAAGTAGTGTATCGAAGAACTCCGAGCTGTTGCATTAGGCCCAGCATATCGGTTTCGTACCAGCTTTCTATTACTTTGCCGCCTCCAACACGAAGAATGCCAATCTCTTCAAACTGCACCTGCCTGCCAGTGGGAGCGATGCCCATGAACTCCCTTTTGTGTGTACCAGTTTCGCTAAGGCGCGCCGCAACGCTATTCTCTTCTGCAACCAAATCCTCAATGGTTATATGAAAGTCGGGAAACGCCGAACGGAACGTAGTGACGATTGCTTTGACACCTTCAGGACCAGGTGGCAGCTGCGGAGCACTTGGACTCACCGCTTTCGGATGAAAGATCTCGTCAGCCAGTTCCACGTTCGCCTCATTCCAAACCCCGTCGATGAGGCGTCGCATAAGGGCTTTCCCTTCCTCAGGTGATGCCATCCGACCACCAATAACGGTCGGAGGCTCGGGCATTGGCGGTCGTTCTACGGTCGCCTGTACGCCTGATCCGATCGGGCCGACTAAACCCACTTGCTGCATCATGCTCAACCTGTCGGATACGTACCAGCCGTCCTTAATCTTGCTGTTCACGATGCGGAAGAGGACAGCCTCCGTAAAGGCTACCGGCCTGTCCGTAGCTCGCATGCTCTGCTGGAGATCCGTCAGCCTTAGTTCTCCTTTCTGAGTGCCCCGGGTTAACCAATGAGCCACGACTTTGTCTCCTTCGGCGATTACAACATCCCGACTCATATGCAGGTCGGGGAAGGTGACCTGGGCCATGGCCATACCTTGCCTGAGAGCCTCCTGGTTGATTTTAGTCGATTGACCATTCTGGTGAACGGTATAATCGGGGTCAAAAAGTTCGCTGAGAAGGTCCAGGTTTCGCTGATTCCAGACCTCGTCAATATATCGGCCGACAATGGCTCTATTTTCTTCTGTTGACATGAGATGCCTCCTGAATAAATGCCGAGCGGCTAGACAACGTAAAGGTGCGCTTCCATAGATAGCATCAGGCGGATCATTGAAGGGGCGTGAAGTCGCCATGTTTCTCTAGCGACATACAAGTCTTTCATAGGTTATGATCCGTTTCCAAATAACCTCCTCCTCGCGACCTGTCGTAAGACCGGAGATAGGCGTTCCTCTACAGAAGCTTCCCTTAACCCGCAGTCGGTAGGGTGATCGCACCAAGTTGTTGATACATGCCCAGCATGTCCACTTCGCCCCAGCCTTCGACAATCTTCCCGTTAGCGACGCGATCAATACCGAGCGACGTTACCTCGACTCGTTTCCCAGTCGGAGCAATGCCATAGAAATGTCCTTTGTGGGTCCCACGCCAAGTCATGCGGATGGTCACCTTATCCCCTTCTGCCAATAAGTCATCGATACTCATTTCCCCGTCAGGAAAGCCGGTACGCCAGGTGGCAACGAGTTGCTTCACTCCCTCCGGGCCAGACGATATCGCTTGGCCACCCGCGCCGTGGACGACAAAGTTAGTGCCGATCAATTCATCTGCTACAGCCAAGTTGCCCTTGCTCCAGCCCTCCTCCAACCACCGCCGGATAATGGCTTTGTTTTCTTCTATCGACACAGTCTGTCCTCCTTTGAAGTGTTTGGCGTATTTACTAACATTCACCTTTTTGGTTACGATGACGATCGTTGCGCTACTGCTTGAGCCATGAGGTCATTAGCTCTCTTAATTTCTTCGGCACGCCGGTCACCTATCAGGTAAGGCATGTCGGGCATGGGTACTCCCGAAATTCCCCATTCCATTTGCGGTGTCTCCTGGATGATGCAATAAACAAAAGGCCGCGTAACTTCCCCGCAAACAGAGACGAATGTCTCGGTTAGCTTTTCGATCAGTTGCCTCTTTTGTTCAGCATTGGCAACCACGTCTTTGATAAATCTTACTTCTATTACAGGCATCTTATGTTTTTCCTCCCGTGATTAAGTGTGCGCTATCGATATTAAACTGACCGAGCGGCGTCACCGATTCGTTCAACTTCTTCGTATATCTCGGTAGGGTTCTCATCTGGCGTGCGAAGACCTCCATAAGAATACGCACCCAATAGTCTAGATAGGATTAGTGTGCCCCCCTTCATCGTGGGAGTCCAGAAGAAAAGGCGAAAATTTACCCCAAAGCGCAGCGAAGGGCGCCACCGTTGTCACGGTCGGCGCGCGCAGCCAAGGGCGGCGACGCGGTCGCGCATCTACAGAAGGAAGACCGGTAACCAATCCGTCGAGCTCCTCCGGGCAGACATGTTCTCCCAGGCATCCATACGCTCGCTCGCTGCTTCGGTCCAAGAGCGCCACCCACGGATCGACGTTCCGGTGAATAACGTCGGCGGCTTATTCTGGTGGCGGGTCGTCACCCGGGAAGGCAATCGAGAAGTCGTCGATTTTGGGCTCAAGCACTGGTTGGAACGTCGGATTGGGATGCGGGCGCCGTATCTGCAGGACGCTAGAAGAAGTAGCTATCAATCTCCAGGGGCAGAACCAGCTGGGGAGGTGCTGAAATACGTGAGGCGATCACAATACAAGATGGCCCTCACAGTGGGTGGGCGCATCTGGCAAGACATTGTAGATCAGAAGGCGGCGGCACAAGAGAGAGCGTATGATTTGTACGACCTTCAAGATTCGATATGGACAGCAGTCGTGGGCGTTGACACAGACGGAAACGCTCCGGGCGAGGGGTACTCTATAGTATTAATTGTTCTACTAATGTGGTCTGGCACGTAACGAGCGGCTTGAGGAGACGCTGAAACGGTGGTGGCTGATCGTGGAATGGTCAGTCAAGGAAACCAGGTTCTTTCGCACCTTCAACCTACCCATATTAGACTGTACCGCCGAGCACCAAATCGATGAGGAATGGCTCATCATCGGCTAAAGCTGCTTCAATTGCGGGAACGACTTCCTCAGGCTTCTCCACACGGATCCCGCGCACACCCTGCCCTTTGGCCAGCTGATCGAAACGCAGTTCCGGCTCGGTAAGCTCGAAGCTGGCAGGAAACGGACGGTTAGGGTTTACGCCCATATCTTTCCAATACTGCTGTAGATTCAACTTCAGGATGCGATAGCTGCGATTATTACAGACGACAAGCTTTACCCCTAGACCATGCCTCGCCGCGGTGCTGATCGCCTGAATCGTGCTCATGCTGCCGCCGTCACCACTGAAGCCGAACACAACCCGGTCCGGATGCGCCGCTTTCAAGCCCACCGCGCCTGGCAAACCGGTTCCCAGCATCCCCGCGCGCGTTTGGAAAAATGTTCCGGGCTCATCCTGCGGAAGGTAGCGGCTGAGCTCGCCCGAATGGGTGAGCGCCTCATCAAAAATCAATGAGCCCTTGGGAAGCCGTTTCGCGAGTTCCTTCATAAACAGCGCGGCATGCATAGGCATACTCGCCGCGAGCTTCTCGTCGGCCTCGAGCTGCGCCTGGCGATCCGACTCCTTTTTTGCCCTTGCTTCCTCGATGCGCTTGCGCGCCTCCTCCAGTTTGCTGTGATCGCTTATTGTCCGGATCTCTTCAGCCAACAACTTGAGCGTCATCTTTGGATCAGCGAGCGCCGCGATGGTAGCGGGGAAGTTCTTTGCGATTTCGTACGTGTTCAGGTCGAACTGGATAAGGCAGGCATCGGGAGCGAAGACACCCTCGAGCTCCGGAAAAACTTCCGGCAGAAGCGTCGTCCCGCAAACCAGGATGACATCTGCCTTGGACGTCACCTTCTTGCTCTCGCTCCCGAACATGTGACCGAATGAACCCTGGAACAATGGATGGGAGGCCGGCATGTTCACCTCGGAATAATTGGCCCCCATCACCGGAGCGCCGAGTAGTTCCGCCACTTGCGTGAGCTCCTCCTGTCCTCCGGAGGCGGCGATTCCGTCGCCAACGATGAAGAGCGGACGCTGCGCACCGACCAGTGCGCGAGCCGCCTTGGAGACGACGGCTGGATCGGGAGTGACGTTGGTGTTCACGCCGGCGAGAGACGCCGTGATCGGTTCATCGTTCACGTCGTCCAGGATGTCCATCGGTAACGCCAAAAAGACAGGCCCCCGCGGAGGGGTTGCGGCGGCTTTCAGCGCCCGGCGGAGAAGCCGGAGGACCGACCCTCGATGCACGATCCGCCATGCGCATGGTCCGTTATAATCCGATTTCACAAAAGGACGGGCCATGTCGACGAGATCCGCGGCCATCTGACCATCCAGCGCCTCGTATTTCAGTCCCGCTTCCCCGGCGATCACGACCATCGGCGTGTAGCCCCGGCGCGCGTAATACATCATGCCGAACCCGTTTGCCAGGCCGGCGTAACTGTGCAGCTGCACCACAGCCGGAACCTGCCGGGCACGCGCGTAGCTGTCGCCCATCGCCACGGCGCTGCCTTCCTGCAGAGCCATGTAATACTTCAAAGCCGTAAACTCAGGCTGGGAGAGAGCATCCAGCAGGTTCTCCTCGGATGTTCCGGGATTTCCAAATATGCAAGTGATTCCATCGGCCATTAACTGGCGAAGGAACGCGAAGCAACCGCTATTTTCATTCATACGTTAGTCAATCCGTTGGTGATTCTTACAGCTTGCGGAAGACTACCACTGCGTTCGCCGGTATCACGGCGTCGAAGCGTCCGCCGACGGAAGAAATGGTTGCGCCGAAATTGCCGGCGTTGTTTCCGCCGTAGATGCTCGCATCGCTGTTGAAGACCTCCTCCCATCGGCCATCGGGCAAGCGTCCGTTCTCGACGACATAACCGTCGGTGAATGGCGCGTTTCTCAGGCTTGCGAGCACGAGCAGGTCCTCGCCATCTCCCCAACGTCGGAAGGCAATGACGCGGTTCGCGTTATGGACATGAAGGACGTCAATCGAACGGCTTCGGAGCCCCGGGTTGGCGAGCCGAAAGCGGATTAGATCGCCGTAAAACTTGAAGAGAAATTGTCCGGTGGTCTGGCGTTCGCCTTCCAGGTCCTCCCGATTTTCCAGGACATGGTTGAACAGGAATTTCTTCTGTGATCCCACTTCTTCCCCGAAAAGGAACATGGGAGTCCCGGCTGACAGCATGGTAATGCCGAAGACACAGCGGCAACGCGCTTCCGCATACCGCCGCGTGTCACCCGTCAGCGGAGCCGCGTTCACGGCAGTGTTAATCGTTCGGTCGGTACCCGTACCGTTCCCGGCCTCATCGTGTGACTCACTATAAACAACCTTCTGGCCACCGCTCGAAGCTAGCGCCCCCGCGAAATAGTCCATGGCCAGGGCGCGATCATCCCCGAGTCCGGCGGTTTTGAGCAGCTTCGCGTAATCGCTGCCTTTGTCGGTATCCCCAAGCAGATGGTGATAGAAATCGGCATACCAGGCGGCATCGAATCCCAGACCGTCCCCATCCGTGGGCTCAGTGACTTTGGCCCACCCGGAATGATCTTCCGCCATCAGCATGATGTCGGGCCGAATCATGCGAAGTGTCCGGCAGAATTCACGGAGAAATTTGGCGCCAAAGGCATTCGCGTCGGACACCGGATGCCCGTTCGCGTGGAGCGCATTGTAGGAGTGAATGGAAGTCGTCTGATCCACACGGAAGCCGTCCACGTGAAAGTCGAGGATCAGGGCGACCGCGCTGCTGATAAACATCGACCGGACCATCTCCTCGTAATACCGCGGTGCGAAGCCTGTGGAAACGTTGTCGAGGTATCCTCCGCGTCCGCGCTGATCGGGAACGGCTCGATCGAAGTCCGGATAAGAAGAGGAAAGACCTTCATACCAGTAGTACGAATTCTTTTCGTCGGAATTAGAATCACGCATCCATTCAGCCCGTTCCGCATGCTCCTGAATGTAATGGTTATAGACGACATCCACGATCACAGCGATGCCCCGACGGTGGCATTCCCGGATGAAGAACTTGTATTGATCGCGCCCCCCGCCGCCGTATTCGATCGCGAAATAGTGCGATGTGGCGTAGCCCCAGTTCTGCGCACCGCCTCCGAACTGTGCCATCGGCAAAAGCTCAACGGCATTCACTCCGAGAGCCTGCAGGTAATCGAGGAAACAAATCGCATGTTCCAGTGTTCCCGGCAGCGGATTGCGTTTAGGATCCTTGTTGTCGAAGCCTAATGCGCCGACGTGCAATTCATAGATGACCAAGTCTTCGACTCGTTTCGGCAATGGCCTTGCCGGATCGAACTCATTATGCCAGAAACGGTCGGCAGAAATGAAGGAACGTTCCGGCCAGACGCGAACCTTTCCGGATGGCTTCCAATTTTGTCCATCGCTGAAGAGGATGTCCTCTCTAAAGAACTCAGTTACCTTGTCCGGATCGACCACGACAGAACAGCTAACGGTCCCTTCCAGATCCAGGATTCTGTCTTCGTACAACTTACCGAATGGATTGAAGCTTCCAGCGCCGATCTGACAACGCGAAGACAAATCCGTACAGTACGATATCGTCCCGTCATCCTTCGTGATGCGGAACATGTAAGGTTGATGATCGAGCAGCTCAAACTTTATCAGCGCCGGATCGTTCGCGTCTGTCACCCAGACACCGTCACCGTTCGAGCTCATCGCAAATGGTCCCATGCGTGCGTCGATCCCTTCACCTTTGTCGCTAATGTAGCCGCCCAAGATCTTTGTGACATCCACGCCGTTGGCGGCCGTAATGATATTTGCCCGATCACTGGCATCCCAGATGCTTCCGATGACTACCTCAACCTTCTTCGCGTTCGGAGCCCATAACGCAAAACGGATTCCCGGATCCTTTGCGCCTGCCCGCCAATGCTTATTTGCTCCCAGTCGGCGACATTGCGTAAGGCAATATCGCTCCTGTTGACCGGCTTGCCGCAGCGTGAATACCCGTTCACGGCTCGTAGCGGAGCGATCCTTCACTTCCGTCATGATTCCCCAAACGTTCGGTCTTGCAGGGGTGTCAAGCCAGACCCCCCACCGAAAAACCCAGTCGGCCTCAGTGTCATCAAGCTCTATCGTGACCCTGAAACACGGACAACCATCTTCGCCCGTCTCCGAGGTCATTGGCACCTCGGACCACTGGTTCGAGTAGCGTCCATTCTCGTCCCAGCTACCTGTCAGGCGTGGGTTCCGCAGCGTTCTTTCTGTTTGACAGCCTGTATAATAGCTAAAGTGAACGGGAATTTTCATGGCGGCAAAGTACTCGTGGTGGTCGCCAAAAATTGCTAGTTTTCCAGCGGCCGCGGATTTTTCTCGTCAACGTAGCCTTGGCTGATTTCGACGATGTTTCCTTCGGGATCTGAGAGCCAGACCGAACGCCATCCTGGAATGAAATCGTTAAAACTCAGGGGACCCAAGGTTACGCGTTTTCCATCGTCTCCCATTGCGGCAAGTTTTGCGTCGACGTCTTCAACTTTGAAAGCTAAGTGGCGAATGACACTGGGCAGCGCCCGCCCGTCAGCGGTCGGCGCTGAAAGCGTCAGTTCTGCATCGGTATGGAACAGTTCGAGATGAAAGCCGTTACCTTTAAGAAAGACAATCTCCTGGCCTTGGCCGAGGGAGACAACCCGAGCTCGTTCGAACCCGAAATGCTTCGTGTAGTAGCGTTCGATTTTCTTTTGATCGCGGCAGTTTAAGGCAATGTGGTGAAATTCCATAACTAGTAAGCACTGCGTCGATTGGGTCAGAGGTTGTGCGTCTTCCGAAGAAAATCTACAAGCCGTTCACCGATCATGACGATCGCCGTGTGGCAGTTACCTGAGGGGACCGTCGGCATGACACTCGCATCGGCGATACGCAGCCCTTCGGTCCCGTACACGCGCAATTCCTGGTCGACGACGGACAGGGCATCCGAACCCATTTTGCACGAGCCCGCCTGGTGGTGATAGGAATCCGCGTTCTGGCGCAACCAATCCTCTAACTGTTGATCGCTTTGGATAGTGTCGCCGGGAGACAATTCTGTACCGAACCAATCCGAGAAGGCGTTTGCCCGCAAGATGCGGCGCGCCAATTTGACGCCCTCGCGGAGCCGGCGCACGTCGGATTCAACACTTAAATAGTTCGGATTGATCAAGGGCTTTTCCAACGGATCGACGCTCGCCAGACGGATCCAGCCGCGGGACATTGGACGGACAACCCCGGGCAGCATGATCATCGCGTTTGGCAGACGTCCAGACGGATCCGCGTGAACATAAGCCAGTTGCATGTCTGGCCCTATCCAACCGGGAGATGATTCGTAAAAGAGTGCGCTCTCTGAGAGGTTCAGATTAGCCGGTGGGACCTCCTTTTTCGCTACGGCGATGACAGGGACGAGGACGTGATTGTGAAAGTTGGCACCGACGCCCGGCGAGTCGACTACCGGCTGAACTCCCCATTGTGACAATTGGCTTGCATCGCCGATCCCAGATAGCATGAGCAATTTCGGTGTTTCGATCGCTCCGCACGAGACAACTACCTCCCGTGCAGCCAAAGCGTGACATTGTTGCCCGTCGCACAAGTACTCAACTCCCGTGCAGCGATTACCCTCAAACCGTAACCGCGTTACCTGAGCGTCTTCCCGAAGTCTGAGATTTTGGCGTCCGGCCGCCGGTTGCAGGTAAGCCACGTCCATGCTGTGCCGACGACCGTCCTTGATATTGACATGATGCCAACCTACGCCCTCCATCTGCGGACCATTAAAATCCTCGGTCCGCGAAAAGCCCAGTTCCGCGCACGCTTCAATAAAGGCAGCAGAAGTCGGATTCGGGTTGTGCAGTTTCGCGTTGAGCACGTTGAGCGGACCACCCTTTCCGGCGGTTGGATTCGTGTCATCCTCCTGATGTTCGAGCCTCTGAAAAAAAGGAACCACTTCCTGGTACGACCACCCGGGGCATCCTTGATAAGCCCAGTGATCGAAGTCACTTGGGTGTCCGCGGATGTGCATCATGATGTAAAGATTGCTCGACCCGCCCGGTAGACGTCCGCGAGGCTCATGCGTGGTTCGCTTTCCCAGGGCCGGTTGCGGCACACTGAGGTACTGCCAGTCAACAGAAGTCAATTGGACTAGCCCCCAGCGTGCGGGCACTTCTACCTTGTTGATCAACTCCTGGTCGCTAGGTCGAATACCCGCCTCCAGAGCAAGAACACGAACGTTCGGATTCTCGCTCAGACGGCTCGCCACGACAGAGCCCGCTGAGCCAACGCCCACAACAATGAAATCGTATGTTTCCTCAGTGGACATAAACAACCTCTAAGATTGAGGCTGCAATCCTGCGATTCTCCAGGCCTCGGAAAACGGACGAAACGGCAAGCTATCATGAATAGTCCGCATATAAGCGATCTTGCCGTTCCGGATCCGGAAATGATTCGCTCCGATGACGGGACGGTCTGGATCCGTCGGATAGGCGATGGGGACACCGTTCGCGTTCTTTGACTCGCATCGCCAGATCACGCACGCATCTTCACCCTCGACGATGACTTGCTGGGGCCGCATCCGGAATGGGCGGTATCCGGTCGAGATCCCTCTCACTGCCCCTTTCAGGACGTCGATGCCCTTGAAGTGCCCAGCAAGCTGTTCGTCGCCTTCCACATCTTCCGTGAAGAGGGTCAGCCAGGAATCCCAATTGTCCGAATTCACACATTCGTAATACTTGTCGATAACTTGTTTCGTTGTCATTTTCGGTCTTTGTTACATTGAACCTGAACAGCGTTGGAGCAGCCGATTGGGCCGGTACAAAAACCGATCGAATTACTCCTTCAGCAAAATTAATCAGCGCTGGTTCTGCAAAGCATTTATCAAGTGCTTTTCTTTCCTGACATGGCTCTGACGCAGCAAATAAGCCTTAAGACCAAAATTGATCATACCGAGCCGTGCCATCTCCAAAGATCGCAGCTCTTCCCTCTACAACTTTACCGTCTCTCCACCGCAGGAGATGGACCACGTCAATGTCCAAAACTCGAGACTGATCTCCAGCACGACTACCTACATTATGAGTAACATCAGCAGAGTAGTCGTCAGTGATTAGTAGTGCGATTGGGTCCATGCGGAAGCTATTGCCGGACAATTGCCCCACCTTCTGCATAAATGCCAGGAACTCGTCCAATCCGTGTTTCAAACCGGAAAGTTGGTTGTGACCCGGCACGAGCCAGACCATGTCATCGGCCCAGTATTGCTGGCACCTTTTTTTGTCACCACTCGCCAATGCCGCGTATGCTTCGGTGACAGTCTGCGAAGTTAGATTTGCCACAGTTGTTCTTTCTCTAAGTTCTCTTCTTATGAATTAGGCCAAGCGATCCGGAATGGGCTTCAATTGATAAACAGCGCTGAAAAATTGATCGACCGAATACTGGTCGCTGATGTAAACCTGCACGTCTGCGATTCGTCCATTTCGGACTCGGTAGTGCGTGCAGTTCAGTGCGTCGAGCTTGACCTCTGTATTCTGACCGGTAGCGTCCTGTACCGTGGTAGTTCCCTGCCCGCGATGAACTTCAACCGCCGTTTCTTCGCCAAACGGATAAACTCCTGTGCGTGGATCTGTTTTCGGATCGATCCTAACCTGAATGTTCGCACGGCGCAGCTGCAGGAAGAACGCAATAACCTCCTCCGCCCCGTGCTTGGTGCCAGAAAGCGGATGGCGACCAGGTAGATGCCAAACTATGTCAGGGGCGAAAACTTCTTTTCGGATTGTGTCCATGTCGCCTGCATCGAAGCAAGCATACATTCGCTGAACGAGCGCGACGTTCGACTCGGTGTTAGTGGTAGGCATATTTTTCTAGTTTTGTTTCGTTTGTAATATTGGAATCCTCCGAATGGCACGATCAGAAAGAGGATTTTTTCTCAAAGTGGAACCGATCCCGGAAGGGGTGTGAGAGAGTCGACGATATAGGTAAGGATGACAGGCTCGCCCTTTGTAGTAGAAGGCACCACAACCCAGCGCTGGGCTGCGATGAAGTCGAGCGCCTCGCTCTTGGCCGCAGGTGGTCTCCACCGCTTCGCCTGCCAATCAACGACGATCTCGACGTCTGCGCGATCATCAGAGAGCGTGACGTTCACCTCTTTCAAGACATGCTTCTCATCGAAGAAAGCGTGCGTGACCGTCTGATACCAGCCTCCGAATCCGTCCAGCCCGTTCACCGGCCCCTCGGGAAGCTTCATTTCCAGACCGGACTCGGAGAGTAGCGGTAACAGCTCGGCTTCCGGCGCGTGTACATCGAGAAGCTGGTACCACTTTTCAACCATTTGCCTGACTTTCGTTTCGGTCAACGGCTGCCCAGCACCGCCGGGGATTGTCTCGTTTGTGGTCGTTGTGGCCATAGTGTATTTCGAGTTTGCGTGTGACTCCCTCCCAATCTAGCGTGGAAGAAGACGGTCGCCTGTTTTGCGGTTTCTTTGGCTTGCTCGTTTGAATAAGGTTTCCGGTAGGCGAGGTTCACCAACCCCAGCGACGCAAGCCCCTATCAAGCACTTCTATCACCTTTTGCCCGGTGAGGTAGGAGTCGGGCGTTGACCTCCCGGTGACGAACGGATAGTCGACAATCACGCTTGTTTCCTTCCCAAAATTGCCAATGTACGCGCCCTCTGGTCCGGTTGCGTCGCGCAGAATGAATTCGAGCGGGTACGGAGGCGGCCCCATGTCGAAGTCCAGGAACGTATCCCGCGCCTTCACGAATGCGGTGCCGTCCTGATAGTCGTACTCAATGCAGTGGCCGGTAACGTGTTTTCCCCAGATAATACTCTTTCGATCCTCCCAGTTGCGGGCGAAGGCCAGGCAAGTCACTCCGTAGCATTCCGCTGCAACGATCTTACCGGCTCGGAGGAAACCCAACAGCAGGCTGTGTACGCGCCCGTTATTTGCCATGTCCACCAATGGACCGGAACCGCCTACGAGCAGAATCGCGTCGTAGGGAGCGATTCGCCCCAACACAAGGTCAAGATTCCGATTGTAGGCTTCAAGCGCCCGTACATAGGTCGGTGAACTCGCGTAAGGGCGTGCCGGAATCCAATCCGCCAGGTTGATCGGATGTTCCAGCCGCTGGCCCTGGGGCGTATTCGGATTATCGATTTCCCTCACCCTGCGTGCCACCTCTTCCGAGGTTACCGGACGGTTGAGCGGAGGGTCGATGAATTCGGCGTCCATGCTCACCGGAATGGCATTCGGTCTTTTGCCCGTCGGCGTGCAGAAGTCGACTTGATAACCAGCGGCGTCAAACCGGTCCAGCGGGCCAATGAGTTCCTCGCCCCAATAGCCCCATTCCGAAACCACCGTCAGAATCCGCTTCGGTTGACTGCCCCCAACAGCAGGGCCCGAAACCGCCTGCGTCTCGATGGACGCCGGGGGCGACGCTTTTGCCTCCCGTAGCCGGGCGATTTGCCCAATAACCGCCTCAGCGAGGGTTTGAGCCTCATGTTTGCTATAACCGGTGACCAAGTCACCGTCCACCACCACATTGTTAGGCGATTGCGTGATGATACCGCCCGCATTCTGAATGTCCGCCTGGACCACCTGATGACAGATTACCCGACGCCCCGCCAGGAGCTCTGGTACCGGCGTAAGAATCCAGAGCCCATGGCACAACGCGCCCTTAACGATCTTCTCGTTGCGCATGGCGCGGGCAAAGAAACGTACTGCCGGACTATTGCGCGGATCATTCCCATCCTTTTCCCTGTCAAAATAACGAAGCCGAACGCTGACGTAGTTAGCGGCAATCAGAACGGCCCCATAGTCTTCGACAGCTATCTTCTCAAGGTCTGTAATTGCCTCGAGTTGTTCAGGCTGATCACCCGGCTTGTATTCGAGTGGATCCAGAGCACTGATGTATTTTGCACGCTCCTGACCCCAAAGCCTCGATACTAGTTGGACCTCATAGCCGGACCGCGAAAACGTTTCCTGATACGCTCTGAACTCCTCCGGAATAAACTCGTTCTCCACTAGCACCGCGATTTTTCGTGGCTGTTCAGACATATGATAGGATTCTGTTTATCTCTGGTTGTTGGCTCGTGAATGGGACTTAGCTGCGCTCACTGCGTGGCGTGCGAACGCTGCGCCTCAATCGAAGCTACCGGCTGCGTAGTCACTCGGTTTCACTTCACCGTGTCATTGGCTATTCCTAAACAGCCCGGAAGGTAACGTCAACGTTGCAGCCCAATTCGCTCTCGCTCAATTCGATTTGGAAATAGTTGGGGTTCGGGTGTGAACGATGCACGCCGTTGATCATGACCTGCTCGATCTGCACGGCATTTGGCGCCATAAAGTCGGGAAGGACATTTATAGACCGCACGCCAGCGTCCTTGCTCGGCTTAAAGTGGAGACAGAACGAGGTATCGGTGTTGTTAGTCTTCGCAATGTACGCGCGGTTGTAGATGTGAGCCAGGTAGTTCAGTTCGAAGCAATGATAGCCAGACGCATCGGAATGACCGCCGCGCACCTCGTACCCTCCCTGGACAAGGGCCAATCCGTTATCTGTAACGCGAAAGTACATACCTCGGTGATCACGGTCCAGGAAGAAGATGTTCCAGAAAGCCTCCGTCCTGCGCGCCATGTCCAAGTACAACTGCTCGCCCGTATGTCCGAATAGGATGAGATAGGCGAGTATGGCCTGTTCCTGTTGCCAGAAGTCTTTAGTGTTACCCCAGGTGAACTCTATGAACATTCCATTGGACGGATTTCGCTCAACACAGTCAAAGCACCCACCGCGGATGGCGTCGATGCCGATCTCAGTCATTGATTTGCCCAGGCGGTTCGCAAGCTCCATGCACCGCCCAGCCAGATCTTTGTATTTCTTTGCCGGTTCGGAAGTACCGGATGTTGCCGGCTGAGACGCAGCCGCCGCAAGCGTCTCATAGTAGTTCGCCACACGCGTAAGATTCCACGCAATCTTAAAGTTGTGGCCCACTATTGCCCGGTTCTGCTGCCAGCTATAGAGATGATCGGGTGTCCAGTCGGCCAAAAATCGCTCGTTTACAAAGGGGACGTTCGGATCGGGATCAGGGAACTTGTCGAGAATGAGAGTGACGACCCGGTCTAACAGCTCGCGCCCTATTTCACGGAGTTCTTCCAGGTCCTGGAGGCCGCCGAGAGGCAGGGGGTCAAGGCTCAGCAGCAGATTGATCAGATAGGCCGGAATGTGGTCGCCCACCGAGTTCCAATTCTTCTTCAGATTATTGTTTGGGTTTTGATTCAGGTCCGGCCGCATTGTGGCGTAATCAATGTGGGAAAAATAGCCCCCATGCCCCTGGAACGCGGGATCATTCTCGCGTCTCTCATCGAGAAAGAAGGCGTTGAATGCGCGGACAGTACGGCGGATATCCCGCAGCACCTCCCAGTCCAGCGAAATTCGGTAATAGTTCGCCAGCCCGGCCAGCGCGTAAATCTGCTCGTATAGAGGGATCGACCCGGTGTCGTCGCCGCTCTGCGAGGGGACGAGCAAGTCGGTACCATATATGCCTTTTCTGCGTCCGTAAGCCCAGAAACAGTACGAGCCGTCATGGCTCAGACTACGGAACGCATCTCGCTGAAACTGCACGGCGGCTTCCGCTGCCTGCCGATACCGATCATCGCCGACAATCAGGTAAGCCGCCGATAGGCCGTAAATGAGCCGGGAGAGCACGGCACACTCCTGTACATTGTCGTCAACTCGCAGGCCGATAATATTCAGGTCCGTGTGATAAAGCGCTACCCAGTCGTCGACCTGATACGTCCGCTTGTCTCCGAACAAGGAATCAAGCCATTGGTCGGCCAAACGCGCTGTCTGAGTCATCCACCAGTGCGTCTCTTCAAACAAATAGCTGTCCTTTACGGACGAAAGGCGATGGACGGTGCGCGCCTCGAACCGAGACTTTCCATTGTCGATTGTGTAGATGCCTTGCACCACGACCAGTTGGCCCCTCTCCACGTATTTCTCAACCAGCTTGCGGGCATCATTCGGGGCTGCTGGGTTTGGGTCGGCAATTCGATCGTTGCTCAAGCCGTCCAAATTCTGCACGACCTGAAAAGACGTTTCTTTAGTCGCGTAGGCTTCAAAGAAATCGCCGGTGAGGCACTGTACCGAAAAGGACGCCGTCTCGACCTTCCTGTCCGACACAGTTCCCATTACGGTAAGACTCTGAGTAAATTTCTTCATTATGCCTCCCGCTTGGCGTCCATGCGAATACGGCCCTCGTTGATGCTATAGATGCCTTGGACACACACCATCTGTGGTTTGCTAATATATTTTCGGACGCCGTTCTTCGCGTCAGATTCGCCGTCGTTCCGTTGCAGCGCCGGGAAGCGGTCCTGAGCGAGCCCGTTAAAATTTGTTACGACCTCGAAGGAGGTGGGATCGACAACGGAAACATTGATCTCGTCGTTGTTCAGGAGGCGCACCTTGAACGATGGCTCCAATTTCGGATTATCTGCCATCTCGATGACCTCACCGATTACGGTAAACGACTGATAGGAACTGCTGTTCAGCATAAGAACTTCTCTTTTAGAATTGTTTTAACCGACCCACATTTTTTACAGGCGTCCCAGATTCCTGGACTTCCCTCGAGCTTGGCAACAAATTCCGGCCACAGAGTGCAGCCGCCGACAGATGCGCCGCCTCCGAGGAAGGGTACAAGTCTCCCGTGATCATAAGCCGCCATTAGGTTCGGCATTAGGTCAATCCAAAACTCAGAAAATTGATTTACCACTCGTGGCATTCTCGTCAGTTTATTCCCCTGCTTCCGATCAGCTGTCTTCAGTCTGCCCCTTAGAGAGGGTAAGTGCCGCACTATAGACTCGCCAAATTCCGATCCTCGATGACCTCTTGTTCAAGCTTTACCGACTAAAAGCGCCCAAGACCCTCCCTGACCTGTACCCCCAACGCGAATTAAAATTCGACCCTATACACCACTAGCTAACCGCCCACAGCTGTCGCTAGCATATTTCATCCTATGAAACATGACTCATCTCCGCGCTCAACAACCCTGTCATTTGAGACAGAAGCGAACCGGCTACCTGAGTCCAAAGAAGCAAAAATTAATGTACGTCCATAACTCACAATGCCTTGGTATGTCAACAGAAGTGTCGCGAGTTTTTTGCCTTAACGACTACTCCTTTCGGGTAATACGCGCCTCATGTTTCAGTCAATCGGCTCGGAACGAAGGATTAGAATACAACGCAGAGTTTAAGCTTGGTGATCAGAGCGCAAGTGAATCGAGCGTCGGACATTGGTCTCCACCAGCGTCCGGAATAAGCCCCCAGATCCATCACGAAGCGGGCGGTGACCAAATCACCGACGATTCGTCAGATGTGCCACCGTTGCTCCCCTCTGGGCAAGTCTCGGAGAAGAGCTTCGATGTGAAAATACTGGAGGGACCGTGGAGGAAGTAGTTCATTCATTAGCTTTTGAAGATATATTTCTTTCAATAGCTAACACAAACCATTACAGAATAAACCACTTAAAGCCCGGGCTCACTCGTCAGCTGATATTATGGTTGCGGTGTTGAACAACTAATTCGACACAACAAAGATTACCCGCACATTTGAAACCAACGGCAAATAGCGGTCTCGTCCTTGCGCAGCGGCCAAAAAAACTCAAATGGGAAGGACTGAATATCTGATTCGCAATTCTTGCTACCAATGAATCCTTTCTGCTGATGCTTTCGGTGGTTGAAAACTGGCGTCACCGTCAATTGCTTACACTTCCCTCCGTGCTTCACGACTCACCTCCTTGTGAGGTCCAAGACGAGAATCCAACGCCTTTTTGAATCCAGTCCAAAGGCGTACCGGAATCTTTTGGATTACGCAAGACATTTTGCATTGCTTTTCGCGAGGACATTTTTTTTTACCGTAGATTCGCTTTTGCCGAGAATGAGTGAGATCTCGCGGTTTTCGATCGTTACCCGCGCTTCCAAGGCGTGGATCCCGGAGCTGATCGCGGCTGCCGGTTCCGAAGTCACGGAAACCTACATTGATTTTTTTCCTCCACGATTCGTAACCGCAGTACGCGGCAGGCTTACGCGCGGGCTTGCTGGCAGTTTTTTGATTGGTGCGCTGCTCATGGCCTGGAACTCACGACCGTGCGACCGTTCCATGTGGCTGCCTGGATTGAGGACTTTCCAGGATCCAAACCGACCGTTAAGCAAAAGCTCGCTGCGCTGCGGATGTTGTACGATTTTCTGGTCGTTCGGCAAATCACACCATCGAATCCGGCACATTCCGTGCGTGGGCCAAAGCATGTGGTCAAAAAAGGCAAGACGCCTGTCTGGATGGGTAGGCGCCCAGTTTGCGCAGCATCAACGAAGCGCGCTAGTTCAAACGAAAATCGAGGGAGAATGAAGCGGTTTTTCTGCAAGGTCGCGGATGGAAAAGCGTGCTGTCCCTCAGCTTTGATGATCAATGCGGGCTGATAAATATTAAGCCCCCTGGGAGGTTGCTCCCAGGGGGCTTTTGCTCTCCATCTCAAAGGTGTGAAAGATGAGAACGGAGAGACTTGGTACCAGAGCCATCTGGCAGATCAAGAGCTACACCAGCTGCTGGAGAAAGTCGATGCGGATTTGGCCCGGGAGGCGTGCCAAAAGGGCTGCCTTTATTGCCTCGGAAAGCTGCATCGTGCCGACTATGATCGCAAACCTCGTGGTGGTCCGCAATGGGACCGACGCTATAGCTTTTGTTGTGCAGAAGAAGATTGCCGTCGACGGCGAACCCCGGAGTCGGTGCGTTTCCTGGGGCGAAGGGTCTATGCGGGCCTGGTGGTCGTGTTGATCACGACGATGATTCATGGCCTGAAGCCAGGGCGGGTCCGTCGGATCTGTGAAGCATTGCAGATCGACTTGCGCACGTTGAAGCGTTGGCGCCAATGGTGGCTGGATAGTTTTGTCCGCAGCTCATTCTGGAAAGCCGCCCGGGCCCGGTTCATGCCGCCGCCGTGCGAGCGGACCCTGCCTTTGTCGTTGTGGTTGAGCTTTGAGCTCGAGGAACGCGAGCGCCTGCTGGCCGTGCTCGAGTTCCTGAGGCCGATAACCACCCCCACCGCCTGGAAGGAGCTTGCTATGTGAGGTTCATTCCAACTCCCGCAGAGGATGCCGGTGGCCTGAACACCGGCAGCGGTGGTAGAAGCTGCGACATCGCCACAACGGCGAGGGAAAAAAATGAAAAGCGCGATGTCTAATCCTTCCGGACTTCCTCGTTCCCACGAGCGATGGGCACGCTTCCGCTTCAGCGTGATCGGCCCATTGTTAGCTGCTCCCCCAGAGCGGGGCGAGTTGCAGGAGCAACTCAAAGGCTTAGCCGCCAAAAAATGGCGTCATCCCATCACCGAACAACGGGTTCAATTTGGTCTCTCGACTATCGAGCGGTGGTTCTATACAGCCCGCAACGCGAAGAAGGATCCTGTGCAGGCATTGCGCCGCAAAATCCGTTCTGACCAGGGCGGGCACCCCGCTTTGAGTTCGAAGGTGCGCGAACTGCTTGCTGCCCAGTATCGACAGCATCCCAACTGGAGCTATCAGTTGCACACTGACAACCTGGCAGTGGTAATCGAAAAGGAGCCGACTCCTGGCGCAGCAGTTCCTTCCTATGCCTCGGTTATGCGCTTCATGAAAGTTCACGGCTTGATCAAGCGCCCACGCCGTGGACCGGTACACAGTCCCGGCGCCCAGGCCACCGAGCATCGCATCGAGACTCGGGAGATCCGCAGCTATGAGAGCGAGTATGTCAATGCTCTGTGGCATCTGGATTTTCATCACGGTTCGCTGCGCGTCTTACTCGATAAAGGCCGTTGGGTTTACCCACTGATGCTGGGGATCATCGATGATCATTCCCGCTTGTGCTGCCATGCCCAATGGTATCTGGCCGAAGGAGCCGAAGAACTCTGTCACGGTTTGTGTCAGGCCTTGCAAAAGCGAGCCTTGCCCCGGGCTTTGATGAGCGACAACGGCTCGGCCATGCTCGCAGCTGAGACAACGGAGGGTTTGGCACGGCTAAGCATTGTACACGAAACGACACTGCCCTATGCGCCGTTCCAGAACGGCAAGCAGGAGAGCTTCTGGAACGGTGTTGAAGGACGCCTGTTACCGATGCTCGAAGGAGTAGCTGATCTGACTGTTGCTCAACTCAATGAAGCCACGCTGGCCTGGATCGAGATGGAATACAACCGGTCCGTCCACTCTGAACTGAGTGAAGCCCCTCTGCAACGTTACCTCCACCACCGCGACGTCGGACGGCCCTGTCCATCCAGCGCCGAACTTAAGATGGCCTTCACGGCCGAAGCGGATCGCACCCAGCGCCGCTCCGACGGCACCATCAGCCTGAAGGGTATCCGTTTTGAGATCCCCTCCCGCTACCACCATTTCCAACGGCTCAGTGTACGCGCAGCTTCCTGGGATTTGAGCCAAGTTCATCTGGCTGATCCCAAAACCGGTGCCATCCTCTGCCGGCTCTTTCCCCTGGATAAGCGCAAAAACGCTCAAGGCGAGCGCGCCGCTAAAGGCTCTGCACTGGACAGGCCCGCGGCAGCTATATCGCCGGCGCCCTCCAGCATGGCGCCGCTCCTGCAAAAGTTGATTCAACGATACGCGATCACCGGACTGCCTCCGGCTTACCTGCCCAAGCATCAATCCAACACTAACACCGCTCATGAATAAAAAACTCCTCTCTCTTTATAGTCTGAAGTTCAACCCCTTCTCACCCGAAGTGCCCACTTCGGCCTTGTGGAGCGCGCCCTCGATCGAGAGCTTCTGCTGGCGCATCGAACAACAAATCGGCGAAGGCGGCTTCGCCCTGGCGATCGGCGATCCCGGCACGGGTAAGAGCGCCGCTCTGCGCATCCTGGCCGAGCACCTGGGCAACTTGCGCGATGTGATCGTCGGAGTTTTAAGTCGGCCCCAGGCCTCGCTGGCCGATTTTTATCGCGAGTTAGGCCACCTGTTCTCGGTCCCCTTGGCTCCTCACAACCGATGGGCCAGCGCCAAAGCTTTACGGGAAAAATGGCTCCATCACATCGAAAACTCTCTGTATCGTCCGGTGCTCCTGATCGATGAAGCCCAGGAAATGACCTCCTCGGCTTTGAGCGAACTGCGGCTCTTGTCCAGCGTCGAGCTGGATTCCCGCTCCATTCTCACCACCGTCCTGGCCGGCGATCTTCGCCTGGCTCACCGCTTGGAAGAGGCCCAACTCTTACCCATCGCCAGTCGCATCCGGGCGCGATTGCGCACCGAAGCCCTGGCCCCGGCCCAACTGCTCCAGTGTTTGAACCACCTGCTCAAAATGGCCGGTAATCCAAAGCTCATGAACCCGCCGCTTTTGCAGACTCTCTGCGAGCACGCCGCCGGCAACCTGCGCCTGCTCATGAACATGGCCAATGATCTGTTGGCTGCCGCGCTTCACCAGGAACGCGAACAGATTGATGAAAAGCTCTTCTTCGAGGTTTTTTCCCTGGACCCCAAACCGACCCCCAAACGCTCATGAACCAACTGCCTGTCCAACGCGCCAGTGAGCTCTCGATCGACTCGGCGGCGCTCACCCAATGGCTGGTCCAGGGGCTCTGGTCCGACCAAGCCGTGGGCATCCTCGGGGGCGAACCCAAATGTTGCAAAAGCTTTCTGGCTCTGGATCTGGCCGTCAGTGTCGCCTCAGGACTCCCTGTCTGCGCCGCTTTGCTGTCCGGCGCACCGGACCCGTACTGCTGTTTCCCGCCGAAGACTCCCTGGCCGTGGTGCGCCGGCGTTTGGAGGGGATTTGCTCGGCGGCCGATGTCGACTTCCAGTCTCTGCCAGTCGAGGTGATCACTGCCCCGACGCTTCGGTTGGACGCTCCTAAGGACCGGGAACGGCTCGGCAACACCGTCCAGGCACGCCAACCGCGTTTGCTCATTCTCGATCCTCTGATCCGGCTGCATCGAGTCGACGAGAACGACGCCTCACAGATCGCCGGGCTCCTGTCCTACTTGCGCCAACTCCAACGAACTTTCCAGGTCGCGGTCTTAGTCGTCCATCACGCCAGAAAGGATGCCAACGGCACTCGCCCCGGCCAAGCCCTGCGTGGTTCCAGCGAACTGCACGGCTGGGGTGACTCCAATCTTTACATGCGCCGGCGCGGCGCCCAGTTGACCTTGTCTACCGAACACAGGGCCGCTCCCTCCCAAGACCACATTCCACTCGAACTAACTCAAGCCGGTTCAGCATTGGCTCTCTCTGTTGCTGCGGATACTCCTCCGTTCCTGAGCCCGGTGCTGAACCTTCGGCTCTCCAGCGCGTCGAGCAGATCCTGGCCGGCCTGGATCAACCCGTCACCGTCCAGCAGTTGCGCAAGCTTTGTGGCCTGCGTACCGCCACGGTTTGCTCCTGCCTGGCTCAACTGGCCGACAATGGCGTGGTGACTCGGGATAGCAGGGGCTATCAACTCAATCGACCTCTCCAATCACCCGCCGTTTCCCTTTCCCCGCCTATAGACCCCCGGGGAAACGGAAACGGGAAACACTCTCCTTGACGACATTTGAACTCTCCGAGCAACTCAATTTGCTTCAGCGGAGGATAGGGCAACGCTGGGAAGCGACCCGAGCGCCGACTGGAGCCCTGCAAACGGCAGGTCGGGCGGTCCTCACTCCGAGGATCGTCCGGCTAGCCCCTGCCGGTGCAGGAACAAAAGCGATAAATCCATCCGTCCTTTATTACCCCACCGGATGGCACTCACAATTGGACATCTACAGCGACAATTATAATCCGGCCGGACCGCAGATATTGTTATTAACCATTTGCAGCAATGCTTCCCGCCAGCCCTTCCGTTAGTCAGCCTCTAAATTTACCTCGATTTTCCCGAAAGCATCGCCATCGACTA
>CAVVII010000014.1:0-205296 GCA_963748055.1 uncultured Verrucomicrobiae bacterium | reverse complement strand
TCCAGTCCTGATGCTGGCGGTTGTTAAAGCAGATGGCGCGTGTGACGGTGCGACGTCCTAAGCCGCAGAGCAAGCCGAGCGCCAGTGCGATGGCCCGCTCACAGGTGCGCTTTTGGCGGAAGACGGGTGCCCAGCTTCCAAGCAAATGGAGTAAGTGCTCTAAGAGCATCATCCGAAGCTCTGGGTTAGACGCTGGCGAAAGTCCTTGCAAAGCGCCCGCACATAAATGTCTTTGATCGACACGCGAGAGAGCCGAGAGCGGTCGTTACGGCCACGGCCCTGAGTTTGGCCCAGCCAGCTCCAGTTGGCCGCTCGATAGCAGGTCCCGCGGAAACGCTCGCATCGACCAATGTCTCGGCCAGGTAGATCGGATGACCGTACTTGAGCTGCCAATGCGCGGGGAGCATCGAAAGCGAAGCGCTTAACAAATAGGAAGCCAGATTTTGGACCCGCACCCAAGGTAGGATCAAAAAACGCTGGTTGTTTGCTACGTAGCACAGGTTGACTTCGCGCTGCGCTTTACTCCAGCCGATGAGCTGGTCACGAACTGCGAGCTTCCACGCCGCTGCCCCGTAAAGCAGGCAGGCCAACGGACGAGCGCGAGCATCGAAAACCAAATACTTAATTTTCTCACCAGCTACTCCGCTGTAAGGCAGATAATGATAACGCCACAAAAGCCAGTCAAAGAGAGCCAACTCTTCGGGGCTCTGCGCCGCTACGATGCAGAGCGGCTCCAACATACTGAGCCGGCTTTCGATCGGCTGAACAAGCGCCTGGGCCATGGGCGGAGTCACTGGGCGAAATGCGCAGCCGTTATTGGAGGGCTTCTGGCGGGCCGGCAAGCTGATCAAGCCTTTTCGCTCCAGTTTCAGGAGCATCGATCGGCAGGCCATATCCTTGAGCTGGCCGGCGTGATTTCGCCACTCCCACCGTTGCGCGATGTGCTGAGAGAGCTTGGTGCGGTTCCAGACCGGATGAGCGTCAATGAGTCGGCGGATCCATTGAGATCCTTTGCTTCTAACCTGCGGCTCTAACATATAATGACTCCCCTTTCGGAAGTCATTACACCGAACGAATTTCCGAGACCAGCAAAAAAACAAAAAATTTTGACTAGCGAACAATCTTAAATTTCACCCGGCGTAACGGTCTCGAAATGTCCAAACTGCAGGGACGCTTTCAGCGTCGGTGAGCGCCGGCCATTTGTCGTCAACATGGACATGGTCCACCTTTTCGACATTGAAACAGGATCAAATCTGGGAAGAGCCGGGTTGTAACATGCAATAAATCTGTCGACGTGCTCATGCATAAATGCGCTTTGCCGACAGATGCGCAATGCTCTCTGAATCATGCGCTGGAAGGATGATCGTCGGCTCACTTGGTGATCAATTGTCAAGAGTTACCGTTATCTGAGTAGGAGCTTGTCCTCGCGCTCGTGCACGTGCGGAGGCGGTTCGTTGCCGGGCTTTGCAGAATACTCCAAGAGAGAGAAACCTCTATCGGTAGTCCTTACTGACGCCGTCGCACAGACGCTTTTTGACTATTACGCAGCGGCCGCGGGGGTGCTACTAGTTTTCTGAGATGGGATTTCTTGCCCCAATTGCCGCAATCCGTGTTCGAGCGAACACTTCGGACTGCCTATAAATCAGGACTCTGCGGATTGCCTTCTTCCCTTACCCGAGTGGGTAATGTACGCCCAAGATGAAAAACAAAGGGAAGGTTGGTTTCCGAGAACGAGAAATATCCATGGCCGAAAACGGCGAGCACTTGTTGCTGCGCGTCGCTATAGTGGCGTTACACATGAAACTGGATTTCGACTGCTACCAAGCCCTCATCTCGCGGGATGCCCGCTTCGATGGCCGGTTTTTTGTCTGCGTGAAGACGACGAGAATCTACTGCCGTCCGGTTTGTCGGGTGCGCCGGCCGCTGAAACGTTCATGCGTATTCGTCGAGACGACAGCGGAGGCAGAGCATGCTGGTTTTCGCCCCTGTCTGCGGTGCCGACCCGAGCTGGCTCCGGCGGTGCCGGCGGTATCACTCGAGGAGGCGCTTTTCGGGGCGATCCGCGAACGGGCGATCGAGGGGGATTCGGTGGAGCAACTTGCGAGTCACGCCGGGTTCAGCGCGCGGCAGTTGCGGCGCTTGATGGTGCAATCGTATGGGGTCACGCCCGTGGAAATCATGCAGACCGAGCGGCTGCTCTTCGCGAAAAAGCTGTTGCAGGAAACGGCGCTGCCGGCGGCGCAGATCGCTCTTAGCGCGGGGTTCGGCAGCGTGCGGCGTTTCAATGCGCTCTTCCATTCGCGTTACGCGCTATCACCGACAAAACTGCGCCGCTCGGCGAAACGCGGCGGTGAGGCCGAACGCGAGGAGACGCTGGAGCTGAGACTCAGCTACCGGCCGCCACTGGCGTGGAACGAGCTGCTCGAATACCTTGCGCGACGAGCCGTGCCGGGCGTGGAAGCGGTGAATCTCGAGCAGCAGAGCTACTCACGCACCATCGCGGTCAGAGAGCACACGGGCTGGGTTGTCGTCCGGCGCTCCGCCAGCGAAGACTGGCTCGATGTCACGCTGCCCGCGGCGCTGGCGGAAGTCTCCTGGCCGATCCTGACCCGGCTTCGCGCCCTGTTCGATCTGGATGCCAACCCCGCCTCGATCGACGCGCACCTCGGTGCTGATCCGCTGCTTGGCCCGAGCGTGCGGAATCATCCGGGCCTGCGCGTGCCGGGCGCGTGGGGCACGTTTGAACTCGCGGTGCGCGCCGTGCTCGGCCAGCAGGTCAGCGTGACCGGGGCCTCGACTCTGGCCGGGCGCCTGTCCGCAAAGTATGGCCGGGCCGTGACAACACCCTTTGCGCGCCTGAACCGGCTCGCGCCTTCCGCGGGCAACTTGGCAACGGCGCGTGTGGAAGACATAGCCGCCATTGGCTTGCCGCGCTCGCGGGCGGCGACACTGCGCGATCTCGGTGTGGCTTCCGAGCGTGGTGATTTGGGTTTCGGTCTCACCGCCTCGGTCGACGAGGTCATCACCTCGCTCTGCCGGGTACGCGGGATCGGCGAGTGGACGGCACAGTATGTGGCGATGCGCGCGCTCCGTTTCCCCGACGCCTTTCCTGCCTCCGACCTCGGAGTCCGTAAAGCACTTGCGCCGGGGGGCCGGCCATTGCCCAGCGAAAAACAAGTCCTCGAACGCGCGGCAGCCTGGCGGCCCTGGCGCACCTACGCGGCGCTCCACCTCTGGCAAACACTGCACGACATCACCCTCTCCTCTCCAAAATGAAAAGCACACACTTCACAGAAATGGATTCACCCCTCGGCACCATCCGCCTCTGCGGAACTGAATGCGGGCTGGCCGGCATCTTTATGCAAGACCATCATCACGGTCCCGCGGAAGCCCAACGCCACGGCTGGCAGCGCGCCGATGCTCTCTTCGCAGGGGTCCGGGCTCAACTTGAAGAGTACTTCGCCGGCCGGCGGATGGTTTTCTCTGTCGGCATCGACCGGGAGGCCGTCGGCGGTACGCCTTTCCAGCGCCGCGTCTGGAAGGAGCTGGAAGGAATCCCTTATGGCGTCACGATTTCCTACGGCGAACTCGCCCGGCGGATCAACCAGCCAACCGCGGTCCGCGCAGTCGGTCTGGCCAACGGACGCAACCCGCTTTCGATCATCGTGCCTTGCCACCGAGTGATCGGGTCCGACGGTAAACTCACCGGCTATGGCGGTGGTACGGACCGCAAACGGCTGCTGCTGGATTTGGAAAGGAACGCGGTGGACCGCAAAGCGTGCGTCGTTGGAGCCGTCGGTGCCACGTTAGAATTGGCCAAGGGCATTAACGCGGGCAACATTGCGCAATAGCGTTGCTCGAAGGCCAGGAGAAAATTGCTCTGTATTTCGGAGCTGGGCGTCCGAAGTCTGGATTTGCGAGGAGGACGGAAACATTCGGTTCCATTTTCGAACGCCGCCGAACATTCGTCAGAACTCAGAGCTCTGTCCGGAATTTCCAGCGTCGATCGACGTAGCCTGATTTGGATACGGCACGATCAGGCCCCAAGGGCGTTACAACTCAGAAAACCTGCGCGATGATCACATGAAGCCATTAAGCTTATGATCGAGTTGGTTCAGGATTTGAAGAGAGTTTACTCCGGATCAGGATCGGAATTCTGCGCTAGCCCGCAAAAATCACGCAAAGGTCGAAGCGATGAGCTCATTGCGGGCTAGGAAGCTCTTAAACAGACGCTGCGCGTCTGTTTAAGAGCCTGTTTTAAGATAAATGAATTGAGACAAACTGTTGCATAACTATTCTCTCTTTAAAAAGCAGTCGAATTTTCCGGCGTAGCCGGGGAATTCTGCTGCCTGAGCCTGCATCGATCACAAATCTCTAAGGATTTGTGAGCGATGCAGGCTAGAGCTAGAAGTTAATAGGCGTGGCCGGGGTCACGTACTTGACGACCTCGCGGAGAATGTCGAAGGCGGTCGCGTCGGTAGTGGTGGTCTCGCTCTTGGTGGCCTCGACGACGATGGTCACGCCGTTGGACAGGTTGTAGCCGAAGGCGCCACTGTAGCCATTGATGCTGGGGTTTTGCACGATCCAGCCGTTGGAGACGACAAATCCAAATGCAAAATAGAGGTTGGGCTTGTTCTGGCCTTTGCCCACCGAGGTCGGAGCAATCTGCTCCCGGAAATGCGCCGGCGAGATCAAGCGGCCGGTCCCGAGGATCGGACCCCATTTGCCCAGGTCGTGAATGTTGGAGGTGGGTAACCCCGGCGTCGAGCCCCAGAACGGGTTCCAGTAGGTGCAATCCTCGTAAATCTTGCGATCCAGCGTGAATGCGTGCAGCACCGGGCTCTGGATTTCCTGATTCACCGGAAACTGTGTGTCCTTCATGTCCATCGGGCCAAAGATATTCTGATCGTACAGCTCCTTCATGGACTGCCCGGTGGCCCGTTGAATGACCTGGCCCAGGATGACGTTGTCGGTGTGGGAGTATTGCTGGCTCGTGCCGGGCAGGAAGTTCATCCGGCCGTCGCGGACCGAGTAGTTGATCAACTCCTCGTCCGTAAAGGTGCGAAACGGCTCGGACAGTTGCAGTTTCAGGAAGTCCTGCACGGTAACATAGTCGATGTAACCGGCCGTGTCGGCGACCAGCATCCGCACTGTAACCTGGTCGGCCGCCAAGAGATTCGGGAACCAGCGCGAGATTTTTTCGTCCAGGCAGATCCGCCCCTGCTCGACCAGCATCAACAAGAGCGTGGACATGAAGGTCTCCGCGATCCCGCCGATGCGATAGTGCATGTCCGAGGTGGCAGGTACGGTGGTCATCGAGTCGCCCAGGGCCGTAGTCAGGATCTTGCGGTCGTCCACCCACATTCCGAACTCTACCGCCTTTGTGCCGAGCTTCTTGGCCTCGGCCTGGACGATGGCCCGCACTCGATTCGGATCGCCGCTAAATACGTACCAGTTCCACTTACGGTTGGGATACTTTTGAAACCACCGTCCGGCTGAATCCGCGTTGGTCGGGGGAGAGGGGGCAGCCTGGGACATTGCAGTCTGCTCCCCCACGCAGCAGAGAGAGACACAAAGGAGGATCAAGAGCCTTGTCTTCATTCGCCAGGAATACGGTGATTTGAAGAAGATGATTATTTTGACGCGCAGTCAAGCAGGAGCGATCTCCACCGGCCTATCATCCGGGAGTTGCAACGGTTTGCACGGTGCTCGTTTCTTTTGTGTGAGGACCGGCATATCACTGCACGGCTTTGAGTGTTTTGAGCGCGCCGGCGCTGCCAAGCTCAAGTGGATTTTCAAGCTCCAACTCTGTCTTGTCGGGTTGCCAGAACTTTTCGTCGGCGCCCTCGTATTTGAGGACAGTAAACATGCCGGCTGCAAGATGGTAGACAATGTGACAGTGATACGCCCAGACACCGGGATTGTCCGCGTCAAACACGATCTTGATCGTGGATTTCGGCGGAACCAGGATTGTATCGCGCTTCGCGCCAGTTATTTTTTGCCCGTCAATCTCGGTGACTTCGAAAACATGCCCGTGCAGATGCATGGGGTGGGACATTCCAGTTTCGTTCGTGTTGACTATTATAGTTCAACCCGCTCACCTTGTTTGACGTTGAGACTATTGCGGTTGGGATAGCTCGCACCATTGATGGTCCACGTGTAGGATGCCATGTTGCCGCCAAGAACAGATGGCAGGGATCGCTGCACGGGTCTATCCGGCAGCGGCTCTTCCGGCTCAAGACGGATTTCCTGCGTGTTGTCCAGCCCACCCGCCATCCGCTGACCTCGAATCCCCAAACCCAGTTTTGTCCTGTGGACTGGTGAACGAGAAGTCGCTCAGCACCACAGTGAATTCGGCGTCCGCCAGCTTGGATTGCTGGGGCGTACGAATGACCATCGGTGCCGACGCAAGCTGCTGCTCCTGGAGCCCATAGTGAGAATGCATCCAGTAAGTCCCGCTCTGCTTCAAGGCAAAATCGAATTGGTAGGAACCTCCCGGAGGAATCGGCTCCTGGGTCAGGTAAGGCACACCATCCATCAAATTAGGCAAAATGAGGCCATGCCAATGGATGGAGGTCGGTACCGGAAGCTGGTTGACGAGCTCTACATGGAATCCATCCGACTTTTCCGGGCTGAATCCATGGACTCCATCCGGCTGATCAACAGTTGCCACCTTCACCGTCCTGCCCAGCACGGTGATCGGCACTTCGCGAACAAATAATTTGACGGGTTTCGCTCCGTTATTGTTTTCCGTTGAGTCGGCTCGCAACGACCCGACCGCCGCGATTGCGGCAAGCATCACTACCTCGCAGATAGGGTTAAACTTCATGCCTTTTCCATCCTAACCTACATCGCTCACGAATCTCCAGAGGTTTGTGAGCGATGCAGGCTAGCGACAGGCTAGCGACGATGGAATTCGCCTAACAAGTGGGTTTTTGGAGACAGTTCTCCGACATCGAGGCGTTGACCATTTTTTCGATATCGACGCGCATCCTACCGAAGTGAGCGGCAGCGGTGAAACAGAACATGATCGCGAGCGCAAAGATCGTTGCGTCTTTCCAGGTAGCGAGGATGGGCACGCCCCAATTACCAAGTAATCGGAAGAGCAACAAACTGCCGAAAAGGACGAGGATTGGGATCATTGTAGTGACTAGGGTTCGGAAGAGCCTATCGTCGCGAGAGCCTGATTCGCCACCAAAGCACAACGACCCTCGTCGCTGCACCGGATCTAGTCAGGCTGCTGTGAAGGCAGCAGCCTGACGTATGAAACAATATGAATAAAAACCCACTACGGAACCGGCCGTAAAAGGTAAGACAATGAAAGGTCAAAAGGGCTAAATTGCAAAGGAGATTGTGCTTGGAACGGGGCATTCGGCTTTGCGCGATCGGTATCGGAAACGATCGCCGGGATCCGCGTCTCCTCAAACGCCGACCCTCCGATACGCCGACGCGCCGACACGTTTCTCCTACCGCCGGACGTCAGGGACTCGTTGCGGTCTTTGGAATGATGCCAGAATGAGCAAACCGGCGGCGACGCAGATACAACTATCCGCGACGTTGAATGAGGGCCAGGCGTATTCGCCGACGTAGAAATGCAGAAAGTCGGTTACGGCGCCGCGGAGAATTCGGTCGGTCAAATTTCCGAGGATACCACTGGCGAGTAGTCCCAACGATACCTTTGTGATGTTCGTCAGGCGCTGGCGGGGGGTTCGAGTCTTCGGATCGCGAATCAAGAGAAACGCGATCACGGCCAGGGCAGCGAATGCCAAACCGATAAAAAAGTAGTTGTTGCCGGTGAACATGCTGAACGCGGCACCGGTATTCGAGGCGTGGACCAGGCTAAAGAATCCCGGAACGATAGGGATTTCTGCTCCATACGGGATGTTCTGGCGCACGAGCCATTTCGTTAATTGATCCAGCACGAATAGCGGCAGGCCGAGAAAGATCAGATATTTCATTGGCTGATGGCCAGCTCACTAACGACTTCCGCGCAACGATCGCAGAGAGTTGGGTGATCCGCCTGTGTGCCAACCGTTGGCAGGTGGCGCCAGCAGCGGGCGCACCGCAGGTGGGACGTTTTGCTGACCACGGCATTCGATACGCTTTCGGTTGCAACCAGGTCGAGATGGCTAAGGATTAAAAATTCCGTGATATCAGCTAGACTCAACCGATGAACTCGATGCTCTCCCGGCAGCGAGAGTTCGACGTGCGCCTCGAGAGCGTTTCCGATGAGTTTCTGCTGGCGCGCAGTTTCGATTGATTGGGCGACGATCGAGCGCGCGTCGAGAAGCGCCTCCACGTTTTCGAGGGCGGTGGGATCGGCTTGCGAATCGTCGTACTCAGGAAATTTTTCCAAGTGCACGGAGGTGGATCTGCCGAAATAGCCCCACGCTTCCTCAGCCGAAAAGACGAGAATCGGCGCAATCAAACGTACCAGCGTCTCGAAGATCTCGTACATTGCTGTTTGAGTTGCCCGGCGCCGTGGCGACTGCGGCGCGTCGCAATACATCCGATCTTTGGTGATATCGACGTAGAGACTGCTGAGATCGACGGCACAAAACTGGTTTATCCCGTGGTAAACCTTGTGGAACTCGTATTGTTGATAGGCCTCCCGGCACTGCTGGATCAATTGCTGGAGCCGCGACAAAGCCCATCGATCGACCAAAGTGAGATTCGTCACCTTGTCTGTCGCCGGATTGAAGTCATAGAGATTTGCCAACAGGATTCGGAGCGTGTTTCGGATCCGGCGATAGGTATCGGTCAATTGGTCGAACATCTTCTCACCGAATGGCACCTCATCGGCGTAATTGACGCTTGAAACCCATAATCGGACGATATCTGCGCCGTATTTGTCGACGTAATGGTCAGCTTCAGTTGGCTTCGCGTAGCCTCCCTGCTGGGACTTTGAAATTTTCTGCCTGCTTTCCACGTCCACGACGAAGGCATGAGTGAGGACTTCTCGATAGGGTGCCTTCCCGTTGATGGCAACGCTGGTGACCAACGAGGATTGGAACCAGCCGCGATGCTGATCCGTGGCCTCGATGTAAACGTCGGCCGGCCAGTGCAATGCCGGGTGTCGCCGAAGGACGGCTTCATGACTCACGCCGGAATCGATCCAGACATCGAGTGTATCGTTGCGTCTTGTAAGCGCTTCGGGCAAACCAAGCTCCTTTGCCAGCTCAACGTCTCCCAATTCATACCAAACGTTCGTGCCGCGAGTTTCGACCAGATCCGCCACTTTACGAATCCAATGCGGATTCAGGATCGGCCGACCACTCTCGTAGAAAACCGGAAGCGGCACGCCCCAGCTGCGCTGCCTCGAGATGCACCAGTCTGGACGAGATTCGACGGTCGCGTAAATCCGGTTTCTGCCCCAGTGCGGCATCCACTTCACCTGGTCGATTGCTTCAAGAGTCTGGGGCTTGAGCCTGTTGACATCGATAAAGAACTGTTCAACGGCCCGGAAAATCACAGGCGTTTTGGATCGCCAGCAGAATGGATAGGTGTGATGATGATCTTGCGAGGAAATCAGAGCTCCAACTTGTCCCAGTCGCTGAATGACATCCTTGTTGGCCGCAAACACATACTTTCCGACCCATTCTTGAACCCCAACTTCTTCCGTGTAGCGTCCGTTGTCGTCGACGGGGGAGAGGAGAGGAAGACCGTATTTGATCCCAATCTGGTAATCTTCCTCGCCGTGTCCCGGTGCGGTATGCACACAGCCGGTGCCGGCGTCGAGCGTTACGTGATCGCTCAGCAAAACGATCGAGTCACGTTCCAGGAACGGATGCCTGCAGACCCATTTTTCCATCTTGGCACCTGTAAAAATTTCGAGCGGCTCACCAATCGCGCTCCAGCCGGTTTCCTGGCTGAATTTTCCGACCAACTCGGCGGCCAAAATTAGCACCCTTGGTGCGGCGTGTTCAGGATGGCCAAATTCCTGAACCACATACTTAAACGAAGGGTGGACTGAGATCGCGAGGTTCGCGGGGATGGTCCAGGGTGTGGTGGTCCAGATTGCGATTGAAGCCCTTCCGGCAACCGGGCCGGTCCGAACCGGGAACCCGACGTAGATCGACGGATCGGTACGTTCCTTGTACTCCACCTCGGCTTCCGCGAGTGCAGTTTGGGCGCCCGTGCTCCAAAAGACAGGCTTCCGGCTCTGATAAACCAGATCCATTTCCACTATCTCGGCAAACACGCGAAGGATGACAGCTTCATAGGCAGGGTCTAGCGTCAGGTACGGGTGTTCCCAATCGCCGAATACCCCGAGCCGCCGAAATTGGCGCCTCTGGATATCGATATATTTGCGCGCATACGCTTCGGATCTTTTGCGCACCTCGAGCGGAGAAAGCCCCTTGGATTCTTTGACCACCTTGAACTCGATGGGTAATCCATGACAATCCCAGCCGGGAATAAAGGGTGCCCTGAAACCGGCCATGGCACGGCTCTTTACGATCAGATCCTTCAACACTTTATTGAGCGCAGTACCCATATGAACGTCGCCATTTGCGAAGGGCGGTCCATCGTGGAGGACGAAAACGGGGTCGTTTTCGCGCGCCTTCTGAATCTGGTCGTAGAGGTTCCCGTTTTCCCAACGAGAGAGAATCTCGGGCTCCCGGCTGGTCAGGTTAGCCTTCATTGGGAACTCCGTTTTCGGCAGATTCAATGTCTCTTTGTAGTTCATACGAAGGACACGGAGACTAGCATCGATTTGGGAGGCCGCCAAGGGGGAGCGTGTCGGCGGGTCGGCGTGATCGAAGGTTATCCTTCGATGGTAGGGTCAGGCTCCTGTCTGACCGGCGTGGCACGTCTGGAAGACGTTTCGGCGTCCAGCCCCAGCCGCTGGCGGACTTCCTCGTGGTCGATACCCTCGAATTGCACGAATTTCGTTCGAGAGGTTGCGCCTGATTTGATCTCGATCTTTGATTTCGGCAGGGAGGTCAGTTTTGAGAGGTATTCAACCAAAGCGGCGGTCGCTCTTCCATCAACCGCCGGTGCACGGATTTTTATCCGGATTTCGCCGCTCACCTCGCCAACCACGCTGTTGACGGAGGAGTTGGGAGTTACTCTGAACCTCAGGGTGGCTACCATGACGGAGGTTATTTTACGCGACCGGGAGAAGCGAGGGGAATTCAGAGGGATCGGCTGGTTCGGCACAAGTTGCCGGAAGAAGGCTCCGTGTCCGTTCCGTGTCCGCGCGAGAGATCTTCCGCCGGGCCTTTAAGCGGGCCTGCGCTGCCGCCCCGTTTTTGGTCTCAACAAAATACATGCTATTCGGAAGACAGACACTAGTATGCTGGCAACAGGGAAATGAGATGGTCTTTTAAAGTTGCTCGTATCGGTGGGATCGAGGTTCGGATTCACGTCACCTTCTTCATCCTGCTTGCCGTGCTCGCCTCTTACTACGGCGCTCAAAGCGATGCGCGCGGCGCTTTGAAGGTTGTGATCTTCTTCCTTCTTGTTTTCCTTTGCGTGCTCTTGCACGAGTTCGGCCATGCTTTTGCCGCGAAGGCGTACGGGATAAAGACAGCCGACATCACGCTGTTACCGATTGGCGGCATTGCGCGAATGGAACGGATGCCGGAAAAACCGACCCAGGAATTAGTGGTGGCCATCGCCGGCCCTCTGGTGAATGTGGTGATCGCGGCCGGCTTGATATTGGCGATCAGCCTGACCGGAAATTTTGATTTCCGCGAAGTGCTCGATCCGACAAAATTCAGCGCACTTTGGGCGCTGCTTTATACGAACGTCTTGATGGTGATCTTCAACCTCATTCCGGCGTTTCCGCTGGATGGCGGCCGAGTTCTGCGCGCTCTGCTGGCCACGAGGTTGAGTTACACGCGTGCAACCCAGATCGCGGCGACCGTTGGACAAGCGCTGGCTCTGCTGATGGGTGTTTGGGCGTTTTACAGGGGTCCCGCTCTGCTGGTGCTGGTCGCGATCTTTATTTATATGGGCGCCGAAAGTGAATCCTCGCTGGTGCAGATGCGGCACGCGACGTCTGGTCTACCCGTGTCGACCGCGATGATGACTCGCTTCGACACGTTGAATCATCGAGCGACTTTGGATCAGGCGATTGATGCCCTGCTTGGCAGTTCTCAGCACGAATTCCCGGTGCTCGATGATAATGGCGGGTTTGCCGGTTTATTGACGAAAAACGATCTCTTGGTTTCTTTGCGAAAATCAGGGCCCGACACGCCCGTGACGGAAGTCATGCTGACGGGGCTTCCCACGCTCGCTCCGGAGATGAGCCTTGAAAGGGCGTTTGAAGTGGTCAGGGAATCAAACGCCTCTGCACTACCAGTCGTGGATAACACGGGTCGACTGGTTGGATTGTTTACTACCGAGAACGTTGGGGAATTGGTCATGGTCCAGAGCGCGCTTGGAAAGAAGTCGCGGCGGTTTCGGGGATAGGGGGAGAGAAGTGACGGCGTGGCGGCGGGTCGGCGGGTCGGCGTGATCGGAGGCTATCCTCCGATGATAGGGATCGGCGTGGCAGGTTGCCCCCAGCGTGGGTGACGGTGACGTTGCGGAACACGTCGGAAAGAAAATCGAAGACGTTTGCACAAGACTTCTTTTGTGATTTGACGCGAGAACCGCTTCAGTACTTAATCCGCAGCCATTTGCGATTTCATTTGTAGCCATACATTTTTACATTTATGCTTGATTATACCTAATTATTATGCTTATTTGGTGGCCATTAAGCGCAAACCTCTTCCTCTTCATCTCGAAATTCAGCGCCACCGCGGTACTCCGGTCGGCCTCATCCGCTCTTCCTATCGCCAGAACGGCAAAGTCAAACACTCCACCCACGGCCGCATCACCGGCCTTTCTTTAGAGCAACTCCAATTGTTGCAAGCTGCCTTCCGCGGCGACGTCGTGCCCAAGGGCTCCGCAGAGGATTTCCAGATCCGCGCCTCCAAGGAATATGGAGCCAGCTATGCGCTGCTAGAGCTGGCCAAGGAACTTGGACTGGACCGGGCTCTTTACTCGCGCAAAGAAGCCTGGGTAAAGGATTGCCTGGCGATGATCGTCGGACGCGTCATCTATGCCGGCAGCAAACTGGCGCTCTCCAACCAGTGGAAAAACACCGCTCTGTGGGAACTGTCGGGCGTGGAAGGCAAAGTCGATGTGGACCTCCATTGTTATCTGCCGATGGATCGGCTCCTGGAACGCCAGAGCGCGATTCAGCGCACTTTGGCGACTCGTCATCTCCAGGATGGTCACCTGGTGCTCTACGACATTACCAGATAACATGAGCCGACAGGGCAGCAACACCCGCTGCTACACTGTCGGCGATATGCAAAACAATAGCGATAATGAACGTAGTGAGGGTCAGGCGGAAGCCAAGCCCGAAGTGATCAAATTAGGGTTGGACGTGCACGCGCGGCAGGTTACCGAATGTCGGCAACTGGATGGCTCAACGCCCAAACCGGCGCAGAAGTGGGACCCGTGGAAGTTATTGAGTCAAGTCGAAGAGTGGGTAAAGGCGGGAATTAAGGTTTACAGCTGTTACGAAGCCGGTGCGTGTGGGTACTGGTATCACCGAGCGTTGATCAAATGCGGCGCGGTCAATTACGTGGTGGTACCCCGACCCCTAGAGAACCAACGCTCCAAACATCAGAAGACCGATCGGTTGGATGCGCGTGCACTGTTGGATAACTTGGAGAGTTACCTGCGCGGTAACCGGAATGCGATGAGCATCGTAGCGGTGCCGAGCCCGGAACGGGAACAGCAACGCTCAGTGGTACGTCACCGCGAGCAACTCATCCGCAATCGACGCCGAGCCGAGGCGCGCGGCCGGGCGCTGGCCCTGACCCAGGGAATCGTGGCCCCCGTGGGCTGGTGGCGTCCAGCGGCCTGGAAGCAGTTTAAAACACAGGTGCCGGAATGGATGGACTCCCAGCTGGCGTATTGGCAAGAGGAGGCGCTTGGGATTGATGCCAAAGAGCGCGAGGTCCGCCGACAACTCGAGAACATGGTCAGTATGAAACTTCCGATCGGGGTCGGAGCTTTAAGCTGGATAACACTTGAACTGGAGATCCGTGGTTGGGACCGATTTCTGAACCGTCGCCAGATAGCCAGTTACACCGGACTGTGCCCCGGCATCCACAACAGCAATGGTCGGGGGCGGGAAGGCAGCATTAACCGGTGCGGCAACTCGGTGGTGCGTTACACACTTATCGAGATGGTGTGGCGGATGTTACGCTGGCAGCCTGACTATCCGCCGATTAAGAAACTGCGCAGTATGGTTAGCAAACGAGGCAAACGGCGCCTCGTTGTGGCAGCTGCCAGGCGCCTGGCAATCGACCTGTGGCGTTGGTCCACTGGGCGAGCCACGGCAGAAGCGCTTGGCCTGCGATTGGACCAGCCATGACGCCAAAAATGACACTTCGCTACAAAAATCGATTTTGCTTTGGGAACGGCGCGTGTACGGAGTAGCTGCTGGGCTTGTTGCCCGATAACCAGATTGTACCGCTCGTTCCCGCCTCCTTCATTTGCATAAGTTATAGTGTTGGCATCCCAACCAAGGGACCAACCGATAGCAGCTTAAACTGAGGGTCGAGTAACCTTCACGTTTCGGGCGGGAAACGTTTCTGAAAAAAAGTGACTGAAAGATTTACGCGAAAAATACAGCGTAAATCTTCCGGTGTTTATTGTCCGGAATCTGGGTTGAGCCTCAAGGATCTACACCCCTCTGACCCTCAACCCAGATTCCCCCCGGGAAAAAGACGCATCAGGGGCCTTGACAGCGGGCTCCATAGCAGCAGCTACTTTGAAGGAGCCTACACCCAGAGCGACATCGTCACCTTCGGCTACAATCGGGATGCCAAGCGGGGTCACGAACAGATGGTGATTGCCTTACTCTGCAGCGCGGAAGGTTGTCCGGTCGGAGTCGAAGTTTTTGCCGGTAATACTCAGGACGCCTCCACGGTGCCGGAGAAGATCGCGCAATTGCAGCGCCAATACGGCTTGAAAGAAATTATCTTTGTCGGCGACCGCGGGATGATTACCAAAGCGGTGGCTGAAAAGATCAAGGGGATCGAAGGTCTGCACACCATTTCGGCCTTGACCCATCGCCAGATGGTTGAACTGCTGGAACGCAAGGTCATCACAGCGGAGCTCTTTGATGAGGGACAGATCGTGGAGGTCTTTGATCCCGAAGAGCCCAAGCGGCGCTATTGTCTATGTCGCAACCCGCAGACGGCCGGACGCGAAGGCAAGACCCGTGAGCGGCTTCTGGAGCGCACCCGCGCAGAGCTTGACAGAATCGCCAGCTCAAAACGCCGCGCGAGCGCAAAGACGCTGGGAGCACGCGTAGGCCGGGTGCTGGAGCGTTCCAAGATGGGCAAATTCGTCCGCTGGGATGTGCTCGATGGACGGCTCTCCTGGAGCTTTGACCAAGACAAGATCGTGGCCGAAAAACTCTTCGACGGCTGTTACATTGTCAGTGGTGAGGTACCCAAAGAGAAGATGGCTGCGAGCGAAGTGGTCGCCTCCTACAAAAAGCTGGGCTTGGTCGAGGAGGCGTTCCGCAGTCTCAAGACCGTGCAACTCGAAGTACGGCCCGTCTACCACAAGACCGATGATCGAATCAGAAGTCACGTGTTCCTCTGCACGCTTGCCTACTACTTGCAGTGGCATCTCAAGCAGCGGCTTGAACCTTTATTCGCCGCCGATGGCACCCACAAAGATCGACAGTGGACAGTGCGGAACGTGATCGAGCGCCTGGCGGCGATCCGCCGCGAAAAGATCGCGATGGGCACCGTGGAGTTCGAGAAAGTCACCACGCCTGAACCCGACCAGCAAACGATCCTCAACTATCTCAAAGTTCGTTTGTAGCCACATTCCTGAAATCTGAAATCTGTTTAAAGTCCTCTTAAACAGTTAGTTGTATGGCAGCGAAGCACGCGAAGGTTTTGGAAAGTGGATTCGGAGCGGGCCGGTAGAAGAGCGAGGCATTGGCGACGTGTCAAGCCGGACCCCGCGACAACGTTCTTCCGGCGCGCCGCGCCTGTCAGGCGGGACCCTGACCCGATCCATCGAAGGATAACCTTCGATCACGCCGACCCACCGATACGCCTATCCGCCGACACGTCTCTCCCGCTATTTCTGTGCGACAGAGATGCCGCTTACTTTTTCGAACAGCTTTACGATTGAGGCATCGTCCTGATTTCCGTAGCCTGCGGAAGCTGCTGCCAAAAAAAGCTGGTGGGCGAGGGCGGCTATGGGCAGCGGGAACTTTAATTCGCTAGCGACGTCCAGCACGATGCCGAGATCTTTCACGAAAATGTTCACGGCGCTGAGCGGCGTGAAATCACCGGTCAGCATGTGCGGGACGCGGTTATTAAACATCCACGAAGAGCCGGCGCTGTTCGAGATCACCTCATAAAGCACTTTTGGGTCGACTCCGGCACGAGCTCCAAAAGCCATCGCCTCAGCCGCTAGCGCGATGTGGGAACCGGCCAAAAGCTGGTTGACTGTTTTGACGATCGAACCCAGGCCAGGTTCCGTACCTATGCGATAGATCTTCGCAGCCATCGCACTAAGTGCGGGTTCGCCTGTCTCGAACGCGGCATCACTTCCTGAAGCCATGATCGACAAGCCGCCCGATTCCGCTCCGATTACCCCTCCACTCACCGGTGCGTCGATGAACAAATAACCCGCTTCGGCGAGACGTTTTCCAAGCGCGCGGCTGTACACCGGTGAAACGGTACTCGTCACAATGACCACGCTTTGTTGGCGAAGATTTTTTAGCGCTCCCTTTTCGCCAAACAGAACCGAATCGACTTGCTCGGCATTGACGACCATGGCAACAAACAGGTCCGCATCGACCGCAGCTTCCGCGGGAGTGTCACCCCAATCTCCCCCGGCAGCCAACCAACGTTCTTTGATTTCTGGTCGAGTATCGACCGCCGCGACCTGAAAGCCCTTTTTTAGTAGTTGAGTCGCCATTCCCATTCCCATGGCGCCAAGCCCAACGAATCCTATTTTCTTTGGTTTAGGCATAAAGCGGTTGATGTAGCCATCCCAGACCTTCTTCGGTCCGGCCTTTTGGTCGATATTCGCAACCAACCCATCCTTCGTAGTGCAGGGCGTCCACCAAATGGAGCAGATGCGAATAGTTCACTTCGCCTCGATCCGGTTCGGCCCGGTCGGGAACTCCAGCGAGCTGGAAATGCCCGATTTTTGGAAAGAACTTTTCCGTCCTGCGCGTCAGGTCTCCACCCATGATCTGGGCATGATACCAATCGAGCTGTATCTTCAGTGCAGGGTCGGAAAGCTCCTGAAGGATTGCGTCCGCGAGTTCGACCGTGGCGAGGAAATATCCCGGAAAGTCCCGCGTATTGATGGGTTCGATGAGGATAGACAGCCCGGAGTTCCCAGCTTTTTCGAGCGCATATTCGAGGTTAGTTAAAAACGTGCGGTGAGCTTCTGGCTTTTCCGCCTCTTTGACGACGCCCGACATGATATGAATCCGTTTACACTGCAATGTTTCCGCGTAGGTCAGCGCCTGCTCAAACGTGTCACGAAATTCTTTCTCCCGGCCTGGAACCGCGGCGATGCCGCGATCGCCGGCAGCAAAGTTTCCGGGGGGCGAATTGAGCAGTACCATTTCCAGACCGTTCGCGAGAAGCGCGGATCGGATTTCGACTGAGGGTTGATCGTACGGGAAAAGGATTTCGATTCCTTTAAAGCCGGCCTTCGCGGCGGCTCCGAATCGATCGAAGAAGGGCAATTCCTGGAATAGCCAGGAGAGGTTAGCGTTGAATCGTGGCACGGCGAGAGGAGGAGTGGTGGAGGAATGGAGTGGTGGAGGGATGGAGGGTGGTGGAGTGGGATGGAGTGGTGGAGTGGTGGAGTGGTGGGAGATTGGGGATGGAGGGTTAAGCCTTCGTCAGGATTCCCAGGTTGCGCCCAGGGTTTCGCATAGTTCTTTTATTTGTGATTCGTTCAGGGTGCGGATTTTTTGGCCTTGCAGGAGCAGCATCAATTTCGACGTTTCCTCTAGTTCTTCCATCGCGTAAGCAGCGGAATCCAGGTCATTGCCGGACACCACCGGCCCGTGGTTTGCCAGGAGCACAGCAGCGTGTTTGCCGGCGTGTTTCGCGATCTCGTTCGCCAATGCTTTATCGCCCGGGCGAAAATAGGGAATCAGCGGAAGCTTGCCTACGCGCATCACGAAATAAGGCGTAATCGGCGGGATACAACTTGATGGATCGAGTTCATCCAGACAGGAGACTGCCGCCGCGAAGCTGCTGTGAAGATGCACGATCGCGCCGCTCTGGGGGCGCTTTTGATACATCGCGAGGTGCAGGAAATATTCCTTGCTCGGCTTTGATCCGGATACGAGATTTCCGTTCCAATCCAACTTGGAGAGGCTGGCCGGATCGAGCTCCCCAAGACATGAATTCGTCGGAGTCAATATCCAGCCATCCTCCGTTCGGGCGCTGATGTTTCCGCTGCTTCCGGGACTCAGCCCGCGCCGGTAAAGACTACTTCCGATTTCCACGATGCGCTCCCGGACTTTTTGTTCGGTATTCATGCTCATGATCCGAGAAGCTGCCAGGCGTTCACAAAGAATTTTTCCGATCCGAAGTTTCCTGACTTCAGTGCCAGGGCAATTTCCCGGGGACCGCTTGAAGCCAGGGTCCAAGGCACACCGGGATCGATCTCCGGTCCGATCCGCAAATGATCGAGACCAAGCTTGGTTACTACGGCCCCGGACGTTTCCCCGCCGGCTACGATCAGTTGGGTGATGCCGTCGTCGACGAAGTTTGAAGCGACCGACGCTAGAAACGTCTCGCAAAGAACCCCGGCGTGTTCGACACCCAATGTTTTTTGATTCTTTGTTATCTCGTCCGGTGCGGCGCTGGTATACACGAGCAGGGGGTCATGATCGGATCGATGTTCCGCGGCCCAATCCAAAACAGCTTTGAGCGTGCTCTCAAATTGGGAATCAAGATTGCCTGGCTCGACCCGGAAGTGGGGGTAAACCTTCTTTGCAATTTCGAGCTGCTTGAGAGTCATTCGCGAACAACTTCCGGCCAGGATCGCGCGACGGCCAGGCGGGGCGATCGAGCTGGCGGCCTTCCTCCCTTGTAATCCGAAATTTTTGCCCAGCCCAAGGGCGAGGCCGGAGCCGCCTGTAACCAGTTTGAGGTTCCTCGCCGCGCCGGCCAATACCGCGAGATCATCGTTAGATGTCGCGTCAACAATGACTGCGGTCGGAGTCTGCGATGCCTTCATTTCCAGCGCATCCGAGACCGCTTTTTCGCCTTGTCGAATGAGATCCAAGCGGATCAGGTCCACTGCAAGATTCGTTTGAGCTTTTAGCACACGGACGAGGTTCGGATCCGTCATTGGGGTGAGCGGATGATTCTGCATGCCGCTCTCGTTCAAGAGCTGGTCATGAACGAAGAGATGCCCGCGGTAGACGGTGCGTCCGTTGTCCGGAAACGCGGGAGAGGCAATTGTGAGTGATTCTCCGATGCCTCGCAAAAGCGCCTCAATAACCGGTCCAATATTCCCGCTAGGAGTCGAGTCGAACGTCGAACAGTATTTGAAATAAAACTGGAGACAGCCGAGCGATTTCAGCCAATCCAGAGCGTTGGTTGATTCGCCGATCGCTTGCTCCGGAGGGCAAGTACGGGTTTTGAGGGCGACTACCACGGCGTCGACGTCATTCAGTTGCACGGGCGACTTGGGTATCCCGATCGTCTGAACGGTTCGGAAGCCGCTTTTTACCAGATTATTCGCTAAATCAGTTCCGCCGGTGAAGTCGTCTGCGATGCAGCCTAGAAGGGGCATGGGGGTTCCTTCGAATGACGAAATCAATAGTAGCTGTCAAAGTTTCTTTTTGGAAGCGATCTCGTCCGATTTATTTTTCAGGTTAGGGTTGTTTCTGGCTTGAACCGGGCCGTCCGGAGTCCCGGGGTCGTGTCCTGTCCCGAAATATCAAAGCCGGGAGGCTTTGCTTACGCGCGAGGATGCAAAGCCAGGAGGCTTCGCTTACTTTGTTGTCTGCATGTTGTTGTTACAGGAAACGATTCACACGGAGCGTCTCATCCTGCGTCCATTTACCCTGACCGATGCACCTCGGGTCAAGGCTCTCGCCGGCGATCGCAAAATCTATGAGACCACGTTGTTTGTTCCTTATCCATACGAGGATGGGATAGCGGAGTCCTGGATTTCGACGCATCAGGCCGGCTTCTATGAAGGACACGGAGTCGTTTTCGCGATCTGTCTGGCAAACGGAGTTCTGATCGGAGCCATTTCGTTGAGCAAGGTCGGCTTGTTCAATTCTGCAGAACTCGGTTACTGGATTGGGACCGAACACTGGAACCGCGGCTATTGTACAGAGGCGGCGAGGGCGTTACTGGAATACGGCTTTAACATTCTGAAGTATCACAAAGTTTCGGCGAGGCATTTTGTTGGCAATGTTTCGTCCAGACGCGTGATGGAAAAAGCAGGAATGAAACGCGAAGGATTGCTCCAAGACGATGTGATTAAGGATGGCAAATACCTGACCGTGGAGCTGTACGGGATTGTGAATCCAATGGAGGCGTGAAATCCGCCCTGGAATTCGGGAGATCAAGAAGTTGGAAGCGTGCGATTTCGAGCTTGGCGTTGCGGTAACAGCGAAGAATCATTCCATTACTCCACCCCTTCAGCCGCCCTTTCTATCGCGCAAAGGTTTCTGTTTCTGGTGCGAAGCCGCGTCGTACCGTGTTCTCTGTTACGACCCGGGGAAACATGAAATTGAGCAGATAGTCAGGGCCGCCGGCTTTTGTTCCGCCGCCGGACATCTTGAATCCGCCGAATGGATGGCGACCGACGATGGCGCCGGTGATGGGACGATTGACGTAGAGGTTTCCAACCATGAACTCCGAACGCACGCGAGCGATGCTTTGCGGGCTGCGCGAGTAGAGACCACCCGTTAGAGCAAACGGCGTGTCATTGGCAATCTGGATTGCCTGTCCCAAGTCTTTCGCCTGGATCACGACGAGAACGGGGCCGAAGATTTCTTCCTGCGCCAGACGCGCGCTTGATTCGACCTCGGTAAAGATCGCCGGTGAGATGAAATAGCCTTCAAGGCCGGACGGGAGCGGTGCCTGGCAGGCGAGGCGATGTTCGCGTTTGCCGTGCTCGATGTATCCCTGGACCTTTTCAAACGCGTCCCGGTCGATAACGGGGCCGATGTCTGTATTTGGCCGTTCCGGAAGCCCGATCTTGAGCGCGGCGACCGCTTCGATCAGCCGCGCAACCAAGCGTTTGTGGACGTCGCGCACGGTGATCAAGCGCGATAGTGCTGAGCATTTCTGCCCCTGGAAATCGAAGGCCGAATGAAGAATGCCCAGAACGGCTTCGTCGAAATCCGCATCGCTATCGATGATCATCGCGTTTTTGCCGCCCATTTCGCAGATCACCTTTTTCAAGTTCCGCTGCTCACGATGCGTGACCGAGGCCATTTGCCAGATCGATGTTCCGACCTCGCGCGAACCTGTGAACGCAATCAAGTCGACGTCCGGGTGAGCGACCAAGAGCGACCCCACGTCCTCTCCGGTGCCGAAGACCAGATTGGCTACGCCGTCGGGTAAGCCGGCTTCCTGTAAGAGGTTCATGAAAAGCGCTCCAATCACAGAGGATTGTTCCGCTGGTTTGATTACGACCGTATTCCCGGCGACCAGCGCTGCGACCGTCATGCCGCAGAGAATGGCGAGTGGAAAATTCCAAGGCGCAATGATAACGCCGACTCCTCGCCCGACATAGTTCTCGGTGCTGATTTCACCTGGCACGCTCTGCGTCAGGCGACCGCGACCGAGACGACGCATTTCTTGCGCGTAGAAGACACAGAAGTCAATCGTCTCCACAACGTCCGCATCGGCTTCCGACCAGGTTTTGCCAACCTCAAAAACCTCCCAGGCGGCTAGTTCGCAGCGGCTGGCCCGTAATTGGGCGGCCAGGCGTTCAAGAAATTCAGCGCGCTCTTCCGCGGAGGTTCTGCTCCAACCAGGGAAGGCGGTCCGCGCGGCGGTCACCGCACTAACCACATCCATTGTCGTACCGAGTGCGAAGTGTCCGATCACCTGCTTCGGTGCGGCCGGATTGATCGACGCTGCTTGCTGAGATCCTGCCACAGGCCTACCCCCGATGACATGTGAATACGATTGTCCGAGCTTGGCACGGACCACTTCGAGATCCTGACTCATCCCGCTTCTCGCAGAGGAGATGGTGAAATCAGTTGGGGCTTCGTTAACGAAGAGAGGCTCCTTATTGGGTCGATCGGCCCGCGTGCGTAAATGCGAGTTTGCCGTTTCTGCAAATGCGCCGTTGTCTTGCGTCGATTTCCTGTCATTTGGGAGATGGGAAGCTGGGTCGGTCAAAAGCTCGGCAATGGGCGCTTTTGCGCCAAATTTTGCCCTTAAAAATCCTTCGTTCGATGTGTTTTCAAGGAGCCGGCGAACGAGGTAGGCCATTCCCGGAACAAGTTCTCCCACTGGGCAGTACTCCCGCACGCGGTAGCCGAGCTTGACGAGCGCCCGCCTGATCGGTCTCGCCATGCCGTACAACGTCTGGAATTCGTAGTTGCCGGGCTTGACGCCGAGTTTCTGCGCATAAACTGCCGCCTGGGCGAGACTGCGCACGTTATGGGAAGCAATCGCCGGATAAACGACGTCTCGATTATCCAGGAGCAAGCGGGTGATCCGCTCATAGTTGGCGTCAGTTTCCGGCTTTGTCAGATAGACGGGGACTTTCCAGGTCTTTTGCGCAGCAACGACTGTCTCGAAGTCCCAATAGGCTCCCTTGACCAGGCGAATTGTGAATCGACGACCCTGGCGGCGCGCCCAATCCAGCATTTTTTCGGTATCCGACTGAGAGTCGCGCAGATAAGCCTGGATGACAAAACCGAAGTGGGGATAATCACGGAGTTCCTGTTCGTTCAAGAGCTTCTTAAAAAGATCCAGGGTGACCTCCTTCAACCCGTAATGCTCCATATCCAGGTTGATGAATGCGCCTAGCTCTTGGGCGCGAATCGCGACGGGCTTCAGGCGCCCCATGATTGCGTCGATACTGGTTTCTGGGTCAGAAGGCTGCACTCGAGCACAAAGAGCCGAAATCTTTACCGAAATATTGACCAGAGGCGGTTCACTCGGGGCAAGCGGGCCCTCCACTTTCCAGTCGTGAGTGGCGTCGGTTAGAAAATCGAGAAGTGAGCGGTAGCGGGCCGCGCATTCGTCGGCTTCGCGCTCGCTAACGACAGCTTCGCCCAGGATATCGACCGTAAAGCGCGCTCCCTCATTCCAGATTCCCCGAAGGTTCGGGAAAGCGGTCTTTCCATCCCGGCCGCTGATGAAAAGCTTTGCCATCGCCAGGACGTTTTCGCGGATGAGGGCGGCAGGAACGGCTGGAACCAATCGCCCGACGGTGAGGGCGCCGCGCAGAAGAGATGAGACAGGGGTCTTGACGTCGCCCAGGTATTCGATCATGTGCTTCACGACATCATCGGACGAGGTCAGGGTCGGCAGGACGTCAACGAACCTGAACATCTGGGTCTTAAATACCGGGTCTCGCATTGACCATTCCATCAAACGGCCACGGAAATCTTTATCTCCAAAGAGACTTGGGCCTCGGCGGTCCTTGTCGATGAGGCCAAAAATTTCCCGACCCAGTTGCTCAATCTCCGATTGAATCGTGGCGATAGCGCTCATGACATGACCTGCTGATGTTCAATAAACCGCAAAGAAGGAAGAAGCAAAAAGAGGGCCGCGGAAGGAAAACGCGGACCGGGTAAGAAGAAAAGTCGAGGACGAGGATGAGTAGAGGAGTAAGAGACGAGGGAACGAGGAGGGTTTTTTTTGCCAGCGCTTCTGGCGAGAGCGAATCGTTCGAGAATCGTTTTCCTCCCGGTCGCGCTGGTGAAGATTTATGATCGCCGCGAGTACTTAAACGCGTGTAGTTCGAGAAAATCGCGGCCGATGGAAGGTGGGTCGGGGACAGCTGTTAAAATTCTACGATGACACGTAATCATATAGGCTTCACGCCTTTGGCGGCCAGGAATATTGAGCGGTCCGGATTCCGAGGGGCGGAAAACCGCGCCAAAGTAACTCTATATTAAGCGTGTAAACCTATGTAAGATCCAAGAAATTAGGACCGTAGACTTTGTGGAACTAAATTTTGGCTTTCGATCGGACTAGCCAGCCTCGCAAAATTTCTACACCGGGAGGGATCAGGGAGATGACGATGATGGCTAGAATAACGACAGAGTAATTCTTCTGCACGTATGGGAGATTTCCAAAAAAATGTCCGAGCAGAACGATGCCAAAGACCCAGACGAATGCTCCAACAACATTGTACAAGAAGAATTTCTTGTAACTCATGGAGCTCATTCCGGCCACAAATGGGGCGAACGTGCGAATTAAGGGCAGGAACCGTGAAAGCATAATTGTTTTCGCGCCGTGCCGTTCGAAGAAAGCGTGCGTCTGGTCGAGATGCCTTTTGTTAAATATGCGACTCTGCGGATTGCTGAAAAGTTTCTGGCCGAGTTTTTGCCCGATCCAGTAGTTCGTAATGTGGCCGAGAATTCCGGCGACCGTGAGCAGGACGAGAATGAGCGGCAAATTCAGAGGACCATATTCTGCCGTCAACGTCCCGACCGTGAATAACAGTGCATCTCCCGGGAGAAAGGGGGTCACCACTAAACCGGTTTCGGAAAAGATGATCAAAAAAAGCAATGCATAGATCCAGGGGCCATAGCTACCTGCGAGCTGGGCAAGATAGAGATTGAGATGCAGAATGATGTCAAGAAATTTTAAGATCCAGTCCATAGGGCGAAATCGGGCAATGAATCGGCCATGGCAGCGTTTTGTGCAACCAAAATCAGGAAGGGCCTTTTCAGAATTAATTTAAACATTCGGAATAGTAACCGGGTCTATAGCTTCGAACGTATATAAATTGATACCGGTCTGAGGGAAGGGTGGCGACGCGAGCCCTGCCACAGAGGTGAAGGAAATATTTAGAAGGTTTTAATTATGAAGCGACGTAAATTAACTAATCGGCCTTTGTGCCTTGGTGATTTGATTTTAGCAGTTAGTTCCTATTCGGAATCCCAAGAGGAGACCGTTGCGACGGTGGCCAACCTTCTTGCTTCCGGGCAAGTAAGCCTGATGAACAACGGCCGCAAGGTGAGAGCTCGGGTTCGTTGATTGCAGCTTGAATTTCAAACTCCGCAGATTCCGGCAGAAAGTCCTTTTCAACTTTTCCGAGCGCTTTAACGTCACCGCGTGATTTCACGGTATTCCCGCCCCAGGATGCTGGAGATTTGGGGTGATGAGCGGAAGTTCTCGATCTGGCTGGAAATTGAGTCTTTAGCTTGCGAGGCCATGGCGGAGCGTGGTCTGATACCGGAAGCCGACGCGAGGGTCATTCGTGATCGGGGCAAGTTTTCGGTTTTGGAGATCCTGGAGATCGAGAAAAGGACTCATCACGACGTCATTGCGTTCCTTGAAAACGTCGCCTCGTACATTGGTCCTGAGGCGAGATGGATGCACCAAGGGCTGACCTCATCGGATATACTCGACACGGCGCTTGCGGTACAGTTGGTTCAGTCATGTGACCTCCTGTTGGAAGATGTTGCCGAACTGAGGGATGTGATCGCCCGAAAGGCTCGCCAACACAAGTACACGCCCATGATCGGGCGCAGCCACGGCGTTCATGCCGAGCCGATCACGTTCGGTTTGAAGATGGCGCTGATGTACGATGAGTTTGGGCGGGCCGAGTATCGGCTCCGTGCGGCTCGTGAAGAAATTGCTGTCGGCAAACTGAGCGGTGCCGTTGGGACGCATGCGCACCTCGATCCAGCGGTGGAGGCGAGAGTTTGCGAAAAACTCGGGTTGAAACCGGCACCGTTGTCGACCCAGGTCATTCAGCGCGATCGGCACGGCCAATTTAGCGCGAATCTGGCCGTGGTCGCGTCCAGTATCGATCGGTGGGCCACGGAGTTCCGGCACTTGCAGCGAACTGAAGTACTGGAACTGGAGGAATATTTCAGTCCGGGACAAAAAGGAAGTTCCGCGATGCCCCACAAGAGAAATCCGATAACGGGGGAAAGACTGAGTGGGCTCGCGCGGGTTATCCGTGGAAATGCGGTAGCGGCACTTGAAAATGTGGCCTTGTGGCACGAGCGGGACATCAGCCACAGCAGCGTGGAGCGAATCATTCTGCCGGATTCGTGTATTCTGATGGACTACATGCTGGCGATTCTCACCGAGCTTGTCGCGGGTCTTCAGATCTACCCGGAAAATATGCGGAAGAACCTGGAGATCACAAAAGGTCTCTATTTCAGCCAGACAATCCTGTTGGAACTGACCAGGCGGGGGCTTGAGCGCAAGCCGGCCTACGAAGCGGTTCAGCGCGCCGCAATGGCAACTTGGCAGGGCCAGACGGACTTTTTAACTGAGGTGAAGAAAATTTCCGAAATCACCTCGATGGTTCCGCCGGCCGAGCTGGAAAAACTTTGTTCGCTGGAACAACATTTCCGTTACATCGATCAAACTTTTGAACATCTTGGAATTTAAAACAAAGCCAGGAAGCAAAACGAGGACTCTCCGCTCCGCGCTGCTGTTTTAAATTCCCGTGCTTTATAATTTTTTAGAACGTGATAATCTGCGCGCTGAAGTGATCGGTATGTCTCGTCGTATTCTCCCATTGCTGCTTGTCCTGCCACTGATCGTGGCGGGTTGTAAGAAAAGTTCAACTCTCGCAAAACTGGACGAAAAATCGGCCCCTGCCGCGTCGCCGACGCCGTCGAAAGTCGCGGTAGCGACTCCGACACCGGCGCCGGCGATCGATCGGTCCGCGAGGGTGATTGTATTCTGTTATCACCGGTTCGAAGATAACCCACGCGACAGCCTGGCAATTGCGCCGGCGGAATTCCGCGCGCAGATGAAGGAGCTCAAGGATAACGGCATCGAGGTCGTTGCGATGAAGGATTTCCTGGCTTGGCGCCGGGGAGAAAAATCGATTCCGCCGAAGAGCGCCGTGATAACGATTGACGACGGTTATGTGTCCGGCTACTCGGTTGCCTGGCCGATCTTGAAGGAATTTGGGTATCCCTTCACGATGTTTATCTATACGAATTATGTCGGCGTGGGCGGCAAATCGATCACATGGGCGCAGCTCGAACAGATGCGTGACGCGGGCATAGACATTGAGAGCCATACAATCTCGCATCATGACCTTCGCCATGCCCCCAAGGGCCAGGATTATAACACCTGGCTGCACAACGAGATTTACGGTTCAAAGGATATTCTTGAGCAAAAGCTTGGGATCAAGATTGTCGCGTTTGCTTTTCCCTACGGCACGCACAATGAAGTGGTTCGTAAAATGGCGATGGAGTCTGGGTATCAGGCCTTATTCACGGTCTATGGCCAACATATGGGAATCGATGCGGCTGCTGATCAGCTTGGGCGCTATGCGATCGAGTCCATGCATCCGGACGTTTTCAAGGTGGCCGTTAATTTTGGCAACAACGATGGTGTAGGTTCCGGTGTAGAAGCCGCTCAGCTGGCCTCCGCCGCCATGGTGACTCAGCCGTTGAATGACGAAAAGATTGCCAACACCCGACCGGTGATCAAGGCGAACCTTGCGTCGATGGGTGAAGTCGAACCCACTTCCGTGGAGATGCGGATCAGCGGGTTTGGTTCCGTGCCCGCAAAGTACGATCCGGCGACGAAACTGGTATCTTACGAGTTTACCCAGAACCTGGTTCCGAAAACATACACAGTCATACTCTCAGCGAAGGTGAAGGGGCGAAAGCTGGAGACACGTTGGAACTTCACGGTGGATCCTTCAGCGCCGGCCGCCGGTAAACAGGCTGCCACTCAAGGGACATAACCGTGTTTTCACAGCTTTCAGACAAACTCCAGGACATTTTCAAGGATCTCCGCGGTCATGGGACCATCTCGGAGACGAATATCAATGACGCCTTGCGGCAGGTTCGCTTGGCGCTGCTGGAGGCCGACGTCCATTATCAGGTCGCCAAAGATTTCATCGCGAAGGTGAAGGACAAGGCGCTGGGTCAGGAAGTCTTGCGTTCCGTGACGCCCGGGCAGCAAATTGTTAAGATTTTTCACGATGAGCTAACCCACCTTCTGGGTGGCGGCAACGAGCCTTTGAACCTGAACAAGCCCGCTCGGATTATGATGATAGGTCTGCACGGCGCCGGTAAAACGACCTCTGCGGCAAAGCTTGCTCTGTACTTAAAGAAACAGGGAAAATCCCCTTTGCTTGTTGCATGCGATCTGCAACGACCTGCGGCCATCGATCAATTGGCGACGCTGGCGAGCCAGGTCGGCGTACCGGTATTTCGGCCTGAACCTGGCCGGACTGATTTGATTGACGTCGGCAGAGAGGCGTTGAGATGGACCGAAACGCAGAACGGCAATGTCCAGATTTTCGATACCGCGGGCCGGCTCGAAATCGATGAAGTTCTGGTCAACGAATTGAAAAGCCTCAGGGACGTTTTGGAGCCGCAGGAGATTCTATTGGTGTGCGATGCCGCGACCGGGCAGCAGGCGGTGAACGTTGCGACACATTTCCACGAGGCGCTTGGACTCACGGGACTCGTTCTCACCAAGCTCGATGGTGATGCCCGCGGTGGTGCGGCGCTTTCCATGCGGGAGGTGACCCACCGGCCAATCAAGTTTGCGGGCGTAGGTGAGAAGATCGAGCAATTCGAACCGTTTTATCCCGAGCGTCTGGCCAGCCGAATCTTGGGCATGGGCGACGTCGTCAGTCTCGTTGAGCGAGCGGCCGAAGCGATTGACGAAGAAGAGGCGGCTCGCCTGGAGAAGAAAATTAGGACGGCGAGCTTTGATTTCAACGATTTTCTTGCGCAATTCAAGATGCTGCGGCGAATGGGGCCGCTTGAAAATATCCTTGGCATGCTCCCCGGGATGGGTAATATGAAAGGCTTTTCGGTTGACGAAAAACAACTGAAGCGAATCGAGGCGATCGTGCTCTCCATGACGCCGGGTGAACGTAAGAGCCCGGATGTCCTGAACGCCAGGAGGAGGCAGCGAATCGCTCGCGGCAGCGGGACTTCAGTCACCGAGGTAAACACGCTTCTTCAAAGGTTCAACCAGATGAGAAAACTAATGAAGAACGCGGGCCAAATGAAGAAGATGCTAGCTCGGGTCCCGAGGGCTGGAACGAATGGAAGATAGGGACAGAAGATGGGACATTGCTCTCAATATTGAATTATGGCAGTTTCGATAAGATTAAGGCGAGAAGGAACCAAAAACCGGTCTTTTTACCGTGTTGTTGTGGCAGACAAGCGCAGCCCGCGCGACGGCAAATTCATAGAGGCTATCGGCAACTATGATCCTCGCGAGACCGGGGAAAACTTTCGCCTGGACCTTGCTCGCGTCGATTATTGGGTGAGGCATGGAGCTCAGCCGAGCTCCACCGTAGCAAGCATGATTTTGAAGGCACGTAAAAAGGCTGCCGCCGCTCCCGCCCCCACTCTGTAAATCCCAGTGGAGACCTTTCTCGAGTTCGTCGTCAGGCAGCTAGTTGATGCACCTGAGGAAGTTCTCGTGACTAAGGTGGAGCAGGGCCGCAAACTAATCTTCAAAGTTGAAATGCGAAAGTCCGATGTGGGCAAAGTGATCGGCCGCAGCGGTCATACGATCACGGCCATGCGAAACGTTCTAAACGCTGCCGCTTCAAGGTCGGGCCAGCAAGTTGTGCTGCAGATTGTTGAGTAAGTAAATAGTGCGACGTGGGCGGCTGCCAAGATCACGGGCCAGACTCCTGTGTCACAATTGGTCATCTCCCATTATTTATTGTGGAACTGTCGCGCAAGATAGACAAGCTTCGCACCGGGGAGGCGTGGGACAGCTTTCTTAATGCCTTTTACCGGTGGCGCCGGCCGTTGAACGTTGGAGAGCTGGTTCGCGACCTTGAATCAAAGGGGTTCGATCGGATCCGTTCTAAATACGCCAATCCGGGGGATGAGAAAGGCTGGCCGAAATATGTCGGTGCGGAGGAGTGGCTCGACCTTGCCATCAGGCAGGCGCGATCGTTGCAGATGGACCGGCGAAGGCCTGTACGCGTTCTGGATATTGGGAGCGGTGCCGGCTACTTCCTGTTTGTCTGCAAGCAGTTTGGCCACAGCGTCATGGGTTTGGATCTGAACTGGCCGCCGATGTATGCCGAAATGTTCGAGATGCTCGAGATGCAGCGCCGCGTCTGGCGTATCGAGCCCTTCCAGCCGCTCCCGGAACTTGGACGCCGATTCGATTTATTGACCGGCTTTGCCGTCTGCTTTAATTCGCACGGTTCTGATGATGTTTGGGGAATTAAGGAATGGGATTTCTTCCTTGATGATTGTTTCGAGAACATCGTGACCAGGACGGGCGAGATTTATTTCGAGCTAAACCCCGAACCATGGGGCTGTTATACGCCGGAGCTGGGCGAGTTTTTTCGGCGACGCGGTGCGTGGGTTGAGGGCAAGAGGGTATGGTTCAAGAATGCAAGGTAAGAGCATTGTTTTTTGAGAATTCAAGAACCGGCCACATTACTCCGAATTGGCCAGGCAAGCGGCGATGAAGCCGCGGAAAAGGGGATGTGGCGAATTCGGCTTCGATAAAAACTCAGGGTGATACTGGCAGGCCATGAACCAGGGGTGATCACGGAGTTCGACCAATTCGACCAGCTTGGCGTCAGGTGACGTTCCACTGATCACAAAGCCCTTCTCTTCCATCACTTCTTTATATTTGAGATTGAATTCGTAGCGATGGCGATGGCGTTCGGTGGTCTGGGTTGCACCGTAAATCTTTTCGGCAAGAGTTCCAGGAACAAGATCCGTAGGCCAGCTTCCCAGCCTCATCGAAGCGCCCTTCTTTCTGACCTCTTTTTGTTCTTCCAGCAAACAGATGACAGGGTGCGGCGCGTGTTCTTCAAACTCGGTGCTGTTCGCCCCCTTGAGCCCGCAGACATTTCGCGCGAATTCAATCGTGGCAACCTGCATTCCAAGACAGAGTCCGAGGTACGGCAAGCGCTTTTCCCGGGCGTATTTGCAGGCCACGATTTTGCCTTCGACACCCCGATCGCCAAATCCGCCCGGCACCAGGATGCCCGCGACCGTCCCGAGGGCTCTGGCAGCATCGGCTGCTTCCAGATCCTCCGCATCGATGCGCAATATTTCGATTCCGCAATCATTCGCGGCGCCGGCATGCGTCAGGGATTCATAGATGCTTTTGTAGGCGTCTTGTAAATCGATGTACTTTCCGACCACCGCGACTTTGAGATTTTTCTTGGGAGAAATGACCCGTTGGACGAATTTGCGCCACTCGGTCATGTGCGCGGACGGCGTATCGAGGTGCAGCAACCGGCAGATCGTCTCATCCAGTTTTTCATCCTGGAGCGTCAACGGAAGTTCGTAAATGGTGTGGTCGACATCTCGCACTTCGACGACTGCGTGCAGTGGAACGTTACAAAACAAGGCCAGCTTTTGGCGAACCTCCAAAACAAGGGGTTTTTCCGTTCTGCATAGTAGCACATGCGGCTGGAGGCCGATTTCGCGCAATTTTGCGATACTTTGCTGCGAAGGCTTTGTTTTGAGTTCTCCGGCGGCCTTGATAAATGGAACCAAGGTGACATGCATGATCACGACGTTCTCCGGTCCTACCTCGAGTTGAAATTGACGGATCGCCTCCAGGAACGGCAATCCTTCGATGTCGCCGGTTGTTCCGCCGATCTCGGTTATAATCACATCGCCTGTCTGCTCCTTGGCGAGTCGCTGGATGCGGCCCTTGATTTCGTCGGTGACGTGAGGAATGACCTGTACCGTTTTCCCTAAATAGTCGCCTCGTCGCTCTTTTGCCAGTACCGTTTCGTAGACCTGGCCGCTGGTGACGTTGTTCGCCCGCGAAAGGACGCAATTTGTAAATCGTTCATAATGACCAAGATCCAGATCGGTCTCCGCACCGTCACTCAAGACGTAAACTTCTCCGTGCTGGAACGGGCTCATGGTTCCAGGGTCGACATTGAGGTAGGGGTCAAACTTCTGCATGATCACCCGCAGCCCCCGGTGCTCGAGCAAAGTCCCAAGCGCCGCGGCGGCAAGGCCTTTGCCCAGCGAACTAACCACGCCGCCCGTTACGAAGATATATTTCATCCGCTTCTCCTGCTCAAAATTAGCCGTTCGACCTGGGTCGCGTCCTCTAGAGTGTCTACCCCGATTGAACTGGTCTCGGAAACGACGACGCGAATCTTCATGCCATTTTCCAACGCGCGCAACTGCTCGAGCTGTTCAGCTTGTTCGAGGAAACTCGGAGGCATCTTGACGAAATCCAAGAGCGCTTTTCGGCGGTAACCGTAAATGCCGAGGTGCATGTAAGTTCTGATCTCGCTCGTGCCGCGACGAAAAGGGATGGTGCTGCGGGAGAAGTAGAGCGCGTCCCCGTCACAGTTGAAGACCACTTTGACATTATGTTCGCTGCAGGGTTCCTCGAGTGCAATTGGTGCGGCTGCGGTGACGATCCGGATTCGCGGGTTTTCTTTCATCTTTCCCACCAGCCGCTGCAACAAACCCGGATCAATCAATGGTTCATCACCTTGGATATTGAAAATGATCGATGCTCTTTTCAGCTTTCTTGCGACCTCGGCAATCCGGTCGGTTCCGCTGGGATGATCCGCCGCTGTGACGGCGATTTCTGCGCCGAAGGCAAACCCGACCTCTGCGATTCGCATGTCGTCCGTTGCAATAATAATCTGATCAAAGCAATCTGCTTCGAGACACCGCTCCCAAACGTGTCGGACCAATGGCTTGCCCGCGATGCCATGGAGGGCCTTCCCGGGAAATCGAGTCGAGCCCCAGCGGGCTGGGATGATGCCGACGACTTTACTCATTCGCAAGACGAGTCTTAACCCGGGAGCTGCCCGTGAATCAATCCCCCAGGATAAACTCGACCACTTCACCGAAGTCCTTTGCAACCAGCGTGGCTCCGGATTCCATTGCACCGCTGGCGGCATTGGTACCGAACAGAATCGTGGCCCGGACGCCCGCTCGAATCCCAGCCTCGGCGTCGGAAGCCTTGTCGCCGACCATGTAACTCTGGTCGAGATCGATGTCTAAATCTGTCGCCGCCTCCAGGAGCATACCAGGATTCGGCTTTCTTCGTTCCGAGCCCTGTTGAGGCGTATCCGCACAAAAGTAAGTGGCGTCGATGACGCCCGTGCCGAGTTGCTTCTGGAGTTCCTGTTGAACGGCCCAAAAATCTTCTTCAGTGAAATATCCCCGTCCGATCCCGCTCTGATTTGTCACGATAACGAGCTTAAAACCGGCGTTTTTCAGTCTGGGAAGCAATTCGTTCACGCCCTGTAGAAGTTCTACCTCGGCGGGTCGGGAGCAATACCCAACGTCCTTCATCAGCGTTCCATCCCGGTCAAGAAAGATCGCCTTTTGTTTTGCTGGTTTCTCGCTACCCATTCCTATCCATCTGTATCACGAAAACTCTCGATGAGCTCCCCCGGATTCAGAGTTGCGGTTCCCAGCTTACCCACAACCACACTGCTGGCGTGGTTTGAAATCTCGGCGGCTTCGATCGCCGAGGCACCCGAAGCCAGGGCGAGCGTCAAGAGCGCAATCGCTGTGTCGCCTGCACCCGAGAGATCGTACACTTCTCGAGCACGGGACGGGATGTGAAACGGCGGTTTACCCTGGTCGAAAAGAATCATTCCTTGTTCTCCGAGGGTCACCAGCAGGTGGTCCGGATTCCAGATCCGAAGCAATTCGGCGCCTACAAGCAGGAGATGAGCGTCGCTTAAAGGCTCCGATTCAGGTTCGTGCCAGGGTTGGTTCGCGGCGGCGAAGGCCTCACTGCGATTTGGTTTCACCGCTGTGATTCCGCGCCATATCAATCGATTGTGCGGATTCGGGTCAGCGGTCACCAGTTTCCCTTCGCGTCGGGCCAAAGAGGCAACCTCATCCACAAAGCCCTGCTGAAGGAGACCCTTCCCGTAGTCCTCGAAAATAACGGCGTCGAGCTGAGGCAGTAACTCACGGACTTTGTCGACGTAACGAGTCTGGGCTTCCGGGGTGAGCGGTTGTGGTTTTTCGCGGTCAACGCGCACCACCTGTTGCTGGCGCGCAATGATCCGGGTCTTGACAATGGTCTGAAAAGTCTTGTCGTGCTGTATAGCGTCCAGTTCGATGCCGTTCTCGGCGAGAAGATCCCTCAATTTCTGCGCGTGCGAATCCTCTCCGATCGCGCCCATCACGAAAACCGAAGGAGTAAACTCCCGGACGTTCCTTGCTACATTGGCAGCGCCGCCCGGGTAATAGGATTCCCTGATCACCTCCACCACAGGCACCGGTGCCTCCGGCGAAATGCGAGACACCCGACCCCAGACGAACTCATCGAGCATCAAATCACCGATAACGAGGATGCGTTTATTCGGAAAATGACGGAGGAGTTCTTCTACCCGCTCTAGCTTCATTGTTCCTCAAGCCTTATTCGTAAACGCCGTTGGCTCAAAGAAAAATTTCCTTTTAGGATCGGTGCATACTATCTAAAGGATCAAGAGAGGTTTTGAGCCGCGCAAACGGATCGGATGATCGCCTGCGAGCAAACCAGATCTGGAAAGTAGTTGAATGAATAAAATTTGGGTCGTTTTTTTTGCAACGGTTTTTGTCGCGACGATATCGGGATTCGCTGAAGCGCCGCCCAGCCACATCGATCTTTCCAAGTTCCCTGCGACCCAACTTGACGATGTCGTGGTTCCACTTCCAAGCGAAGTATTTAACGTCCTGGACAAATTAGGAACTCCGAATTGGCAAGGGGAACTGAGGGAACCGATCGTCAAGAACCGAGGAGAACGCACACAGATTGCTCTCCTGCTTGGTTCCGTTGTCGCCGAAGGTTTTGTTGCCGTCGAAGCGGCAGACAAAGTACGAGTGCAGCAGATCGGTCGCGATGTGCTCGAGCTCGCCAGGGCCATTGGAGTCGAATCGACTGTTTTGAGTCGCACTAACTCGATCGTAACCAAAGCCGATGCCGGTAACTGGGTAGCCGTTCGTCGAGAGCTCGATGGCGCTTTGACGGATGTAAAGAATGCGATGATTGAGCTCAAAGACGGGCAATTGGCGCATCTGGTCAGCCTTGGTGGATGGTTGCGCGGTACGGAAGTCCTGACGTCGGTAGTCCAAAAGAGCTATTCCGCGGATGGAGCGGATTTATTAAATCAACCTGATCTTCTCAAGTACTTCCAGGCGCGACTGGCCGGAATGCCGGCGCGGATGCGAAACAATCAGTTGGTGGCCAAAATCCAAAAGGGCCTGGATGAGATTTCCCCTCTGATCAACCAGAAGATTACTCCCAGCTCGCTAAAGAGGATCAACGAGATTACCGGACAGATGGTCAAGGCGATCGACTCGCGTGCCTGAGGGGCGAACATGGTGAGAAAATTCTTACTCCTGCTGAGTCTTTGCGCGTCCCTAAGTCGTGCGAATGCGACGGTCGACGATGCAATCTCTTTCGCCCTTCAAGCAATCGATCCCTATGTCAAGCAGGGGTATGTTGTGCGAGAGGACGAGTGGGGCGGTGATCTCGGTGTCAGGGAGCAAAAGGCAATTCCGCACACCCTTTTTAAAGGGAATGACTATTGGTTTTGCATGGCAACAGACGTAGATAACGCCCGGCTTGCGATCCATGTGTATGACAGCAAGGGGAAAATTATCGAGAATGATTCGTGGCAAAAGGGCCGTTTTGCGGGGGCGCGCGTGCTCGCTCCGGCGACCGGGACATATTATGTTATCGTTGAAGTAACCAATTCCCCCAAGGAACGGACGACTTGGGCGATGGTCTACGGATACAAATGAAACTGGGCGTGTTGCATAAGGCACGGGTTCGGTCGAATCTTCCGGAGAGCTTTTCAGGGCTCGGAAAACCTTCTTTTCTTATGCGCCACTTTGCGATATTGGGTTAGGGCCTGCAATTACCGGCTTAATGGTTGAATCCGAGACGCTTCAGTTCGATAACGCACGGACCCTTCAAAATCTGTACGCAAACGATTTTAAGCTATTGCAGACCTTGGAGGAAAAATTAGCGGTGAAAGTAACCACGCGTGACGGATGGCTGCGTGTGGAAGGGGAGCGGCCAAATATCGAAAAAACTCGCAAGGTATTTGACCAGCTCGAGCAAGCGCGCCAGCACGGCATTCAGATTCGCCGGCATGAGTTTCAGTATGCGCTCGAATCCGTGACCGAGGGAAGCCGTCAGCCGCTGGGGCAATTGGCTGGATACAGGGTACTTACACCTACCCGGCGGGCTCCGATCATTCCGAAGAGCGAGCAGCAACTGAACTACGTTCAGGCTATTCAGACTTTCGATATTGTCTTAGGACTCGGTCCAGCAGGAACCGGGAAAACATATCTGGCGATGGCGATGGGGGTGGACGCTTTAAGAAAGGAACAGATCAAGAGGATCATTCTTACCCGGCCCGCCGTCGAGGCGGGAGAGGCCCTCGGTTTTTTGCCGGGCGACCTGCAGGAGAAGATCTTCCCGTATTTGCGTCCACTGTATGATGCGTTGTATGATATGCTGGAACCTGAGGAGATTCAAAAGTACATGGATCGAGGGGTAATCGAAATAGCGCCACTGGCATATATGCGCGGCAGGACATTGAATCACGCTTTCGTTATTCTGGACGAAGCGCAAAACACGACGACCGAACAGATGTTCATGTTCCTGACCAGGCTGGGAGCAGACTCGAAATGCGTGGTCACCGGAGATCAAACTCAAATCGATCTACCGGCGAACAAGACTTCCGGACTCGTAGAGGCTATGCACGCGCTTGCGGACGTGCCCGGGATTCAATTTATCCGATTCTCCGAGCGCGATGTGGTGCGTCATCCCCTAGTTCAGTCGATCATCCGTGCGTACAAGATTTATCGCGATGCTCCGCGAGGCACTAAAAAGTTTTAGGCGAAGGGAGTTGAATCCATGTTTGGATCTGCACATCGTAGGAAACTGATCAAGAGGGGCTTTGCTTGCCCGAAGACTCGCCGAAAGTCCACTCCGAAGGAGTGGATGCGCAAGCTGGAGTCGAATCCTTGGATGCGGGCCGGAATTTTTGGCGTGTTTGTGCTGATTCTGGCGCTTTTGATATTTTCGGGAGAGCATCCCGATCCGGCAAAATACTTCTTGATCGGGCTGCTGGTCTTTTTGACAGCCGTCGCTCAACTCTGGATCAACCATCCGGAAACGTTCCGAAAAAACTCCCGTGTGGGGCTCGTATTTGGGGTGATTCTTTTCCACCTTTGCGTGGCTAAACTTGTCATGGTTCTTTCCACCCAGAGCCAGGGGGGGCTGCCTAAGGAGTTTGGCGTTTTGTTGATCCCATTTGCGCTGGCGCCGCTCATCTTGTCGGTCCTGCTGGGCAAAAATCTCGGCATTTATGGTGCGATCTTCGTCAGTCTCTGGAGTTCGATTCTCTTCCGGGGCGTTGATGCGTTCCTTCTGGTGATGAGCCTGATCAGCGGATTCATTTCAGTGTTCGTGACTATCCAGGTGCGCAGGCGCAGCCGTTTGTTACGAGCCGGGATTTATGTCGGATTGGCCACGTGGATTTTAGCTGTCTCCTTCGGCATCATCACGATTCCGTGGCTTCGACTGAATGACATGGACCTAAGCATGTTCCTAAAACAGTCTGCGGCCGCAATTCTGACCGGGGTGGTTACAGCGATGGTCGTCAGCGGGGCATTGCCAATGCTCGAAGCGGCGTTTCGGATCACAACGGATATGTCATGGCTGGAAATGGCTGACCGGAACCACCCCCTCCTGCTTCGGCTCAGTCTTGAGGCACCAGGCACCTGGCACCATAGCGACGTTGTGGCGGACTTAGCCGAAGTGGCTGCAAACAAGATAGGAGCCGACGGCACCATGTGCCGTGCTTGCGCTTACTTTCACGATATCGGGAAGCTGGTAAAGCCAAACTACTTCTCGGAGAATATCGTCAGCGACGACAATCCACACGACGACCTTGCTCCGACGATGAGCGCTCTGATCATCATCGCGCATGTGAAAGAGGGTGTCGATTTAGCTCTAAAGTATGGACTCAACCAGCGCATCATTGATGTGATCCAGCAGCATCATGGGACTTCGCTCGTCGCTTACTTCTACAAGCGGGCGATTCAACAGCAGCAGGATGCGCGAGAAGGCGGGAAAATCATGAATATCCGGGAGGAAGATATCCCGGAGGTACGCGAAGAGAGCTTTCGGTACAGTGGGCCGAAACCTCAATTCAAGGAGGCCGGGATCATCAGTCTCGCGGATGCGGTTGAGAGCGCCTCTCGTAGTCTGGAGAAACCGACACCGCAAAAGATCGAGCAACTGGTCAATGACATCATCAATCGCCGAATCTCGGAGGGCCAGTTAGACGAGTGCGACCTGACTCTGAGGGAATTGAAGATCATCGCCGAAACATTCCGATTCACTATTCAGAATATGCTTCACACGCGCATCAAGTATCCAAAGGACGAAGAGCGCGCTGAACAGGAAACCCGACGATTGCGCAATTTGCCACCGGCTACTGCGGCGTAAATGCCATCGCTCGAGCTGCTTAACCGTCAACGCAAAAGGCGGGTGGATCTCAGGCCCTTCCGCATCTTCGCGGAGTTGGCGATGAGGAAAGTCATGGAACGGAGTGGACGGAATTCCCTACCAAAAGAAATTATCGTTGTCTTTGTCTCAGACGCTCGAATCACCCGGATCCATCGCGATTTTATGTCGGCTAATGAACCCACCGACGTGATCACGTTCCAGCACGGTGAGATCTTTATCAGCGTGGAAGCCGCGGAGCGGCAATATGCCAAATTTTCCGGTGACCACTGTCGCGAATTACGCGTCTATTTCGTTCACGGATTATTGCATTTGTCCGGGTGGGAGGATTTGACCGAGCAAGGTTTTGAAGAGATGTCGAGGGTGCAGGAGGCCGTGGTGCGGGAAGTTGAAATGGAATTAAGGTCGCAGCCCCGAGGGGTGACAGGCAAGGAACGAGACTTCAGGTGAAAGTCGGAATCGTCCTGATTTTCTACCGGCCGCTCCCAGTTGCCTATCAAAGGCTCCGACGGTAGGCAAACTCACATGAGTACTGTTATCACTCGGCAGCTTGGAGCCAACGAGACTCCGGCGATCGGAATGGGTTGCTGGGCCATTGGCGGGCCGTTCTGGGCGGGCACACAGCCCTTGGGGTGGGGCGAGGTTGATGATCAGGAATCGATTGCCGCGATTCGAAAAGCCCTTGATCTGGGCGTCACTTTCTTCGACACGGCAAACATCTACGGGTGTGGACATAGTGAACGGGTTCTTGGTCAAGCGATCAAAGATGTCCGCGACCAGGTAATCATCGCGACCAAATTCGGTAACACGTTTGACGAAACCACTCGGCAAAAAACCGGACAGGATGCCTCCCCCGAAGGCATCAGGAGTGCATGTCACGCAAGCTTGAAGCGTTTGGTTACCGAGTCGATCGACCTCTATCAATTTCACTTGAATGATTACGATCCAGCTAAGGCCGTCGAAGTTCGGGAAACGTTGGAAGACCTTGTAGCAGCCGGGAAGATCCGCTCGTACGCATGGAGCACTGACTTCGTTGAGCGAGCCAGGATCTTTGCGGAAGGAAAACACAATGTTGCTGTGCAGCACGAACTCAGCGTCTTCTTTGATGCGCCGGAGATGCTACAGTTTTGTGAGACGCAAAGACTCGCCAGCATCAATCGGTCTCCGCTCGCCATGGGACTCCTGACCGGCAAGTTCGGCGAGAATTCTCGTTTGAGCGGAAACGATGTGCGGGGCAAACAACCCGAATGGCTGCGTTATTTCGATCGTGGTCGCCCCAAACCCGAGTGGCTCGAACGTGTTGTCGGGATCCGGAAGATCCTTACCGCTGGCGGGAGGACACTAACTCAAGGCGCCCTGGCATGGATCTTGGCCCGCAGTCCGCAAACGATTCCTATTCCCGGATTCCGAACGGTGAAGCAGGTTGAAGAGAACGTCGCCGCGCTTCGACTGGGTCCACTTTCCCAACCGCAACTTCGAGAAATCGCGGAGCTCGTCCGGTAAGTTTTGGTGCTATAGAGTCGGTCGGCTAGACAAGAAGGCGACCGTTCACTGCCTAAGCGACGGGAGCGCGGGAGTCCAACCCGATTGAGTTTCTCAAGGCGAGCACCCGTGCGAGCACCGGCGGGTGTGTAAAGTGCAGACTCACAAGCAACGGATGAGGCGTGAGGTTCGACAAGCTGTCTTTGCTGAGCCTCTTAAGCGCCTCAATGAGCGGATTCGGATCGCCCAATGCTTCTGCGGCGAATCGATCCGCCTCGAACTCATGTTGCCGGCTCCAGAAATTGACAAAAATGCCGAGCAATACTCCTGGGGGTCGTATCAAGATAAAATACAACATCAACCCGACGTAGTAAGAGGGCGTCGTGACGCCAAATGCTTCAAAGAGCTCCGGACGCGAGATACAGATTGATGCTCCGAAGAAAAGTAGAAGAAGGTTGAACTGCCCAAAGAGGAAATGCTGGAGCACATGATGTTTCTTGAAATGGCCGACCTCGTGGGCCAGCACCGCCAGCAACTCGGGTACAGTGTGGTTGTTGATCAATGTGTCGTACAGCGCGATTCGCTTGTTCGGACCGAATCCTGTGAAGAACGCATTTGCCTTGGAAGAGCGTCGGGAACCGTCAATGACCAATAGTTCGCGAACCGGAAATCGCTGCCGAAGACAGAAGTCGGTCACTTGGTCTCGCAATTCGCCTGCGGGAACCGGGCTGAATTTAAAAAAGAACGGCAGGATCACGGTAGGGGCCAGATAAATCAAAACAACGGATATCGCCGCCGTGCAAATCCACGCGGCGATCCAGGCACGAAGACCGAAGAATTCGAATAGAATCAAGACGATGGAAGCGAATCCAATCCCCAGCAAAGCGGAAAGACACCACTCTTTCAGTCGATCCAAAATGAAAGTCCCGATCGTCGTCCGATTAAATCCATAGCGCTGCTCGATCACAAAAGTGTGGTAGATCGCGAAGGGGAGCATGAGAATTTCTCGGGCAACGCAAAGAACGCTGAGATAAATCAACCCGGGCAAAATGCCTGGGAGGTGCAATCGCCGAATCAACTGATCTAAACTCTCGAAACCTCCGAGAAACCAGAAAGCGAGCAAGGCGGCCAACATCGTTGTGGACACGACAAGCTCAAACCAGGTGTTTGTCCTGGTGTATTCCTGCGACCGGCGATACCGATTCTCATCGTAGACGTCCGAGAATTCGCTTGGAACCCGGGTCTCCAGGTTCTTCAGGTTGAGGAGCTTGGCCAGAGAATCAAGAGCGTAGTAGCCAATCAATGTGCTTAAGACGAAGCCGCCAATGATAGTCATTCCGGTATGAGTCAATTATCGTCTACTCGAGAGAAGTTTTCAGCTTCAATTGAAGTGTGAGGCAATCGTCGTGCATATAGACCACTCCTTCAAAATCCAAGTTGCACTTGACCGATCGGTCCACTATCTTGAGCCAACGAAATGAGGGTGTGTGATTCTAAGCTGCGCCTCCTGCAGACAGCTCATGAGCTTATCTGGCGTCAGAGTTATGGCTCCGTTGGGGTTGACCAGATTTGTGAGCAATCGGGAGTAAAAAAGGGGAGTTTCTATCATTTTTTCCGTTCCAAATCGGAACTGACCGTTGCTGCCTACGAAAACTACTGGGAAAAGAGCCGTTTGACGTTGGATGGTATATTCTCGGCGCAGACGCCTCCACTGGAAAGATTGGACGCTTACCTGGAGAACATCCGGCGAAACCAGACTGAGCATTTTGAGAGGCGCGGCCAGGTGCTGGGATGTCCGTTCGTCTCATTGGGAAGCGAGTTGAGTACACAAGACGAAGCGATACGCCTAATGGCGCAGCAGATCAGCGAAAGGAAGTGTCGTTACCTGGAATCCACCCTCCGCGATGCCATGGACGAAGGGATTATCCCGAGGCAAGATCCCAAATTTCTGGCGCAAGAGCTTCACTTTTACATCGTCGGCTTGATCCAGGAGGCGAAAATCTGCAATAATCTCGCCGTTTTAAACCACATGAAATCGGGAGCTTATCGCATGGTTGGTGCTTCGGGTGCGCTTGTGACCTGACCTGGTGTCCTGTCCGGAAATAGCAGGTCTGCTATTTCGGGAGCGCCAGGCCAGGCACTTTACTGGTCGGTCTACCTAATTTCGGCGAATCGTGCTGGAAATCAGTCGCGGCAAATGCAAGAGGTCTTCGGTACTTTGAGGGCCTAACCGATCACGGGATTTCTGATCGCGACGGTAAACATCAACTAAAAAGACTATGGCATACCAACCTCTATATACAGCCGTGGCTACGGCCTTGGGCGGAAGAGACGGACACGTTGAAAGCTCTGATGGCATTGTAAAGCTCGATTTGAGCGTACCCCGTGAAATGGGTGGACCCGGCAAACCGGGTACTTCGAATCCCGAGCAACTATTTGCTTCCGGCTATGCTGCGTGCTTCGCCGGCGCCATTGGCGCTGTGGCCGGCCGGCAACACAAAAAGCTCAGTGAAATCAAAGTGACGGGTCATGTCACATTCGGTAAGCTCGACGACGCATTCCAACTCGCGGTCCAGCTCGATGTCAATCTTCCTGGCGTCGACAAAGCAGAGGCAGAAAAGCTCGTCGAACAGGCACATCAAGTCTGTCCCTACTCGCGGGCGACGCGGAATAATATCGAGGTCAAGCTGGTCGTCGTATAGACCAATTTCGGGCCACGTATGGATCTGTTGCTCAAGGGAAAAATTGCGCTGGTCAGCGGTTCGACCGCAGGGATCGGCCTGGCGATCGCGGAAGGTTTAACGCGCGAGAGTGCCACGGTCATCGTGAACGGCCGTTCCAAACCTCGCGTAGCGGTTGCAGTGGAGGCGATCCGGCAGAAATATCCCGGATCAAAAGTCGAAGGATTCGCTGGCGACCTCTCAACCGCCGAGGCATTCGAGTTGCTGAAAGCTGAGTATCCGGATCTGGACATCCTGGTGAACAATCTGAGTGGTGTGCGTCTTTCAAGGTATTACTTGCCGCGAATGAAGAGCAAGGACTGGGGTCGCATCGTGTTTATCTCCAGTGAATCCGCGGTTCAAATTCCGGTAGAAATGATCCATTACGGGTGCACGAAGACAGCGCAGTTGGCCATTTCGCGCGGTCTTGCTGAGAGTACGGTTGGCACTGGAGTTACTGTGAACGCAGTTCTTCCAGGGCCGACCGCTTCTGAGGGAGTGAGCGATTTCGTCTCCAAGTTGGCAGCGCAGACAAAGCAATCGGCGACCGAATTCGAAAATTACTTTTTCGCGAACTTGCGTCCGACGAGCCTTTTAAAGCGGTTTGCGACACCGGAAGAGGTTGCAAATCTAGTCGTTTACGTCTGCAGCCCGCTCGCATCGGCGACGAACGGGGCTTCGTTACGAGTAGATGGTGGAGTGATTCGATCGATCGTTTAAGCCCGGCTGCCGGCTTGATTGAGGATGGGTTTACTTGACAGGATTGAAAGCGCCGGGGTCTCCATTCACCGCGAGTTCAGCCCGGGAGATCTCGGGAAGCTGGTTTATATCCATGGCGTGCAGAACTTCTCGGATTACGGCTTCAATCAGGTCCACGAAGCGTATTGTGCGAAGATCGCCGTTGATTTCATTCTTGACCGGGATAAGAAGCGTTCACGAGCCTGGCTCGCCAAGAAAGATGACAAGATCGTCGGTTCGATTCTCATCGTGGAACGGTCGAGCAATCAGGCTCAGCTCCGTTTGTTATTTGTTGACCAAACTGTGCGCGGCATTGGCTTGGGGCGATGGTTCGTGGAAGAATCCATCCGTTACTGCCGTGCGAGTGGGTTCAATTTAATCTACCTGTGGACGGTAAGCGGCTTGGACCGTGCGATCTCGATCTACGAGTCGGTCGGGTTTGTCCGGGTTGCAGAAAAGACGGTCAAAGAGTGGGGGAAGACGAGTTTGGAAATCCGCTTCGATCTGGACTTAGCGCCTGGACCCAAAGCCTAAGAAGAAGGGTTTGCCAATTCCTCGATGATTCGCTGGACGGCTGCCCGCGGATCCGGGGAGGCGGTAATCGGACGGCCGATGACGAGGTAGTCTGCGCCGGCCCGGATGGCTTCTCGTGGAGTCAACACCCTTTTTTGGTCGCCCGCTTCCGACCAGCTGGGGCGGATGCCTGGAATAACCGTCGTGAAGAGGGAACCGAAACGCGCACGCAAGACGACAACTTCCTGAGGGCTCGCGACCAGCCCGGTGATGCCAACATGTTTCGCAAGATCTGCCAACAGCAGTACTTCGTCCTCCACGGAGGTACGAAAGCCAACCCCGGCCAGGGCCTCATCGTTCAAACTTGTCAAAACCGTCACACCAAGAATCAATGTCTTTGAAGTACCGCGCCCAACGACGGCGGCTTCACACATCTCGCGACCTCCAGACAGATGGATAGTCAACATATCAACTCCCAGCGTGCATGCGGACTCAACCGCCCGGCGGACAGTATTCGGGATATCGTGGAACTTCAGGTCCAGAAACACTTTTGAACCGGAGCTTTTCACTTCCTCGACCACGGCTGGTCCGGCGGCGGTGAATAGTTGACTGCCTACCTTGAAGAATCCCACCGCTCCTCCGATCGCTTTGATGAGATCGCGAGCGGCCGCCGCAGTCGGCACATCCAACGGTACGATAATTTTATCCTTTGCAGCGAACAAACTTTGCACAGCATGACGATGCATGAAGATCCTTAGCCCAGCAAAGGTCAATCTCACCCTGGAAATTCTCGGGAGGCGCCCCGACGGTTTTCACGAGTTGGATACCTGGATGCTGCCGGTTGGTCTGTGTGACGCGCTGGAAATTGAATTGGGAAGCGGACAGTCATTTATTTCGAACGTTCCCGAGCTAAAGGGCGACTCGTCGAACCTGATCATCCGGGCGGCGCAACTCTTCAGCGAAGCGACCTCGATTCAGGCCGCTTACGAGATTCGGCTGGAAAAGAAGATCCCGATTCGTGCCGGACTCGGAGGAGGCAGCTCGAATGCCGGCGCGACTTTGCGGTTACTCAATCAAATCCACGATGAGCCACTGAGCAGGGTGAAACTCGAGGCCGTTGCTGCCAGGCTTGGATCTGACGTCGCATTTTTTGTCTCTGCGCAATCCGCCCGGTGCATGGGACGCGGTCAACTGATCCAGCCGCGACCATTTCCGAGAGATCTCTGGATATCTCTGTTCAAACCTGGTTTTGGCGTTCCAACGGACGGTGCTTATCGCGCCTACGCCGCTTTGCCGCCCGCTTGCAAACATGGGCTCGAAGAGAGCACGAGGTGGGGAAGATGTCGAAACGATCTAGAACCTGCCGTATTCCCCAAGTACTTGCTACTGCCGGTGATTAAGGACTGGCTTAGGAATCAGTCTGAGACGTTGTTTGCGCTGATGTGCGGCTCGGGCTCGACGATGTTTGCAATCGTGCATAATCAATCAAACGGAGAGAAGTTGCAGGCCCGTTTCAGACAAGAATTCGGCGAGCAGACGTGGACGGCCGTGTGCCCGCTCAACCCCTGTGTTTAGCACAGGACACCGAAGATTTTGAGAATCGAAATGAAGGAATAACCGAGAGACATTCTTTCTTGCGTTTTTCGGGAGCGTGCAAACCTGGACGGTTCGCCTACAATGTTAAGGATTCGAATAGCTTATGATACCGACGACCATGCGATATGTCACTTACGGTAAAGGAGGCGGACCGGAGGCATTGCGAATCGAGGAGGGGCCAATCCCGGAAATCAGGCCGTGCGACGTGCTGCTCCGGACCCGCTTCGCCGGAGTCAATCGCCCAGACATTCTGCAACGTTTCGGGAACTATCCTCCACCGCCGGGGGCATCGCCGATTCTCGGTCTGGAGGTAGCGGGAGAAGTTGTTGCTTTTGGTGCCGAAGTGAAGACCTGGAAGGTTGGGGATCAGGTCTGCGCACTAACACCTGGTGGAGGTTACGCCGAATATTGCCGGACCGACGCGAGTCACTGCCTTCCTTTGCCCCGAGGATTCGACCTGGCAGCCAGTGCCGCCATTCCAGAGAACTTCTTTACTGTCTGGACCAATCTGATCAGTCGCGGTCGACTCCGGTTGGGCGAAACGGTTCTGATCCATGGTGGCTCGAGCGGGATTGGCTACACCGCGATCCAAATGGCAAAGCAGTTCGGAGCGATCGTTTTTACAACGGTGGGTACTGAAGAAAAGGCGAAGTTCTGTCGCGACCTGGGGGCCGACCACGTCATCAATTATCGAACTGAAGACTTCGTCGCTGAGATCAAAAGGATCACCGGGGAACGCGGAATCGACATTGTTCTCGACATGGTGGGCGGACCCTACATCGAGAAGAACGTCAGCTTGCTGACGTATGAGGGGAGGCTGATGCAGATCGCTTTTCTCCAAGGAAGCAAGGTCTCGGATTTCGACTTGCTGCCTGTCATGGTGCGGCGGCTCACGATAACCGGATCGACGTTGCGCCCCCGCACCGTCGAAGAAAAAGCGGGCATCGCAAGCGAGGTACGCGAGCATATCTGGCCCCTGTTGGAGTCAGGCAGAATCAAGGTCGTGGTCCACAAGGTTTTTCCAATCTCCGAAGTTTCCGAAGCGCACCGGATGATGGAGCGGAGCGAACATGTTGGGAAGATAGTATTGAGTTTCGGGCTTTGAGTTAGGAAAGTGCGGCAGGATTTCACTATGTGCAGTTTTGGGACCGCGGTCGCTGCGAACGCTCCTTGGTACGCGGCGCGAAACTTCACCGGCGCCTGGGCAGGTGAAGTTTTGCGCTAGAAATTCTATGGAAAATCAGTCGGTGCTGGGAATCATCGCCGGGAACGGGGCTTATCCTTTTCTTATCGCGAGAGCGGCCCGGCAAAAGGGCGTCACTTCGATACACGTCGCAGCGTTCGAAAACGAAACGCAACCGGAGTTAGCAGAACACGCTGATTCCATCGAATGGATGCGAGTTGGTCAACTCAGCCGGCTATTGAAATATTTTGAGAAGGCTGGAGTTCGCCAAGCGATCATGGCCGGCCAGATTGCTCCGAAAAACCTATTCGATCTGCGACCGGATTTCAGGGTGCTGGCGATTCTAAGCACGTTAAAAAGACGAAACGCCGAGACCTTGTTCGGGGCGATCGGAAACGAATTGGCAAAGTTCGGAATTCAGCTGCTGCCGGCAACGACCTACCTGGAGGATTCATTGGCCGGCGAAGGTTTGATCGCCGGTCCAAAGCCAAAAAAGCGTTCTGTCGAGGATATCGCATTCGGGTTCGAGATCGCAAAGGAGCTAAGTAAATTGGATATCGGCCAGACCGTTGTCGTCCGAAATGGGACTGTACTCGCCGTTGAGGCGTTCGAGGGCACAGACGAAGCAATCCAGCGCGGAGCGCGTCTCGGCAAAGCCGGGGCGATCGTTATAAAAGTGGCTAAGCCGAATCAGGACTTTCGATTTGACGTGCCTGTCATCGGTTGTCAAACGCTCGAGGTAGCCGCTGCGGCCGGCGTTCAAGTCATTGCGGTGGAAGCCGGAAGAACGCTTTTGTTGGACAAAGAAGCGGTGAAAGCTTTAGCCGAAGAAAAGCAGGTTACGATTTACGGTTACAAATTATGAGCGATCGCATTCGAGCAGGAATCGTCGGAGTGGGCAGCATCGGCAAGAATCATGCACGGATTTACTCCGAGCTTCCTGGAGTCGAGTTCTCGGCTATCCTGGACACGGACACTGAGACAGCGAGCGCGATTTCTAAACAACACAAGGTGAAGGCGGTAACGACTCTCTTGGAGTTTGTGGACCTCATTGATGTGGCAACCGTAGCGACTCCGACGCCTGATCACTTCGAGATTGCGAAGTACTTGTTGAGCAAGGGCAAGCACGTCCTGATTGAAAAGCCGATCACGGAAACACCGGGGCAAGCCGAAGAGTTGGTCAAACTCGCCAAGGAGAGATCTCTGGTTTTGCAGGTTGGCCATGTGGAACGGTTTAATCCAATCCTGAGCGCTCTTGAAGAGCGGTTGACCAAACCTCGGTTTATCGAGGCCCATCGACTGTCGCCGTATCCGTTTCGAAGCGTGGAAATCGGTGTTGTCCTGGACCTGATGATTCATGATTTGGAAATCATTCTTCACCTTGTTCGATCGCCGGTGAAGAGCATTGATGCGGTTGGCGTTCCGGTTCTGAGCAAGGGCGAGGACATCGCGAATGCGCGGATTCGTTTCGAAAGCGGTTGCGTTGCCAATGTGACGGCGAGCCGGATCAGCCCCGAAAAGATGCGCAAAATCCGAGTGTTTCAACAAGACGCCTATCTGTCACTGGATTATCAGAACCAAAGCGGAGAAATGTATCGATTGGTGAACGGAAAGATCAGTCGGGAACCGGTGGAAATTGACAAAGGCGAACCACTGAAACGCGAACTTCAGTCATTCGTGGAATGTAGCGGCAGAGGCATTCAACCGGTCGTCACGGGTTCTGAAGCCGCTGCAGCTCTGAGGTTGGCGATCGAGATCACGGAGATTACAAGCTTGGCGACCGGGGAATTGGTCAAGGAGATAGGCGGAGGGTAAACGGCAGCCAAAGGGTGCGTCGTCCGCGGTAGAATTCTCTCAGCATGCACCCTAACCCGCAAAATCACACGGAAGCCGAAGCGACGAGCTCATTGCGGGTTAGAAGCCTCTTAAACAGACGCTGCGCGTCTGCCTGCAGTTTGGACATCTCCGGATGCACAACATCGTTTGATTTTTGATATACTATCAGGCCGCGGCGGTTTGAATCATGGATGGGTAACCAAGGATGTTGGTTGGCGTTCCTTGGCAGAGAGGTTTGGCCTCAATCTGCTTACGCAGGAGTGTTATCGCGTCCTGGCAGGAGGGACGCCGAGCGGCATTGCGCCACTTGGGTAGCGGTTCATAGTCATTGGTGCGCGTTGATCCGTAGGTCTCTAAGACGCTCAGGAGCATTAAGCTGTAGGTCGCGACCATGAAAGCCGGCAGACGAGGCACGCTCAAATCGGCCCAGACCTGTGCATGACCCACTCCAAGGATGCTCTTTTCGTCGCGATGGTTGATTTCAATTTGCCAACGATCGAAGTAGGCTTGCAAAAGTTCTTTGGCCGCCAACTGGTTGTCGTCGCACAACAGGTAGGCCTTTTGCCGGTAATAGAACTGCCCCTCTTTAGTCTTGCGATAGGGGGTGGGTGCGAGCACAAAGAGCCGCAGAAGCCGTCGACCGCCTCCACGTTGCCAGAGCAGTTGGTTGACTTCCTTGAAGCGAATTCTGCGGCATCTAGAGCCATGAAAGATTTTGGTCTCTTTCCAAGGGATGGCGGGATCATTATAGACCTTTTCTGGACTGAAGAGCTCTTGACCATAATAGCGAGGGCCTTGACCCTGGTGGGCAAAACAGAGGCGAAGGTCTTTGCGAGCGCGCGTGATCAGGATTGTGCGATCCAAAGGTTGGCGAAATGTGGTTTTGTTGCAGAAGGAGCCGTCGCCTACGGCAATAAAGGTCTTGCGCTCAAAACCCTGGGAGTCAAAGTTTTGGCGCAGTTCGCGCAGCATATCCACAAACGCCGTCGAGAGATTATGCGTCTTTTTGGCCTGGCGGTAAGCCGCCTTCTGTTCGGTGGTCGCTTTTTTGCCGGGCTTGCGAACTGGGGTGACTTCTTCAAAACGGATGGGCAGGCCGCGTGGTGAACTTTCTCCATCAAAGCAGTAGAGAGGCGTTAGCAGCGAGGCCTGGAGAAAGCGCTGGCCCCACATCAAGTTAATATGGAAAGGTGGACTAAGCGGATCACGCTGCCAGTAGGCGGTCTTAATTTTTTTGCCCGAGCGTTTGATCCCGGTGTCGTCTAAGCCGACCACAATGTGTTTTGAACAGTATTTGCCGACGGCTGTCTGGATAACCGGCTCAAAAACGGCGCGCGCATCCCATCGACTGCGATTAAAAAGTTTGTAATCGGCGCTCCAGTCCTGATGCTGGCGGTTGTTAAAGCAGATGGCGCGCGTGACGGTGCGACGTCCTAAGCCGCAGAGCAAGCCGAGCGCCAGTGCGATGGCCCGCTCACAGGTGCGCTTTTGGCGGAAGACGGGTGCCCAGCTTCCAAGCAAATGGAGTAAGTGCTCTAAGAGCATCGTCCGCAGCTCTGGGTTAGACGCTGGCGAAAGTCCTTGCAAAGCGCCCGCACATAAATGTCTTTGATCGACACGCGAGAGAGCCGAGAGCGGTCGTTACGGCCACGGCCCTGAGTTTGGCCCAGCCAGCTCCAGTTGGCCGCTCGATAGCAGGTCCCGCGGAAACGCTCGCACTCGACAAATGTCTCGGCCAGGTAGATCGGATGACCGTACTTGAGCTGCCAATGCGCGGGGAGCATCGAAAGCGAAGCGCTTAACAAATAGGAAGCCAGATTTTTGACCCGCACCCAAGGTAGGATCAAAAAACGCTGGTTGTTTGCTACGTAGCACAGGTTGACTTCGCGCTGCGCTTTACTCCAGCCGATGAGCTGGTCACGAACTGCGAGCTTCCACGCCGCTGCCCCGTAAAGCAGGCAGGCCAGCGGACGAGCGCGACCATCGAAAACCAAATACTTGATGTTCTCACCAGCTGCTCCGCTGTAAGGCAGATAATGATAACGCCACAAAAGCCAGTCAAAGAGAGCCAACTCTTCGGGGCTCTGCGCCGCTACGATGCAGAGCGGCTCCAACATACTGAGCTGGCTTTCGATCGGCTCAACAAGCGCCTGGACCATGGGCGGAGCCACTGGGCGAAAAGCGCAGCCGTTATTGGAGGGCTTCTGGCGGGCCGGCAAGCTGATCAAGCCTTTTTGCTCCAGTTTCAGGAGCATCGAGCGGCAGGCCATATCCTTGAGCTGGCCGGCGTGATTTCGCCACTCCCACCGTTGCGCGATGTGCTGAGAGAGCTTGGTGCGGTTCCAGACCGGATGAGCGTCAATGAGTCGGCGGATCCATTTGAGATCCTTTGCTTCTAACCTGCGGCTCTGAACATATAATGACTCCATTTTCGGAAGTCATTACACCGAACGAATTTCCGAGACCAGCAAAAAAACAAAAAAATTTTGAATAGCGAAAAATCTTAAATTTCACCCGGCGTAACGGTCTCGAAATGTCCAAACTGCAGAACAGACGCTGCGCGTCTGCTTAAGAACTGTTTTAGAAAGAATGAATCAAAAGCAAACCGTTGAAGAACTCTTCTATCCAAAAAGCAGCGAAATTTTCCGGCCTAGCCGGGATATTCCGCTGCCTGAGCCTGCATCGCTCACAAATCTCTAAGGATTTGTGAGCGATGCAGGCTAAGCGGATCTATATCATCGCCGGCGAAGCGAGCGGGGATGCACATGGCGCGGTTCTGATGCGGGAGATGGCTGCCTTAGTTCCCGATCTGCAGTTTTATGGGGCCGGAGGTTCGGAGATGAAACTGATCGCGGGGGATCAATTCCTGGACTGGACGCAAGAGGCGGTGGTAGGCCTTTGGGATGTGCTGGTGAAATACCCGTATTTCCGCGAGAAATTTTACTGGATGTATCGTGAGATACGGCAACTAGAACCGGATGCAGTGATATTTGTCGACTACCCCGGCTTCAACCTGCGTCTGGCTCGCTATCTACGTCGAAAGCAGTTCGCCGGAAAATTGATTTACTACATCAGTCCTCAGGTCTGGGCATGGAACCGGGGCAGGATACCGCGCATGGCGGCTTTCCTGGATTTGATGATTTGCATCTTTCCTTTTGAGAAATCTTTGTACGAAGCCAGCGGTTTGCGGACCGAATTCGTCGGCCATCCGATGGTAGAAGAGCTGGACCGGCACCGGATTGATCAACTAAGAGATCCGAAACTTGTCGCCCTCTTGCCGGGTAGCCGGAATCGAGAGATCAGGCGCATCTTTCCGGTGATGCTGGAAGCGGCGGAGTTGTTGCGCCGGAGGGACGCGGCTGTCCATTTCGCGGCCTCCGCCGCTTCCGAAACAGGCCGGGAACTGATGCGGAAAATGAGTGATGAAGCCGGCCTTGGCAACGTTCCTATCGGGTTGAGGAACGCGTACGAACTTATGCAGCGTGCGTCTGTAGGAATGGTCGCTTCGGGGACGGCAACTTTAGAATCCAGTCTTTTCCAGTTACCGTTTGTCTTAATCTACAAGGTTTCCTGGTTTAGTTATGTTCCCGGACGCTTGCTCATTCGGGTGGACCACCTTGGGATGCCAAACATTCTTGCCGGCAGGGAGATCGTCCCGGAATTTATTCAAGGCGACGCGGTGCCTCACTTGATTGCGGACGCAGTCTGGAAACTCTACGATGATCTGACCCTCAGAGCCAGGATGGTTGGAGATATGGATCAGGTAATCAGACTTCTGGGCGAGAAGGGAGCTGGTCGGAGGGCCGCCGAGGCGGTGGTGCGAGAATTTGATGCCTAGTGGCAGGATTCAGGGACAAAGCCACTCGGCACGAAGCCTCCGTCGGACGGAGCCAAGCCATGCCGGGCCGTTGCGCGCCTTAGCTTCCGAACCGGGCCGACCCCTCGGAGACGCTGCGCCGCCGACTCTGCGATCAGGCAAAAAAACACTAAAAGAACCTTAGACCTTGTCAGGTAACCGAGAGTAAACATGCTTTGTGAGCGAGTTAGGAGTTTGGTTTGAAAGTCTCTGGGCGCCGTGGCGGATAGAATATCTTGAACGGGAACGCAAACCCAATTTTCTGCGTGAAGCCGCAGAGGCAGCCAACGACGCCGATCATTTAGTAGTGTGCCGAAGGAAGGCCGTTTTTTTGATGATGAACCTTTATCCGTATGCCCCGGGACACCTGATGGTCGTACCCTACCGCATGATCTCGCGGCTGGCGGAATTGACCGACGGGGAGAAGATCGAACTCCTGGATTTGGCGAGTTATGCCGAGCGACTTCTCGAAGATGTTGTCAAAGCGCAGGGATTTAATGTGGGATGGAATGTGGGCGCCGCCGCCGGGGCCGGCGTCACCGATTACCTGCACCTGCACGTTGTTCCGCGATGGAATGGCGATCACAATTTCATGACCGTTCTTAGCGGCACGCGAGTCATCCCATTGGGCTTGTTGCCGCTTTACGAGAAGTTGCGTGCTGGCGTCGAGCGCATTCCGTTTTCCACGTGATCGACAGAGAGACGGAAATCGCAGGAGTTCCATGGCGGCCGAGCAGAAGGACTCTGCATTCATGTCAACGTCCTTATGCGGCTCGCCAAAGCGAGAAATTCGTAGCGCGACAGCCAGTCTGGATTGGTCGAGGAAATCCAATTTATAAAGCCGTTCGCTCAAATTAGGCCACTGCCGACCTTGACTTCCCTCGCCGATCAAGATAGAAGGTAGCCGTCTCCAAAGTCGGAGGCAGCATGGAAAGCTGGGTTTCGACTGTGTTTGCGGTCGAACATCTGAAACGTCGACGGCTTTGGAAATCAGCTTTCACTGTACCCCCCTACACGGTCCATGGTCCAAGAAATTCCGACAGCATCTGCCCCGACAAGCTCCCCGGGCGAGCCGGCCCTGGCTTTACTAAATGTCACCAAGACATTTCCAGGTGTCCGCGCACTGGATGATGTTTCCTTCGATGTCTGGCCCGGTGAAGTGCATGCGTTACTCGGCGAAAACGGCGCCGGAAAATCGACACTGATTAAGATCGTCTCGGGCGTGTACCCGCCGGGTTCTGGCGAGATGCAGGTGGACGGCAAGACGGTCCATTTTGCTCATCCCCGGGAAGCCCAGGCTCACGGGATCGCTACGATCTACCAGGAATTTAGCCTCTACCCTGAATTGACCGTTGCGGAGAATATCTTCTCCGGCAATATGCCGCGAACGCTCGGCGGATTCGCGCTCGATTGGAGTCGGGCTGAGCGAGAATCGGCCGCCCTTCTGGAATCCCTCGACGCGAGTGATCTGAACGTCCGGTCTCGTGTAGGGACGCTTTCGGTAGGAAACCGTCAAAGGGTTGAGATAGCAAAGGCGCTCTCGCGGAAGGCACGGATTCTCATTTTGGATGAACCGACTGCGGTGCTCACTCAACACGATACCGAGCGGCTTTACGGAATCATCCATCGTCTCCGTGCTCAGAAAGTTGCCATTGTCTACATCAGCCATCGGCTCAACGAAATTTTTGCCCTGGCCAATCGCGTCACTGTTCTGCGGGACGGAAAGTTCATCGGGGTTAAATCGGCCGCTGAAACGAACGAAGCAGAGCTGATTCGAATGATGGTGGGTCGGGCGTTAGAGCTTGAGCCGTTGCCTCACCTTGGTGAGGCAACTCCAACCGGATCGGTGGTCTTGCGTGTACGGAATCTGGCGCGACGGCCTCTGTTGCGGAACGCCTCGCTCGAGGTCCGTGCCGGTGAGATCGTCGGGCTTGCCGGATTGGTCGGTTCGGGGCGCTCGGAATTGGCGCAGGCCGTTTTTGGGGTGGGTCCGCCGGAGTCCGGGACAATTGAGATTGACGGTCGAGCCGTCAATATTGCTCGGGCGGAAGACGCGATTGCACTTGGAATCGCCTATGCGCCGGAAGACCGCCAGCGCCAAGGACTAGTCGTTGCCATGACCGTCGGTGAGAACATTGGGCTTACCAGGATCTGGAAACTGATGCGCGGACCGTTTCTGGATTTTCAGGCTGAAGATAGATTGGCGGATGAATATATCCAAATGCTGCGAATTAAAACGCCGACGAGCTACCAGATCGCTCGCAATCTTTCCGGCGGCAATCAGCAGAAGGTCGTGCTCGGCAAATGGCTTGCGACGAAGCCTCGTTTGCTGATCGTGGATGAACCGACTCGCGGTATTGATGTCGGTGCGCGAGCCGAAATTCATCGACTGCTGAACAAACTTGCGCGCGAGGAGAAGATGGCAATCCTCGTTATTTCCAGCGACCTGCCCGAGGTCCTGCGTCTGAGCGATCGGATATGCGTCATGCGCGAAGGGACCCTGGTTGCCGAATTTGCGCGCAACAATGCGACTCAGGAAAATATCCTGGCTGCCGCGGTCGGGCAGCAGTCGAACGGGGACTCCACCTCGGCAGTCAACGCGATGCATTAGCAGAATCCCTTTTGCTTTCCATTCACTACATAGCGCCTAACCACTGCAGCGACTCCCCCTTTTAAAATCTATGTCCCAAGCGGTGCCTCCCCAGAAGTCAGCGAATCCAGCCTTGCCGAGCCTTTCCGCGCAAAGTGCGGCGGGAAATTGGTTGGCCCTGTTCAACCAGCAAGAAAGCGTTTTGGTCATCGCGTTTCTGTTGGTCCTGGGCGGTGTAACCGTGATGAACCGAGGCTTCATTGCGCCGCACAATCTGATCGATATCCTCTACAATTCTTCCTATATCGGAGTGGCCGCCGTCGGAATGACCATGATCATTCTCTGCGGTCATATCGATATATCAATTGGCGCCGCCCTTGGGTTATGCGCCACGGTGGCAGGGAAACTGGCAGTCGCCGGAGTTCCGCTTTGGATAGTCTTTACGGCAACCATTCTCACCGGCGGGGTGATCGGTCTGGCGAATGGCCTGTTGGTTGCCTATTGCCGGATTCCAGCGATTGTCGCGACCTTGGGTATGGCCAGTATCCTGAAAGGTGGACTGATCCTTTCGACCGGCGGGATTTGGATTTACGGGTTACCGCCAGGATTTGGAATCAGCCGGCAGCTTATCATGGGGATTCCGCTTCCGATCTGTGCACTGGTCCTGTTTGGTGTCGTTTTTTCGATCTGGCTCAAGTATTCGGCTGCCGGGCGGCAAATCTACGCAGTGGGCGGCAATGCCGATGCTGCCCGCCTTTCAGGGATTCCGGTGCGTAGTGTGACGCTCGGAGTTTTTGTTATGAACGGTCTGCTGGTGGGTATTTCGGCAATCTTGTACGCCACGAATTTCACGGCGATCCAATCGAATGTGGCCCCCGGTTTTGAACTGACAGTGATCACCGCGGCAGTCATCGGTGGCGTCAGTATTCTCGGCGGTACCGGTACGGTTATCGGCGCCCTGCTCGGCGCGGTCCTTCTTCAGACCATCGGTACGGCGCTCGTTTATCTTCATATTCGGGCGGAATGGTTTCAGACGGTCCAGGGCAGCCTGATTCTCCTGACGATTCTTCTGGATGTTTTCCGGCGCAGGCAGACGTCGGGCGGTTCGGGCTCGTTGGTCGCAGCGGGCGGAGGTGGCGGAGAGGCGGCTTCGCCGAAGTTCATGAATCTTCGGTGGCTGACCGTTCAGGAGGCGGTGCTGATCGGCATCCTGATCATCGCGGTCTTCACCTTGTCGTTTACCTCTGACCGATTTCTTACGCCGAACAATTTGCTCAACCAGACTCGCTTTTTAAGCGAGGTGGCACTTCTCGCTGTGCCTATGACCTTTATTATCATCCTTGGGGGAATCGATCTTTCCGTCGGCTCGATGATGGCTCTGAGCACGATTCTTTTGGGATTTTCCTGGCAAAGCTTCGGATTTCCGCTTTGGGCGGCGATCTGTTTCGCCATTTTCGGCGGCGCGTTGGCGGGCCTTCTCAATGGTCTCGTCATTGTGTATCTCGGCGTCCCGCCATTGATCGTGACTCTGGCAACGCTGGCTATCTACCGGGGACTCTCTTTTGGAATAAGTGAATCCCGATCTGTGAACGGCTTTCCGGAATCTTTTGCCTTCTGGGGCAGCGGCGAAATCTGGGGAGTGCCGGTGCAGCTGTTCATTCTAATTGGAGTGCTGATTGTCAGCGCGATGGCGCTGGCCGGAACCCCGCTCGGCCGGTCTGTTTATGCGATAGGGAATAACGAGACGGCGGCCCGGTTCGCCGGTCTGGGCGTCGGTCGGATCAAGCTGCTTATGTATTCGTTCAGCGGATTCATGGCGGGAGTTGCCGGTTTCATTTTTACATCTCGCGTCACCAGTACCCGAGCCGATGCCGCGACCGGCCTGGAACTGGACGTCATCGCGGCGGTGGTCTTTGGCGGTACTAGCATTTTCGGAGGTCGGGGCACAATTCTCGGCACCGCGATCGGCGTGGTGACAATCCAGCTGCTGAAGAACGGTCTGCAACTCTCCGGATTACGCGGCGAATCAACTGTAATATTAATCGGCACCGTCCTTATTCTTTCCATTTTGCTGAATCAGTTTTTGGAGAAGCACCTCCGCACCGGACGTGGCTTCGCCAAATCAAAACCAACCCCAAATAGCTAGTTCACCAGGATCCCTCCAAACATGAATTCACTTAGACAGTTTCACTTGAAAAAAGCGGTATTTCTTTTGGCCGTCACCTCGATTGCGACGGCGTTCGGCGCAGATACCCCCGCCCCTTACGATGGGGGAAAGGCCGTAAACCCTAAGGATCTAAAGGGTAAGAAGGTCGTCCTCGCCGATATACCCAAGCTCATTGGCATCGGCTATTTTAACGCCACCGCGAAAGGAATCGCAGAAGGATGCGCGGACCTGACCAAGGCCGGTCTTCCAACCGAAGTAACCACGGACGGCCCGACAGTTGGGGATATCCAGAAGCAGATCGAGTTTATCGATAATGCCATTTCACGTGGCGTAGACGGTATCTTTTTTGCAGCGAACGATCCTGTCGCCATCTCGCCGGTCCTTCGCAAAGCGCTGAAGGCCGGAATCCACGTCATCGGTTACGACGCTGAGTCACAACCGGACGCCCGCGAATGGTTTGCGCAAATGTGCACGCCGGAGGGAGTCGCAAAAGCCGATATTGATTCCCTGGTAGCGGAAATCGGCCCGGAAGCCGAGTTTGCAATCGTTACCAGCTCATTAACCGCCGCCGGCCAGAATGCCTGGATAGCGGAAATCAAGAAATACATTGCATCGGCCTACCCGAAGCTGAAACTGGTCACCATTCTCCCCGCTGAGGAAGATCAGCAGAAGGCCTTCCAGGTCACCGGCGAAATTCTCAAGGCATATCCCAACGTCAAGGGCATTATCGGTCTATCCAGTGTTGCTTTCCCTGCCGCCGCTGATGCGATCACGCAGGCTAATTTGATTGGCAAAATTGCGGTGGTTGGTCAATCCACTCCCAATCAGATGAAGCCGTTCATCAAAAGCGGTGCTGTTAAGAGTGACGTTCTGTGGAACCCTGTCGATTTGGGGTATGCTGCCGCTTTCGCGATGCGCGCGGTTATCGACGGGAAGCTGAAGCCGGGCGATACCGAACTCGACGCCGGCAAACTCGGCAAGCTCAAGATCATTAACGGCAGCCAGATTCTGCTCGGTCCCCCAACGGTGTTCACGAAGGATAACGTCGACAAATACGACTTCTGACGGAAGAAGAAGTTCCAGAAATTCAAGAGTTACGAAAAGAATGGGCGGCTTCGGCCGCCCATTTTTTTTGCCTTCAGGCGAATCTCCCGCCGCTATCTATCTCAAGGTCAAATTACAACTGCGCTCTGCCCATTCTGCACTCCTGCAACTTCCGAACTCCTGACCCTTCTTTACCAACACGTATAGCCGCCATCGACTATCAGATTGCTCCCCGTAAAATAGCTGCTCGCCTCTGAAGCGAGAAAAACCACCACGCTGGCAACCTCTCGCGGCTCGCCGACCCGCCCCATCGGCGTAAACTTTAACCAATCGGCATACCACTCCTGGTTAGCCATCCCAATCTTCGTCATTTCTGTACCGATGTAACCCGGAGAAATGCTATTTACGCGGACGCCCCTCTTGGCCCACTCACCTGCGAGCGATTTCGTGAGCATAATCACCGCCGCCTTCGAGGCGTTGTACGCCGCTTGTGGTTGAGGCGTGTTTGAGATAACGCCAGACATCGAGGCTGTGTTGATGATGCTTCCTTTGCCCTGGTCGAGCATTACTTTCCCAAATTCGCGGCAACAATAGAAAACTGCAGTCAGATTGATATTAATGACCCGGTGCCAGTCTTCGTCAGTACATTGTTCCGCCGGCACGTTACCGGCTATTCCTGCGTTGTTGAACGCGATATCGATCCGGCCATGCTTCGATCGAATGTCCGCCGCCAACTTGGCGACTTCTTCCGACTTGGTCAGGTCTGTTCGTGCAAAATCGACATCCAAATCCTTCGCTGCCTTTTCGCCTGCTTCGGCGTTGATGTCGACAATAACGACCTTGGCACCGTTCTCCTTCAGCGCTTTAGCGGATTCGAATCCGATTCCGCGTGCGCCTCCGGTTACGATTGCAACTCGATCGTCAAGCGGGGTTAGGGGGGAGTAGCTCATAATTGATCAAATCTCAGGCTTGAGAAAGTCGCACAAATCAGGGGCTGCTGGCCAGAGATTAGTGACTGGCGCCTCGGTTACGACTGCCGGCGGGGGTTCAGCAGCGGCAAAGGAGTTAGGATTTAAAGCGGATTGTTTCACCAACCGCGAAGCGCGCTTCCTCTGCGGTCTCAAACAGGAGAGGGACCTTGAAAGGCTCGTTGCAACAGCGCTTGAAATGAATTTAGCGCGTCAACGCGCAAATCCTTTGGAACAGGGAATTGCCTATCATCCCGTTGTTTCCGCCTCCGCGCGCGACTTGCTCGACCGGCCGCCGAACGAAGCCGGCTCGGTTCTAGCTCTAGCGACAGCCAAGACTTTTCTGGACCAGTCTCCGTCTTCCGTTACGCTCCAAAGGACTTTCCCAACGCTAGACCAAGCTTTTGGAGTCTGTGCCGCAAAGTAAGCCGCGAGATACCGAGCCAGCGCGCAGCTCGGAGCTGATTGCCAGACGCAAGTTTCATTGCTTGCGCGAAAAGCTCGCGCTCAAGCGTTTCGACTAATTCGGTGTACACTTCGATCGCCTCACCGCGTTCCGCGCGGGCGAGTTTTTCCTTTACCAACGTGGCGAGCGACTGCTCGTTATTTGCGCTTAGTCCAGGGCTTGCGAGCATAGCGCGACGGACATTGTTGAGCGTGATTGGGTACCCCGGCGTAACAAGCAGCGCTCGACGCAAAGCGCTTTCGAGTTCGCGCACGTTGCCGCGCCATGGTTGTTGTTGGAGAAACTGCATCGCTTCATCCTGGATTGAGGGTTTGTCGATTCCCATCTCAGCGCTTTGCAGGCGCAGAAAATATCGTACAAGCTCCGGTATATCCTCGGGCCTGTCGCGCAACGGTGGGAGCGTGATACAGACAAAGCTTTCCCAGTCGCCAGGTTCACGCCGCAGGACAAAGCGGAGCAGCGTGGCGTTAAGAGCCAGCACCGCAGCCTGGAGGTGTTCCGCAATGTGAAAACTTTCGATCCGAACGCCACTGAAATGTTGTCGCAATGCGCTCACCTGGCGCCAAGTGACGACAGCAGCACCGACGATTATTGCTGCCAACATCACGATTGTGAGCGTCATGACAGCGAGGCGGAAGCGCAAGGAGAACTTCATGGCAGATGATAGACAAATTACCACTTGTGGTCGTTCAGTGATCACCGACAGCACGCGGAATCGCCACCTGAGTTATGCAAGTATCTCGCGCTGAGGAAAATTGCTTAATCCTCTTTCGCTTGGCACGGCGCCTGCACGCAAACCGCCCACCAAACTAGTAAACATGAAAGCAAAAATGCTGCTTGCGGATGATGACGTAGAAGTGCTCGCCGCTTTGAGCGCGGCACTCGCTTCCGAAGATTATGACGTCGTGGTTGCGAAAAACGGTCGCGAAGCCATAGAGCACTTCCGAGAAGGCCGCTTCGATATCGCTTTGCTCGATATCAACATGCCGGTGAAAGGCGGCTGGGAAGCCTTCGAGCGGCTCAAGACGATTAGTCCTCTGCTGCAGGTCATCGTCATAACGGCGCGGCCGGATCAATACCCGCTGGCAGCTGCAGCTGGAGTCGCCGTATTGATGGAAAAGCCTCTCGACTTGCCCCGGTTGCTGCGCACGATTGAGTACCTCCTCTGCGAGCCGGTGGAACACCGTCTGGGCCGGCTCGCCGGCAGATACCCGAACACACAATACCTTCGTGCGGAGGAGAATCTGTGACGTTTTTGTTGTCTCGCTTGATCCTTTTTCCCGGAACGTGTTCTGTCGCCGGCCAGATCTTCAGGCATCCAGAATATCCGGCACGCACGCTCATCTCATTCGGGGCCATTGAATGACAAGCAAAGATGCATCAAAAAGTGAGAAGTCCTGCCCCTCCTACTTTTGTACTTCGGGAGGGTCTCCCGTTTGATGATCCTGAATCTGAAAACGGAGAAAGCTGTGGATAGCGGTAAGCGCCTCGGCATCGTGAGTGGTTATTCGCAATTGCGCACCGCGCTCGGTATTCTCGGCCTCATAGGTGATATTGCTTTTCAACTGCTTCATGGTGTCTACACCTGGCGGCACGTTGGCATGGATAAACATCGGAATAGAAAAATCACCTTGGGAAAACCTTACAGCGATCATTGCCAAATGTTGTCGGATAGTGTTCTGGCCAGCCGTATCGGTGGGTTCATTGCTTTGTATCTCGATGGCGCCGCCGTCAGCGAGTAGGTGGAAATGATGAGTAGTCAACTCGTGGCTGAAACCCATACCCTGATCGCCACGGGCATTTACGCCCGCAAAATGGTCTTTCGGGTCTGGAGAAGATTGCTGCGCAATTGCGCTCAAACACGATACGCCGAAAACAAACAGTAGAAGGAGGTGAAGAAATTTCATCGCATACAACGCACTTAGTTGTAGAGTAAATCTCACGGTCAGTGATGATGTGCGTGTTCGCCATTGTGGTCTCCTCCCATGTCCATCATCATTCGACACTTACCCATTCTCTCCTTGTCGTTGGCCGACATCATATTCTGCATCTGCTCGTGCAGCGCCTTTCGTTGTTCGACCAGTTTGGTCAAAACGGCCGCGATAGCGTCGAGTTTCTTGTCGGCGGGCGCGTTATTCATTTCGGCGACGAGTTTATCGAGCTCGGCATCCTGATCTTTCAAGTTTGACATCATTTGCCCTTTACCCATCACGCCGGAGCTCTGTTCTTGCTTCTGGTCGGTCGTGTCAGTCTTGGCAGTATCTTCGGCAATAACGGCGGTTAGTGGTAGAGTCGCAGCGAGTAGGGTTGCTAATAGTTGTGTTGTTTTCATCTTTCTTCCAATGGATTAGAGCGACCTGATACGAAAAAGGTGAGAATCTGCGGATCTTCTCCAGGACAAAGAAGTTCCGCACGCACCTGAGGTCCGTCATTTTGCTACGTACATTAATGGCCATCTGGTACCTGGAATCTAAACTAAAATTTAACCAGCGAACAGCTACCCAATATTTGACGAAAACTGACCTGAAGTTGTTTACTTTACCGGCGGGCGAGCGCGGAGCCTCGCCACCTGAATCCGCAGTAGTCATTGGCTTGCGAATTGATATGCCACGTGTGTTGCCACCTTCACGAACTCCCTTTTCTTGTCGTCTGGAAGGCAACGCCGTGATCTCGATGCCTTGTTATAGGGTGTTGGGGAGTAAGCGAGCAGATGACCGGTTTAAGCAAACATTCGGAGTGCAAAAGCCGTATTACCAACTAGTTACATTATATAACGGACACGCTCAATTTATTCCGCTTTGACTATTAAACGCCACCTTTGCCAGGGCCATCGTGACGAAAATTGCGTTTTGGACCAGATTTTTGACCTTCCGGACTCCTTATACCGGTTTTCTGCTCGTTCAATCCCCCAACACCCAAATACTGCCTGGCCTAGGACTAGTCTCGTTCCATCTTCCGGCAGTTCCCGGAACCTGGAACCCCCGCGTTGGTTGGCCTCGGGTCAGCAGCGATATTCTTTCTGGTCGGGCGGCGCCGTAAACTGTTTGCCGGCTCTTTTAGAGTTATTCCCACCCACTCTCAGTCACACCACGTTGGACGGCCCGAAGACCATGTACGCCATCTGCTGTCGCCTCTCTGTGCTGCTTCATTGAAACCCACCGACACGCCACAACCCGGGCGAAGCGCAGTATTGAGAAGGGCATTCATCCACAAGCCCGGTTGTGCATACGTCGTTTTCTTGCTGTCAATGAGTTCAAGTTTGCCAAAGCGCTTTTCGCCCTATTGCTTGTCTGGCGAGTTTTATCAAAACCCTGGTCGAGAGCTTCAGATACTGCTTTCCAGTCCTTAGGGAAGACGCTTGTCGTGGGGCTTTCTGTTGGCTCAGTCCAATCCTTCCCAGGTCTGGCGATACATGCTTGGCCCATGCGGCGCATGGTATCGAGCGCCCTTCCTTTGAAGCTGGTCAATCGGGTGCTTTTTGCTGGCTTCGTCCTTCGAAAGGGCATCGTATGAATAATTTAGGTAGCTGGGATCTCGATTGGCCTTACTGTGTAGTACGCGTCTGATCCAATCCAGGCTCACCACACTACGATATCCGCTGCCCAGCGACTTATCGCCGATCTTGTCCAGTTTCTTAGCTGCTAATTGTGTGCGGTACGTCCCCTGATTAAAGGCTCCTACCAAACTACCGAAGCTCGCTAATTTATTCTTGGCCGCGTCAACGCTATCCTGGCTATAATCCGGCATATTGAGATTACCAGTTGATGAAGCCGCTAATTAAAGGCCTTCAGGGTTTCATCCATGACTAGAGTATTTGAAATTCTGTCGGCGGTCGCCCCGTGCCGTTACATGGTAAAGCGCCGGTATCGAGGGTGGCGAACGCCTCGGCAGCAATCGCCTGAACGTCGGTCAGCGCGTCCATGTTATCGTCGGCTATTAGACCCGGAGGATTTTTCCCGGGTTCATAATGTTGTCGGGGTCGATCGCCTTCTTGATCGCACGCATGACGCTCATAGCGTCGCCGTGCTCGGCAATCAAAAAGTCTATCTTGCCGCAACCGATACCGTGCTCGCCGGTGCAGGTGCCGTCCAGTGATAGCGCCCGATGGATCACTCGTTCGTTGAGCCGTTCAGCCTCCGCCATCTCTCTCGGGTCACTCGGATTGAGCACGAAGAGGACGTGAAAGTTACCGTCGCCGGCATGTCCAACAATCGGTGCCGGCAGAAAAGAAGCTGCGAGCTCCTTCTGCGTTTGCGCGATGCATTCGGCTAGTCGCGAAATTGGCACGCAGACATCGGTCACCCAGAGCTGGCCGCCCTCGCGCAACGCCTTATCGGCGTATGCCACGTCATGGCGCGCGCGCCAAAGCCGGTCCCGATCCTCCGGCTCAGTAGTCCAGGAAAAATCGGCGCCGCCATGCTCGGAGGCGATCGTCTGAACCATCTTCGCCTGCTCTACCACGCTGTGCTCAGTGCCGTGGAATTCCAGCCACAATGTCGGTGCGACCGGCAAGTTGAGCTTCGAGTACTTGTTGATTGCGTCCATCTGCACTGGGTCAGCCAGCTCGATTCGCGCCACCGGAACGCCTAGTTGGATGGTCTTGATCACGACATTGACGGCGGCTTCGACGCTGGGGAAGGAGCAGACCGCCGATGAAATTGCTGCCGGTATGCCATAGAGGCGGACCGTTACCTCTGTGATCACTCCCAGAGTTCCCTCGGAGCCGACAAAGAGTCGCGTTAGGTCGTAGCCTGCGGCGGATTTCCGCGCCCGGCGCGCCGTGCGAATCGCGCGCCCGTCTGGTAGTACAACTTCAAGCGAGAGCACGTTTTCGCGCATCGTTCCGTAGCGCACCGAATTACTGCCTGAGGCCCGCGTGGCCGCCATGCCGCCGATCGTCGCGTCGGCACCCGGGTCGACCGAAAAAAACAGGCCGCTACCGCGCAGATGTTTATTGAGCTGTTCGTGGGTCACGCCCGCCTGAACAATGGCATCGAGATCGCCCGTGTTGACCTGTAAGATCCGGTTCATCTGCGAGAGATCGAGGCTCACTCCGCCCCTTAGCGCCACGACATTACCCTCTACGCCCGTGCCTCTTCCAAAGGGAATCAGTGGTACTTTGTGTTGCGCACAAATCTTGACGATCTCGCTTACCTCCTGAGTCGATTGCGCGAAGGCAACGGCATCCGGAGGTACGCACGGATGATAAGACACATCCTTGCCGTGTCCCTCGCGTATGGAGGGGGCGGTCGACAAACGGTCGCCCAGCAACTGCTGCAGTGATGCGATCGCGGCTTCGCGCGCGGCAAGCGTAACCGATCCGAGAGTGACGGGTAGGCTCATAACGATCTTTTTTTGGTTGGAGTGATTGTCTAACGAAGCCGATAAAGCTCAACCGCGTCCTTGTCCCACGCGAGTCCACAGCCAGCTTCCGTCTGCGGAAGTGCAAAACCGTCCTTGAATTCCAAAGGCCGCTGCAAGATGGGTGCCGCCCAATCCTGGTATTCTAACCAGTGCGATTGCGAGCAAACCGCCAGCAGCTGCGCGCTGAGTTCAGGAAAGAGATGGCTCGACACCGGTAAACCGGCTGCCCCCGCTTGGCTGGCCGCACGTAGCCAACCAGTAATGCCCCCAATCTTCATGACGTCCAGCATCACGAAGTCTGAGGCCCCAGCCGAGAGGCTCTTGGCAAGGTCGTGCGGTCCCCAAAAATTTTCCCCTATCTGAATCGGGGTGCGGCACTCGGCAGCGATTTGGGCGTGACCGGCGAAATCATCGGCACGAGTCGGTTCTTCCACCCAAACCAGCGCTTCCTCTTCAAGCAATTGCACACGTCTAATGGCCTCTGGCACCGAGAGGCTTTGATTGTAGTCCACCATGACCTGCAAGTCCTCGCCGGCCGCACGCCGAGGCGCTCGAATGACTGCTCGGTCCTGTTCGACGTGCCAGTAACCGACTTTAAACTTCAGGCAGCGGAAACCCAGCCCGATCGACTCGGCGGCTTCTTGTGCCGCACCCTCCGGCCCTGCCATGCCGAGGCTGTGGTAGGCCGGGATCGGTTTTTCTTCTGCACCGAGAAGTCTGCTGAGCGACAACCCAGCCGACTTTGCCAGAACGTCCCAGGCCGCCATGTCGATCGCTGCGATGGCTATTCCAGTAAACCCTTGGGGCCCAAGCAACCTAAAACGGCCTTCGAGCTTCGACGCAAGGGCTAGCGGTGCGCCCGCATCCCCTTGGATCAGCGGCAGCAAGGCTTCCATGAGGTCTGCGATTGGCTTAAGGGCAATCGGGGTATAACAGAACACGTAAGCGTGCCCGGTCAGACCCTGGTCGGTTTCCAGGTCCACCAGAACCAGCGGGGCAGATCCAACCATGCCGCTGGCCGTCGGATGCGGACGCGCCAATGGCACATTCACCGGGGTGGCTCGCAAGCTGCGAATCTTTGGGGCTGAAGCGTCCACGAGCTACTTTTTATCAGATGGGGCGAGTTTAGCGAAGGCAAAAGGCCACCCTCTAAGAGCGCTTGGTTGCGGTAACCAACAGTAGGGGTGCCTTTGCGAGCAAAAATGGGGATCCCTACTCGAGCGGATGCCAATCTAAACCAAACTTTCGAGTTTAACGGTGGTCTGGTGGAACGAAGGGTTTTGTTCCGTTGGTATCGACGCCCAGAAACTCAATAAGTCTTTCAATGCTGACTGAACTTAACGGCCCATAGTCAGGAAGTTCTTCGGATTGAAACATTCGCAGCATGACGGGCAAATCCGAAACGGCCACTCTCTTTGGCGTTACGATGACTAGATTTCCAGTCTTCCTGCCTGCCCGTTTTTCATTCAAGAAGGTAGTCCACTCAGCCCGTACCCAACCGCCTTCGAGGTAGGCGGGATCCGTGGCAACAAGAATCATGCTCTTCGCTTTATCAAGCGCTTTCCCAATTGCCAATTGAAAGTCCGTGGTGCCGCTTTTTGGAAGTGATGCGCCAGCAAGAAAGGGATTGAACCCTTTGTCCAAGAGAGCGTCGTAGATGCTTGTCGCGTAGCTGAAGTCCTTCGAGTCGTATGATATAAACGTATCAATCGTAACGATCGACAAATTCAAGGTCCCCGTCTGAGCAGCATTTCCGGTGTCGGGAAGTCGATTCGCTTCAGGTTCAAGTCGCTCAAAAAACGGCCTGCAGTTGTATTTCGAAGAGCGGGTTAGCATCTCAGATCTTATTGTCGCGCACGAAGAATCTTGACTGCCTACGATCTTCAGAATTTCCTCGACTGGCGCATACGCGTTGGCCTTGTTCCCCTGGTGGTCAGTGATAAAAAACAACGACTCCAACGAGGCTGTGAATTGCGCCCAGTGTTCGTCCGGCATGAGGCTAAAAAACTCAATTTCAGTTCCATATCCTGCAGCCAGCATCATTACGCTCATGATGCTTTTAGCGTCTGCTTCGCATCCTCGTGCGGTGGCAATTACCTCCCAGTGCGGAGCGCATGTCTTAGCCACTAAAACAACATACGCCGCCGATCTGGCGTGAAGGCCCCATGGATTCGCCATTCGATAGTGAATGCTGTTCATTAGGGGAAGGTACTGGCCCAATTCCTGATTTTGTTCAGAAATTCGTTTCTGCCGGCGAATAAATTGAAAACGGAGAAATCGTGAGTGCTGAAAGCCGACGTCTCGCGGCAATCGGAGTTTTGCGCGAATTCTTTGCAAAACCGCTTCATCCCGTCCTCTTTCATGTGGGAGATTCCACCTGGATTAGGGAACAAAAGTATGTTGGAGGCTGCGCAATTTGTCCAAGTTTTCGAGATCGGCTCATACATCATCCAATGCCTCAGTCGTAAGATAGCCGCTGACCAAAGAATTGCGATTTCGTCCGCAGTTCGACATCTTTATGGTTTCAGGCTCCACTTACCTGGTCCAGGCACGCTCGGTAGTGGGGTTGATATGCCCGCACCGTAAGGCTGGAAAAAGATGGGCCAGTTTCTAAACGGTCCTGACGCTCACTGGCCCACCCCGACCCAACGACGATCTCGCCGGCCCCTTTGCGGGTGTAGAGCGCCGCGAACCCCTCCTCTTCACCATCAATGAATGCCCGCTCCACCTTCGAAAGTTCCTGGCGGTGTGTGTCCAAGGCCACACCCTCCTCGGCCGCCCGGACCGGGGTCAGGCCAACGGTGGCCACTTCGGGGTCTACCAGAACCACCTTAACTTCCTCCCCACTAAACACGGTTAGCCTGCATCGCTCACAAATCTTTAGAGATTTGTGAGCGCTGCAGGCTCCAGGCAGCGGAATTTCTCCGGCTGCGCCGGAAAATTCCACTGCTATTTCAGAGAAGAGTTCTGCAACGGCTTGTCTTAGTTCATTTATCTTAAAAGAGGTTCTTAAGCAGACGCGCAGCGTCTGTTTAAGAGGCTTCTAACCCGCAATGAGCTCGTCGCTTTGACTTTCGTGTGATTTTTGCGGGTTAGAGGAGCGGTCGTAATCGTCAGGAGATCACCATCGGCCATTTACCGGTCCTTGTGCATGAGGAGCGAGACCTGGCTACGTTTCGGATGTTCACAAGCCAGCTTGCGATCAATGGCAACTGTGTCGCTCGTTCCTCGCTTGGATCTGCCAAACGCAAAAACCAACGAAAATAATGAAGAAATCAGCAAAAACAGGTCAGGGGCTTTACAACGTCGGCTTCGTAGGATTGAGAATGGCGAACCACCCGGGACCACACTACCGAAATTTGGTCCCGAGCGGCCCGTTGTTCCCAATGGTAAAACCAGACGCCGTTCGGTCTTTCACGATTCACACTGCTGTTTGCTGGTGCGGCACAGTTGAACGCATCGGGTCGTAGAAAAACCTCGTCGGCTCTAAACGTACCCTTGCAACGTCCAAAGCTGGCAGCTTCGTTCGAAAGCGGGAATGCGTGTCCCAGAAAAGAACGCTGCCTACGGCTTTCCTTTCCAATTAGAAGATAGCTCCCCTTAGAGACTGTCCTTCCGTACACGTGGCACGAGCCATGCTTAACCGAAGCATTACCTGCGAATCCAAAAGCGTCTGCAGCTCACGACAAAGAGCCGGAAAATCTATCAGCACCTCTCACTGGAGGCGGTCGAACAGGCGTATCAGAGGATGTCCAGAAAGCCAGCATGAACACCCAAACAGTATCGAACTCAAACGCAGAAAGCTTCCTGCTCGAACCCAGAAAATCTGAGCGAGCTTTGAGAAATCTTGAAACGTCGAGAGCGCAATCCCTTTGTAAGTGGATGAAGGCCCGCGATCTGTCTCCCTGATTTGATGTAACCGCAACTTACGAAGCAGCGGTCAAAAATAATGATGAAGGTCTATGATGTCTTATAAACACCACGTTTTTATCAGCTACGCACGGGTCAATGACGGACTCACCGGGTGGGTTTCATCCTTCAAGCAGAGGCTCGAGGGTAAGCTGAGAGAGAAACTGCCCGGTGAAACTGCACTGGTGTACCTTGACGTGGGAGAAATCGGCGTTGGATCGCTAAAATCCGAACTTCACGCGGCAGTCTCCTCTAGTGCGATCCTTCTAGTCGTCTTATCGAATCGCTGGCTCGAGCGACCGTGGTGCCAGCAGGAGTTGGCGCTGTTTGTCGAAGCTGCTGGTGGGCCGTCAAAAGCGCAAGAACGGATCGTTTTGGTGAGGATTGAAGATGTTAAGCAAAACCGGCTTCCAGAAGTATTGCAGAATTGCCGCTTGTACGATTTCTTCAAGGTGCACCCAACCCGGAAAGTCACCCTAACGTATGGTCTGCCTGAGTTTCCGGAGCTGGAATCAGACTATTTGATTTCTATACTGGAGCTTGTGGGCGACGAGGATAGACCAGGATTGGTGACCCGATTGGTCGAGCTCATTGGACATGGGGCGCATGGACGAAACCCTGCAGGGATTAAGCCAGAAGATGAACGCCGTATGATCTTTCTGGCCAATTGCACCCCGGACTTGAACCGCGATTGCGGCACTTTGCGACGCTACTTGGAAGACAAAGGCTTCAAAGTGGTGCCCACAGTAACTTTTTACCATGCACCGCCTCGGTATGACGAGGACATTCGCCAACTCGTTGCTAAGTCAATACTATTCATTCAGATCGTCGGACCATTTCGCTACGAGCCGACGGAGCATTTCCCCGATGGTTACGAATTCTGGCAACTGGAACAGGCCCGTGAGGCTAAGCGCGGCGACATTTTGAGATGGCGGCGACCCGATCTTCTAGGCGATGACGTGGAAGACGACGTGCATCGTGAATTCGTCTTCGCGGACGACGTTACGCAGTGCGACCTGGAGGAATTCAAAGTGATTCTGGATGACAAATTGCGCGAGATTGACAGCCGCCGCACCCGCCCAGCCGGGCAACCGGAGGGCCGCATCGTTCTAGTCAACGCGGCCGCCTCCGACAACCAGATGGCTGAAGGCGTGGGTATTAAGGTCGAGGACTTGGGCCTCGAGATGAACCTGGGCAGCGTCTTCGCAGACGTTGTCGGCGAACGGAGCTCACTCTTCGACGTCGCCAAAAACAATCCATGTGACGGCTTGATGATCGTGTATGGCGAATGCGAGGACAAGTGGGTCCGTCGCCAGATGATGGAGGGACGGAGCGCCGCTTTACTGCTCAAGCAAAAAGTCCCGATTTGTGCCCTTTACGTCGGGCCCCCAGCAGACAAGCCCCCGCTGGAATCACGGCCGGCGCGCTTCGGTCTGATCAACTTCCGCGAAGAGGATCAACTACGCAATTTCGTACGCCAAGTGGCGGAGAGAAAGGTGTAACGATGAGCGTCGTTTTTTCCGCGCCACAACTCGCTGCACCTTTTCCCGGGTTGCGTCCTTTCAAGTCGCACGAGAACGCCATTTTCTTCGGCCGCCATGAGCAAGTCAGCGACATGTTGCAGCGGCTTGAAACGTGCCGGTTGCTTACAGTGGTGGGAGCCAGTGGATGCGGTAAGTCATCGCTGGTGCGTGCCGGCCTGCTTCCGGCATTACATGACGGTCTTCTATTCACCGGTTCCAGATGGAAAACGGTCATGTTTAGGCCGGGCAGTGATCCCTATCCCGAGCTTGCCAGGGCGCTAAGCGAATCGCTGCCGGCACCTAGTCGGAGTGATTCTGGCGACTGGTGGTCTTACGTCCAGGCGATGCTTTTGAGCGGAGACAATGGCTTGATTCGAGTAATTAACGAGGCAGGATTGCCGGAGGGAAGCAACGTGCTGGTGCTCGTAGACCAGTTCGAGGAGCTGTTTCGGTTTCGAAGTGTAGCTCGCAGCCAAGGCAAGGACACTGCTGAAAGGCAGCACGCAAACTACGAAGAACGTAATAACGCGAATGCATTTGTTAATTTGCTCTTGGAGACAGTGCGCCGGCAAAGCGGATCCGAAAGCGTTTCAGGGCGGTTGCGTACCGGTGGGATGACATCCTGCCTGACGCCCAAACACCCAATCTTTGTCGTCCTAACGATGCGGTCGGAATTCCTCGGCCACTGCGACGCATTCCTCGGTCTGCCAGAAGCGGTCAGCCAAAGCCAGTTTCTTACCCCACGCATGACTCGTGAGCAACTCAAGGACGCCATCGTGCGTCCTCTCCAGCTTTTTGAAGCGGTCGCTCACCCGGCGCTTGTGAACCGGATCCTGAACGACGTGGGGACCGATCCGGATTCTTTGCCGCTCATGCAACATGCTTTGCTCCGCATTTGGCAAAACGCCAAAGAACACTCGGAGAAGCAACCACCTAACAGCAGACAAAGGGTCGAACTCAAAATCGCGGACTACGAAAAAGTCGGAGGACTCCAGAGAGCGCTCTCGCTACATGCGGATGAGGCCTACGCAGAACTGAGACGCGACTCAGTACAAGGGGAACCATGCCAGCGTATCGCGCAACAGTTATTCCTTTTGCTCTGCCGCCAAACCGGTCAGGGCGTGATGGTGCGGAACCCGATCCAAGTGACGGAAGCCGCCGCGATTGCCGGCGTCTCGACTGAGGCTATCCTGCACGTCACGGCGGTTTTCTGTAAGGAAGGTCGCAACTTTATTACCTCTTCCGCCGGTGACCATGACCTGACGCCGGACAGTACCCTGGACATCAGCCATGAAAGCCTGATCCGAAATTGGGACACACTCAAGGCATGGATAAAGACGGAAATGAAATCCGCCGCGGACTACGCCTGGGTGCTACAAGCCGCAGAGCGCTGGCAGGCCGGTGGCGGTCTGTTTTCTGGCCCTGACCTCAGGATTGCTCTCGCATGGAAGCAGAAAGTAAGACCGTCCGCCCGCTGGGCGGTCAGATACGGAGGTGATTTCGAGTTGGTGATGCGATTCCTTAAAGAGAGCAAGAGACGACATAGATACCGTCTGATTTCAGGCGCAGCGTTAACCGGCTTTGTAATACTGGCACCGCTATTTTATGGCATTCAACTTGTGAATGAACAAAAGGCTAAGATAGCGATGCAGTCTGAGCTATTGGCAGCAACTAAACAGTTGCAGGATATAGGTGACGCTGCCAAGCGTCAGAGTGATCTCTTCTTTAAGAGAGCACAAGAATTGTTGAAGAATAAAAACGATCCACGCGCGCCGGCCCTGGCATTAGCCCAGCTATCTCGATCGCTCGACCGTGACCGGCACAACATTGCGGCCGCGGAACAGACGTGCACACTCCTGCTGAACCACACTTGGTGTCCTCCCCTGACTCCTCCTCTTCGATATACCTCTGATAGTCCCATCCTGAGTGCGACGTTCGATCCGACCGAAGACGGGAATCACGTCCTCGCAGTCTGCCAAGATGGCTGGCTATTGCGATCGGATGATCAAGGGAAGGCTTTGGTGCCTAAACAACTTCTTTCAGAAGAGATCGATGGCAAAAAGACCAATCTAGTCTCTGCCTCGTTTAGCCCGGACGGGCGCGCTCTTGTGTTAGTCTGGCCACGGGATAAGGGGCGAATGATCGTGCAGTTTTGCAGCTTTAACGACGGATTTTGTAAATCTGACGACAGGATCGAGATTGACAACTCTTCGGTCAATAACACGATCACCTGGAGCGCCGATCGGAAACTAATCATTATCATTCCAGCTCGATTGGATGACATCGGGCCTTGCCACGCTTTCTATTTTACGGGTACCTCGTACGTCAGCGTTGATAAACCGTTTGACGGGTCTCCAGTGGTGGCCGTGGCCTTCGATCCCGGCTCAAACGTCATCGCTGCGGCGTCTCCCAGGGCGAGCGTACAATTTTGGCAATGGAGAGGAGGCGCATTTGAAAAACTCCCCGATACGCCCACCTCTCATTCAGGATTTAATCTCCAGGACCAACGCATTCGTTCCATGATGTTCGGTAACACGAATGAAGAACTGTTCGTAGTCACGTCGGGTTCGGGGAATGGAGTCCAAGTTCAGCGCATCAATGTACCGGCGAACGGCGTAGAGAGTTTTGGATTTGCGATGACAAAGGACCAGTTTCTCAGATTGGTCGCCGGTCCGAAGACCAGCGGAAGGCGGTTAATGGCCGCGTCTTTATATGGCAGAGTATCGATCAACTATTCCGATGCGTGGGGTTTTGCGAGTGCGCTTGCTGAACCGATATTCTTCCAAGGAACGACGGCACTTTCAATGTTCGACTTAACCGGCTCCAAGCTGATGACGCTTTCCGGTTCCATCTGGTTGGCACCGGACACGGTGCAAATCTGGGACGTAAGTATGTTGACAAAGGGAGAGGCGGTTGGAGAGTTTCACGCCGATGGGAATCCGGCGCCTCCCTGGCTCGCAGGCCTGGCGCGAGCGGTGAGTGGAATTCCTCGAATATGGGAAAGTGATGACGATGCGGCGGTGCTTTCAGACGTGTTCAAACTGACCGAACCCATGGCACCTGATACTCTTTATTCTCCATACGGCAAGGTGTGGAAACATTTTCTTCAGAAACAAACGCTCGGAAACCGTCCACGTGCGGAGAAGGCTACGGCGGACGCAGGAGCTGCGGGCAGATAGGCGATCGCGCTCTGCTGGCCAGGCTCGCGTACACTTGCTTGTTTGGCTTCGTGCGTCCCGACACAAACGAGGGGAATGCGCAAGGTCGCCTGTCTGGAAAGGTTCCGACTACATCAGTGTCGCGCCGGCTTCCGCTAACGGGCTGCGTTCGCCCTTTGTCAGGCAGACGTGCGCCGCGATTGCCTGGCCTTTCAATCGGTTTCGCGTATAGACGAGACCGTTTGAACGGCTGTCCACATAGGGGTTATCGATCTGTGCCGGGTCACCAACCATCACCAGTTTCGAACCCTTCGACATCCGTGTCACCACGGTCTTTGCCTCGAGCGGCGTGAGTTGTTGCGCTTCGTCCAGGACAAAATACCGATTTGGGATCGATCGTCCGCGAATATAACAAAGTGCCTCGATCTCCACTATTCCTTGCTCGATCAGTTGCTCGTAAGGCTTCAATTTAACGCCGGTCCCATTCGTTGGAAGGACAGACGATGTCCGCGATTTCTTCTGACGTATGGCTGCCTCCGCCGCCGGGTTGGCTGGTAACAGCAGTTCAAATGCATCGTAGATCGATTGCAGCCACGGCTTCATCTTTTCGTTTAACGTGCCGGGCAGAAAACCGAGCGTTTCTCCCATTGCCACGACGGGGCGACTGACTGTAAGGCCCCCAAAAACTCTCGACCAGAAAAGATGAAGTCCCGCCGCGACCGCTAAAAGCGTTTTTCCAGTCCCGGCCTGGCCGTAACAGGTCACCAGGGCGACCTCGGGATCGAGCAGTGCGTCCAAAAGACACTGCTGACCAAGGTTCATCGGCTTTACGTGCAGCCCTCGAGGATTGGTGAGAGAATGAGGCAAATTTAAGCGGCGAAATATCCCGTTGCCTACATGACGCGCCGCCATGAGTTTGTTATCACCGGCCGAAAGAAAGACATACTCATTGAGGCACAAGGCTTCGGTCTTCTCGGTTTTGAGCATCAGCTCGCGCGAACTAGCAAAGCGCTGCAACGAGTGTGGATCGACCTCGATAGTGAGTTGTTCGTAGCCTTCGACATCTGCCACCTCGACCTTGTCGTTCTCGTAGTCTTGCGCCTCCACCCCAATGGCGAGGGCTTTCAGCTGCATATTCAGGTCCTTGGTCACCAGAATGGTGCGCTCGGTCCGTTTGCTCTTTACATATTGGCAGAGCGCCAGGATTCGATTATCGGGATTGTCCAGGTCGTGGAAAATCTGCTGAAATTGCCGCAGCTCCTTGCCCATCGTCGCGGCAGTGAGAAATTCATTGATCGCGACGCGAATCGTTCCGCCTCCAGGAGTCTTGGCTCCACGCATAACGAGCTTGCTGCTTTGATTAAAGCAGCGCGACAAAAAGCGGTGGACAGTCCGCGCATTTGCCCCGCGCTCCGTCTGTTCGTTCTTGAAGTTATCCAACTCGGTCAGGACATCGATCGGAATCCAGACATGATTATCCGCGAATCGATAAACGGAATGGGGGTCGTGAAGCAGGACGTTGGTATCAAGGACGTAGTTCTTGACGCGCGTTCGACTTCCATTTTGAGTATCCGGTAGACGAGGTTCACCTGACTGTTCAGCCGGTTCTTGAAACAGTCCGGGTTGAGCTTCTGAAATAAACATCTGGTTCAACAGCAACCGCAGCGGCCCGTGCCACACGTGGTTTTTGGCGCCGAGCGAGCACCTGTCACGATACCAACTCCCCCGACGATTACTCTGCGGACTTTTTCACCGGTTTGAGGATCGCGTGTTAGCGGAGAGTCCATCATGCTTTGCTTGATTTCAAACCGCCGAACCGGGGCATCCGGGAAATCCGGCACCGTTTCATAGATATAGGTGGCCATGACTAGTGAGTACACTATCCGTTGTAGGTATCCCTTGGCAAGTTAAAGCGTAAACTTCGGCCCTGATGATCGCGAGATGGCAAGGGCAGGGATTTCGCTCACACTTAGTACGGCTGGACCGGGGCTTTTCCTGATCGGCGACCGGTCGTATGATTACTTATGCTGTCGAGCAAGCCAATAATCGGGATCACCATGGGTGACGCCGCCGGAATTGGGCCGGAGATAATCGTCAAAGCGTTCGCAGCTGCGGACATTTTCAACTGGTGCAATCCGCTTGTCATTGGAGACGTCGGTCGTCTCGGGCGAGCAGCAGAGATTGTCGGTGCCGACATCCAGATCAGAGAGATAGAAAGCCCGCACGAAGGATTCTTCGAGCCGGGCAATCTGGATTGTGTCAATCTCCCGCTGATTCCGGCCGAGCTACCATTCGGAAGGATCTCTGCTATTTGCGGTGACGCAGCTTATCAATTTCTTCAAAGAGCCGTTGCGCTGGCCCTGCGCAAGGAAATCCACGCGGTCGTAACAGCCCCTCTTAACAAAGAGGCGCTCCGGATGGGAGGTCACGATTTCCCGGGCCATACAGAGATTCTTGCCCGGTTGACACACACGCCCGAGGTGTCGCTCATGCTGGTGGGACCGCTGCTGAAGGTGATTCATGTAACGGCTCACGCCGGACTAATTGACGCGATCGAGCGCATTAACCCTGATCTGATTGAACGAACTATCGAACGCGGTCGCAATATGTTGCCGGGTGAAGCCGAGCCGCGCATTGGCGTCTGCGGTATCAATCCTCATGCAGGAGAGAACGGCTTGTTCGGGCGCGGCGAAGAAGAGCAGAAAATAATGCCGGCAGTGCGCCGTTGTCGAGATCGGGGTTGGCACGTCGAGGGTCCATTGCCTGCCGACACGCTTTTTTACCGGGCCGGACGTGGCGATTTCGACTTAGTCGTTGCGATGTATCACGACCAGGGTCATGGTCCGTTCAAGGTCCTGGGCATAGAACATGGAGTCAACGTGACGGCAGGCCTTCCGATTATTCGGACCTCGGTCGATCACGGAACGGCGTTTGACTTGGCCGGTCGTGGCCTCGCTGACGAGCAAAGCCTGCTGGCGGCCTTGAAATATGCGGTGGAGTTGGTGGCCGGCGACTCGATACGCTAGCTTAGCTAAGCTAGATCTCTTTGATCTGGGGCACGGCCTCGCCATAGTCCTCGAACAATACATCGACCGCGCGCGCAAAGGCGGTTTCTGGAGCTCCAGGCGGGCTAATCAGCCTGGCCGCGGCGATGGCCGCAGAATTCCCGTGTCGCATCGCCACTCCCATTCCGGCCCAGGCAAGCATCTGCACATCATTTTCTCCATCACCGAAGGTCATAACCTGTTCGCGAAGGATGCCAAATTGTTCGGCAACTTTTGCCAGAGCAGTGGCTTTATTGATACCACGCGGCATGAATTCGAGGTTTTCTGATTCGGTCGATAGCACATCGACTTTTCCACCGTATTGGCCGGAAACCTCCTGCCGTATCTTCTGCAGCACGGCAGGGTCGCCGTACCAGACGATTTTTAATGCGCGGCGCCCATCAAGTTGATCCAGATTGGGAAGCGTTTCCGCCCTTTCTCCGACTCGCGACTCGTAAAGATCAAGCCATTGGTTGTTGCGTTCCGAGACGTACAAGTGGTCTAAGTGATAGTAAATCGCCTGGACGCCATGTTTTTCTCCTTCATTGGCGATTTGGCGGGCGGCGCTTTGCGGCAAAAAATGCGCCTCGATCACGTTGCCGCTCTCACCGTCCCGGATCAGTCCGCCCTGGCAGGCAATGATCGGTCCGTCCAACTGAAGCTGCCGCTGGAAACGAATACTATTCTGATGGCGCCGTCCGGAAGCGATGATCACTTGAACACCGTTTTCGCTCAGCCTTCGGACCCCCTCGGCATTTTGTTCGCTAATCGTTTTATCGGGGCCAAGAAGCGTGCCGTCCAAGTCGATCGCGGCTAGTTTGAACGGGAATTTTGACGCAAGTTGATCAAGGGCTCCTTTGGCGCACATAGAAAGAGTTCAAACTATGCTTGAGCCAAAAAATTTCATCAACCCTGATTAAATTCTTTACGGGGAGGCCAGTGCGTTGCCGCAGGCCGAAAATCTCAAAAACCAAAGCGCTCGTGAGTCGCGTGGGGCCAATGTCCCGTCCGCTCATGTCTCAAGAGGCAACGCGGGAAGCTCCGGCGATGCAATTCCGGAGTCTTTTGGACAGAAACGATTTTTCTGATTTCACGGACGTCAATTGAAGCGCCTTCCGGAAATGGTGGGCACCAGCCTGAAAATTCTCCAGTTGCGCTTCGAATTCGCCAAGGACGGCGTAGAGCAGGTAATAGGAATTCAACTGGCCCCGGTTCCGGATTGCCTCAATCGTTTCAATACCAACTCTGGGGCCCTCCAGGTTCGAAACCGCCACGGCACGATTAAGGGCGATGACAGGAGAATCATTTATCTCCATCCATTGATCATAAAGGGATAAAATCCTTGCCCAGTCCGTGGACTGATAGTTTTCGGCGGTGCAATGGCAGGCAGCGATTCCGGCTTGAATATGATACTCGCTAAGCTTGTCTCCAGCGGCTGCCTTGCCCAAATGAACGATTCCGCGCTCGATCATGGTCCGGTTCCAATTCGAACGGTCCTGCTCCCTGAGGCGAAGGATGTTTCCCTCCGGGTCCACTCGCGCGGGCAGTCGAGCTGCATTCAGGAACATCAAGCTCGCCAGAGCGTGAGTGCGAGGCTGATCGGCCGCCGGATGCTCGGATAGCAACGTGGTCAGGCGAATCGCTTCGTAGCAGAGTTCCTCTTTCACCAGACTTTCGCCGCTAGACGCCTTGTAACCTTCGTTAAAGAGCAGATAAAGAGTTTGCAGTACGCCGTCCAATCGGCTGGACAACTCCTCGCCGGACGGGATCTCGAAAGCAATACCCAGCTCGCGGATTTTTTGCCTGGCTCGCGTGAGCCTCTTCGCAATGGCTGCTTCGGTGGTCAGGAACGCCTTCGCGATTTCCGCGACACCGAACCCGCAAAGCGTTTTAAGCGCCAAGGCCGTCTGTGCCTCCTGCGGAATCAGCGGGTGACAGCAAGCAAACATCAATCGCAGACGGCCATCCTTAATTTCAGTGTCGAAAAGTGGCGAATCACCAGCGACGGGATCGGCTGACCACTGCTCAACGGACGCAATGATTTCCGGCTGCTTATCACGGAACAGCTTTTCCCTCCGAATCAAGTCCAAGGCGAGGTTCTTCGCCGTTTGTGTGATCCATGCCGCGGGATTCTTTGGAATCCCGTAGTAAGGCCAGGTCTGCAAAGCCCTGACCAGGGCTTCCTGGACGACGTCCTCGGCGAAATGCAGACGGTCGATCCCGAAGATTCCGGTCAGGACGGATACCAGCTTTCCCGCCTCGTGACGAAATAGATGTTCCGCCAAACGAGAAACTTCTCCTGGCGGCGGACGAATCGTATCTTGAAGGGTATTCACCGACTCAAGCCGTCGCCTGCGCGAACAGTTCGGTTAAACGCTGCATCGGGGGGCACTGCTCGGCTACCGGTCGGACTTCGACGGTCACACCGTATTCCAGGGCAGGACACTCTTTGGCGATTTCCAGCGCTTCATTCAAGCCATCCACTTGCAGGAGAAAATAACCTCCGATCGCTTCCTTGGACTCTGCAAAAGGCCCATCCGCGACCGTCCGTCCCTTCCCGGAAACTATCTTTCCCTGATGCTCGAGTGGTTGCGCGCCCATGATCTTCCCCTGCAGGGTTAGCCGTTCGAACCAAACATTCCATCGGCCCATGATCTTCTGGATTTCTTCCGGGGAAAGACCCTTATCCCAGTCCAGGCCGCGGAATAACAGCATGTATTCGAATTTCGTTGTCTGCGTGCTCATATAGGTTTTCTTCAAAGACACAACGAACGAGCAGCTGCTTTCAGGACAATACACCCCATTTTTTCGTGTCGTTTGCCGTGTTTGTTGTGGGCATGGTTCATTGACCCGGTTTCCGGCTTGTACGGAGTCTCGCCCCGCAAATAGCACGATGAAGTATTTGTGAGCTGAGCTTGTCTGCGAGAGCTCTTTGCTCTATGATCTCAAATCGGCATGCAGTTCGGAAGGGTATCTCCGCAACACAACCCAATACTTCCAATCCGATGTCTTCCCCCGGAAAACTCAGTTTTAATCTTTCGAAATTCCCTGAGGGCGGTCTCATATTAGTGATCGTCGCGCTCGGGTTGCTCCTGGCAATATTCGGTGGTTCGGTTCAGCTGCCGAAGTTCCAAACCACTCCGGATGGCAAACGCGAGAGAGTTTTCGTGACCAATGCAGCGGGTCAGCGCGTTCCAGCCTTTGAGACGGTTAACAAGTTTTTCAACGCGCGCACGATTGTCCAGATTGCTAAAGACACGAGTTTCTTTGCCATCATGGCGGTTGGAATGACCGTGGTGATTATCACCGGCGGAATCGATCTTTCAATTGGTTCCATGTACGCGCTGGCCTCGGTGTGTGGCGCACTGGTATTGTCACCGTACGGTCCGTCCGGCGGCGGCGCGGCGACCGCGCTCGGCATCATTGCGACCATCGGAATCGGGACGCTGCTCGGTTTCTTCAATGGAGCGATGATCACCGGGTTCAAGGTCCATCCCTTCATCATTACCCTGGGAACCATGGCTATCTACCGCGGAATCGCTTTCGTCCAGACGAGCGGCCAGTCGATCGGCGGTTTTCCCGATGCCTTCCGGCAGTTTGTGAGGTGGGAGATTTTGCCGGACTTAAGCTTGGTTCCTTTGATTGTAATGTTAGCGGTCACGATCATCGGCGGGATCTTTCTTTCTCAGTCGGCGATTGGCAGAAAGATTTACGCCGTCGGCGGGAACGAGATAGCCGCCCGTTACAGCGGGATCCGCGTGGGAAGGGTTAAGTTGCTTGCCTACACGATCTCAGGATTGGTGGCCGGCATCGCTTCGGTATTGTCGCTGGGCTATTACGGCGCCGGCTCCTCCGGGGACGGACAAGGTTACGAGTTGAACGTTATTGCGGCCTCCGTGGTCGGAGGCGCGAGCCTCGTCGGGGGTAAGGGCACAGCGCTTGGGGCGTTCCTTGGGGCGATCATCCTTCAGATGATCTCGAATGGCTTGGTGATCCTCAATATTCCGCAGAACTACAGCCAGATTGTTATCGGTCTGGTCGTGATCGCTGCCGTGGTGCTTGACCAGCTCAATACCTGGGCTACGAAGCGCCGCACTCTTGCAAGGACCAGCTCCATAAAGAAGGGAGTAGTTCAAGCGAGCGACACCCCTGTCTCTCTGAAGCCTAAAACCACTTAATCCGAATGGCCTTCTTAACGGCAGAACACATTTCAAAATCCTTCCCGGGGGTACGGGCACTCGACGATGTCTCCGTAGAATTCGAGAAAGGATCTATCCATGCCTTGATGGGAGAGAATGGTGCGGGTAAAAGCACGCTTGGAAAGATCATTGCGGGCGTTTATTCACCGGACCAGGGCCTGATCAAGATTGAGGACCAGGAGGTCAAGCCTACCGACCCTCGCATTGCCCAAGGACTGGGAATCGCCCTTGTCCACCAGGAACTGGCATTCTGTCCTAACATGACCGTGGCAGAGAATCTTCTGCTTGGAGGGTTCCCGACCAGAGGCGGATTCATGGACTGGGCTAAACTCAAAGACCGGGCGCGGGCATTGCTGCGCGAGATCGGTGCCGATATCGATGTCGACACCCCGCTCGCTCAATTGACGACCGGCCAGGAGCAGATGGTCCAGATCGCAGGCGCGGTCGGCGTAAACGCGCGTATTATTATTTTTGATGAACCCACTAGTTCACTATCGACTAACGAGAGTGAGCATCTCTTCGAGTTGATGAGCCGTCTCAAAGAACGTGGGGTTTCAATGCTCTACGTGTCTCACCGCATGGACGAGATCTTTCGGATCTGTGATACCATCACCGTGCTTCGCGATGGTAAACATGTTGCGACGGAGCCAATCGCCAAAACCAATCGCGACCGTTTGATTCGACAAATGGTTGGTCGTGAAGTCCTGATGACGCGGCCCAAGCATCTTGATCTGCAGCCGGGCGAGGAAGTCCTGAGGGTCGAAAACCTCACTTCCACCGGAAAATTTGAAAATGTCTCATTCAATGTTTGCCGCGGAGAGATCGTGGGAATGGGCGGTCTGGTGGGGGCCGGACGAACAGAAGTGGCGACAGCGATTTTCGGTTTGGATCGTCGCGCGACCGGCAATGTGTTAATCAAGGGCAAGAAAATGCCTCTAGGTAACGTAAATGCGGCGATGCAACGCAAAATCGGGTTTCTGCCCGAGGACCGCAAACGCTCGGGACTGGTGCTCGGTATGAACATCTCGGACAATGTCTCGCTCGCCCACATCGACCACTTTAGCAGCTTCGGATTTGTGGACCGGAAGCGCGAGGGTGAAGAAGTTGAGAAGCTCACCAAACGACTCCGGGTAAAGGCGCCTACGCTCGAAACAATCACCGCGGGTCTTAGTGGCGGGAACCAGCAAAAGGTTGCACTCGCGAAATGGATGGTCCGGTCATGCGATCTGTTGATCGTGGATGAACCGACCCGAGGTGTTGACGTGGGCGCAAAGTCGGAGATCTATCAACTGCTGGATGAGGTAGCCTGCCAGGGCCTTGCTATCCTAATGATTTCTTCCGAGCTTCCCGAGCTGCTTAACCTCGCCCGCCGCATCGTGGTACTGCGGGAGGGATTCGTGACGGGTGAGCTTTCGCACGAAAAATTCTCGCAGGAGGCTGTTCTCCATCTGATGGCGTAAGATTTGGAATGGCGGATCTCCCGCAATGAGAGCTCCGCCCGAGTCACCCCTCTTCAGAATATGAATACATGAACTAACACGGGTCTAAAAAATGCCTAACTGTTCCCCTTTCACGGTGCTCGCTATTCTTTTCGCCCTGATGCAGGCGCCTCTTTCTGCTCAGGCCGCGGGCGAAAACAAACTGGAAGTTTTTTCCTGGTGGACCTCCGGAAGCGAATCCGCCGCGCTGGAAGTCTTGTTCAATGTTTACAAGAAGCAGAATCCCGGAGTTGAAATTATTAATGCAACGGTGGCGGGCGGCGGCGGTTCTGCGGCGCGGCCCGTTTTGCAAGCTCGTCTTGCGGGCGGTAACCCGCCCGATACCTGGCAAAGCCATCCTGGCTGGGAATTATTAGGTCAGTACGTCGATCCCGGTTACTGCGACCCGATCACAGATCTCTATAAGAGCAACGGCTGGGACAAGGCTTTTCCGAAGGAGTTGGTAGTGAACCTAATGACCGCAGATCGCAAGGTCTACGCCGTTATCGCCGGGATCCACCGGGGGAATGTCCTCTGGTTCAATACGAAGCTGCTGGAAAAGAATGGAATCAAGGTCGGCGATCAGATGACGGTCGACCAATTCTTTGCCGCTTGTGACAAACTGAAAGCAGCCGGCATTCCCGCACTCGCGGTAGGCGATTCAGGAATCTGGGCCTCGGCACAGCTTTTTGAGAACACACTTCTTGGAGTCATCGGGCCAAAGGCTTGGATGGATTTGTTCAGCGGCGAGATGCAATGGGACGATCCAAAGGTAAAAGAGGCTATGAAGGTCTTTGCTAAAATGCAGGACTATCTTAATCCCGACCACGCGGCTTTGAGTTGGGATCAGGCGGTGAACGAGCTGATCGAAGGTAAGGTCGCATTCAATTCAATGGGAGATTGGGCTTACGGCGAGTTCCTCAAGGCGAAGTTGAAAGAGAAGGAAGATTTCGGTTGGGTCAGTCATCCCGGCACTGCCGGCTCCTTCGTCATCGTGGCAGACGCGTTCACGCTGGCCAAAGGAGCCCCGCATAAGGAGGCGGCGATCGCCTGGCTTCAGACCGTTGGCAGCAAAGAAGCGCAGGAAGCGTTCAATTCTATCAAGGGATCCATACCGGCTCGTACCGATATCGACCGCGCGAAATTCGACGGTTACCACCAATGGTCAATGGATTCTTTTGCCAAGGACAAGCCGATTCCAAGCTGCGTTCACGGTGAAGCCGCTCCCGCAGCTTTCGAGCAGGCGTTTAACGATGCAGTCGCCGCCTTTGTAGTGGATAAAAACGTCGACAATTTTGCCAATGCCCTTGTTTTGGCGGCGAAAGATTCTCGATCGGCGAAATAGCCGCATTCTGACCATCTGATTCCTGCGGTTCGACCTCTCATCTTCTTGAGCACAAACAACCTAGGCCGATCCCGAATGGGGAAAGGCATTATTGAGCGGGATAGCTGGTGGGGACCTCTTGCTGGTCACGAGGCGCGAGAAAGTGTTTGTGATGGCAGCTCACCGAATTGCGAAATGGTTCGGGCTTACGCTGGACCAACTCGAGATCGAGGTGCCGGACAGCGGCACTCAAATGATCGCTGTCTGTAAACAGAGAATGCCGGGCATAACTCAGGACGTCGTTTTCTGAGTTGGCCGGGCGAGTGGAAATTGCTGGAATTTCCCAATCCATAGCAATGCGGAAGCCGTGAGGTGGCTTTTTCAACACCACAGACGGCGGCCAATACCGAATTCATAGGCGTTGTTAATGGTCGTCTCTGTCCGTAGCCCGCGCGTCTCGTTGCCGCTTTATGGTACTCGCTGCGATCCACGTAGACGTAATCGAGCAACAGCTTTTTGCGGGTGACGAGCGCTTTCAAATCGAAGCCCAGTGAGGCAACGTTATCGGCCAGTTCCTCGCCCGTTTCTTCAAATGCCATGAATACCCCCGGCTCATCGTATTCTGTGATGCCGCGCACGAGAAATTCCAACGCCAGCAAGGTCTTACCACAGCCCGCGCCGCCGCAAACCAGGGTTGGCCGCCCCGCAGGCAATCCGCCGCCGGTGATTTCATCAAGCCCGCGAATGCCGGTACGCGATTTCCGCAACGTTGCCGGAGCGGTTGTTGCTTTCGTTTTCATTCTGATATTTCCAGAACCAATTTATAGTATTTATATAAAATATCGAATATGCAAATTAATACGAAAATATTTGTGGTGGTTGTGCTGCCTGACGGAACGGTTGTTGAGCCGAGAATGAGAGCACGGTTGTAGCTTGCCGACCTTCTGCTCGGATCGATCAAAACAACTTAGCGTACATCGAACCCAAATCCGTCGCTCTGCTGCCCCTGGCAACATCGGAGTGAATCTCGGTGCGGCATCAATCTCCGCGCAGTTTCATTCCGGTAAAGACGGACACAGAGCAGGGGAAGGACCGTCTGTTGTTGTGATGAATCTAAACTTGCCCCTTTGTCCCGCCTCTACTCAAACACTCCGACCGGAGTAAACCGCTACGTGCGGAAGAGGTAAAGCGAGACGCATTACTTACTCCAAGCTGCAGGCAGACGCTGCGCGTCTGCCTGAGAGCAAGTTTTAAGGCGATTGAAAACATCGGCAGCTGCCCGAAGGTATGCCGGAGGAAAATAATTCATGACGACGAATTTACGCGGTATACTGGCTCCAGCGCTCACTTCCGTAACCAGCGATTTTCAGATTCACCAGGAGCGCACCCTGGCACATTTCAGGTGGCTTCTGGAAAACGGGTGTGATGGTCTGGTTATATTCGGCACCACCTCGGAAGCGAATTCCTTTTCCGTTGCCGAGCGGAGGCGATTGCTCGAACAGGCCGTTTCCGCGGGCATCAGCGCGAAAAAGTTGCTGGTTGGGACAGGATGCTGCTCTCTCGCCGACTCCATCGAGTTGACTAAACACTCGATCGATTTGGGGTGCGCCGGCGCTCTAACCCTGCCGCCCTTCTATTATAAACAGGTCTCAGATGATGGGTTGTCCCGGTACTTCACGTCACTCATTGACGGCGTTGCGGATGAACGGCTGCGTCTTTATTTGTACCATATCCCACCGATAGCGATCGTTTCTTTCTCGCTCCGGCTGGTCGAAAAACTAATCGACAAGTACCCGGGAGTCGTTGTCGGCATCAAAGACAGTTCGGGGGACTGGGAACATACTGACCAACTCATTCGCCATTTCAGCAATTTTGGCTTTCACGTGTTTCCAGGCAATGAGTCTTACTTTCTTCCTGCGCTGCAGATTGGTGCTGCCGGTTGCATTTCCGGGATGACGAACGTGAGCGCTGACTCGTTACGGTTCATTTATAAAAACTGGCGGCATCCAGAAGCAAAAGTTCGACAGGAACTTATCGGCAAGGTTCGTCAAACTCTCCTTCGATATCCATTCATCTCGGCGCTCAAGGCAATCATTTCCAGGATGCGAAGTGATGAGGCATGGAAAAATGTGCGCCCGCCCTTGTTGCCGCTGGCGGAGTCTGAATTTGAAAGTCTCATCGCCGAGCTGACCGAAGCGGGTTTCGAGTGGCCAAAGTTAACCCCGAACGTCCCTGTCTTGTGAAATTAAGCTGAACCTCAGATCCGGAGCTCTTGTGGACTTGGCTCAAGTCTGCTCACGATGAATGCCTGCAGAGAAACAGTCCTGGCGATCATTCCAGCCTACTCCGAAGCGCGATTCATCGCAAAGGTGGCCCGTCAGGCAATGCAATACGTCAAAGCGGTTTGGGTCATCGATGATGGATCGTCCGATTCTACCGCGAGCGAGGCAGAAGCAGCCGGAGCGAAAGTCATCCGGCACTCAAAGAATCTCGGAAAGGGAGCGGCCCTGAAGACAGGGCTCAAGCATGCTGCGAGGGACGACGACGCAAGCTTTTTTTTGTTCCTGGACGGGGATGGTCAGCATGATCCTTCTGACATCCCTGCATTTTTTGAAGCGATCAATCATTCCCGGGCGGAATTGATGGTTGGCAACCGAATGAACAACCCTAAATCAATGCCGCGCGTTCGCAGATGGACCAATCAATTCATGTCCTGGCAAATCGGGAAAATCTGTAAAATGCCGCTCCCTGACAGTCAATGCGGGTTCCGGCTTGTGCGTAAGGAACTGCTGCCGATTTTGCTGGCCGCTAAAGATCGCTTTGAGTTTGAGAGTGAGACTATCATCTTGGCTGCACATCAGGGGTTCCGAATCGGCTCTGTACCGATCCGAACGATCTACACGGATCAACGCAGCAAGATCAGACCCATTCGCGACACGATTAGGTACATCCGGCTAATGTGTAAATACCGACGCCAAAATGATTGTCGTCGCCGGTAGGGTGCCGCTTCCTTGCAAACGAGAAAGCTACCGGCGACGACGGAATGTGCGATCTGGCGACCCGTCCTTGGGCGGAGACAGTCCCTACCTGTTCCTTATCACTCTTACCCTAAATTCTTACCCTGATAGAACGACCGGTGGTCAGCCAGACTGACCCGGTTCAGCCTATGCCTTCTTCTTCTTTTTGGGAGGGCTCGGCGGAGCGGAGGCCATCTCGACAGGCCGAACGAGTTCGGCGTTTTCTAAAACTACCGCGTACAACGGTTGAACGGCGTCGCCAACCTTTCCTGTCATGTTCACGAGATAATACGGAAACGGGAGAGGCGCCCCACTTTTCGAGGTGGTTTTCCATTCGACCGAATTCGCTGATATACCTGAAGCGCCATAGAAATCTGCCGCCCAATGCACGGCTGCCAGTGCTGCCGCCTGCTCGGACACTTTGAAGGGGAGTTCCTGTGGTTTACCCGCAGTTTGCGGAACTTCGAGGTGGTAGTTTTTCACGACACCGCCGGCACCAGTTACGGTAAAGTTTATAGCGTCGGCTTCAGCGGTATATTCCGTTGTTTTTTTCGTCTTTTTGCCCTTCGCATCGGCCATCAATGGTGGGGTAAGCGCTAGTGCAACTAGCAAGAGGAAGGTAGTCTTCATGGCGCGATTGTAGCACCGCGATTGAACATGAAAAGACTTGGATGACACTCTTTTCGCCAATTCGCTCATTCCGAGGCGGTTGAAACTTGGAAGACCGTTACCATTTGGCGTTTGGCGCTCGGCGTTCACCGTTCGGCGGCGCAGTGCGCAGTCAGCACATAGGGTAACAAAGTCTTCTCCTGGGGGTTAAAGTGGCCGAGCAACAGCCGGCCGAACCAGACTTCCAGTTGCCATTTTCTGCCCGTAGACCAGCATGTTGGCATCGATCAGTAAACGCCACAATTGACCGATCGCCTTTGATGACGTCTCCTTTCACGTCGCCGCGAGGAAAGTTCTCTGTCTCAGATGACAGTATGGTTAAAGACTATATGAGCCCTGTTGAGAATTCTGTCTCAGATTGAATTACAATGATTCACATGAAAACGGCTACGGTCAGAGATCTGCGCACGGGATTCCCACAAGTGGAAGCCTTGCTGTAGGCGCTCATCGTCGGTTTCCATCGAAGGTCCAGCGGCGGATCATGCGCTTCCCTAGCAATACTGCGCCTTGCGTCCTCCTGACTTCTGGCTCCTGGCTCCCTCCCAAGGTTTCAATAACTTGACGCGCTGACGGCTGGCACTTCGATCCGCCTTGCGTTAGCATCTGGTTTATGACCAGTCTCACACAACCGCAATTCCCGGACGAGCAATCCGAGGACGGACGCTTCGTGCGACAGCAGGATGCATTTCGGGGGTGGGTTAGCGCGAAGGGGGAGTCGGGTTTTCCGGCCGCCGCGGGGCGGTATCACCTGTATGTATCATTGGCCTGCCCGTGGGCGCACAGAACCATCATCGTTCGCAACCTGAAACGGCTCAATAATATCATCGGCATCACGGTCGTCGACCCGATCCGAGATGATCGCGGATGGGCCTTTCGCGATGGATCCAGTCACTCCACGGATCCCATCAATGGTTTTGATTTTTTGAGTGAGGCCTACCTTGCAACTGACCCGGCATATCGAGGCCGCGTCACAGTGCCGACGCTCTGGGACAAAGAAAGGCGCGCGATTGTCAACAATTCCGATGACGATCTGATGCGGATTTTCAACAGAGAGTTCGACTCCTTCACAGGCAGCGAACTGGATCTATATCCTGAGCAACATCGAGCCGAAATTGACCGGCTCAATGAGTTGATTTACGAGACCGTCAACGATGGAGTCTATAGGGCGGGATTTGCGACCTCCCAAACTGCGTACGAGCAAGCCGTTTATAGTCTCTTTGAGACTCTCGATCAGCTGGATGCGAGGCTGTCCGCGCGGCGCTATCTGTTTGGAGATTCACCGCTTGAAACAGACTGGCGACTTTTCGTTACACTGATCCGGTTCGATGCGGTTTACCATGGTCATTTTAAATGTAACATCCGCAGGATCGCTGATTACCCGAACTTGCGCGGTTATCTTCGTGATCTTTACCAAATTGATGGAATAGCCGACACCGTCAATTTCGATCACATTAAGCGCCATTACTACGTTACTCATGACGATATCAATCCGACGCGGATCGTTCCTGTCGGGCCGGCGCAGGATCTTTGGGCGCCGCACGGGAGAGAGCTGCTGAAAGGTTTGTGAGCATAGGGGATGTCCCTATACCATCTCCTAACCAATTGCAGACTTTAATTAAAAGTTGATAGCCGTTCGAACCCCAAACACGGCCGCGTTTTCGGATCCGTTTTGGCCGCTGGGCGTCCAGATATACTGGAAGTCCGGTTGCAAAGTCCACCACGGCGCGAGAGCGATTTTGTAAGTCACTTCCAGAACTGTCTCGCTACTGAAACTTGCGTCGCCCTGCAAAACCTGAGCATCGCTGAAATCCTTGCTGATCGATGAATGCGCAACCGCGAACCCTGCCTCGTCATCAGATCGTCCCGGAACAAACCCCTTGAAAACAAAACCACCGTCGATGTACCAGTCTACCAAATTGACATCCGGCGGAGCGCCGCCGCAGCGGAGAAACATCCCGATACTTCCACATTCTAATTCAAAGAGGTCCTGGTTGACAATTCCGTATATTCCATAATCTGCGCCGGCGCCCTTGAGAGATCCCGTTCCCAGAGCGGCTTGTGCCTGCGAATTCCACGTGTCGAAGTTTGCCGTGTGCACGAAGGAGCCAAGTTTATAAGTGCCTTTCAATCCGCGATCGCCCGCGGATTGATTCAGCAGGTATCCGATTTCCGTAAGGATAAGAGCTCCGTCCGTGCTGCTTATGCGAAAATTGACGCCATGGTTATTTTCCTCCTGGCTTTGGGCATCGCCATCGTAGATCCCGGTCTGGATAAAGAACTTGGAAGTGGGCTGGATCGCAAGTCTGACGCCGGGTGCGGCTACCGGATAGACGGGAGGGTTCGGAAGATTGTTGGCAACCAGGGTGAAGGCGCCAAACGTTCCGCTCAAAAAGAGGCCGGCGTATTCCGCGCCAAAGAACTCCGCATCGGCAGCGAGCATGCCTACCCGCAAGGAGGCTCGCTGTTTCCAGAAGGATTGTTCAAACCAGAGTTCCTGCAGGCGGACCGTGTTGAACCCGGAGATATTGCTCGTATTGCTGATATCGCCTACATCCTGTTCGGAAAGACTCGGTCCATAAATCCAAAGGCCGTTCACGTGGATTGAGCCGCCGGCCCACCAATTGGTCAATCGTTCAAGGTCGATATCGACCCCAATGTTCAGGACGCCGTCGAAGATGGCAGCCCGCGACAAGCCGCCTGAAACGTTTCCCATCACTTCTGTAATCAGCGTGGGTGAGACGGTAAAGCCGCGGTACATAATCTGATTACGCAGATCACTTAAATCGCCAAACAAGAGCGGTCGCTCCCAGAGCCCTCCCGGCAAGGAGTTGAGCCCTTCAGGTGCGGTATGCTCTCCAGGCTCCGGAGCAGGTCCTCCGGGTATCACATAGTCCGGTCCAGGGAAAATACTTGTGGCAGCCTGGTTTTTCTGGATCCCGCCAAGCAACACGAGTCCAACAACGAGCAATGTTCGTTTCATCTCATTTAAGCGTAGGATTTTTGAATTGGGAGAGTGCTAACCAGTCGCAACGGCTAAAACCATCTCGCGCTTGGCGCTCGCAGAACGCCACCGCGTGATGAGCCAGGCGCCGCCAACGTAGACCAGAGCCAATGGGGGGATGAAAAGGCCTTCCCAGCTCGGGTAGAGGCCAAGCCAGAGTCCGGCCCAATCCGGGATATGCACATTTGGAATTGGATGCACCGGTATCCAGCCAACGGTCTGAAACAGGCGAACGGTCTGGCCAACGAAACTTACCATGATCGCAACGACTAAAATCCCGGTAAGAACCAAGAGTTTGCGGTAGGGAAGTTTAAGTCCGAACTTGAAAGTCAGCAGGCCGATTAAACCGATACACAAAAGCGCCGCTCCGCCGCCTATCGCAACGGCCGGGATGTTTCCCTCAAGCAGGAGTGATTGCAGGAATAAAGCCGTTTCGAATCCTTCGCGGTAGACGGTCAAAAATCCGACTCCGAGCAGCGCAAAGCGCTCCCAATGTGAAGAGGTCACATTCTGCGCAGCCTTCGACAAGGACCGGAGCTTCGCATTCCAACCGGTCCAATAGTATCGATGAAACACCCAATTTGTAACGATAAGCAGAATAATCACCGCCAGTACCGAAACGATCGCTTCGAGTTTTTCCCCGAATCGGCTCAACGATTGGATTACTGTGCGCGACAACCAGAATGTGACGATCGTGACTAGCACCGCCAGCCAGGCGCCAAGCCAAATGCCTTTGCGGGTTTGAGCGTGTGTCTGACCACGTAAGCCGGCCAATAAGGCAGCGAGGATCACCACAGCTTCCAATCCCTCTCGACCAACGATACTGAAGGCGGTAAGTGCGACGGTGGTCGGCGAAACCGCCACCTTGAGCAACTCCATGCACCGATCCAGGTTTTGGAGCGTGCGAGAGTAAGCAGCTTCAAGTTGGTCCATCGGTGCCCTGCTATCCAGCAAGGCCTTGATTCCAGGATTTGAACCTTCTCCCTCGATGAAGCTGCGCTCGGAAGCGTAGCCCAGAGTGGGATCGCGCGGAAGAACTCGGGGCTCAATTTCAGTATCAAAGGCAGTGTAGGCATCCAAACGATGGGATTCCGCTTCCTGCCAACGGTCGGATTTTGCCGCAGCGAGCGAACTGCCTAGCGATGTTCGCACCTCCAAAGCGGTTTCATCGATTACATCGGAGACATCCCCGGTTCGACGGGCGCTGATTTTAAATTCATTCTCGAGGATTTTCGCTATTGAGTCCGCTTGGTCCTGGATTTTTTCCTGCGGCGCAAAATGAACGAGCATCGATCGGAGACCAGCCAGTTTGTAGTCCAGCAGTCGGCGATACTCCTGGTAGGCCTGTGGCTCCTCTTGTTTCCAGACGGGTGCTAACTGATTGACCAATGTTTGGGCTTGGTCGCTGAATTGAGTCGCTTCCCGGTACTCCAGCGGAATGATTAGATCTCCGTTGTGTACTCCGTTTTGGTATTCGCGTGGAACAAGCTTTATAAAACGGACGAGCAACCGCTGCATTCGCCCGATATCGTTTTCACTTAGAAGGTTAGGAAGAGCGGACTCAACTTCGCCGCGCCATGCCGCGACCGCTTCCGTATTCTGTTTCGACTCCGCCTTCCCGAGCCATTTCATCGGTCCCGGCAAAGTTCCAGGAGGTTTCACCCCGCCGCCTTGGAGTAATGATAGTGGAAAATCGGCCAAGGAGCGGATTTCCGAGCTGTAAGCATCGCTCACTTCCTTTGTGGCGATGTTTTGCGTCACCTGATCCTGCAAAAAGTCGAGCAATTGTCGTACACGCATCGTCTGCCATTGCAGGTACTCCTTGGCCAGCGAGTGAGTCACCTCAGGGCTCTTTGCCTGTTCGGTGTTCGGTGTCTGCAAAAGCATCTCGCCGGAGACGCTGCTGGCGAATTGAGGAAGGGTAATCAGAGTCCGCCACGCCAAGGCTCCCTGAAGATCGCCTGCTTTCTGGCACCTGAGCATTTCCAACGCAGCCACGTGCTCAATCCGTGCACGTGCCTGGCCGATTTGCGCGGCGGTGGATAAATTCTCTCCATCAAGGTCGAGCAGTTTGAGCGCCTCTGCGGTGCGGACATAAGGCTTCAGGCCCTTCAATGATTTGGCGACATCGATGGTCGAAGTCGAAACCGGCGTGTCAGAGTAACTGTCGAGTAATGCGTCGTCCAATCCCCCTTCAATCTTGTGAAAATCCTCCGCTAGATCGGCCCGGCAAGCCAGGGGCGCGGCAAAAGCAAGGGACGCTATCGTCACCATGGCGCGTCGCATGAAATTGCGAATAGTCTTCAATGGAAAAGACTCCGGGGCAAAAAAATTAGGAAAGCGGCGAATCAGCCCAGAGTCGGTTTGGGCGGGATTCTGAGATTCAAGACTGCTGCCATTTGGCGGAGATGAGGGTCGAGCTGGTCCGTCAGGGTTTTGGCCTGGAGTGCCAATTCTTCGATCTGAGCAATCGACATCTTCCCGCCGCCGCGCTTGTCACGGTCATCGACGCGCTGAAGAAAATTCAGAATGCCGTCATACTCGTACTTCAACTGGTTGGCCAGCGCCGGGTTCTGGGCCTGGATCCGCGGCAGAATGGCGTTGCAGACAAGAGCCAGGCTGGACATGATCCCTTGCATATCGAGAACGCGGCTTTCAGCAACATACCGACCTTGAGCCGCGATTGGGTCGTAACGCGAATTTTTCCAATCATCGAAGTATCCGTTCAAGGTTGGAGTCATCCAGACGAGCGCACCGACGCATTCATCCATTGTTGGCTGCCATGCCTTGGCAATCGCGAGAAGTTCATCGAGCTTGCGAGCGCATTCATCAGCGGAAGCTGTTAATACATCTGCACGCGGCAGTACCTGGACCGGTTTCAACTTTTCTGCCGCCGCCGGACTTAGCTTCTTCACAAAATACATTTTCGTTCCCCACAGCGCCGGTTCGATGACGTAGTGAAAAAGATTGCCATTGCGGTCGCTGATCAATCGTCCATCGCGCGTTCTTAAAACCATCGGGGAGTAGGGCGAATCGGTCGACGCCTCGGACTTCGCAACACCTCCATCAAGGTAGGTGTCATAGGCCACCATGGCCTTGGTACCCGCGGTAATTCCTTCGATCGTTTCGTAACCGTGGTTATGGTAGACCCGGTAGTCATCCTGCATCTTCGTGATCAGTTTCAAAAGCTCAGGACCGTCCTCAAGCGCGGCGCGGTCGTAGTCGCCAGCTGATTTGTCGACAATCGCCTGGTAAGCATTTGCGTTGGCGACAAAATCGTGGGCGGCAGCGTCCATCCGCTCTAGTTTAGTGACCAGGTAGCCTTTGATTTTCGTCATCGGATCGCCACCGTCAGCTGCAGCCGCGAAATGCGTACCGGAAAGGATCGAAAGCAGACTGACTGTAACGACGCTCCGAGCATTTAAAGTGGAGAGCCAAGGTATAAGACAAACTCCAGCATTCATCTATTGAGAATGACTCTCATTTGCGATTTGTGTCAACACCAAATCATTTCTCAAATTTGAGTTTTCTCAGTGTTGAAACCGATGCCGCTTCCTCGCTAACGGCGGCAAGGGCGTCGGAGAGGGTTTTTCAAGGCATTCTTTCGTCACAATGCCCTAAAAGCGCATAAAAATCGACCCGACCAACGATTTTCGCTCGATTTACCTGGCCCCGAACGGAAGTGTTGGATCTGCGGCAGATCCCTTCCAACTTTTTCACGATGCGCGGAGAGCGCAGCACGAATCTAGCGTGCTGGCGTCTTGGCAGCGCGGACTACAGGCGCCTGTGAAACCGATGAAATGTTGACACAATCGAAAGATTTTAGCGTGCACCTTGACGACAACTAAGTTAGAATCGCGATAACCCCCTTAGGAATGCTGTATGTCCCGGTTTTTGGACCAGATTTTCTCTTGCCAGAGAGACCAATACACAAGCTGTTCGCCGTATATCTTATTGGAAAAGTGTTCTGTTCCGTCGTCGGCGGTCGATCAGGCTGAACTCGAGCGAGCCGTGTGGCTGTGGGGGCGACGCCCTAGATATGTGCTCTTTGATGCCGCAAAAGTTTTGTGGGGCAGATTAACGCTGTTCGTGTTGGCAATCCTGTTTCTCGTGTCTTTCGATATCCCAGGCCTGCTAATTGCCGCCACCTTGAGTTTTGCCGTCGCGACGTTGATGCTGTTCGATTTCTACTGGCGAGAACGTTGGAAAAGGGATTACGAAACTTGCCTCTACCGGGTCATCCGGGCGTACCTGCGTTGAGCCAAGTGTCGCGAACTTTGGAGGATAAGGGACGCCGCTCCAATGCATCGATCTGCCTGGTCTTCCCTAATTTTGTCCCCGATAACCTCCGAGCGCGCCGCCGCCTCCTCATCGGAGGGCCTTTCGCCTGCTGAACAACGAAATAAGTTCTGGCAATCATTCAGATTTCGTCGAACAATCGGTCGCCGTGAGCCTGTTTTGAACGCATCATCTTTCTATGCGAGACCGTACTGTAGACTCGTGGGTTTACCGGAAGTTTCCGGATTCCAGTCCTGCGGAAATCGCTCGAGCGGCGGACCAAACTGAGTTCGTTGATCTCGAAGAGTACCAGCGCGCAGTCTGGCTTTGGAAGAGGCGCCCGTCGGAAATCAGCGTGATGGTTCATCTACTGATTTTCGGCATCGGCGCACTCATCCATATCCCGTTAATTCTTGCCGATGACTTCGTCGTTTTTGCGATCTACCACACGTTATACATTTGCGTCGTGACTGTCTGTGTTGGGCGGTTTCTCTGGTTGGAATCGCAGTTTCGTCGCTGGAAGCAGGATTACCTTCGCTCTCTGGCCAGGCTTTCCAGCCCGCAATGAGCTCGTCGGTTCGGCTGGGTGCGTGATTTCTGCGGGCCTAACGCAAGGCTATCAAGGCGCAAAAAAGGATGAAGCCCAACAATTGCAGCGAAGCGCGAAGCCCTTGGGCGATCGTCCAGCGGCGTCGAGCGGACTTCCAATCTGCCGGTAGTTGCTCCGGATTCCAGGAGGAGATCTCCTGCTCGATTGGCTGGTTCAACCAGATCGTTGACGCACCGGCAGCCGAGAAGCAGAAAACGGCGGCCCAAACCATTTGGTTGGCGGTGTTGTTCTCTTTGAACCTGAGCGCGTAAATAAGAATAAGGATAACGGAAAGTCCCGTCAGGATCGGCATGACTCGGTAGAATGTCCGCAGGAAGCCTTGTTCGACCTCGACGCGGTAACGATCCGGCAGCCTTCGGATATTCGGCCGCACGAACAGGAAAAACCCAAACTCAGTGCAAGCAACGAATCCCGGAACAACCAGGTCAAAAAACTCCAACCAGTCCATAGGAGCAGAGGATAGCAAAAAGAGCGAAGCGGAGCTGAGAAGTCAAGAAATCACGAAGGGCTTCCTGAATTCGAAAACCCCGTACTCCATCGCTCTGGTCCGGTATGCCAGCCAGATCCGGGCAATTGTCGCAGCGAATACGCGGTTGCGGTGCCTTCGGTCGAGTAGAAATGACATAGTGATCGGCGACACTTGCTGAATCGATCGGGCGGCTCGACGCGATCACAAGTCAAGTCAAGTTACGGGAGAGAAAATCGATGAGGATTTCGTTGAAAGCATGAGCCTGCTCGACATTGCCCAGATGAGCGACATTTTTTACCAGCACGAGCTCTGCGCCCTCAATTTTTTGCTGGATCGCACGTGAAGCCGCTTCTGGAAACCCGGCATCCTGTTCGCCCGGGATAAGCAGGGTTTTGGCTCGAATCGCTGGAAGAGAGTCGATGACGTCGAGACCCTGGATTGCGCGGCAGCAGCCGACAAAACCATCCACCGAGGTCGAGCGAATCAAATCGGATACCCAGGCCATGGTGCCGGGCGCCTGTTCGATAAAACGAGAAGTGAACCAGCGTGCAAGCGTCGGTTCGACCTGGCTTTGAAGCCCGGCCGCACGAACTTGGCCGATCCGGTCGTCCAATACCAGTTTCATCGGCTCCTCCGCTTGGCAACCCGTACTGCAGAGGACCAGGCTGGAGAGCTTATCAGGGAACTGAAGCGCAAAGACCTGGCCAATCATTCCACCGATTGACAGCCCGACAAAGGCCGCGTGCGGAATTTGCAAGTGATCGAGCAATGCCGCGACATCGGAGGCAAGCTCTTGCAGCGTCCAGGAGTCGCCGTGGCTTTGGCTCCTTCCGTGACCGCGAATATCGTAAAGTAAGACGTGAAATCGCTGCGTTAAGAGCGGGAGCTGGTATCCCCAGACCTCCATGCTCGTCGCCAGCGAGTGGCTCAGCACCACCACCGGCTTCCTCTGATCGCCATGCTGAGCGTAGGCGAGCTGGTGGCCGTTGATTATTGCCGATGCTTTGTTCATGACGTTTAACAAGAAATCACTGACTATCTGTTGTCCTTGTCTTTCGAGACAAGAGCGGATTATCAGTGCGTTTTTGTTCCTCCGGCGTCAGAAAACGGCGCAAATCAGCTTGGATTTCGGCGACACTTCCGGTTGTAGTCTGGATACCGCGCAATTGGTCGAGTTCCTGTACCAGACGTTGGTATCCGTGGCAAATCACTGCGAGCTGAGCAAGGAGGTAAACAGGCACAACTGCCTCGCCTTCTTTGACGCTGCACATCAGTCGGGCCAGGGAATCCAGATTTTTGGCGGTCAGCGCGAGGACTTCGAGCTCGATTCCACCGGTCTTAGGGTCCGTGATTTGCAAATTGATTTCCTGGATGGCGTAGTCGATTTCGACGCTGAACCTGAAGTGGTCTTTCCCCTCGAAAGAGAAGTATTGAGCCTGGTCCCCTTCGTTTGAAGCGTAAAGCTCTGCTCCTCTACGCTTTACGTCTGTCAGCCAGTTGTCAACCATCGAACGAAACGTTTCGTCGGAGTTGTTCATCCTGCTTGTCTTATTCGTAAACATAGAAAGTGGCCCACTTCATACAAGTGGTTCTTTATTTAGGCAAAAAAAGCGCCGAAAGCACGTCCCTTTGCTGCGGTCATTTATCCGGTTAGTTTGCAGGATAGTGCTGGTCTCCTAAAACATGGTTGCCAAAATCGCTCTTCCCCGGATCCTGAGAATTGGCGGCGGCTCTCGCCGAAGCTCGGGATGTTCTTCAGTCCTCGGACTCAAAAGCCCGCTGATCGTCACCGATCCTTTTTTGCGCAAACGTGGTTTGGAGCGAATGCTCTCTGAGTCGCTGAGTGAACTGGGCGAGCTGCGACAGCTTTGCACTGACTGCTATGAGGCTATCTGGACCCATTTGCAAGTCGCTTGCTTCGAACCGCAAAACCATGTCGCGCGTGAAGGATGATGCTTGCCGCAACCCAGGCAGGCGTTGCGTTTTCTAATTCGAGCGTTGCTTTGGTGCATGGAATGAGTCGTCCAATCGGGGCCAGGTTTCATGTGCCGCACGGGATGTCCAACGCGATGCTTCCGCCGGGGTAACAGAGTTTTCGGTGCCTGCGGCGGTCGAACGTTACGCGGAATGTGCCAGGGTCATGGGAATGGTGCTTCCAAGTACGTCCGCGAAAGAAGCAGTTGCCGCGCTGGTTCAGAATCTGCGTGAGTTAAACGAAAAGCTGGAGGTACCGACTCCAGGCGAGTTCGGAATAGATCCCCGGACGTGGAGGAGAGTATTCCGACCATGGTGCAACAAGCGCTGGCTTCCGGCTCACCCGCAAACAACCCTCGTGTGCCGACCTCTCAGGAGATCGAAAGGCTTTACCGAGACATTGACAGGGATGAACATAAGCATGGGAAAATTTTGGAGGACGCAAAGGGCGAGTTGTTGCGAGGGCTTCACCTGTGAGATCTTATCTGTGAGGTGGCTATCAGTTCCTCCAGCCAGTCTATCGCCAATGGGTGCGCCACCGGCAATGATTGGACGATGTCCAGTGCTTCTCGCGCCTGACGATGGCACTCCTCGGGTCTGCCCTCCAAAAATGCCATGGCGGCCGATACCCGCAGCCACGTGTGATGTGGAACCCTGGACCAATCATTGACCCGCTCAAAAGCTTTTCGGGCGCTTGACTCTTCTCGTCTGAACCACGCCTCGAAGAAAGCCTTCTCGAGCATCACCCAGGAATGAAGGACCCGAGATTTCGGATTCGCCTTCGCAACCGCCTCATCCAGATAACGCGAGGCCCGATCGATCTCACGCAGGTCAATAGCCCTGTAAAAAGCGAGAAAACAAACCGTCACGCGCTCGGCAAGATCCACTTTATCGGTAAGCCGCAACGCGAGGTCCAACATGTTTTGAGGCCAGTCGCGCGGCCTGACCCCTTGTTGTCCGTAGTGGATCAGCGCGCTCACCAGAAACAGCACCTCGCCCGTTCGACCACCGCGAAGCGCGTTCCATAGCAAGGTTCCATAGCTGACCGACCGGCGAAGGGGGAAAGGCAACAAGAGGCGCACCCCCATTGCAACTCCAATAAAGGCCATCGCTCCGAGAAGAAGAGTATCTATTGGCGCCCGCGTCGGATCCGTGACTTGAACGATCATCATAAAGAACAAGCCGGCCAGAATCATTGACGCCGGACCGCTTGCAATCAGCCAGAGACATCGCCACCGAAGACCTTCCATGGTCTTGGGACCAAAAACCGTCGTACCACTGATCATCGTCTCCCGGTTATTCCACGTGAACCGAGTTCGGTTCCGAATTCGCCGGATAGCAAACGGCCCGCAGGCGAACGCCAAAAGTTTCAGTCCGACCAGTTTTGCCGTCAGGATGCGAGCGAGATGCTGCAAAATCACCAGCATCTCGTAGCCAACAAATATCAGAAAAGGCAATGGAAGCAGGCTCGACGGTTGCGCAGCCACCGCTGCCAGGCATTTGGGTGCGAGGAGGATCCATAGCCCTACGCAAACCGCCATCAAAATCAGAGCAGAGACAATAATCGATCTCCGTCTCCACGACCAAGTTCCTTCCATAGGCAGAGGCGGAGTCTAACGGCCAAGAGAACGCAGGGCGAGTGCAAATCTCACTTGTTTTCGTCGGGTCAGCCGTGCAAAATGCGACAATGTCGATCACCCCCGGTCTAGCCCGCAAAAATCACGCAAAGGTCGAAGCGATGAGCTCATTGCGGGCTAGGAAGCTCTTAAACAGACGCTGCGCGTCTATTTAAGAGCCTGTTTTAAGATAAATGAATTGAGACAAACTGTTGCATAACTATTCTCTCTAAAAAGCAGTCGAATTTTCCGGCGTAGCCGGGGAATTCTGCTGCCTGAGCCTGCATCGCTCACAAATCTCTAAGGATTTGTGAGCGATGCAGGCTAGGCCCTATTTGATCATCGCCTTGTATTGCTCTTCGATTTGCAGCCCGGTGGCGTTTATTTTTTCTTTCAAGTTTTGATACGCCGTGGCCTGTTGCCGTTCCTCGAAGATTGGTGTGCCGGTCGTGGGTCCCGGTTTCCATGAACCCCAGTTTGCGTCGTAGAAGGCAAGGAGTTCATCGTTTTCCGCGACGAATTCCTGCATCAATTCGTTCTTCTTCTTGATCGTGCTCCAGGGAAAGGATTTTAGCAACTCGGTCTTGATCTGTTCGGCAACCTCACGGTGGATCCTTTGTTGGGTTAATCCGTTTCCCAGGTCTTGATCGATGCCCGCGTAGAGTCTTTCCAAAAGATTCTCTTTTTCTTTGAGTTGCTGCACGGACTCCCGCCATGGCGCGAGCTCGTCTCTTGATTTGTAGGCGTTTGGATCAAGTCGCTCGGGCGTCCGGAGGCTCGAAAATTTTACGCGAAGTCCGTTCTCTTCTCTTTGGATGCGACCAATCACCTGGTTTGCAACAATGGAGATTCGATCCTTCAGCTTGGAAAGCGTTTCCTGCGATTGGTCGTCGGTAAGTTGCGATTTAGCATCGGCTGGGCCAGGTTTCGCTGCCGGTGTCTGTGAGGGTGCAGCCGCCCGGTTTTGCGCGTTAAGAGTTCCCGACACAAGAACCAAGCAGACGCAGAGAGCCAGCCGCGCCAATTGAGGAGTGAGTAGTTTCAAATTCGCCATTTTTGATTGCTGGTGGGGCGTAACTGAGGGCAGCAATATCGGCATCTGGCGAAACAAACAGTGATCCGTCGCAGGAATTCAGGAATCAGGTCCATCAATCCCATCCTTCTCTACTCGCTCATCGCCTTATATTCTTTCTCGATTTGTTCACTGGTGCTTAGTATCTGGTCGCGGAGTCTTTTATAGATGTTTGCTGCGGAAGCCGAAGCGAATTCGGGTTTGTTTGGATCTGAGCTCGTCGTCCAGGAACCCCAGTTCTTGTTATAAAACAACAAGAGCTTCCCCTGTTGATCTATAAAGTCGTCTATCAGTTTTTTCTTCTTCTCGATCTCGGCCCAAGGGAAACCGTCCGTGACTAACTTTTTGAACTGGTCGATGAGTTCTTTGCTGGCGCCGGTTTCCTTGAGCCCTGCGTCCAGATCTTTTCCGAGGTCTGCATAGAGTTGAGAGACAAGATCATGCTTCTCTTTCAATTGCTGTAACATCCCTTGCCATTGTGCAACTTCCTCTTTGGATGCGAAACTGTTTGGATTGAGTCGGTCCGGTTTCTCGAAATAGCTAACGCGCAGATAAAGATCGTTCTCTTCGTTTTGAATGCGGTTCAGCACCTTATCGGCTGCGTTCGTCAGCCGTTCGAGCTGCGGCCTGCTTACCGAAGATTCCTGCGATGCGGCCTTACTGGACGGACCGGCCGAGCGCAACGCTGGATTGGCAGTTTTGGCCTGGGATTTTCCGGTCGGAATGCCAGACTGTTGCGTTTGGCCAAAAGAGATTACGGAACTGGTAAGGGCAATGATCATCGGAATACATAGTTTCGACAGGCTGCCTCGGAAATGGATCGTCAAGGTCATCGAATGCAACTTCTAATGAATGCCGCGCGCCGACGCAAGTGAAGAGCGGTTCTGAGACGAGTGTCGGCGAGGTCACGCTTGAAGAGTGAGCGAGAGACGCGGCTCCGTAGTGGGTGTTGTGACTGGTCGGCGCTTTGGCTGCACCGACGTTCAGAGAGCGAGGACGAGAACGACGACGAGGCGCGCTGCAGGCCACGCGTCCGGTTGACCCTTGTCTCAGGAACCATAGCCGAACCCTTTCCCGACGCGGCGCTCGGGATTGCGTTCGAAGAAATTCGTTGGAAATTGCTTCGTATGAACGTAAACGATTCGGCGTTACCAAAGTTTCAGCACGTCACGATTACATTCCCTCCCGGCCGCGAAGCGGAGTTGCGCGGGTTTTACGTTGGCGTTCTCGGATTCCGGGAGAAACCGATTCCAAAAGTGGTGAAGCCCTTGGGATGGATCTGGTTCGACACCGGTATGCCTGGAGTTGAATTGCACTGCGTCCCGGATGATGAGCTTGTGCCGGCTGACTCCAGGCATCACTTTTGTCTCGAGATCGATGATCTTGAGCGCCAGCGTGAGGCGCTAAACGACGCCGGACACAGGGTCGAGAACGCCCGCCCGCTACCGTTCCGGCCGCGATTTTTTGCCCGGGATCCCTTCAAAAACTTGATCGAGTTCGTGCACGTCGAAGGAGACTACGTTGCTGCCGGTGAAGCAGCGGACTGAGCTCTTCTTTCCAAAAAGCAGCGGAATTTGCAGCATCGGCGAAGAATTCCGCAGCCCGGGGCCTGCATTGATCAAAAAATCTCTAAGAATTTCTAATCAGCGCAGGCTGTTTTGCTTCTTGGCGCGTTTTCGTCTGTCACTTGCGCCGGCAATTTCCTTATGCCGAAAGCAGGTCACTTCGTGGTCGTTTACCATGCCGACGGCTTGCATGAAAGCGTAGGCAACCGTCGGACCGATAAATCGAAAGCCCTCTTTCTTGCACTCCTTAGCCAATGTCTCGGAGACCGGGGTCTTTGCCGGGGCTTCGCGGTAACTGCTCCAGCGGTTGACAAGCGGTTTCCCCTCTACGGTTTGCCATAAAAAGGAATCCAAGCTTCCATATTTCTCCTGCACGCGAATCGTCGCCCGGGCGTTGGCAACTGCCGCCTCCACTTTCAGCCGGTTGCGAACGATGCCCGGGTTCAAAAGGAGTTTCGCTATTTCTTTCTGACCAAAGGCCGAAACCCGAATGGGATCGAATCCGTGGAACGCAGCTCGAAATGCTTCGCGCTTCCGCAAAATCGTGATCCAGCTAAGCCCGCTTTGCATGCTTTCCAGGACCAGCATCTCAAGGAGGCGCTTGTCTTCGTGCAGTGGGACTCCCCACTCCTTGTCGTGATAGGCAAGATAAAGCGGATCCTGCCCCGGCCATTGGCAGCGTTTCAATTCCATAGATTTTCGAGGATCGGACTAAAACACGCGATTGATAAGTTCCTCGGCGCGCTCATAACGCCGAAGATTGTTGACGAAATGTTCGACAATCCGAAACGATTCGTCGGCGTGTCCACCTCCGGTATGAGGAGTAATATAGCAGTTCGGTGCTGACCAGAGCGGATCATCCGGCGGCAGCGGTTCAGGATCGGTGACGTCCAGGTACGCGGCGGACAGGTGACCCGATTTCAACGTGCTCGCCAAGGCTTCCTGGTCTGTTGTTGGACCGCGTCCGATGCTGTAGTAGCGAGCACCAGGTTTGATTTGCTGAAATCGCTCCGCATCAAAGAACCGCTGCGTGTTGGTACTTTCCGGCAAGATATTGATGACGTGATCGGCTTCGGCGAGGGCGTTGGTGAGCTGCGCGGGACCGATGACGCGAATTGCGGAGCCCGGTTGTGGCGTCCGACGGTAACCGATTACCTGCACCGGATACGGTGCGAGAAGCTCGGCTAACCGCCGTCCAATGGCGCCGAAACCTACGATGAAAATCGTCTCCTTAGCCAGCAAGCGCATGTTTTGACGCAATTCGTTCTGGGGCCAGCCGTGATCGCCTCGCTGATTCTCATAGGCAGGATAGAGTTGCCGGGAATCAGCGAGCAGCCACGCCATGATATGTTCCGCACACGGCTCGTCGAACACACTCGAGCTGTTGGTCATGATGGCCGATCGAATCTTAAGTGCTTTACGAATTTCCTGTGTGTCGTAGCGCGCGTAACCGGCGCTGGAGAGATGGAGCCACTGCAACTTGCTCGATCGCGGGATCGCCTCAGGATCCGGTTGTCCAAATACGACTTCTGCCTCCAGCACGCGTGGGTCCGAACCGCCGACGTCCAGGACGTGCCCGGTTTTTCCGGCGATGATTAACCTGTGCGATGTCGTGGTCCGGACGAGCAGCTCTTCAGCAGAATCCGTCAGAAAAGCGTTGGTCCAAATCGTAAATGTGGTCATGGCCTGTTTCATACTGCCAGTTGCCCGTAGGTCGATTCAACCGGTTTCTGGATTTTCGGTTCAAATCGGGCCTTATCCCTTCCCGAATTTGCGGTTCGTTTCTGTACTGCTTTGCTCCCCAGCAAGGTGAAGGATGATGTCGGTCTTTGATATGCTGCCTATTAGCCGTTTGGCATTCACGTCATCGACCACTGGTAAGCGTTCTGAGTTTGCATCAGAGAATTTGTGCAAAGCTTCACTCATACCTTGAAGCGGCGAAATGAAGGGGAAATCCTCGTTCATGATATCCGCCGCGATGACCACCATCTCGAGTTCGGGCCGGTCGAGGTATGTTTTGACATCGTGCAGGGACACGGCTCCTAAGAGCCGTTGCTCTCTATCAACGATGTAGATGTGTTGGAACCGGTGTTGGACAAATGTCTCAGCGATCTGGGCAAAGGTTGCGTTCTTCGGGAGTGTCAGCGGATCGGGACGGACCAAGTCGCGAATGTTAACCTCGGCAAGCTGTTGATTGAAGAAAGCGGCGCCCTTTCGTTCGAGTGACTCGCCATACATGAAGCGCCTTTCGAAAATGCCGCTGCAGTAGTAGGCCACCACGCAATTCACCATCAGAAAGGGCAGAATCGCGTAATCCAAAGTCAGCTCAAATGCCATCAGGATCGCCATCACGGGTGCGCCCGTGGTCGCTGCGATAAAGGATCCCATGCCGACAAGCCCGTACATCGCCGGGTCGGAACGCAAATCCGGGGCTACGTAGAGAACCGTTTGACCGTATAACATTCCGATCGCCGCACCGATGAAAAGGGTGGGGGTAAAGACACCGCCGACCACGCCGGAACCGAACGCGGCCGCAGTTGCAACCAGCTTCAGAAGGAGGATTACGAGTATTTCGTCCCAGAACCAGTTCTGGTGGAACAGGGAACGAAGCAGACCCTGGCCATTGCCGCACACGGCGGGATTAAACATTGCCAGTGCGCCGACGATCGCGCCGCCGATCGTGAGTTTAAGCGGGATCGGGATCTCAACTTTCGAGAACAGGCGTTCGGCTGTGCGGAGGAATCGCAAATAGGCAGGAGCGACGAATCCTAATACGATGCCGATAGAGGAGAGCGGTATGATTTCCCAGCGCGTATGGAGATTGAAACCCGGCGACTTGTACAGTGGTTCGCCACCGTGCAGCGCTTGCGAAACAAACGCCGCAACGACGGAAGCCAGAATCAGCGGGCCGAGCGATTCGACAACGACTGTGCCCAGAATGATTTCGGCGACGAAAAAGGAAGCTGCGATCGGCGCGTTGTAGGCGCTGGCGATCCCGGCCGCCGCCCCGCAAGCCACCAAATGCCGCCGCTGGGGAATCGGGAATCTTCGAAACCTTCCGACCAGCGAAGCTACGAGCGACGAGAGTTGAACCAGGGGTCCCTCTCGGCCAATCGACGTCCCCGTGCTGATTGAGAAGAGGGCTGAAAGGCTTTTGACGAGGCTCGCGCGTACCGAGATGATACCGCTTCCAATGACGATTGCTTCCATGTAGTCGGTGGTCGTTTTCTGGCGGATACTGGCGAAGAGCCGGTTCCCGAGCCAAAGAGTGAGACCCGCGAGAAGTCCGCCCGCCGTGGGCACAGCTAGTCTCTGCCACCAGACCAGATTGGCAAAGGAAGAGATGATGCTCGAATCCGATCCGGTCGCAATGTAGTGCAGGACCTCGCTCGCCTTGCGAAAGCTCTCCGAGGCGAGGGCCCCCAGAACACCGATCAGAGCTGCCCAGATGAGCGTAAGCTGGCGCTCGCTGAGCCGAAAACGTTCGACCACCCAGACCTTGAGCTTCAGCAGCCGGCGGAATAACGGAGAAAGAGTTCGCTTCTGTTTATTCTCCCCGATCTTGTCCATTCGGCTGGATTACGGGTGCTCGGCGAACGCACTAAGAAAACTCGGCAAATCTTCTGATTGCACAAGCTGGTCGATGACGTGGTCTCCTCGAACGTGGCGGGCCAGGAACGAGATCATTTCCAGGTAATCCGCTCCGGCATGTTTCGGAACGCCGATCAAAAAAATGAGCCGGATCAGCATCTCGTTGAATGGGACCGGCTGCGGACAGGTTGCCACGACCATGACCATGGACGAGACGCTATCGGTTCGCGCATGCGGAAAGGCGATGCCTCCGGGAAACAACGGCGGATCGGTTTGCTGCCGGTCAAATATCGCAGCAGATAGTTTGGACAAGTCCTTGACCAAAGGATGTCCTTGCAGCGCGCCAAGCAATTTAAAGATGGCTTCGTGCTCAGATTTCGCGTCTAGATTTCTGATGAAAATCGCGGCTCGCAGGTGCTCAACCGATTTTCGACTGATCACTAAATAACCTCCCTATCTCTCCCTCTTATAGCAGAAAGCAGCGTCGGGAAAGGGGAGTTTGATAAGAAGTTGTGCGCTTTAGACGACACGAACCCTTTGCGCCAAGACCACGGGCGGGACGCCCATCTCACGAAAAACGCAAAACTCCTTTTCACCGGGCCGTGGACTCGCCAAGCGACTCAATCACCTGGTCCACGACCGCGTCGAGCGGCTTGCGTGCGTCAACAATGACTGCGTCCTTCGGTTTCTCGAGCGCGGCAAACTGGCTATCCAATAATTCCTTAGGGAAAAAGTGAGCTGTGCGGTGTTGAAGCCGGTTGCGGATAGTTTCAGCATCAACATCGAGGTGCACAAATGTCAAGGGCGACACATGATCTCGTAGCGTGTTGCGGTAGGACTCTTTTAGCGCTGAACAGGCCAGTATGACCGAGCGGCCTTCGGCTAGTTGATTTTTTAGCTCCTCGTGCAATCGCTGAAGCCATGGTACTCGATCGTCGTCATTGAGCGGAATTCCGTGCTTCATTTTTTCAATGTTCGCTGCCGGATGGAAACTATCCGCGTCGAGGAAAATCCAATCCAGCTTTTCAGCGAGTTTCTCTCCGACCGCGGTTTTGCCCGAACCGGCTACTCCCATGAGGATGACTGCCCGAGGATGGTCATTTGGCATAAATTTTAGTCGTTGACAGGGTGTGCGCGGTTTGGATTCTGTGAAAACTCACCGCGAACCGGCGGTTCCCGATCTTGAACGCACTCACGAATTTTGTCAGGCAAATCAAATATATTGATTGATCTCAGCCATGAGGGCGCGGCTTACAAACATCACCAGCATTCCGTTCGACTGTTCGAACTTGACATGCCACCCATTGATTTCCTGGAAACCGGCCCCGATATCGATCGGACGGAGCGCCTTCTCGGCTATCACGAACAGGTGAAGAAGTTCGCCGCTGGGAAGTCGAAAACAAATTAGAGACAGGGTCTGTCCGTTCCAACGAAGCGTCTTGCACCCCGCAGTCGGGAGTGCAAGCAAGGATGCGGGCAGGGAGTGAATGCATGGGGCCTGCTTTTCCTCCAGATACTCTTGCGTGCGCGAGAAACTGGCTGTGAGCAGATCCAGTCTCGGGGCGGGCTTCGCAGCAAGGACGGCCAGGTTCGCCTTTTGATATCGGTCAATCAAATCGCTTCCGGAATACTGCCGGGTATACATCGGGACGAGTATTGCCGCGCTCAACACTATCAATGCCGCCAAGGCTAGGAAACGCCTGATCGAAAAGCGCCGCGCCGATGGGTGATTGTTGATTCCCGCCAGAATCGCAGAGCGCAATGTGGCCGGAGGCTCGATTCCGGATAGTTTTTCGACAATCATCGAGTCGAAGCCGCGCTGCTCTTTGAACCAAGCCCCTAATTCCGGATCGCGCGCCGCCTGCTCAAGCGCGTCACGAAAGACTGGATCCTGAGCGTCTGCGCCATTCGGACGATAGGCGTTCAGCATGAACTTCGCGGTTTCGTTCGTGATTTCAGTGCGTGGCTTGTTCATCTCTATGCAGCGGAATGATTTTGTCACTGCTTTCCGCAATGGCAGTCGCCAGAATCGCTTTGAGGTGTTCTTTGCCTCTCGATAACCGGGACATAACGGTCCCTATCGGAATATCGAGAGTCTCCGCGATTTCTTTGTATGAGAGTTCACTCAGATAAAAGAGCTCCACGGCCGTGCGATAAGTGGGCTCAATTCGGTCGAGCGCGTCGATCACGGCTTTTGCGTCCAACGCGCGCAAGGCGTCGATCGAAATAGAGGGGGAGTCATGGATTTCAGGCCGAAATTCGACGTGCGGGTGGCTCGACTGGGTTCGGATGACGCGGAGAAATTCGCGCCGGAGCGTCGTAAATAGCCAGCATTTGACCTTTGAGACGTCGCGGATTTGGTGTGAGCGCTGGGCGAGAATGAAAAACGTCTGCTGCGTCAGATCACCGGCTTCCGCTTCGTTCTTGGTAAGAGATAACGCGAAACGGTAGAGTGACGCATAAAAACGTCCAACAATTGCCTCCAAGTCTAATTCGCGAGCCACAATAAATTAAGGTTTCAATTCTGAGAGCGCGAATAGCAGCAATTATTCCAATTTGGTGAATTGTTGTGTGCAAGCGAAGCGTTCACCTGGCCGTCTGCCTTGCTGCGTGCCTGCCGCAATAACCAACGATGAACTAAATCGACCTCGATTCTGATTCTTTAAGGTGGGCCCAAAACCGCAGGCCGATCTCCTTCGAATGCGGCTTTTTCTCCGATCACGACGCTCCCGGCATTTTACGGTCATAGTCCGAGAACGACGATCTAAGACGACTTAGGTCCGAGGGCAAATCAAAAGGGAGTCGCTGACAGCGCGATTCCATTGGCGTCAGGTATCTGAGGGATTGGAGTTATTTGGAGGGTGGTAAGGTCTAGGAGAGCGACTCCACCTTCCCGAGGCGCTGCATTGGGTGCCAACATGCTTGCAGGAACAAGAACGTTCGACACCCATGCTCGATTCCCGTCCGGAATGACTTGGAGGGGGCTACCCGTTGCGATGCGGTGCACCACGGCCCCCGTCTTTGCATCGACCATGAGGACAACACCATCCAGGACAGCAGGGGCAAAAATCCATCGTCCGTCGGCAGTCACCGCCGGATAGAAAATCTGTTCTACGTCAAGATTGCCTATTCGAGAGCCGACAGATAGGTCGGTTGGATCCAGCAAGATAAGTTCATTAGTGCTACCGACGATGAGATGGCGGTGGTCCGCGGTCCAAGCGAGACCGCGCGGAGAGACAACATTGACGGACGCAGTGACGGTGCCGCGGTCAGGGTCGATTCGAACGACTTCCTTTGTCGTTGCGTAAGCGAACAATGCCATCCCATCAGCGCCGAACACGAAATTGTGCACCCCGGGTGGAAGAGCGAAGGCGCGAAGCGCGGCTCCTGAATTCCCATCCAAGATAACCATTCCTTCTTTGCCTTCCTCGGCATTGACGAACAATTCGCGAAATGCCGGGGGACGTAACTTCAATCCATGTGGGGCGGGTTCCACCATCCGGCGTCAATTCGATCTCATGCGGTTTTTCTCCAACCTCTATGACCTTTCTTCTTGAGGGATCAAGGGCAGAAAATAAAACGACCTTGTCCAAGCCCTCCTGTACGACAAGAACAGTTTGGCGGTTGGCAGCAGTTACCGGGTCTTCACGTGGAAGTCCATCGAGGTGCATGACCGAAGGATTCGGTTTCCTTGAAAACCATGTCGCAGATCGGGTGACGAACTCGGTCGCGGCTCAGCCGATGTAACCCTCCACGGTCTTCTCGTCTCGTATCCGCGCCCCTTCGGGGTCAAGTCCGGCGGCCCGGCGAGCTTGCCGTTGGCGCAGCAAATCCCAGCACTGGTCCAGCATAACCTCGATCCTTCGAAGCCGGTCGCGGTCGCTTTCGGTCGCGGTTCCGTGCGACTCACGTTCGAAAAGTTCATGCTCCTCTCGCGCAAGCTCATCGATATGTTCGGTGACCTTCTTGTCGTCCATAGCATTCACCTAGGTCCGTTCGCGTGTGGCCGCAATAATTTTGTCGCCTCCAGACCCGATCGGCCGAGAAGATCTTCGGCTCCGCTCCCATTGCGCCTACCAAGTCAGTTGTTCGACTGTTCCCGGATATCAACATGGATCAAATCTCCCTCCCCCAGGGGCGATTGACCGCGCGTACGTACCGTGAATTGACCCGGCTCGGACATGCTGCTTTCTACGATTTCGGCTTCGATCTCGGACGATCGAAAGTCGAGTCGCACGGTTTCCCAGTCGAGGATATCCTCCCCAATCTTAGCTTCAATAAGCCATGTATTCGGGTCTCTATCAGGTTCAGAGACAGGATCTTCCTTTTTGTTCTCTATGATTTTCGCCTCAACTCTTTTCATATCAATTGGCTCCTGGCGCGGACCAGCTTGGGGATAAATGCGCACGAGCTGGTGCCACATGTCTAATTCGCCTTTGCCACGACAGGTGGTCCTTTCGTCCGGCCCTGATTATGAACGTCCGTCAAGAATTGCTGGCCGAAGGGGTCGGTCAGCAATTCTTGACAGGCCTTAAGAGCCTTTGAGTTTGATAAATCCTCGCGCTTCTTTGAGAGTACAACGAGGCAATGGTTCCTTTTTTGACCGAGATCATGCCTTCCGAAGTGCGCACAACCATTGGCGTATAGTCTTGCAACCGCTATTTTTGGTGGCTTTACTCCGGCAATCTGCACCTATCTGATTGAGGTCACAGGAAACAAGGCGGCACCCGCCCTTTGGCGTTCGGTCGCGGCAATCGTCGGCTTGACCGGGACACTCCTTGCAGGTCGTTCGGAAAAGGCTAAGTTCCAGCGTTGCGATCGCGTGAACCAAGGCCAAAAAAATGGGACGGAACGGAGCCCGTCCCCTCCCTGGGTAAACGGAGGCGTGTCTAGGCCGTGGGCCGAGCACTGGCGCAGTGCGTCACACTCGGCGCATTTTTAATTGCATGGAACAAGGGGGTGAGAGCGTGTACTCTCCGCGCGAGCTTTGCAGCTATGGCCATCCGCGTGTCCCGGACCAATATCGTTCTCCGACCCGATCCGTCCCGTGTGTTTTTCCGGCCACTTGATCTGGACAGTCATGAGCGCATAACGCGGGTCGTGGCGCGAGTAACGGCTTTGGACCGCAGCAAAGCGGAGCAAGAAGCCAGGATCATGCTCGACCGTTTCGTGGAGCGGCACGTAAAGCTCATGGGCTTCTTCTTGAGGCGGTTTGAGGAGGTGCGCGAATACGTCATCACTGATCAACCGCTCAGCGAGTGGCAAAAGCTGCTAATTGGCGCTTACTTTACACTTGAATACTCGTTAGAGGCAGCGGCGCTTTTTAACCCCTCGATCGTACCTCATCCGGATCAATCAGGCCTTTCGCCCGGTAACTTGCGATTTGTGCTTAGCCTGCGCGCGACCGGGGAGGGGCACGTGTCATCGATCGTGTTCCGCACCGGAGTAGTCGATGAGAAGGGTCAAATCTCGATCAATCGGCCCACTCGTTTCATCACCGCGGCAGAGGTGCACTCTAATCCGAGTTACGAAAAGGAGCTCTTTAAGCGGAAGCTGTGGGAGGTCGGCGTGTTGTCCCCGGATGCGCAGCACTTGATGAGTCAACTCGGCGAGCAATTTAGTTTTGAGCAGCTCACCGCGGTAGCGAAGGCGGGAGTGCGGGGAATGCGGATGCTCGAGGGTGGCGGGCGTCGCACTGCTGAAGATTTACTGGCGGTAGCGAGGGCTAACTACGAGATCAGTTTTGAGGCGTCGGAGCGTTACTCAGAACGCGTGATCTTTCCCCAGGCGCCCGCAGAGGCGCGCGGGATAGAAGACGCCAGGTTCGTAAAGTTTCATGACGAAGCGGGCCGAGCGACATACTACGCCACCTACACTGCATTCGACGGGCAAGTCGTTTTGCCACAGTTGCTCGAAACGGAGGATTTCGTGAGCTTCAAGATTAGTTCGCTCAACGGGCCGGAAATACAAAACAAGGGGATGGCGCTCTTCCCGCGAAAGGTGCGCGGGCTCTACATGATGCTCTCGCGGCAGGGTGGTGAGAACATTTATCTGATGCATTCGGATATGCTTCACTTCTGGTATGATAAGTGCCTGCTGCTGCGGCCGACTTATCCTTGGGAGTTCGTCCAATTGGGCAATTGCGGCTCGCCCATCGAGACTGCGGCAGGCTGGCTGGTGCTCACTCATGGTGTGGGGGCGATGCGGCGCTATTCGATCGGGGCGATCCTGCTGGACCTCGATGATCCCGCCCGTGTCATTGGCAGGCTACCGGAGCCGTTGCTCGAGCCAATCCCGGAGGAGCGTGACGGGTACGTGCCGAACGTCGTATATAGCTGCGGTGCACTGGTTCATGCCGGTCGACTCATTCTACCTTACGCGATGAGCGACCTGTGCACGAGTTTCGCAACCGTGCCGATGGAAGAGCTGTTGAGCGAGTTGAAAGCGAATCCGCCGGGCAGACTCTTATGAGAAGCCAAAGTTTGTTAGGGCGCACGTTTGATTGCTCGAAGAATTCCAGCAACCGGAAGTGCCTGCTTTCGTAGAAAAGGGGTCCATGGGTGTACAACTGCGACATTGACGCTGACTGATGCCCTATTAACTCTTGAACTGCCGCTTGAGGAATGCCAGCATCTTTGAGGAGCTCGCTTGAAAATATGAAATCGAATTCCTCCTACAGCCCTCGACAGTATTCAGGACCAATGTTAGACGGACCGGAAAGGGCTCCGAGCCGCGGAATGTTGTACGCCGTTGGATTCAAAAAGGAGGACTTCCAGAAGTCGATCATCGGCGTGGCCTCTACCTGGAGCATGGTCACACCGTGCAACGTGCATATCGACCAGTTAGCGAGGGAAGCAGCCAAGGGCGTTGATGAAGCGGGAGGAAAGTCGATCATCTTCAACACGATTACGGTCTCGGACGGTATTTCGATGGGAACCGAGGGGATGAAATACTCGCTGGTCTCTCGGGAAGTGATCGCCGACTCAATTGAGACGGTAGCAGGGTGCGAAGGCTTCGATGGTCTGGTCGCGATCGGAGGCTGCGACAAAAACATGCCGGCCTGCCTGATCGCTTTAGCTCGTCTGAACCGCCCTTCGGTTTTCGTCTATGGAGGAACGATCCTGCCGGGTTGCATCAACAATCGGAACATCGATATCGTCTCTATCTTTGAAGCGGTCGGAGCCCATTCGAATGGAAAGATTTCGGATAGCGAGCTGGAACAGGTGGAATCCTGTGCGATCCCCGGCCCAGGTTCTTGCGGCGGGATGTACACCGCGAATACGATGGCTTCCGCGATCGAGGCGCTCGGGATGAGTTTGCCCAATAGCTCTGCTCAGGCGGCGATTTCCAAGGAGAAACTCGCCGATTCGGCCTCAGCCGGAGCAGCCGTGCTCAATCTAGTCAAACGCGGGATTCGTCCTTCCGACATCATGACAAAGGAAGCCTTTGAGAACGCGATGACGATCGTTATCGCGCTCGGAGGATCGACCAATGCGGTGCTGCATCTAATCGCGATGGCTCACGCTGCGGGTGTCAAGCTTAAGTTGGACGACTGGACACGAATAGGCAAAAACGTTCCGGTCCTGGCCGACCTCAAGCCAAGCGGTAAACACGTCATGTGGGAACTCGTTCAGATTGGCGGGATCATGCCGCTGATGAAGACACTTCTGGAGGAAGATCTTCTGCGGGGTGACTGTCTGACGGTAAGCGGGAAGACGCTCAAGGGGAATCTCGCCGGGGTGAAGCAATACCCGAAGGGCCAGACGATCATCCGCGGATTTGCAGATCCAATCAAAACAGAGAGCCACCTGGTCATCCTCTATGGCAACCTGGCCCCGGAAGGTGCCGTGGCCAAGATCTCCGGAAAGGAAGGGCTTCGGTTTGAGGGCAAGGCTCGCGTTTTCGAATCTGAGGAAAAAGCGCTTCGGGCCATTCTGGACGACAAAATCAAGAAAGGAGACGCGATCGTTATTCGCTACGAAGGTCCAAAGGGGGGGCCGGGCATGCGCGAGATGCTTGCTCCAACGTCAGCGATCGTGGGCAAAGGTCTGGGTAAAGACGTTGCGTTGATCACCGACGGGAGATTTTCCGGCGGCAGTCATGGATTTGTTATCGGGCATGTCACTCCGGAGGCGTTTACAGGCGGGCCGATAGCGGTCATCAAGAATGGTGATCCAATCGAAATCGACGGCGAGAAAAGGGAGATTACGCTCAAGATCCCAAAGTCAGAGCTGGCGAACCGTCTTAAACAGTGGAAACAGCCAAAGCCGCGATACACAAAAGGAGTCCTTGCGAAGTACGCGGAGCAGGTCAGCGCGGCTTCGCTGGGTGCCGTTACGGACTAGTCGACGTTGGTAGACTCAGCGTGAGCGCCTCGAGCAGCGGCTTCATGGTTTCGATCGTCTCATCGCCCATGTTGGAAATGCGGAACGTCTTTCCTTTGATTTTTCCATAGCCGCCGTCGATTTGAAATCCGTGTTCCTCCCTGACCCGCTTGGCAAAAGCTGCCACATCAATCCCCCGGTTATTCCTGACGCAGGTCAAGGTAACAGATCGATAACCTTCCTGAGAGAAGAACTCGAATCCGTTGGCGCTCACCCACTCATGAACCAGGCGGTTCGTCTGAACATGACGCTGATATCTGTGCTCCAGACCCTCGGCGAAAATGTCTTCGAGCTTTGATCGCAGAGCATAGATGTGCGGGATCGTCGGAGTGCTCGGGGTCATAAATTCTTCAGCGTTTTTCTTGAACTCGAGCAGATCAAAATAATAACCACGGTCGTTGAGCTGGCTTGCTCGTTCGAACGCTCGTGGTGACGCCGAAAAAAGGGATAAGCCGGGAGGCAACGCCAACGCTTTCTGGCTTCCGGTCAACATGAGGTCGATGGCGAGTTCGTCCATCGGGATAGGGAGCGCCGAGAAGGACGAAACCGTGTCCACAATCAGAATCACGTCAGGATATTTGCGAACAACGTTGCTGATCTCCTTGAGCGGGTTCACTACCCCGGTCGAAGTCTCGTTGTGGATGAGCGTGATCGCATCGAACTGGCCGGTTGCTAGCTGGGCGTCGACTTGCCCCGGATCGATCGGCTGGCCCCATTCCACCTGCAGCGGCAGAGCGTGCTTACCGCATCGTTTCGAAACGTCAAACCACTTGTCGGAGAAAGCGCCACACATGCAGTTAAGCACGCCTTTCTTCACCAGGTTTCGGATGGCACCCTCCATAATGCCCCAAGCCGAAGAGGTCGACAAAAACACCGGCTGGCGGGTTTGAAAGAGTTCCTGGAGGCCCGGGTAGATGGCTTGGTAGAGTGCCTTAAAATCGGCGCTCCGATGGCCAATCATCGGCCGAGTCATCGCCGCAAACGTCTTTTGCGATACCTCGACCGGCCCTGGAATGAAGAGCTTAATTGCTTTAGTCATCGATACAGCTTGAATCTGGGAGAGACCCCGAAAAACTCAACTCAATTCTATGCAAGGCGTGTTACCGCTCTCCGCTGCACCGCCAAACGTGAAACGCCGAATTTGCCCTATTCCGGCCACAAAAAGTGTTCCAACCGCAGGCGTGTGAGCTGGTCTTTGGCTTCCTCGGAACGACCGCCGCGAGTGTTCGCCAATTTCTCGTAAACTGCGGCAGCGGATCTCCAGGAGTGGCGATCTTCGAGAATTTGTGCTAAATCGAACCCGGCCCGGAAAAACCAGAGCTGGTCGCCGCTGCCACCATCAACGGCAAGGACATCGTAATAATTTGCGAGAGCCTCATCCATCTTGCCCAGTTTCTCGAAGCATTTTCCTTTTTGATAGATGGCGCGCTGCTTCCACTCGGTTGGCAGCCCGTCGCTAGAGATGAGCGTATCGAACGTCTTGATTGCTTCCTCGTACATCTTCGGTTCATTCGCAGCCAGGGTGAACTGTGCTTCACCCTTTCCCGCCAGTGCCTGGTAACGAATGTCAGGAGGCGGATTCTGGGTTAGCAGATCGTCGAGCAATACGACCGCTTCCTTTTCTTGTTTTGTCTGGCGCATCGTCATCGCCTGTTCGAGGCGAGCCTGAAACTTTAGCGGGCCGCCGAGTTTATAAACGTCCTCAAAGAGCGATATCGCACGGTCTACCGAGGCCGAGTTGAGGCTTTTCCGAGCTGCTTCCGCCGCCAGGAAGAGGGCGCTCTCCACAAATGGCGAATCCGGGGATTCCTCTCGGACCAACTCGAACTGCGTCTGGGCATTCGGAAAGTCATTTTCCCTGAAGTAAATTTCGCCGAGCTTCAGCCGCACCTCGGGCTTGGAAGGCGAATCCGGATATTTCTGAATATATTCCTGTGCCAGTGCTTGCACCGAGCGGACGCTTTGGGAGGGGTCGGCTGCTACCGCAAAAAACTTTAGCCGGTCCGCTCTCTCTTCCAGGCCGGGGTCACTGCCAGCGGATGAAACCTCTCGCAATGCCTGGCGCAACGCCGTCCAAATTTGGAGTTCTCTCATTCAAGCGAATTTCCGCCTGCACGAGGCGAGCTTGAGTCGCTTGCGGGTGACTCGGGAACTTCTGCAAGAGCGTTTGGAGCGTCTCGTCAGCCGAGGAATTTCCGGACTTTGCCTGCAGCAAACCTTTGGCAAATAGCAGTTCGCCAACGAGATCACTCTGCGGCTGGCTCTTTTCGAGTTCGTGAAATGCTCGATCAAATCCGTTCGCGTCACCAAGCCGAAGACTGCAGACCGCCCAGTTGAAAAGGGTATTTTGTCGATTGTAGTCGAATGTCTGGGATAGCTTGAGAAAAATATCTCTTGCAGCGGGCATATTGCCTCGCCCGTAGTAGCTCAGGCCCAGGAGATAGTTGACCCGGAACCGGTCGGCTGCAGGTAGGTCGGGGGAGCGATGCAGCAGATTCTCGAGTTGCTTAATCGAATCGTCATAGCTTCCGGATTCAAGTTGTTGGCGGCTCAGAAGCAGGCAGGCTTCGACCGTCATCGGGTGATTTGGGAATCGCTCGACAAGATTGCGGCAGCTTTCTCCGGCCTGGCTAATAAGGCCCAGCTGAAGCTGCAAGCGTATGAGATAATAGAGCGCGTACGCTGGGCGCTCCGACCCGGAAGGTACGGGATTCTCCGCCGCCCAGCGAACGAGCTCCGAGGTCGACGGGTTGTTCTCCTTGGAATAAATCTCGAACAAATTTGCGAACAAGTCGCTCAGAACCGGACTTCCGGGCTCGTCCGAGATCAATTTTTCAAGCTCGTTTTCGGCCTCCTCGTATTCCTGCTTTTGAATGAGGACTTTGGCCAATCCGAGCCGCGCTACGCTGTCAATGCGCAACGTCCGGTCTTCAGGCTCGGCCAACAACTTGTGAAAGGCGTCCGTGGCCTCGGTCAGTTTGCCTTCCTTCAAGGCGAGTTCGCCATCTAAACATAGCTTCTCTAGCACGGTTTTTCGTGAGTTCGGTTTCACGCGAGAGAGGAGTGCTTCGGCCTCCAGATTTCTCGACTCGCCTAGATGGATCTCCGCAGCCATGAGTGCCGCCCTCGGATCCGCCGCGCCATCATCCGCGATCAGGGGCTGAAGCGTTTTCAGGGCTACCTCCAATTTTGCCCAACGCCTTTTGAGAAACCGCGAGACCCAATCCTGCCTCGCCCGAAAACTGACTGGGCGTCGCTATGAGTTTCCCGAACCAATCGGCCGCGTCTTGCCAACGCTTCGAGCGTAGAGCCTCCTGAGCCTTCAGAAATGTGGCCTCGGGTCCGGCCACACTCTCCAGAACCTGGGTTGCCTCCTTTGCTTCCCTGGTTTCGATGAGGCATCGCGCAAGCAGTAACTTAGCAGCTTCCGCTCTATCCTGCGCCGGCTGGGATGCCAAAAATTGCCGGAGTTTCGTGATGCTCACTTCCGGAATCCCGGCGCGATGAGCTTCGATTGCGTCATCAAGCAAATCCGCCCGTGCCGAAGCGAAATTTATCCAGAGTGAGAGCAGAAATACGGCCGGTATTCTCATTCAGGGTGCAAGCACTCGCTTCAGGTAGCGACCCGTATGGCTGGCGTTCACCAGCACGATTTGCTCCGGGGTACCTTGGGCGATGACTCGGCCCCCTCCGTCTCCCCCTCCGGCCCGAGGTCGATAACCCAGTCCGCAGATTTAATCACCTCGAGATTGTGCTCTATGACGACCAGGGTATTTCCTTGGTCGCGCAGCTTGAGAAGAACTTCGAGAAGTTTGTGAATATCTGCGAAGTGGAGACCGGTCGTGGGTTCATCGAGGACGTAGACTGTTCTCCCGGTCGCTTTTTTGGCGAGCTCCGCCGCGAGTTTCACACGTTGAGCCTCGCCTCCGGAGAGTTGGGTGCCGGACTGGCCGAGCGTCAGGTAGCCCAAGCCAACGGCTACCAGAGGTTCAAGCTTGTCGAAAATCGCGGGCACATTCCGAAAAAAACGGGCGGCCTCGTCCACTGACATTTTCAAGATGTCCGAAATGTTCTTGCCGCGGTAAGTAATTTCCAGCGTCTCGCGATTGTAGCGCGCGCCTCTGCAGACTTCGCACTCGACGTAGACGTCTGCGAGAAAGTGCATCTCGATTTTGATGACCCCGTCCCCCTGGCAATTCTCGCATCGGCCTCCTTTCAGATTGAAACTGAACCGCCCGCTATCGTAACCACGGACCCGTGAAGCGGGTAACTGGCTGAAAAGTTCGCGGATAGGCCCAAAAGCACCGGAATAAGTAGCCGCATTTGATCTCGGAGTTCGACCGATCGGGCTTTGATCAATCACGATCGCTTTATCGACCTGATCAAGACCCTGAATTGAGCGATGCAAGCCGGGGCGCTCTTTGGATTTATAGAAATGGCGAAACAATGCCCTCCTGAGGATATCATCGACCAAGGTGGATTTACCGCTTCCGGAGACACCGGTTACGCAAACCAGGCAACCCAGGGGGAATGAGACTGTCAGGTCACGCAGGTTGTTTTCTTCGGCTCCCACGACGGTAAGCCAGCCCTCGGCGCCCGGTTCCGGAATCCGAACGCGGTTATAAAGCAAACCCTTTGGCAAAACCCTCGCCCTGGGAACAGGGATGCGAAGGGTACGCGAAAGATATTGCCCTGTCAGCGACTCGGAGTTCGTTTCAATCTCTTGAATCGAGCCCTTCGCTACCACTTGACCCCCACGCGGCCCTGCTCCAGGACCGAGGTCGATAATAAAGTCGGCGGCTCGAATGGTTTCCTCGTCATGTTCAACGACGACCACCGTATTTCCAAGGTCGCGCAAATGTTTCAAGGTCGTGACCAGCCGGTCGTTGTCGCGCTGGTGTAGACCGATGCTGGGCTCATCCAGCACGTAGAGAACACCTGCCAGTCCGGAGCCGATTTGTGTCCCCAAACGGATGCGTTGAGCTTCGCCACCGGAAAGGGTCCCACTTTCGCGGTTCAGCGTGAGGTATCCGAGTCCGACTTCCACCAGGAAACTGAGTCGGTTTCGAATTTCCCTCATCACTTCTGTCGCCACAACCCGCTGATGTTTGGAAAGAAGTATGTTTTCAACGAAGACTTTCGCATTTGCGATCGTTAACGTGCAGAATTCGTGAATGTTCAGTTCGCGCTCGTTCAGGTCCTGCAGGGTGACCGCAAGAATTTCCGGACGCAGGCGAGCTCCTCGGCACAATCTGCACATCCTCCGTGCCTGGAATCCCTTGAGCCGGGTCCGGGTGAATTCGCTCTCGGTTTGTTGAAATGTATTTTCAAGCTGGGCCAGAATTCCTTCGAATGCCTTTTCGACGGTTTTCTCGCCGAATTTAAACCGGACCGCTCGATCTCCGGTGCCGAAAAGAAGTGCCTCCTTGAAATGGGCAGGGAGCTCGGTGTACGGCGTTTCGACACTGACGCCGAAATGCGTCGCCAAGGCGTTCATTTGCGCAAGATAGTAGGCTTGCATCCTTTTGGTCGCTTTTCGCCAGGTTGCGACCGCGCCACCGGCGAGAGACCTGGTTTGATCCGGAATCACAAGTTCGGGATCGAAAAACGCCTCCGAACCTAGCCCCTGGCAAGCCGGACAGGCGCCGGCCAGACTATTAAATGAGAAATGTTTGGGTGTTAATTCTGGAAGCAAGAAGTCAGTCTTCGGATTGCAAAAGTTCGTTGAATAAGGAATATCGTCCCATTCCGAGGTACCCGGGAGTTGCCGGCTGACGATCATCCGGTTTTTTCCCCATAAGAGCGCTGTATCAACCGAGTCCGCCAGACGTGTGCGAACGCCTTCTCTAATCACAAGGCGGTCAACGACAACCTCGATTGTGTGGCGCTGCGATTTCGAAAGCCGGATCGGTTCAGGTCGGGCTAATTCCAGGACGTCTCCATCGACGCGAACCCGTACAAAACCTTCGCGTTTGATCTTTTCGAGTACATCACGGAATTCCCCGGTCTCATGCCGGATGACCGGCGCCACAATCAGGATGCGGGTTTCTTCAGGGTAATTGAGAATCTGGTCAACGATCTGTTGCGGCGTCTGTTTGAAAATCTTTTCACCGGTCGATGGGTCATGCGGTTGGCCTATGGCGGAAAACAGAACCCGGAGGTAGTCGTAAATCTCTGTGGTCGTCGCGATCGTCGAGCGCGGGTTCGCGGTGGAGCTACGTTGCTCGATGGCGATTGCCGGAGAAAGCCCTTCAATGAAATCGACGTCCGGCTTCTCCATCTGGTCAAGGAACTGCCTGGCATAAGCCGACAGACTCTCGACGTAACGCCGTTGACCCTCTGCATAGAGCGTGTCGAAGGCCAGCGAAGACTTGCCGGAACCGCTCATACCGGTAAAAACGATCAGCCGCTCTCGAGGAAATTCGACACTGATGTTTTTCAGGTTGTGTTGGCGGGCGCCTATAATTCGGATCGTCTCAGCGGCCATCGGTTGAAAATCGGTAAACAATCACCAAAGCATAAGAGTCCTCTGCCGACTAGTGCTTTTGGACCGCCGGTAGGATGGGAACGAGTCGGCGTCTGGGCGGTTCGGCGCGGTCGGCGCAATCGGAGGTTAACCTCCGAGCACGCCGATACACCGACACGCCGAACCGCCGACACGTTCCTCACGCCGGTCACGCGGGAGCGTGAACCCTATCGTGCATGCTATGTAAATCGCGTTCCAATCGGAGGATAACCTCCGACCACGCCGATACACCGACACGCTTCTTCACGGCGCCGCGATTCCGTGCTTTTGCAAGCGGCGATAAAAGGCGCTTCGACTTAGCCCTAGATCTTTTGCGGCGAGCAGAGCGTTTCCATTGTGGCGGGTTAGCGCGCGGTTGATCAAGAACACTTCGGCCGCGTCGAGGTCCATTTGTTCAAGTTGCGGCGCTTTTGCAGGCGCGCTATGCACGCCCAGGTCGGCCGCCTGGACCAGGTTCGAGCGGGCCAAAAGAACTGCGCGTTCGAGTACGTGACGCAACTCACGCACATTTCCCGGCCAGGAATAAGCCCTCAGCGCGGCGACTGCATCCGGGTGAAAGCCCTGGATCTGCCTGCGGTACCGTTGCATCAGCTCTGTCAGGAATTCCCCAGCCAGAACCGGGATATCGTCGACTCGCTCGCGAAGGGCCGGCAGATGGATCTGAATGGTGTTCAGTCGAAAAAACAGATCCTCCCGGAATCTGCCGCTATCGATTTCCTTGCGCAGTTCTGCGTTCGTGGCGGTCAAAATTCGAACGTCCGCACGGCGAGTCTTCGAGGAGCCAACCCGCTCGAATTCACCGGTCTCCAAAACGCGCAGGAGCTTGGCCTGTTGTGTTGCCGTAAGGTTTGCGATTTCGTCCAAGAACAAAGTGCCGTTATCTGCCAGCTCGAAGCGGCCGGCACGATCCGCCCGGGCGTCGGTGAACGCCCCCTTGACGTGCCCGAACATCTCACTTTCGAAGACACCTTCCGGGAGTCCTCCCATGTTCACCGTGATCAGCGGTTGGGCAGCACGCAGAGAGAGCTGATGCAGCATTCGAGCCACCACCCCTTTGCCCGTCCCATTCTCCCCGGTAATCAAAACATTCGCGTCGGATGGTGCAACCTGCTCTATCATCTCCCGCACCTGCTGCATCGCGGCTGATCTTGCCACGAATCCAGCCAACGGCGTTTGCGAGGAGCGCAAAGCGCTATTTTCTGCTTCGAGACGTTCCTTGCCGCGGAGCGCATCGCGCAGGGCAATTTGCGTGCGCAGAATCGAGAGCAGTCTTTCGTTCTCCCAAGGCTTTTGCAGAAAGTCTTTGGCACCCAGACTAACCGCTTCGACCGCAAGTTGAATCGAGGCAAAGGCTGTCATCACGACAACTGGGATTGACGAGTCGATGCCGCGAATCTGTTTCAGCAGGTCTAAGCCTTCTTTCCCGGTCTCGATATCCTGACGGTAGTTCAGATCGATCAGAACAAGGTCGAAGTCTTCTTTGCCTAATTTCGCTAGAACCGCAGCCGGCGAATTCACCGTAATCGCTTGATAGCCCTCCGCGTTACAAATGAACGAAAGAGCTCTCAAAATTTCCGGCTGGTCGTCAGCAATTAGCACTCGTGGAACTGGCATAACCGAAGAGTACCGAAATTTAATTGCTTTTCCTAGGCCTCTGTTGTTGCAGAAAGCGAGAAAGGTCAGTAAAAAGGATGAAAATTCGAAATGAAGCATTGGTTGTTTGCTCCGATGGTGGCGGTTGCTTTATCGCCAGGTTTCGTCTCAGCGCAGGATACTGCTTACAAAGCGCTACGGGCTATAGGAAAACAGCGGGGTGAAAAGGCATTAAATCAGGTGGTCGCGATTTCCGGTCAGTCGGGCCGGCCGCAACCGGTCGATTGGCGAATTTCCCTTGATGATCCCACGGCGCGTGGCGGCGTGCGCGAATTTGACATCGTGTCCGGTCAGATCTCCGCGGAACGAACTCCGGCCCGTCCGCCTCTGACACGGGCCAGGCCGATTGATCTGACAAAATTGAACTTGGATTCCGACGGTGCCTTTCACATGGCCGAACAGGAAGCTAGTCGCAATCAGGTTGGTTTTGATAGCATTAACTACCAACTTGCCGCGGACAGTGCAACCGGCCAGCCGGTTTGGACCTTGGAGGTATTCGATTACGAGCAGCGCGCGGTAGGTACCGTGAGGGTCGCGGCTAGCAACGGGACTTTGGTTAGTTCCGGTAACTGGGTTCCTCAACGGGGCGAGGTGGCTGTTCAACAACGGCCGCAGCATTCAGAGGACGTCGCGTTGGCCGGGCCGTCGACTTCCGGTAACCAACAACAAAGCGGCCCGCCCGTCGCCTACCAGCAGCCTGAAACTCAGGAGCGAAAGTATGATTCTGCTGGAAGTGATTCCGCCGGGCAATCCGGGGGAACGGTCGGTGAACGAGCCAATCGATACGGTGCCGCGGTGAAGCAATTCGGACAAAAAGTCGCCTACCGGACCACTCGAGTGTTCCAAACGGTCGGAGGTTGGTTTCAGGAAAAGTTTACCGGTCGCAACACGATAGACCCGAAGCACGGTCAGCCAGATGACGAGGATGAGGATGACGATAATAATGATCAACCGCCTCCGCCTTCGGTTCCCTATAATCGCCCCGCGCAGCCATCCGATCCCTATAGCCGTCCGGTAACCCCCGTGCCGCAGGACTAGAAAAGAAACGTTCCGCTAAACGCTCCACACCGTTTTTCCTGCTACGATCGTTCGCACGGCTCGGCCTTTCAGTTCCCAGCCGTCGAACGGCGTATTGCGAGACCGCGAAAAGGACTCCTCTTTTCGGTACGTCCATTCCAGATCTGGGTCGATCAATGTAACGTCGGCATCGGCCCCGGCAGTGAGCGTGCCTTTCTGAAGCCGAAGGAGCACTGCGGGGTTCGCTGTGTACATCGTAATCAAGTGCTTGAGGTCGATGGCCTTCGTTCGGTGAACGAGGATCGTGATGAACAATGCCAGTTCCGTTTCCAAACCGAGAATACCAAAGGGAGCACGGTCAAACTCCACTTCCTTTTCAAAAAAGGCATGCGGCGCGTGATCGCTTCCAAGGAGAGTGATGGTGCCGTCCGCCACGCCTTCGATCAATGCTTCGACGTCTTCGCGAGCACGGAGCGGCGGATTCATTTTGTAATTTGTATTAAAAGAACTGACCAATTCATCAGTAAGCGCGATATGATGCGGGCAAAGTTCACCCGTCACCGGGATACTGCGAGCTCGGGCGTCCCGGAGCAGTCGGACGCTGCCCCCGGAACTGAGATGCTGGCAGTGGATTCGTGTCTTGCAGAGTTCGGCCAGGAGAATGTTTCGCATGACCATCAGCTCCTCTCCCGTCCGCGGCCAGCCATCCAGACCAAGCACACTGCTCCAATACCCCTCGTGCATGACACCGCTTCCAACCATGTTGTAGTCCTGGCAATGGTCCAAGACGGGCAGATCGAACATTTGGGCGTACTCGACCGCTCTGCGCATCACCTCATGGTTTTGGACGCAGTGACCGTCGTCTGTGATTGCAACGATGCCGGCCTGGACCATCGAACCAATGGGTGCCATCTCTTCGCCGTGCAACCCCTTAGTAATTGCACCCGTCGGGAATACGTTAACACAGGCCCCTTGGCGTGCTCGATCCGCGATCCAAGTGACCGCGCTTGGATTATCTGCGGGAGGATCGGTGTTTGGCATACAGACAATCGATGAAAAACCGCCGGCGGCTGCCGCCTGACTTCCGGTCTCGATCGTTTCTTTATGGGTTTGCCCCGGCTCACGCAGGTGAACGTGAATATCAATCAAGCCGGGCGTGACGACGAGATTGCGGGCGTCAATCACTTCACAATCGCTGTCGGGCGGCTCGGTTGACACCCTGCCGCCAACTACGTATAGGTCGGCAGTCTCATCGCGGTCGGTCGATGGATCGATGATCCGGCCATTCTTGATAATCAGATCCATCATCTTGCCTTTCGTCCCGCAGTGCTGCACAGGTAGAGGACTGCCATACGCACCGCCAGGCCGTTTGTGACTTGGTCAAGAATCACGCTTTGCGGTCCATCGGCGATGTCGCTGTCGATCTCAACACCCCGATTGATCGGCCCCGGATGCATCACCAGACAGCCGGGCCTCAGACGCGCCGCCCTTGCCTTGGTCAGCCCGAAGAATCGAATATATTCATTTAAACTCGGAAAATACTCCTTCCGCTGGCGTTCGTGTTGAATTCTCAACAAGCTGATGACGTCGGCAGAATCCAGAATGTCGTCTATGTGGCGCGCGACCTCGACGCCCATTTCTTCAAAGGAAGGCGGAACAAGTGTACTCGGCCCAACCAGTGTGACCTTGGCTCCGAGTTTCTTGAGCGCCCAGATGTCCGAGCGCGCGACGCGGCTAAAGAGAATGTCCCCGACGATTGCAATCCTTAGGCCCTCAATCTTTCCCAGATGCTCCCGGATTGTGAAAACGTCCAGCAGCGCCTGGGTCGGATGTTCATGAGCACCGTCTCCAGCATTGATGATGCTGGACTCAAGCCGCTCCGCCAGAAATTTTGGTGCTCCCGCCGAACTATGGCGCAGGACGATAATGTCGGCATAGAGCGCCTGGAGGTTCAGGGCCGTGTCCTTCAGCGTCTCACCCTTTTGCAAGCTAGACGTTGTCGCAGAAATATTCACCACGTCCGCGCTCAGGCGGAAAGCCGCCAGCTCGAACGAGGTTCGAGTGCGCGTGCTCGGTTCAACGAAAAAGTTGACCATCGTCTTGCCCCGCAGGGCAGGAACTTTTTTGATATCTCTGGATCCAACTGTTTTGAAGGCTGCCGCGGTATCGAGAATTGTTTCGATTTCCCGCGCCTCCAGTTCCCGAATCCCGAGCAGATCTTTTCGATGCCAATTCGCCGTTTCCGGAAGATCTTTTGCCAACTTAGGGTCGGATGCTTTCACGGCTTCTCGACCCGGACCGAGTCCGGCTCCGTGTCGACGTTCTGAAGGCGCACCTTGACTCGCTCTTCCCGTGAGGTCGGCAAATTTTTTCCGACGTAGTCCGGCCGGATAGGCAATTCCCGATGCCCGCGATCCAGAAGCACGGCGAACTGAATCCGCGCGGGGCGCCCAAATGAACTGATCGCGTCCATCGCGGCCCTGCAGGTGCGGCCGGTGTAAAGAACGTCGTCGACCAGAATGACAGTGAGTTCTTCCAGATGAAGTGGTAGGCGCGTTTCGCGGACACTGGTGAGCGTATTTCGAATGCTCAGATCGTCCCGATGCATCGAAACGTCGATCGTGCCCATCTCGGGCTTCCTCCCCTCGATAGCTCCAACTAAATCCGCCAGGCGATGCGCTAACTCAACGCCGCGGGATGGGATACCGACCAGGGAGAATCGGTCAGGATCGGGATTGTGTTCCAGGATTTCGTGAGCAATACGGCGGAGCGCGCGCGTGATCGCTTCACCATCCATGATCAGGATTGAGTTGGACATGACAACCTTGGTGAACTCGCAGGATCACCTTAAAGGTAAGGATTTAAACTTCTTCGAAACTGCTTCGGCTATGCGCCTTTGACTTGTCGTTGTCTGCGCTCTCGCCACGCGGACCGATGTTTAACGATCCAATCGAGGAGAGCCCGCTCAAAGCCGATATCATATCCGGCCTTCTCGCTTTCAATCCATTTATGGCGCAAAATCTCCTCGCGCTCGGCCAAGAACTCCTTGTAGAGCACAGAATTTTTGACAAGCTCTGCGCCGTTTTCTTTCGGGGGTTCCATTTATAGTGTTCCGCGAGGTTTCTAGATCTGGCAGGTGTAGTCAATCAGAATCTGATTGCGCTATCAGCTGCCACTCATTTTTGAGCGTCATTTTCGACCCTCTTGCGTAGTTCATCGGCTATTTGACAAAATACTTTAGAGACCGGGTGCTGCGGTTTCTCGAAAACGACCGGTAGACCGCGGTCGCCTGCTTCGCGGGTCTCAATATCCAGGGGGAGGGAACCTAAAAGAGGAACTTTCAATCGCCTGGCCTCCCGTTCGCCGCCACCGGAACCGAATATTTCGTAACGTTTCCCATCACTTGGAGAAAGGAAGTAACTCATATTTTCTACGATACCCAGGACCGGCACATTCACCTTTGCGAACATCGAGCTGGCTTTCCGTGCGTCAATGAGCGCCACCTCCTGCGGCGTCGTCACAATCACCGCTCCGGAGAGAGCAACGGTTTGAACAACCGTCAACTGGATGTCGCCGGTTCCCGGTGGAAGGTCGAGGATCAGATAGTCGAGTCCGGTCCAGTCCACTTGGCGCAGGAATTGTTGCGTCGCCCTGGTTACCATCGGGCCTCGCAAAATCGCCGGCGAACTGTCATCCAGGAGCGATCCCATAGACATCAGTTTAATGCCGTATCGCTCGATTGGGATAATCGTGTTGTTGCCGGTGGCCATCGGCTTCTCCTGGGTCGCACCGAACATCAGCGATATACTTGGACCGTAGATATCGCAGTCGCAAAGACCAACCTTTACTCCCGAACGGCGCAGTGCCGCAGCGAGGTTAGCGGCAACCGTCGACTTGCCGACCCCACCTTTACCGCTGGCAACCGCAATCACGTGATCCACCCCGGCGATTCTGGTTGTGCCGGTCTGTCCGGTCGCGGCCACATCAGGTGGGTTGGTGATGTCGATCACGACTTTTGCCGACCGTACTCCTGGAATAGCCTCCAGCACATTCTCCGAATCCCGCTTGAGCGCCTCCGGCACCGCCGGATTGTTGGTCGCGACACTCAGTCGCACGATCAGGTCCGACCCCGCTATCTTCACCTCTTTGACCAGGCCGAAACTCACGATGTCCCGGCTGTAACCCGGAAACTTCACAGCCTTCAGGCGTTCCAGAACAAGTTCTTCGGAGAGATGCGACATAATCTTTTACCATTTAACCTAGACCCATCCGTCCGGTAAGCCAAGGGACACGCTTCCTCATTCGTTTTCGAAGCAATTGCGAAATGACGTTCCCGCCCCCCCAGCTCAACCTGTTTTGCGTCTTGAGTCTTGAGTTCTGCGACACGGCAGATCACTTCGCTCAAAACATCAAACTTGACAGCCAATTTCTGGACGCCGCGATCGGAATGCGCTTTTTTATCGACATCTGTGAACATGAATCAGCCAGTCCACCCTCACGCACATAAGAGCTTTTTCGCTGCAGAACAGTCGGCCGTTTCGCGAGGTGGGAGCAAAACGCCTACCTCTCGCCCTTCGGGCCGGTTCTCGTGAGCGAGAGGCACTACGAGCCGCTTTCCGGAGGACGCTCCCGGATTGATTGGGGGATCATCGTATTGATGGTAGCGGTGTTCCTGGTTGGCTTTTTCTGGTTCGCTTACGGAAATCAGTTTCCATCGTTCTATCACTCTGAAGAGGAGACAAGGGCCAAGCAAGTAATCAGTAAAGACTGGGATCTTCATCAACCACTGCTTTTCGCGAGCACAACGCAGATTTTGAAGTCCGCGTTGCATGTTCCCGGCGATGTGCAATCCGTTGTTCATCTCGGCAGAACCGTTTCCGCATTCTTCGCGATCGGATCGATAATCTGTCTCAGCCTGACAGTTTATATTCTTCGCAACTGGGCTGCAGCGGCGTTGCTTTCGGTTTTGTTGCTCCTTCAGCATCAGTTTTACGATCTCGCTCACACGATGAGTGAGAATACCGCTCTGATGTTCGGTTCGAGTCTCACGCTGTTGGCCATCGCGCTGTTGGAGCAAAATGCTAGCGTGGGCAGGGCCTTATTCCTTGGAATCAGTGTTGCGATTGCTGCTTCGGCGAAACATGTCGGCGCACTTTTGTTTTTTCCTGCCCTGATCGTCGTTCTTCGCGTGGGCGGGAAAGAGTTCCGGATCAACAGGATCGTCGAGTTCGGTCTTGGCCTGTTATTTGCCGTTCTGGTGATTAACTTTTTTGCAATCACAAATCTTCCCCATGCCGCGGGTGGTTTGATCGAGGATCTTGCCTCGGCGTTTGACAGCACGTCATCCGGCTTGCAGAGCCTGGTCGACGGTACGTATTGGATTGCCTTGTGGCACAACACCACACCGGCGATATGGGTAATGTTGGTTATTTCGCTCTCGGTACTATGGATTAGGCGCCGCAAGCTCAAAATTAGCGAGGTTCTTTTGGTCTTGATCCCGCTCGTTTATTTTCTGCTTCTTTTGTTTTCGCCGCCGACAAGCGACCTGCGGTTTTTGCCCATGATCGGGTTTACCTATGCATTGGCTGTCGTGGGTGTCGCATCGGTCGCAGAGCTTCTTTCCACTTTTAGTGAGCAGGTGAGGGGATGGTTGTTGCCTGTCCTGGTCGGGATTTGTCTCACCGCATGTTTTCTGGAATTCATGCGTGGATTTCCTTATTTTAGCGCCTTCACCCGGGATCAGAGGCTCGAATTGCTAACCTGGATGGATGGCGATCTTCCGCCGGGAAGCAAAGTGGTCGCGGATCCCACCGTGCTCCTGCCAAACCTTTTGGCGGAAAAGAAACAGAAATTTCGGTTCGAACTTCTGGCCGACGACCGTACGATCGATCCTACGGTGAATCGGTTTGACCAATTTGTCGCCGCAGGGATTGGCTACGCAGTCGTGTCCGAATCTGATTACACCCCGCTCTTTTCGACGGTGGTTTCTGTCGCTCTCTCGAACAACCTTTCGTTCGAAGCAGCGAAACAGTTCCATTCGGAGCTGTTTAAGAAGGGAACCTTGGTCTGGAGCAGGCAGCGAGGTCCCGTGCCATACCTGCAGCCCGGTCTCGAGATTTATCGTTTATCCAAGTCCGGAGATCACCGAGACAGAGCGAAGCCGAGTGGTCAGTAGTTTCTAACCCGTCCCGTACCAGTTTGTGCCGGCGGGCACATGAACGAGAGTGGCACCAAATCAAACTGGTGCGGGAAGCTCGCCGCTTCGGCTATCGCGCGATTTTTGCAGGTTAATATTAGTGGAAGTCGTGTGAATCCGCGGTCTCGAGTTCCGGGGCATGCAACCGCTCAATCTGTTCAGCTCGAATGTGAATGACGCCGGATTGCAGCTGTAAGACGCCCTCGATTAACAAAAATGTTTCCTGGGTAATTACAAGACGGTTCTTTTCAAAGATCTGCGGACTAACAATGGCGTTCGATATACCTGTTTCATCTTCCAAGCTGATAAAGACAAATCCTTTCGCTGTGCCAGGTCGTTGACGACATATCGCCAGGCCGGCAATACGGATGCGTGTGCCGTTTTCCCCAAATGGCAGATCGGCGCTGCGCCAGATATCGTTTGGTAAGGATGGGCGGATGTAACCCATAGGGTGAGGGCCGATCGTGAGGCGCATCGTGCTAAAATCTGCCGCCAGGCGTTCGATCGGCTGCATCGGAGCCAGAGGAGAAGCCGCTTCCGCAGGAGCGTCAGAAAATAATTCTCCCTGATGAAATTCGCTTTCGACCGACCAGAGCGCATCGCGTCGATGCCCGATCAAGGGATTCAGTGCGCCGGCGTTCGCCAAAACTCTTAATTCATCCTGTTCAAACGAGGTTCGCTCGCGAAAGTCGCGCATGCTCCGGAAAGGTCTCTGCTGCCGTGCGGTTACCATCTGTTCCACGTGAGCGTGATTTACCCCGCGCATCAGACAAAATCCAAGCTTGATCGAATCGTCGGATTCAACTGTGCATAACCATTTGGAATCCACCACGGAAGCTGGATGCACCTTGACGCGATGGCGTTGCGCATCCTTGATCAAGGTGGCCGAGGTATAAAAGCCCATCGGCTGGTTGTTAAGCAAGCCAACATAAAATTCAGCGGGCCAATGCACCTTCAACCAGGAACTGGCGTAAGTGATCAGCGCAAAACTGATCGCGTGCGATTCGGGAAATCCGTACAAGGCAAACGAGGTAATGGCGGCGAGGATTTTTTCTGCTACTTCGTCGTTTACGTCATTTGCCCGGAGCGCGTTACGCAACTTTTGCTCGACACGTTGCATTCGTTCCTGCGAACGATGATAGCTGAGCGCGCGCCGCAATTCTTCCGCTTCATCGCCGGAAAAGTCGGCCATGACCATCGCTATTTTCAGCATTTGCTCCTGAAAAAGCGGTACACCCAGCGTGCGCTCCAGGACCGGAATGAGTCGCGAATCAAGATAGGTAATTGCCTCGAGCCCCTCGCGCCGAGCCAGATAGGGATGCATGAGATGACCTTGAATCGGCCCGGGTCGAATGATGGCGACTTCGATCACCAGATCGTAAAATTCTCTCGGTTTCATCCGAGGCAAAGTGGCCATCTGGGCGCGACTCTCAACTTGGAACACGCCGATCGTGTCGGCTTGGCAAAGCATATCATAGGTTGCCGGATCGTCCTTCGGAAGTCCGGCCAGATCGATGGGGTGGCCTCGCCGGTCGCAGATCTCGATGGCGTCCTGTAGCGCCGCCATCATTCCCAGACCCAGCAGATCCACTTTGACGATTCCCAGATCTTCGCAATCATCTTTGTCCCATTGGATGACCGTGCGTCCCGGCATGGTAGCATTTTCCAATGGAACAATGGTATCCAGTTGTCCTTCACAAATAACCATCCCGCCAGAATGCTGGCCCAGATGACGCGGTAAACCTTGGATGGCGTGGTATACTTGAAGAAACGCGTTTGCTCGAGGATGATCCACGGGTAGGCCGGCTTGGCGCAATTGATCTTGCGTCTCAAGTGTGTGTGGAAAATCGCCGTTGGCGTACAAACGCGAGAAGCGATCCATTACATCTTGAGGCAAGTTCAATGCTTTACTGGTTTCACGCATCGCGCTTCGGCCGCGAAAGGTAATGACATTGGCTGTCATAGCTGCACCGAGCCTTCCGTAGCGCCGGTAGACTTCCTGGATGACTTGCTCACGTCGATCGCCACTCGGCAAATCCAGATCGATGTCTGGCCAACCCTTTCGGCCCTCACTCAGAAAGCGTTCAAACAGCAACTTACCGCCAATCGGATCGACCGCGGTAATATCCAGACAGTAACAAACCGCGCTGTTGGCCGCGCTACCACGGCCTTGAACCATAATATTCGATTCCCGGCAGTACCGGATAAGATCCCAAACGATCAGGAAATAGCCGGAGAACCCGAGCTTTCGGATCAAAGCCAGTTCGTGTTCAATTTGCGATCGAACACGCCTACTGATCTTGCTGTAGCGATGGTGGGCCCCCTGCCAGACAACCTTTTCAAGGAAACTGTCCATGGTTTCATCCTCCGGCACCGGGAACCTGGGAAATTGGTAACCAAGGTTTTCCAGGGTGAACTCTATTTCGTTGGCAACCGCAACGGTATTAGCAACGGCGTGCGGTAGATCGGGAAATATCTCTGTCATCGCTATGGCCGGTTTGAGATGACGTTCTGTGTTCGGCTCCAGTAATCGGCCTGCCGCATCGAGATAGGTGTGATGCCGTGCGCACGTAAATACATCAAGCGCGGTACGGCGGTCGGATGTGCCGTACAGGACGCCGTTGGTGGCCAGGAGCTTTAATCGATGACGTTCAGCAAGCTCGCATACCTGCTGATTCAACCACTGTTCGGTACGAAGTGCGTGCCGTTGGATTTCTACAAACAAATGATTCGTCCCGAAAATCTCTTTGAGCAAAGCCAGGCATTGATCGGCTCGGGAATAATCTCCAGTGGTTAAGGCCCGATGCAGCGGACCTTCTTCGTCGCCCGTCAAACAGATCAATCCCTCTCGAAACTCCGACAGCTCAGACCAGCGAATCGAACTCTCGTTCTTGGGTGAACGGAGTTTAGCTCGTGAAAGTAAACGGCACAGATTTTGGTACCCGTTTCTCGATTGTACGATCACCGGTAACACCGAACCTTCTTCCATCGTTAATTCACTGCCGACGATCGGCCGTATTCCGCATTCTTGTGCCGCTGTGTAAAATCGTGGTGCACCAGATACCCCGTCACGATCGCAGAGTGCCAAGGCCGGCAAATGAAGATCCGCTGCTCTAAAGGCCAGATGCTCCGGCGAGGAGCTTCCCCGCAGAAAACTGAAGGCGCTGCGGGCGTGAAGTTCGGCGTAGTTCATGGAATAAACGCACCGTCGCCTCCGGTGCATTCAATTTTTTTCTTAATCATACACCCCCACCACTTCCCATTGGTCCTGAAACGCTAATAAGCGGCGACGATGGTTATCGGCCCCCTCGTTTGCAGCCGCCCGCTGGCGTTCGTTGGTCATTGTTTTCTGGGCGATGCGGTAGAGACCTCGATTGTCGAGTGCGATATCCCATTCTTTGGCTTCCCAACGAGTTAGATCCCACCAGTTGCCGGATAATTTCCATGGACCACGCGCCTCCAGGATCTTGCCCGAAATTACGCTGCTTTGTATCAAGGTAGGTTTGCCATCGTCGTTCAGTTGCACATCAGCGGCAATCCCCGGTCGATAACGGCGCAAACCAGGACCCGTCTTTGGATGCCCCTTTTTTTTGATCCTGCTCCGAGCCCAGTCGAATTCCGGCATTAGCATCCGCAGACTATCCGGTTGATGAGTGTCGACTTTTTGAGGTATGCCGACTTTTTCATTGCCGACCAAGGCAGCCAGACGCGCTAGCGTTTGAAAGAAACGGTTGGGATCTTTCAAGCCGCCTTGAAAAAGATCGAACTGATGACCGCTTGGCCTGCTGGGTATAGCCTCCAGGTGGAAACCGGTTGCCGGCGCCGTTGTCTGGAGAGTTTCCAGGTATTGGGCAACAATGCCAAACAATGTACCCACATCCCGGGTCGGAGCCGGAATTTGCAGGATGCGAACGATCTTCTCTCCATTTTCCAGCGTGAGCGTCAGGTGAAGCTCAGCGATCAAAAGATAAACTGACTCGATGCGCAGCGATAGAGTCTCAAGAAAACGTCTGACAATAAACAAGAGAGGCTCAAGGGTTTCCAGATGCTGTTCAAAGTCGATCGATTCTTCGAATGTCTCCGGCGGTTGGACAAGTTGCAGCACGTTTGTGGATCGTCCGGCCGCCCGATCCCAGAGTGACAGACCTTCCAGCCCAAGGCGTTGTCCAATTTCTTCCCGAGGCAAACGAGTTAATGCGCCAAGGTTACGAACCCCCCAGCTTTTCATGATATCGAGGAGAAAAGGGGAGGGAGACAGAGACTCCAGCGGCAATGATTGAAGTAGATGGCTGTCTTGTGAAATCTCCAGGATCGGGTCAGCGATCTTGGCCGCTTGAAGAGCAATCTCTGGGTTGGGGCCGATACCGGCCTGAGCTTTGAGACCAACCGATCGAAGCTGTGCCAATAACTCCCGTAACCATCGCTGGTGCTTGCGAATTCTTTTTCCCTTCAAATCAAGGGTGCAAATCCCGGGAGCACTATTTTCGATAAAGGGAGAATAGCGGTAAACAAGTTGGAGCAGCGTGTTTTGGAGATGTTGTTCGTTAGAGAGGGTGCGCGGGTAGAGAACGAGGTCGGAGGCCCGTGCAATTGCTTGACTTGTTGACACCCCGGGCTGAATTCCAGCGCGTTCGGCAGTCGGGTTCAATTCGATGATATGTATGCCGTCATCGGCCAAAAGGGCAGCCGCTATGTCAAAGGATGTGTCATCCACAATATTTTGGTGCGTCGTTTCATCAATAGCCGCTTCGATTCCATCCAGCGAAAGTTGGTTCGATGGCATTCCATGAGGGCTACAGCTTTGCAGGGCACGTTTTTGTTGAGCACACTGTAACGAGTAAAAAGGAACATAAATTACCGCGAAACAGTGAGTTTCAATCTTATGCATATCGATATTCCGGTTGTGTCCGCATCCGAACGATTTCCAGGGAAACCAATTTGACGATGTCACGCATTTGCGATGACAAATCATTGATATAAAGCTGATGCGTCATCGATATTGTGATCTGCGCGCTGCTAGAAACAGGATGACGCGTCATGACCAGAAGACTCGTTTTGTTCTCTTCCGTGATCCGCTGAAAGCGGTACCAGGTTGGGCTCGGAATTTTCCTGAGTTCTTTCTCAGAGTTCTGTTTAAAATCCAGAATGCTCAATGGCACATTGCCATCCCGCAGAATCAAGTCTGTCGCCTTCAAGGCCTGGGCGGCGTTGCGGCAGCGAATCCAGAGCAGAAGCGGATGATCCGCGAATGGTTCAAAACAATCTGTGCCGTCGATCAAGGCGACATACTGTGAGGCGTCATGCATCGCCTCGATGATTTCATGTAATACAATGGCCCCTCCTGAACTAATGTTGGGAACGAGCAATTGAGTGATAGCTCCTTTGGGTAAACCACCTCCTAAAAGAGAATCAAGCGGCGACCAGCCCGTCGGAGTACAAAGGGAATGAAGACCCGTTTGCTGCGGATAACGTTCGGCTAAAATCTTGCGTAGCTCGATGATCTTAGGCGAAAGCGGCATAGTGTTCTATTGAACACTATCTGACACCGTTTCTAATTCAACACGAAAAGTTCTAGACTCGTCAATTCGATAGCAAGCGAGCGCGCGCCGTCCTGCTTGCCCGATTCTCAAGATGAAGGCGAGACGCTCTTAACGAGAAAAGCCACATCACCGTTGGCAACCCGTCAGAAACCGATCTCGGATGGCGCAAAATAAGCGCACTTCAGAACGTATTCGTGACTGCTTCTGCTTGAGGGAGATCGCTTAGGTCATCAGCTGTTCTTCTGAGTTGCCCTGCTTCGAAAGCATCGGCCAGATTAAGAGGAGAACACTTTATCGTGAGCGATTCGGGTCGTCCTTTATACATACCCACCAAACACACCCTAGCAGAGCGGCACCAAGAAGCAGAAACATTCCCAAGGTCAACATAAGCCTCTGGTGATGCCGGAATCCCAGATGAGAGTCAAAAGGAAAGTGGCGATGCGACAAAAAATCCCCAATTATTCGTGTCGTTCGAAGTGAATTCCGAAAAAGTCGGCGAAAACCCGGCGGTAAACGGCTTGTTTAAATGCGGGCACCCATCCGGTTTTAAACTCGCCCGGTTCAATCCAACGAATCTGACTGAATTCAGGCTGTTTAGTTGCCACATCGATGCTTGAGTCTGGCGCGATCAATTCAACGAGAAAATAGATCTGTTCCTGTCCGTCAAAACCTTCCTTAGTTCGGCCGGGTCGAAACAGATAGCGGTACGGACCATTCGATTTGATTACTCTGAAATGCACAGGCTCGAGAGAAACTTCCTCACGCAGTTCTCGAGTAAGTGCTTCCAGAGCGGTCTCAGATTTTTTTACTCCGCCTTGAGGAAATTGCCAGGCACCCGCAACATCGGAGCGTTCTCCAATTAGAATTTTCCCATCGGCGCGCCTGATAATTGCACCCACATTCGGCCGAAAGCGAAGAGACGACATAATCACTGGTGAAACATGTCCAGCAGGGATTTAACAGCATCTTTTTTTTCTCCTTTGAATTCCTTGGTCATCCGGTCTCGGAAGGCGCCAATGAGTCGTTTCGTTAAATCCTCTTTCGGTTGCTGTGGAGAGCCGCTAATCTTCACGGCGGCCCAGCGCAAGCCGTCTCTTTGGTCGGTGAATACTCTTTCCTCAGCGCCCGGAATCCAACCTAGGATCTTGGGAGAAAGCCCCAGGAGCAAGTCACCGCTGAGGCGATTGGAAGCGATCGATCCCGTTCCTTCAACGCGAATCTGGTCCTGATAGCTTGCTCGAATATCTGACAGTTGCAGTTCGCGTTCGTGATAGCGAATGTGAGCCTCGATCGAATCGATTCGCACATCATTGAGGCCGCCAAATTTCGCGAGCTGATGAAGTGTTACAAAAAAGTTCGCCATATCAAAAGCGGCGCCGGAAATTTTGACCGACCCGGCAACTTCCCCATGTTCAAAACGATCGAGGTCCCCGGTATAAACAAGGTGCCCTGAAACTTTGCCTCCAAGATGCCACTCCGCAGGCATTATCCCGTTCGCCTCCAAACCAGAAAAATCGGCGGTTAACTGAGCGTTCAATTGACGCCGGATGTCTATTTTCCCAATCAGCTGAATTTCGCCGCCTCCAGCCGTTTGCGCTTTGGCGTCCCGGATCGCAATCGATTCCTGATTGACCGAGGCGTGCACCTGTTCGATGTGCAACTCCGGATAGGCCGCATGACGCGCATTTCCTCCCGTCGCTTCGACATCCCATCGATCAGGGACGCTCTGAGTCACGCTCACTTTGGTGCCGATGAATTGTCCAGTGTCTCCGTGATTCGTTTCCCAGTGGAGGTTGGCCGAGGCGAAATAAAGATGCTCGATCCGAAATTCTGACGGTAAAAAATTGGAGAGTTTTAAACCGGAAGACGGAGCTGGCAAGTTGGAACTTGGAGTCGCGGGGCTTGCCGGCTGTTTTCCGATATCAGCTTCAATCTTGTCTGCGTTGATCTGGTCGATGAGCCATGTTCCCTTCAGCAATTGCCACCAATCAACGTGGGCCGAGAGATTCGTCACGTGCAGTGATCGCAGTTTGCTTCTCCCAAGCCCTTTGGCCGAAAAACCTGCAGATCGAAACGTCGAACCCTCCCAGCTGAGCGGCTCAAATTGACCATCAGCGTGAATCGCCCGGCCGACTTTTTTGCCGAGCCAATCGCGGAACGAATCACTTTGGATAAAAGAATGGAATCCGATCCAACCGGAGAAAAAAACCAGCAAGAGCAACGAGAAAACGAGAATCAGGAGTCGAAGGCTTTTCAAGCGAAACAAGATGAGGTTTGGGAACGAAATTCACCCGCCTGGCTGACAGATATTTTCCGAGACTATTCGGTTATCTGGACGCGATCGCAAGCGGAGTTGTCACACGGAGGTCCTGTCGGTCTATTGAGCGAGAATTCCGCTGCAGCCGCGACGGAAGGAACAGAAGAGAGTTTGAACAAAAGGCAGCGAAGGAAACGAAGATACAAGATGGGCTTTCCATACACGCTATTGCTGGAAGTTTTCGTCGCGGTGTTGAAATGAGGACCTCGGAGCGAAGTTTGGCTCGGCCCCATTGGCTTTGCTCTGATCTTTGTTACCTTTGCTTCCTTCTGTTCAAATTCTCTGGCTGGCTTCTGTTAATTTCTCTTCGCTTCCTTCTGTTAACGCCGACGCGCTTTCTGGTTCAAGAGGAAGACTAGAACACCGAGTGGCGGCAACATGAAGAGATGCCAATAGGCCAACGGCGGTGAGGCGGGTTCGTTTACCTTGAGCAGCGTATCGATGTGCTCTGTTTCGTTAGCGCGCTGGATGTTGATTCTGAGCTGCCAGGCGCCGCTGCTGGGGATTTGTACCAGCGCGCCATAGAGGAGTCGATTTTCTCCATGATTCAGTTTGGCCTGGATACCGGTAAGGACCACGGATTTGTTAAGAAAGCAAGCGGGCGGCATCCATGCATTCTTTCTCGGGTCGCGGTCACCGTGCGCTGTGAGATCCAGCTTAACGTTGGCGTCCAGGAGCGGAGCAAGCTTGGAACGGTCTTGAACCAGGACGGTCACGTCAACCGGTCCGGCGCTCAAAATGGGTGGCAAAGTGAATACCGTGACGTGAAACGGACCGGCGTCGCCTTGAAACTGAATCGCTCCGCCGTCCGCCCAACTTACGCGAGCAAGGAACAACACCACGCAGAAAATGAGCGCCGTTCGCATAATCTTTTATGACACTATCGTTCCCCGCAAATCCATGGGTTGAAAAATGATCCAGATCGCGACGAGGAAAAAGAGAACGTAGAGCATCGACCAGGGAGCGAAAACGAACAGAGAACGTCCGTTCGCTTTGCCGTAACGCTGCGCAACTCTCCAGCCGGCGTAGAGCGAGACGAGGAGGCCAAAATCCAGAAAAAGAATTTCAAAGTCGAGCAATTGAGGGACCGCCCAGGAAACTATCGACCAATCAGGTTTTCCTAAGAGCGGCAGGTGAAGATCTTGGGAGACCCGTTGAATGACTGGAATCGGCGTATGCGAGCCGGTAAACAGATGAAAGACAAAGTGGGCTAACCACATGCCGAAACCGAGCGGCACCAGCGTGCTGGCGAAGTCGGAGATAAGTGACTTCAGGGGTACCGCAATTCCGCCCAGACTCCGGCTGAGAGACGCGGCGATGCAGACCAGCGATCCTGGGATTAATAGCATTCCACCCAAAAGGAACAAAGCGATTGCGATCGGCCGCTGGAGATCGAATAAGAATTGCGCCTGGTCCAAAAGGGCAGAAACCGGACCGATCATTCCTGCGGCGTTTGTTAACGCCCCGAAAACCAGGATCAGAACTAGAACAGCAAAATCCAAACGGTTTGCGAATGACCCAACGGAGGAGCGCTGCACCCCGTTCCAGAGATCTTTTCCTGGCACCACAGCAAGAATACCAACGTTATCGTGGGGGCACGCACGCGCGCAGTCTAAGCAAAACGTGCAGTCGGCGTTGCTTTTCTTTTTCGGTTGAAAAAGCTTCAGCTCGCAGCCTCGTTCCCTGGGGCCGCTTCGAATGCAATCGAACGTCTTGCAACTGCGGCAAGCATCCGGCTCGCGGACTTTTACCTCGAATGGGGAAAGCAGCGACTGAACGAAATTGAATTGACCGATCGGACAGACATACTTGCAAAAACTTCCGCCTTGGAAAAATCCATCAATTAAGATCGCCGCCAAAAAATAGGCGAGAATGATCCAGGCAGTCAGCCATGGGCTGTTCCATAAGCTAAAGGCTTCGTATGCCCAGAAATAAACGGCGACCAGGAGAGCAGCCAGCCACTTGTTTCGCAAGGAACGAGGCCAAGCCCATTTCGCCGGGAGCCAGCGACGCGCGAAATCACGGACGAACGTGAACGGGCACACCATGCAAAAGAGGTTTCCCACGAGCAAAAGACCGATCACCGTGAATCCGCGCCAGTGCGTCCAGGGGAGAACCCCGGCAAGATTCATCGAGCCAGTTTGAGGGCCTAGGAAGCCCTCCAGCATGATCGCAAGAGCTGCTATCACCATGATGGTCTGCATGCCGCGCCGAAATGACTTTGAGCGCAGGACTTCGCCCACGAACGGAATTTTGAAAAGATCAAAAGACCTGTGAGAGGCCCGAGGGCTCAAGCCAATTTTCCGCAGGAATTGAATGGTTCCCGTTTCGCAAGCCCGCGCCGGCCGTGCGCTTTTGCTTTCGGCACGCTGGGATTTGAATCCCGGGGAGAGAAATTGGATGACAATCGCCGCCGCGGGAACCAGAAAGATGATCGAACCCGGCACCCACATGATGGTTCCCGCGATCACCTGATCATCGAGCGGATTTGATCCCCATAACCGCGGTGCGCGTATGTAGGTAGGATACAGGACTCTGTCACAAAATGTCAGAAACGCCGCCAGGGCAGTATTTTGCAGGTCGGCGAGAACAAGGTAGGGGATCATGGCCCAGCGAGGCCATGCCGAACGGGTAGGCCAGGGCAAGACCAGGTGCCACCAGAACAGAAGCCCGGTTCCAAGAAAGAAGAGATGTTCCAATTGATGCCACGCGGGCGAATTCAGCGCCAGTTCATAAAAGAATGGGACGTGCCATAGGATATTCGATGCGACAAATGCGATCCAACAGACAAGAGGGTTAAGCACAGCGTGCCCGATGCGCTTGATCGGATTCCAAGAGAGAATCGGGCCCAGAACCTCACGAGTAAACACCCGCGGCAGACCGGACAGAATCGGCAGGTAGGGCGCTCCTGCCAGGATCAGTGGCGGAGCCAGCAGCATCAATAAAAGATGCTGAATCATGTGCACCTGGAGCAAGAGCGCGGCAAAGGCGTCTAGCGGCGAAGCAATCGCCAGGAAGACGGTCCCCAGGCCGCCGGCGAACGAGAGCAGGCGCCATACAGGAAAGCGATAAGGGACTCGAAACTGCAGGCGAATCCAACCACGCAGATAAAAAATGAGCGAAAGCAGGATCACCACTGCCGGACCGATCGGCATCGACCATGAACTGAAGACCGCGTTTGCCGGATCCTCCATCGAACCGTTACTATAGCAGCCTTAGCTAGTTTTGGGTTTTTGAGTTTTCAGCGGCGCGCGCACGGCCCCAAAACTCAAAACCAAAAGGCTCTACCCGCCTGTATGCCCCTGCTTCGTCGTCTCCTCTGTGGAGACGCGTTCGGCCCTCCCCGGCTCAACCTTTTCCAACATCGACGGGATCTGGGCAGGAACGGTGTGAGGGGGTCTGAGTGAGACCAGGTAGGTCACCAACGCCCTGACCTCTTGCTGCGAAAGGTTATTCCCGTAAGCAGGCATATTACCACCACCCTGGATCACTTGCCGAACCAACTGAGGCTCATCCATGCGCGTGCCGACTGATGAAAGGTCCGGTCCGCGACGTCCCCCTGTGCCACCCAGGGCATGACAGTTACGGCACTGCTTGTTTTGAAAAATCACCGCCCCCTGCAATTCCAGCGGGGTCCGAGCCTTGATAAATTCCGGGTTTGTTGGCGTTCCGCTCCAGGCTTCCATATGCGGAGACCACGGTCCGGTCAGACCGGCGTATGTCAGAAGGCCGAGCCCAAGATAGGTGAGCAGGACAACCAGGATCGATACTGGTCGTCGTCGGAAATGCTTCTCACCTTGATTCGCGTAAAAGGGGAGAGCGAAAAGCAAAATCGAAGCGATCCCAGGGAGCAGAAAGAACAGGATCCATTCCGTGTTGTGCGGCGCCAGAGCAGCGGCTGCAAATATAAAGAGAAACGGATAATCAGGACTGGCGTCAGAGATTCTTATCGCCGGATCCGCTGGAATCCCCGGCCCTTTTGGTCCTATAAAAATTGCCAGCCCTACGATCACCAGCAGAAGCACTCCATTCGCGATGATGTCTTTGTCGATCCCATTCGGGATAAACGGAATCCCTTCCCTTTTGAGGGTTTCCTCGTAGGCCTCGTCGTAAGTCTTCCGATTGATCTGAATACCCGGCTTCGGGTACTCGTTGATTCCCTTTAGCAACACCAGCCGCAGGTGCAAGCTCACGAGGGCCAGGATACTCCCCGGAAGTACGAAAACGTGGAGAGCAAAGAAACGGGATAGCGTATCGGTCCCGATGATAGGACCGCCTAACAATAGATTGACGAGTTGAGATCCAACGATCGGGATTCTACCCATGACCGCCGCACCGATCCCGACGCCCCAATACGCGTCAGAGTCAAATCGCATCACTTGACCGGTAAAGGCGATCCCGAGCGTCAGGAACAGCAGGACGGCACCGGAGATCCAGGTTAATTCTCGCGGGTATTTGTAGGCGCCCCAGAGGAAAACCTGCGTCATGTGCAAAAACATGACGATAACCATGCAGTTAGATCCCCAATAATGCATGGCCCGCAGCATCCAGCCTAGTTCCTGTTGATAGTTCAGGAATTCCAGGCTCCGGTAGGCTTCGCTCGCAGACGGTATGTACACCAAAGACAACAGAATTCCGGTGATAATCTGGATCGAGAAGCAAAGGAGCGTCATACTCCCAAAAACGTAGAACCAGCTTGCGCTGCTTTTTGGGATCGGATGACCGCCGGTCGCTTTCCAGATCTTTACGATATGAAGCCGGCGCTCCAGCCATGTCGCTATATTGACCAAGGCGGTGGTGATCGGCTTTTCCTTCGCGCTCATAGATTTCACACCGGATTGGCCAGGGTGGGCAGCACACCCCCCTTGACCTTCAGTTCGCCCTTCTCGATCTTGTGCTCGTAAACATATAAGCCCCTGGGAGGAGGGCCTGCGGCGTATCCACCGTTCGCGTAAAAGGCCCCTCCGTGACACGGGCACATAAAGAGCTGCGATTCTTCGAACCAGCGGACGGGACAGCCTAAATGGGTGCAATTCGCCGCGAAGACCTTGAATCGCTCCCCCTGACTTCGGCTTACCCAGCAAGTGAGCCTTGCTGTATCACCGTCGGCCTCGCGGCGATACGGATTTTCGTAAACCGCCCGGCGCATGCCGCCCTCGGGAAAATTTGAGACCGGTCCCAGTGAGAACCAAATGGTAGGAGTCCTCTTGATCAGACTGGAGAAAAGAAATCCTATAATCGGAATTCCGATCATGAACGCCGCGATAGCGTTAATCACGACCCCGACTTGAAGCAAAAAATCGCGCCGCGTCGAATAGTTCTTTGCCTCCGGGCTGAGTGGAGGGTGATTTTCAGATTCGTTGGGTGTCATTACTGGTTTGTGGGTGAAGGTTGCGCGCCGGCCGTAGCGTCTGTGGCTGGTGCCGGTGGTTCCGGTGCTGTTCCCTCACGTCGCGACGCGAGCCAGGCGACGACGTCGGAAATCTCCTCGGCGCTCATCGGTTTCCCAGGCACAAAATCCCTAAAACCGGGCATTCCAAGATCAGGTCGTCCGGCGATTACGATCGTCCGAAGATACTGGTCGCTTACCAGGCTGAGAAACGTCGCGTCGACGACCGACCCGGCCTTCCCCTGAACGCCAGCACCTTCGGATCCGTGGCAGTTGGCACAATTCTGGGCGAAAACCGATTCACCTCGCTCAGCATCTCCCAAGGCCGCGCTGTACGGGGGAAGATTATCGGCTGGGACTTCGTGGCCTTTCGTCCAGTTGTAGATCCCATCAACAATCACATTGATCTGGTCCTCTGTGAGCAGGCCGCCAACCTTGCTCGAATAGCCGGGCATGGCGGTATGTGGAATTCCCTCCGCCACGACCTTCCTGAATGTCTCTTTCGGAATGACCACAAGATAGGGAGGGTTATTCATCGCAATGGAAGCCCCCAAGGTTTTCCCGTTGCTATGGCAAGCGAGGCAATTCGTTTGATAAAGGTCCGCGAAATCCAAGTTTGATTCCGGGGGTTTCCAGCGATCCGATTCCTTCGGTTGGCCGGGCAACCGGCCACAGCCGGTAACCGCCGCCAAGCTGCCAATAAGAAGACACCAATATAACGCGCGTCGCTCCATGTGGCTGTTCGATTAGTCTTCCTTGCTTTCTCCCATGGCGTGCATACCCATTCTTTGGCCCAGCGGCCAGGCTTGCATGGTTTCCACTTTCTGGGATTTAAAGACCACAAAGCCGCCTACCAATCCGAAAGCGACTTGGCAGATCACGAACCAACCCCAGTCCACACGAGCCGCGAGCGCAGGATTGATCAAATCAAATATTGGATAAAGCAAGGCGGTCCAGATTAGCGGAGTCATTATGCCGCCGAACAGCCATTCCAAGCGCGCCGGGAGCATCGGCAAAAGGACGGTGTAGAGCAACCCGACAAGGATTGAAAAGGTGATATGGCTCAAGATACCGACCGTCAGACCGGCCGCGTTAAATTGCCGGAGAGTATCAAGGTTAGCGGTTGCCAAAGATGGAACACCCGCGGCGGCTAGAAGATTGATCGGATACCATATACTATGTTGAACGACCAGTCCGTAAAGCATTGCCAGAACGGCCATGGCCGCACCACCCGCGAGGCCGCCGATAATTCCCGCCGAGTAGCGGTGGACTTCCACCGGGATACGGACCCGGTGACTCGATTCGCCATATTTCAAATGGCCAATTTTGCGCTGAGAGACTTTCACCGGGGCCGGACGACGATCTGCCTCAGTCAACGGGTAAAGCGTGTGCGTTGGCGTTGGAAAAACGCTCTTGAACCAACCAACCGCCGCAACCAGGCCGATAATGAAACCGACCAGGGTCACCACAAACGTCGTGACCAAACCCGTGACAAGGAGCGTAATCCCGAAAGCGCACATCAAGGGCCAGGTGGTCGGTGTCGGCAATTCAACGCCTTCGTGCGAGGAGTGTTCGTGTTCTTCAGGATTCATAAGCTTAGGAGCCGGCACCGATGATGTACACCACGGTGAAAACAACAATCCAGACCGCATCGACGAAGTGCCAGTACCAGGAAATCATAATAATATGTTGGTGGTGAAAATGTCGAACCCGCCCGGTCAGGTTCAGGACCAGGATCAGAAAAATCAGGATCAGACCGACTACAACGTGGCTGGCGTGAAGGCCAACCAGCGAATAGAAAGTCGATCCGAAAAGATTGGTGCTAATCGTCAGGTGATCTTCGTAAATGAGCTTGTACCATTCGACCGCGGTATAGATCAGGAAGCCGACGCCTAAAAGGGCCGTGATCAACCACCAGAGGTTAAAAAGGCTGTTCGCGCCTTTATGGAGATTACGTTCCGCAACCACAATGGTTACGCTACTGGAAAGCAGAAGGACGGTGCCGAGGATAGGCAACTCCAGAACCTCATGTGGATAAGGACCGGACGTGCTCTTTCCAATATAAAAGAGGTATGCCACCACAAAAATGGTGAACAGCGCGGTTTCAGTGAGAATAACCAGAATCATTCCCACCACCCGTGGTGAAGGGAGCTTCCATTCTGTTTCCGTCATGCTAATCGTTTGAGAACTCACGCTTCGAGATCGGTTAGGAAAGTTTGTAAGGTTAGATAGTGCAAGTGATTGGCGACGGGCAATAATGGGCTATTCGAACTTCCAATCCGGATCCTCTGGATGCTTCAAATCCCAGAGCGGCCGCCGGCTGCGCACCTCGGGAAGCTTCTCGAAATTGTAGTCCGGTGGCGGCGAAGTGGTAGCCCACTCAAGTGTCCACGCGTCCCAAGGATCGTCACCGGCAATCTTACCTTTCCAAGCCGACCATAAGAGGTTGAACGTGAAGCAGAGAACTCCGGCTGCCTGAACAAACGCACCGATCGATGATATTAGATTCCAAAAATCCCAACCGCGATCGGGTTGATAGGTATAGATGCGGCGTGGCATTCCGAGAATCCCCGCAAAATGTTGAGGATCGAAGGTAAGGTGGAACCCGATCGTGAAAAGCCAGAAATGCCAAAGCCCGATCTTTTTGTCGAGCATTCGACCAAATGCTTTCGGATACCAATAATAGAAAAAGGCAAAGACCGCGTAGAGGATGCCGCCCACTATCACATAGTGAAAATGAGCGATCACAAAGTAGGAATCATTCAACTGCCAATCGAACGGAGCCACCCCAAGCATCACGCCAGTCAGTCCGGCAATCAGGAATTGGAAAAGAAATGCGATGGAGAAGAGCATCGGTAATTCCAAACGGATCTTGCCGCCGTACATCGTCGCGAGCCAGTTGAAAATTTTGATGCCGGTAGGAACAGAAATGGCCAGCGTAGCCATCGCGAAGAACGTCACTCCAAACGAATTCATGCCGACGGTGAACATGTGGTGTGCCCAGACACCCGCGCTGATAAAGCCAATTAATACGCTCGCAGCCACCATCATCGGGTAACCGAAGATCGGCTTCCGGGAAAAAACGGGCACGACCTCAGAGATGGTAGCGAAGGCCGGCATGATGAGGATGTAGACCTCGGGATGCCCGAATATCCAAAAGAAATGCTGCCACAGAACCGCCGAACCGCCCGCCTGCGCATCGAAAAACTTCGCTCCGAGGTAACGCTCCAGAGTCAGCATGATCTGCGCGGCCGACAACGGGGGAAGAAACACCACGACCAGAAACATGGTGACGAGGGCTAACCAGACGAATAACGGCATCCGATGAAGCGTCATGCCCTTGGTCCGGTAGCAAATGATTGTAACCATGATGTTAATCGCACCTGTGACGCTGCCGATGCCGCTCACAAGGACGGCTAGTGACCAGTAGTCAATACTGGGACCCTTGGAAAAGGCCGGAGAAGTCAAGGGAGCAATCGCAAACCACGCCGCGTCAGGAGCCGAGCCGGCTCCATAGAGGCCGGGGCCGGCGACAAAACTAAAGAACAACAAAAAACCGCTAAAGAAGGTTAGCCAGAACGAAAAAGCGTTCAGGCGCGGAAAAGCCATGTCTCGCGCTCCTATCATCAGCGGCACCAGATAATTGATCATCCCGAAGACGATCGGCATCGCGACCCAGAAGATCATCACTGTCCCGTGCATTGTAATCAGGCAGTTGAACTCCTGCGGAGATACGACGTGACCATTCGGGAACGCGAGTTGAGCCCGAATTAGCAAAGCCATGACCCCTGCCAGCACGAAAAAGAAGAGCCCGGTCCCAATGTATAACATTCCGAGTTTCTTATGGTCGACCGTGTAAACCAGGTCTTGAACCCACCCCGTGAGAGTGCCGCGCTCTTCCCCGGGTCTTGCCGGCACTAGCTCTGCACCGGCGTCGGTAATTGTCGTTCCGTTAGCCATAGGGTGATTAGTTCAGCGTTTGAAGGTAGGCTGCAATATGCTCAATTTGCTGTTTATCCAGCTTCATGGCGGGCATGTCGCAGCCGGGTTTCAGCACTTGCGGGTCCCGCAACCAGGATTCGAGGTTCTTGTCGTCGTTAGGGGCAACGCCCGCGCCTAGCGTCTGCCGGCTCATGAAGTGAGTAAGGTCAGGACCAAAGATACCGTTCGCATTCGTACCTGCGATCGTGTGGCAGCTGCCGCACGAGTTTGCTAAAAAAGCTTTTCGGCCCTCTTCGACGTTTGGATCAAGGCTCGGCGGCCTTTGCTCCCGTGTTACCCATTTGTCGAAATCCTCGGGCGATTCCACGATGACGCGAATCAGCATGTTAGCATGCTGCAGGCCGCACAGCACGGTGCAATTGCCAAGGTAAGTTCCGAGGGTTGAAGGTTGGATCCACCACTTGTTCTGGCGACCCGGAACCAACCATTCCTTCCCGCTCAACTCCGGTACCCAGAAGCCATGGACCACATCGGCTGACTCCAGCGTCAGTTCGATCGGCCGCGGCGTGCTCAGATAGCTCACCGGCACGTGAATCTCGTTAGCCGTGATGATGTTGTATTTCGGATAGTGCAATTCCCACCAAAAACGATGACCAACGATCTTTACTTCCAGTGGCTCGCCGGTGAATTTCGGGTTCTGGATCTCGCCCACCGTACGAGCGGTAGCGAGCGCCAGCACCACCACGATCAAAATCGGCGGCACGGTCCACGCAAGCTCTATGGCGGTACTGCCGTAAACCTGTGGCGGTTCAGTCTCGTCGTCGTCATTCGTTCTTCGCCGGTAGCGCACGACAGCGTAAAAAAGCAGTCCGCCGACAATCACGAAGATGCCCAAACAGATCAGCAGCACTAGTACCGAAGTCCGATGCAGGGACTCGGCGGGAGCTCCCACCGGTTCAAAAATATTCTGGACCGAACGAACCTGATCAGAGGTCTGCGCGTTCACCGTTCCGGACAAAGCAGTCGTGAAGAAAAGAAACACTCCCCAGAAAAATCTCTCGGCCTGAACTCTGAGCGCTGAACCGACTGGTAAAATGAAAATTTCTAACCGACGAACCGATCGCAGGACTCCGCGTGCACCTTCGATGACATCCTCGTCTTGCCAAGCCAGCTGATCAGGTGACTTCATAGGGTCTGCTCTGAAAGGTGTTGTTCCGAAGATCGGTTCGTCAATCTCAAAGGGGCAATTAAATGCCGGCCAGTAGTTTCCCTTGCTTGATGTACGATGACACACAAAACAGAGCCAGCGCGTCAAGTCGCGTTTCTAAAAAGAAACGTTTCGGGGTGGCAGGGTAGCGCTCCAGCGCGACCGGCATGTTGCTAAGGGTCGTCTCGCGTAAGGGTCGTATCTAAAAATATAATTAATTCAAACGCTCTCGTGACTTGCGGATCCTGTGAGCGCTTCAATCATTTATATTTTTAGATACGACCCCAGCAGTTCGGTTCCCGACCCCAGCAGTTCGGTTCCGGCGCTATTTTTACCGACGGCGGAGTTATTCACAACCCCGCTTCGCCTTGCTGCGCGGGGCCGACACACCAATACGTTGCCTAGACGTGCCACGAAGGAGCGCAACCAACGCCGATACGCCGAACCGCCGACACGTTTCCCCCGCCTCCCCTTGAAGAAGACCCGACCGTGAGTTAGTGCTTCGGTTCACCCGATGAATCTCGATTTTAAGTACACCTCCGATGGACTGGTCCCCGCAATCGTCTGCGAATCGTGGCCGCCAGGCCGAGTCTTGATGATGGGCTGGATGAACCGCCTATCTCTTGAGAAAACCTTCGAGACCGGTTTGATGCACTACTGGAGCCGGTCCCGCAAACAACTCTGGCTTAAGGGCGAAACGAGCGGCCACACCCAGCGGCTAATTCGCTGGTTTACCGATTGCGACCGTGATACGCTGCTCTTTGAGGTGGAACAACATTCCGGGGCCTGCCACACCGGCTATCGGAGCTGTTTCTTCCAAGAACTCGATTTTACCGGCCAGCCAAAGCCGGTGAATGAAGAAAAGCTCTTCGATCCTGAACAGGTGTACGAGAAATGACCTCATTACCGCTATTTCCATCCCGATCGGAATTCAGGGATTTGGCCGAAAAGGGTAATCTCATTCCGATCTACACCGAATTTGTCGCCGATTACGAAACGCCTATCGCGGCTTTCGAAAAGATCGATAACGGGGTTCGCTCTTTCTTGCTTGAATCAGCGGAGAGCAACGATCACGTCGGCCGTTACTCATTCTTGGGCAGCGATCCCAGGATCTATTTTGAAGCGCGCGGCAAAGACATCGTCATCGAGGAAAATGGACGGCGGGTCCAGTTTGAGTCGACGGTCGACCCGCTGACCGAACTCCAAAAGCTCATGTCGCGGTTTCGTGCCGTTGAGCTGCCCGGGCTACCTCCCTTCACCGGCGGCGCGGTCGGCTATATTGGGTATGACGCGGTGCGATTCTTCGAACCGACCGTGGGAGAGGCTCCTTCAGATCAGTTGGGGTTGCCCGAAATGGTGTTTTTGGTGACGAACACCTTTCTAGTATTCGACCATCGTTACCGGCGTCTCAAAATCTGCGCGAACGCATTGGTTGACGGACCAAATACTGATGAGGCCTACGATGTTGCCGCGCGAATGATCCATCAGATCGTCGACAAGCTTGAATCGCCTACTAAACCGCGCCTGATGAACGCCGCGCCTGTTGCGGTCTCGTTGAGCCCGCGCAGCAACACCGACCGGGAAGAGTTCTATGAGATGGTTCGCAAGGCAAAACGCCACATTGAAGCCGGCGACATCTTGCAGATGGTCCCCTCCCAGCGGTTTGAAGCCAGATTTGATGGGAATCCGCTTGTGCTGTATCGAGCACTGAGATTCATCAATCCGTCTCCATATATGTTTTGCCTCCGGCTTGGGGAGAAGCTTGCCTTGGTGGGGAGTTCGCCGGAAGTCCACGTCAGGCTCCGAGGGCGTACCGTCGAAATTCGTCCAATCGCCGGAACTCGACAAAGAGGCGCTACCAGCGAGGAGGATCAGCGTTTGAGCGAAGAACTGCTCGCCGATCCAAAGGAGCGAGCCGAGCATCTGATGCTTGTGGATCTCGCTCGAAATGATGTCGGGCGGATCTCGGAATACGGAACGGTCAGCGTGACGGAATTCATGGCGGTCGAGCGATACAGTCATGTGATGCACATCGTTTCGAATGTCGTGGGCGAACTTCGCCAGGGCTTCACTGCCTATGACGTCATGCGGGCAACGTTCCCGGCGGGGACCGTCTCCGGGGCGCCCAAGGTTCGAGCCATGCAGCTCATCTACGAATTCGAGAAAAGCAAACGAGGCGTGTATGCCGGAGCTGTTGGGTACTTTGGATTTGACGGACAACTCGACTCCTGTATCGCATTGCGTAGCGTTGTGCTGAAGGAGGGGACCGCTTATGTGCAGGCGGGGGGTGGTGTGGTGGCGGACTCTGTCCCGGAACTTGAATACCAAGAAAGCGTCAACAAAGCCATGGCCACTTTTCGTGCCATAGAGCGAGCCGACCAAATCTTATGATCCTGGTATTGGACAATTACGACTCATTTACGTACAACCTGGTTCAATATTTCGGCGAACTAGGTGCGGAATTGGTTATCCGCAGGAATGACCGGACAACGATTGATGAAATTGAGGAGTTGCAGCCGGAAAAAATCTGTATTTCTCCGGGACCTGGAACGCCGGACGAGGCTGGGATCAGCAACGATCTTATCCGTCATTTCGGGGCCCGGATTCCCGTCTTGGGCGTTTGCCTTGGGCATCAGTGCATAGGCCAGGTTTATGGAGGAGAGGTAGTCCGTGCCGATCGCATTATGCATGGGAAAACCTCGCCAATCCTGCACGAAGGCGATGGAGTATTTCGCGGTCTGCCAAACCCATTTGAGGCAACTCGTTACCACTCGTTGATCGTACGGCGGGAGACTTTGCCAGACGAGTTGGAGATTATCGCCGAAACGTCGGACCATGAAATAATGGGGCTGCGGCACAGAAAGCATCCCGTGCACGGAGTCCAGTTCCATCCGGAATCAATCATGACGGGAGAAGGGAAGAAGCTTTTAGCAAACTTTCTTTCCTTGTAGGTTTCTGCGGACATTTAATCAGCATTTCGCTAATGTCGATGATTGGCGTCGAACCGTTAACAGTTAAGAAAGGCCGACGAAATGTCCGCAGAAACCTACTCATTTCCGGTTATTATATTAGGCGGCGGTTTTGCCGGCACCTACTGTGCCCGGGCCCTTAAATCAGCCTTCCAGGAAAACACACAGAAAAGCGTCGCGCTCCTGGCTGATCAAAACGCGATGCTGTTTCATCCGATGCTCGCGGAAGTAAGCGGATCCTCCATATCTCCGCTTCACGTTGTTACCTCGCTTCGCCAATTTTGCCGCGGAAGTTCCATCTTCATGGGTGGGATCGATGACGTGGACCTCGAACAAAAGACGGTAAGATTTATCGCGAGCCCCTTTGTTCCACCGGCCGCATTGACGTTCGAGCATCTTGTATTGGCGGTCGGAAGCGTCGTCGATGTCAGCCGGGTACCGGGGATGCCTGAGCACGGCTATTTAATGAAAACTGTCGGAGACGCGATCCGGCTCAGGACGGATGTCCTGGAACGGCTGGAAGCCGGGAGCGTCGTCAAAGAAGAGTCGATCCGTCGCAGGCTATTGACTTTTGTTATTGTTGGCGGCGGATACTCGGGTGTCGAGACGGCCGGCCAAATCTGGGATTTGCTTCGAGACGCGCAACGATTTTATCCCCGCATAGATCCCAAGGAATTCCGTTTGGTACTGATTCACAGCGGCGCTCATCTTTTGGCACAGATCGGCGAAGAGCTGGGGAAATACTGCGAGCTGGAGCTCAAAAATCGGGGCATCGAAGTGCGGCTTAACACGCGTGTGACTGCCATTACGGCAGAGCGAGCGATTCTCAATACGGGCGAAACGATCGAGACAAACACGGTGGTCACGACAGTTGGCAATGGTACTAACCCGGTCATAAAGAAGCTGATCGATCGCTACCAACTGCCAAACGAACGGGGGCGGCTTAGCACCGAGCCCACGATGTTGGTGAAGGGATATAAAAATCTCTGGGCCGCTGGCGATTGCTCGGCTGTCCCGTTGGCGGATGGCAGCGTCTCCCCCGCCACCGCACAGTTTGCAATGCGCCAAGGCTCTCTTCTCGGAAAAAACATTGTCGCCGCTCTGAACGGAAAAGCGCTGGAACCTTTCCGTTACAAGGCTCTGGGCGAGATGGCCTCTTTGGGACACCGCAACGCTGTCGGGAAAGTCTTGGGATTTAATGTATCGGGCTTTCTTGGATGGCTGATGTGGCGAGCGACCTACCTTTACAAATTGCCCGGCCTTGAGCAAAAGGCGAAGGTATTCTTTGAATGGAATTTGGAACTTCTGTTCCCTCGCGATATTAGCTTGCTGGATTTTAAAACGACCAATGTCGTTGGGCGTGTCCATCTGGAAAAGGGGGACCCGGTTTACCATATTGGAGACACGGCCTTCTCCTTTTACCTGCTCGAGAAGGGGAAGGTAGGGATAGATGATCATGCCGGCGCGTCACGAACACTTATTCCGGGCGAACATTTCGGTGAGCGTGAACTGCTTGAAAACACCAAGCGCCAGTTTGATGCTATCGCCTTGGAGCCGACAACGCTGCTCGCGCTCGATAGGGCAACCTTTGAGGCCTTGACCAAGAACAGTCTTACGCTGGGCTACTTTTTGAATCGAAGCTCCGTAAGGTACCTGACTCTTCAGGAGCGGAAAGCAATCGTCGACCGAGCTTCACCATCGCTGCTTCAGAAGCATGTCGGAGAATTCATGCGCGCCGACTCCGTCGCTCTTCGGGAAACCGATTCGATCCTTGCCGCTCTGAAAATATTCAAGGGAGCCAACGCGACCATGTTGCCTGTCTTGGACGACGAAGGGCGGTGCAAGAGCTGGCTACGCCTCGATTTCGCGCTCGACTGGCTACACCAGGGAAAGGCGCGGCTCGAGTCTAGGGTGAGTGATCTCCGAACGCTGCCCTGTATCACCGTGAAAGCGGACGACTCGGTGGAAAAAGCGCTGCTGCAGTTTGCTCAGACTCCGGATCGGGAAGCAATTGTTGCCGATGACGGCGGCCAATTCATTGGAACACTCGCTGTGCTCGACTTGATCTTAGCCGCCGCTCCGCCGCAGGCGTAGCGTGTCGGAAGAAACGTGTCGGCGTATTGGCGGGTCGGTGTTTCGGCGTGATCGGAGGTTATCCTCAAATGGTGGAAGGCGCGATTCGGCGTGATACGTTTTAAGGCGTTGGCGCGGTACGGTCTACGCTCCTGCGTGACCGGCGTGGCACGTCCGAGAAACGCGCGACCGGAGGTCACCCTCGGATGGGAGCGCGGCCGACGCCCTGCCCCCAGACGCGCGTCCCTACGTTTGGCCTTGCGTACCCGGATCGCCTGGGCGCGCGTTCTTAAGCGAAGTCTCAGCCAAAACGACTCGATCGAGCCGCAACAGTTCTCCGAGTGACCAGGCCTGAAATGGGCAGCCGCACGGCGTATGGGGCGGTTCAGCATCCGCAATTTCTGAGACATGTCCAAGCCCGGCCTGGTCGAGATGACTTTGCAATGGAGCGAAAAATTGCCGTCTTGCCAGCCTCTTCGCCTCCGTTGTCTCGCCTCGGACACGTACCCATGCTTCCACAAATGGACCGATCAACCAGGGCCACACCGTTCCCTGATGATAGGCACTATCCCGCTGCCAAGGGTTACCTCCATAGTGAGGAGCGTATCCGGGTTCCCCTGGAGCCAGTGACCGCAATCCCAACGGCGTATAAAGAGCCGATTCGACAGCGTCGACGATTCGCTGCGCGCGCTCCATCGGAACCAGAACCACTGGCAACCCACCGACCGAAAAAATCTGATTTGGACGAACCAACGAATCCATGACGCCCCTTTGATGATCAACGTCGACCACGTCATAGAGCTGGCCCTTGGCGTCGTTCCAGAAGCGGGTCGCAAAGGATTCAGATGCTTTCGTAAATAAAGGTAGCCACTTCGCAGAGAACGATCGACCCACCCAGAGCGCGTTGATCCAGAGCGCTTGAATTTCCACCGGCTTACCAATCCTCGGCGTGACCACATGGCCATTCACCTTTGCATCCATCCAGGTGAGCTGGATACCGGGTTCACCTGCTGAGAGGAGACCGTCCTCGTCCGCCCTGATGTGAAATCGCGTTCCCTCCGAGTATCCCGATAGAATCGCTTCGACCGCTTGACTGAGTTTTGTGGTAATTTCGCTGTCTTTTATGTTTGGCTCGTTCGCAGCGGCACGGAGATATTCAAAGACGGCAATGATGTACCAAAGCGACGCGTCGACGGAATTGAACTCCGGTTCGATCCCCTGATCTGGAAAACGATTCGGCAGCATCCCCCTGGAAACGGTTCCGGCCCACTCGACCAGGATATCTCGAGCCGTTTCGAGATCTCCCGTGGCAAGACACAACCCCCGCAGAGAAATAAACGTGTCACGGCCCCAGTCGCCAAACCATGGGTATCCCGCGATGACTGTCTTTCCGGAACTGCGTCTTACGAAATAGCTGCCGGCAGCGGCAACGAGAGGAGATGAGATTGTCTTACGACGAGCAAGTTCCAGGCTGCGAAGGTTGTTCGCAACCTCGATACAATCGGCCCCGCTTAAATCCGAGAAACCTTCGGCAGAAAGGATCAACACTGCTGATTCCTTCTCTAACTCCCATTCGAAGACACCGGGACTCGCAAGATCTTCGAGATAATCCAGGCCCCGCGCTCGCTCTTCAACATAGAGAAAATTTCGATACCACGACGGTGAATGACGATAGGTTCCACGCGATCGTGCGACCACAGCCGGAAGGTCATTGTACGGCTTCCATCGGACTCGTTCGGGACCCAAATCCGGATCGAAGTGAAACGAATTATTCTCATGGTGGGTGGCATGGAAATCTCTGCCGGAGAGAAAAGGTCTTACAGAGAGTTTCGCTTTACTCCCGGGATCGCCAACCAGTCGCCAGGCCAAGACGACTGTCGACTCTCGGTACGGCACGAAAAGCTCGTGTTCGACGGCAAGATTGTCGAAGAGCTTAAAGCACCATCGCGGCCATGGTCGAAGCTCAAATTTTGTCAGGCGCGTGATTCCATCCGGGTGAACGACGTCCGGCGCATACCGCTGCGTGGAGAGATAGTCGTTGCCATGATCTGTTTCGATCCAGGCGTCAAAACCGTTTACCAGAACAAGGCGACCCGCAGGAGGGGCAGCCGCGGTGAGCAGCAATGCGTGGTAACGTCTCGTCCGGATTCCCGTGGTAGTCCCGCTGGCGAACCCGCCGAGGCCGTCGGTTTCGAGCCATTCGGCTGAATCAGAGATCGGTAGCATGGCTTGGTTGGCAGGCAAGGTAAGCGGAACATCCCCGATTTGCATCTCCTCAAAACATTGCTAAGCAGTTCAGGATAATTTCCGTTCGATTTATCCGCCAACGTAGGTAGTGGTTCTACCATGACGCCCAGGCTTGACTCACTCCGCGAAGCTCTTGCTTTGTCGCCGCAGAACATTCCGCTGCTTCTCTTATTCGGTCAGACCTGTCTGGACGAATTGAATTTCGATGAAGCTCGAGCGGCGTTTGATCGCGTTCTCCAGCACGATCCTGCGAACGGCGAAGCCAAACTTGGCATCGCCGGGCTTCTCTATTTGAGTGGTAACATTTCCGAAGCGGTAGTGCGTGTCGAAGCGCTGGTGCAGGCAAAACCCGCTTTTGCGGAGGCTTGGATCCTACTCTCCCGTTTGGCAATTGCCGAAGGAGATCAAACTTTGGCGGCAGCGAATTATCAGAAGGCCCTGGAACTGAACCCAAACGTTCGAGATCCTGTGCTTGACCGGGATTTTCTGGTGGAGGCGGAGCCGGCTGCGTCAGCCGCGACGGTTCCAGATGCCGAGGCGGATACCTGGGAGCCATCCGAGGAGTTCGATGGGGATGCGAACGAGTCAGCAGACCTTGAAAGACCGGGGGTTTCTTTCGCCGGCGTTGGTGGCATGGAGGACATCAAGGAAGAGATCCGGATGAAGATCATCTACCCGCTTCAAAACCGTGCTCTGTTCAAGGCTTATGGCAAGAAGCTCGGGGGCGGGGTTCTGCTGTACGGACCTCCAGGGTGTGGCAAGACGTTGATCAGCAAAGCGACTGCGGGCGAAATTCAGGCCAACTTCATCTCGGTAGGCATTCATCAGATTCTGGACCTTTACATCGGCAATAGTGAAAAAAATTTGCACCAACTGTTCCAGTTGGCTCGGGATAACCCTCCCGCAATTCTCTTTTTCGACGAAGTCGATGCCTTGGCCGCAGATCGAAAGGATTTCCGCGAAAGCGCGATTCGGACCGTTATCAACCAATTCCTGGCCGAGATGGATGGAAACATTGGAAGTAACGATGGAATCTTGATCCTGGGCGCGACGAACGCTCCCTGGCACCTTGACCCGGCGTTTAGACGGCCGGGCCGCTTCGATCGTATCATTTTTGTGCCGCCGCCGGACGAACCGGCGCGGGAAGCGATCATAAAAATCCTGGGACGCGATAAGCCGCTGGAACGCCTTGACGCTAAGGCTCTGGCAAAGCGTACAAAGGAATTTTCGGGGGCTGATTTGAAATCGATCTTCGACATCGCGACAGAACGAGTTCTCTCACGAGCCATGAAGGAGGGCCGGGTTGTGCCGTTGACCACGGAAGATCTTCTTCAGGCTAGCAAAGGCATGAAGGCGTCCACACGGGCCTGGTTCGAAAGCGCAAAGAATTATGCTCTTTACGCCAACCAGGGAGGGTTCTACGACGACGTGTTGACTTTCTTGGGAATTCGTAAATGAGCGAGTCCTTTACGCGCGCACTCTTGTTTGTGAAGCAGGGCAGGTATCGGGAGGCCGAATCCTACTTGCGGCAGGCGATACAGAACGATCCTGAGGACCCGCAATGCTTCTTTTTTCTGGCGACCTGTTTGATGCATGACCCCAAAAAACGTTCAGAAGCGTTGGCGATGATCGACCAGGCACTGCGGCTGCGCCCAAATCAGGCTTTCTATCATGCGCAGCGCGCGAATATTCTGGTGCTGCTCAGCCGCACCAGAGAGGCAATGCTCGAAGTCGCGCATGCCAGAACCCTGGCGCCTGAGTCCGCGGATTCGTATGTCGCGGAGTCGGTGGTCATGCTGGTGTCAGGCAAACCTCAGGAGGCGGAGCGCGCCGCTCGTCAAGCTCTTGCGCTTGACGCCGGAAACGAAGCCGCCGGAGACACTCTGGTCGACGCCCTCCGAATGCAGGGCAAGCTGGACCAAAGCGAAGCGCAAATTCGCGGACTATTGGCCAGGAATCCGGAAAATCCTTGGACTCATTCCTCGGCGGGGATGCTCGCGCTTCAAAAAGGAAATGGCCGGGCTGCTGAGCGACATTTTCTCGCGGCTCTTCGTATCGATCCTGAACATTCGGAGGCTCGAGAGGGATTGCTGCATGCTTTTCGTGCGCGCTCACCGCTTTACCGCGCCTATCTTAAATACAGCTTTACAATGGAGCGCCTGGGACCCGCCCGTCGCGGATTCGTCGTGATTGGGCTTTTGCTCCTGATGCAACTCGCAAATGTGATCTTCGTTGGACGGTTGGCGCCGATTGGATTTGCTCTGGTGGCCGTCTATTGTCTGTTCGTCTTGTGGATCTGGGTCGCCCGTGGCGTCGGAAACCTGTTTCTGTTGTTTGATCGATTTGCTCGTCATGCGCTGGGAGCGAGAGAGAAACGGGAGGCCATTGTGGTCGGTGGCGGCGTGATTGTCGGACTCGCATTGTTTGCCGCGGGGCTCTTACTCAAGCGGACCAGTGTGGTCTTCCTGGGCTTAACCTTAGTCGGCGCGGTTTTCCCGATGTCGCTCGTGTTTACTACCCGATCCAAGGCGGGTCGAATTGTCTTTAGCTTCGTCGGAGCCTTTGTTTACCTCGGGGGGCTCGCTTCGTTCTTGTTGTCGTTCTTTGCCGTCGGCAGAGCCGGAGACTTCGCCGCTAACCTGTTTGGTTGTACAATGATTCTCGCGCTGATCGCGACCTGGGTTGGCAATATTCCCGCATTGCGCCGGTAATCTCCCTAGCCCGCAATAAGCTCGCCGCTTCGGCTGCCGCGTGATTCTTGCTGGCCGGAGGGTTCGCCAAAATTTTGGTTCAGGTGCGGAACCAGATATTCACGAACAGCTTGCAGTGAGACCGCGGTACCTAACTCGCTGCTGATCGACGTCATCTTGACTCCAGAGAGGCCGCATGGCGTTATGTTTTGAAATCCGGTCAAATCACTTGCAACGTTAAGGGCGAACCCGTGCATCGTTACCCACTTGCGAACGCCAACGCCGATCGACGCGATTTTTCGATCCTGAACCCAGACGCCCGTCTTTCCCTCGATCCTGGCTCCCTGTAGGCTAAAATCCTTGAGTAAATCAATCAGGAGATTTTCCAATTTCCGCAGATATTGGTGCAGATCCCGACCGCGAACGCGCAGATCAACGATGGGATAGGCAACTAGTTGCCCGGGTCCGTGATAGGTAGCCTGCCCGCCCCGGTTGGTTTCGAAAACCGGATAGGGGAGCAGGCTTACGTCGCGCAAGCTCGTTTTGTCTGGCTGCCGGCCGATGGTATAGACCGGCTCGTGCTCGAGCAAAAGCACGGTCTCGGACCCATTGCCAAGGCAACTTTCGAGTTTTTCCTCCTGGATCCGAAGGCCGGTCTGGTAATCGATCCGGCCTAGCCACTCGATATTCATAGCGAGCGAATTGCTTGGTGCACCACCAGAGGCGAGCTGTGCATCTGGAAGTGAGTCAGACCGATGGCTAGTGCATCCGCGGCGTCGGTTTCAGGTGTTTCTGTGAGACTAAGGATCGACCGAACCATAAACCCGATCTGGGTCTTTTGCGCTCCGCCCCGGCCCACAACCGCCTGTTTGACCCGTCTTGGCGGGTACTCGTAAATCGCTAGACCGTGTTGGGCGGCCGCGAGGAGAGCAGATCCGCGGGCTGCTCCAAGCGTGATCGCGGTGCGTGTATTCTGGACGTAGATCAACCCTTCGACGGCACAGACTTCCGGGCAATGAAGCCGAATCAGCTCATCAATTTGACGATGAATCTCTACCAGGCAGCCCGGCATCGACAATTGTGCCTTGTTCCGGATGACTCCATAACTAACCGCACGCATGCGGGTTCCCTCTCTGTCAAGAATCGCGTACCCCGAGTTCCGGAGCGCTGGGTCAAGAGCTAAAAGGCGCACAGTCTGATAGTAGCATACTTGATTGCTCAGGGGCAGCATCCTGCTTGGCGGCTCTCGCGACTCCGTCGCTACACCTTGATCCCGTCGCGGGAGAAATGCCCTCGACTTGCGAGAAATTCTCGCTCAACGATGTTACTTATTCTCGAAGAGAATCACTTTGCGACGAGATCGATGCAGGCGCTCGTAAAAAGAGAACGTGGACCGGGGCTTTGGTTGGAGGAGATCCCTCTTCCACTGGTGGGCGATTTTGATGTTTTGGTTCGAGTCCTTCGTTCGTCGATTTGTGGAACGGATGTCCACATCTATGAGTGGGACTCCTGGGCGCAGCGAACTATTCCGACGCCAATGCCGATCGGCCATGAATTCGTCGGAGTCATCGAATCGGTGGGAAACCATGTTGTCGATTTCCAGCCCGGCATGGTCGTGACAGGCGAGGGACATATCGTTTGCGGGCGATGCCGGAATTGTCTTGCGGGGCGTCGGCACCTTTGCAACCGAACGAGCGTAATTGGCGTCAACCGGCCAGGAGCATTTTCCCAGTTTCTTTCTATCCCCGAGACTAACGTCTGGCTGGCCGACCCAAATATTCCATTGGATGTTCTTTCCTGTTTTGACCCACTTGGAAATGCGGTTCACACGGCGCTCTCCTTTGATGTACTGGGCGAGGATGTCTTAATTACCGGGGCCGGACCGATAGGGATCATGGCTGCCGCAATCGCTAAACATGCAGGAGCCCGGTTTGTAGCAATTACCGACGTAAACCCTTACCGCCTGGACCTGGCCAGGAAATTGGGCGCAACGGTCGCGGTGGATGCACGAAAACACTCCTTGCAAGAGGTCATGAGTGACCTCGGGATGAAGGAAGGATTCGACGTCGGATTGGAAATGTCAGGCAACAGTGACGCGCTTAACAGTATGCTTCCCGCCATGTGCCATGGTGGCAAGATCGCGTTGCTTGGTATTCAACCGAAAAGCGCGGCCATTGACTGGGATCTCGTCATCTTCAATGGCCTTACGATTAAAGGCATTTACGGACGAGAAATGTATGAGACCTGGTACAAGATGACCACGATGATTCAGTCTGGCCTGGACATCTCCCCGGTTGTTACCCATCGCTTTCCGCATTTAGACTTCGAACAGGCTTTTCAGCTCATGAGAAGCGGTCAGTCGGGCAAGATCATCCTTCATTGGAGCGATTTGGTAGAGGCGAGCCGTTACGATGCTGCCTGAGTTTTGTCTCTATGATTCCACACGGATTTCAAGAACAACTCGAGGAACAGCTCAATGGAATCCGTCAACAAGGATTGTACAAGACCGAACGTGCCATCAGTACTCCGCAGCGAACGCACATCCGGACATCGGACGGCAAGGAGGTATTAAATCTTTGTGCGAACAATTATCTAGGGCTGGCTGATCATCCGGAGGTGATTAATGCAGCCAAAGCCGCGCTCGAGCGCTGGGGTTTTGGGCTCGCTTCAGTGCGATTTATTTGTGGCACCCAGGAAATCCATAAGGACTTGGAAGCGGCAATCAGCCGATTTCATCAAACGGATGATACGATTCTGTATGGAAACTGTTTCGACGCCAATGGAGGCTTGTTCGAGACTCTTCTGTCTAACGAGGACGCGGTAATAAGCGATGAATTAAACCATGCTTCGATCATCGACGGTGTTCGTCTCTGTAAGGCGCAACGGTACAGGTTTCGGCACGACGACATGGACGACCTCGAAGCGAAACTGAGGGAGGCTCGAAGTTCGCGCTATCGATTGATCGTTACGGATGGCGTGTTCTCCATGGATGGCACAATCGCAAACTTAAAAGAGATGTGCGATCTCGCGGAAAAGTATCAAGCGATGACCATGGTAGACGAGTGTCACGCCGCGGGTTTCCTGGGCAAAACGGGACGTGGTACGCCGGAATACCATGGAGTGATGGGTCGGATCGACATCATCACCGGCACGCTTGGAAAGGCTTTGGGCGGAGGCAGCGGCGGGTACACTACCGCACGGAAGTCAATCGTTGATCTTCTTCGTCAACGCTCCCGGCCGTATCTTTTTTCCAATAGTTTGACGCCGTGCACGGTCGCCGCTTCCCTCAAAGCGATCGAAATCGCTTCACAATCGACTGAGCTGCGCGACCGGCTGGAAGAAAATACGAAATCGTTCCGAGCCGGTCTCACGGACAACGGATTGGCGATCCGACCAGGTAACCATCCGATCGTGCCGATCATGATTGGCGATGCCGCTCTCTCCCAAAAGGTGGCCGAGCGGTTACTGGATTTGGGCATCTACGTAATCGGTTTTTTTTATCCGGTTGTGGCCCAGGGGACGGCCCGGATCCGAACTCAGATTTCCGCGGCGCACACGAGAGAAGACTTGCAGTTTGCGATCCAGAAATTCGCCCAGATTCGAAAAGAATACCGGCTTTAAGTATTGGGCAGAAATCTAGTGAAGTTCATGCTCGTCTGAGCCATCCTCACGGCAGATGTGCGCCTGGGCATACTTCGCCGAACAAAAATTCTTAAGTTCCCTGGGATCCGGTCGATGATCTTAAGGACGTAGGGAAACGTTCCTGGTTCGATAGGGCGATTGACCGTTTGGATGGGTCCGGAACGGGACGAAATTCTCGGTTAAGAGGATGGAAACGTTCCGATCTCATGATGCGTATTGGAAGGTAGTAAATCACAGAGCGGTAATTGATGTCTCAAGTCCAAAAACGCTGGTCGTACTCCTTCATCATCGGTCTGGCCCTGTTTATAGTGTGTCTGGCTTACCTCCCGCAATGGAGAAGCTACGCACCGCGTATTCATGGATCCGAACCTACTTCACCCTATCTGACGCCCTGGACGGTCCTCTCAGTAAGCACGTTAAGCCTGGCACTGGCTTTCGCCGCGGCTCCTGTCCGCTCACAGGAACCAGTCCAAGCGATCATTTCAAAAGCGCTCGCCCTGCTCGTTTTCTGTTTCGCCGCCGTGTTCCTTTTGGAATATACCAGCGGTATTCGAGTGCCTGACCTGGATATTTTCTTTCTTCCGGACGTTGGCGGTCAACACGTTGCGCAATATTCAGCCCGTCCAACTCCGTACAGCGCGACAACGAGCCTGTTTTTTTCGGCTGCGCTCCTCTTCTTCAATCGTGACAAGACATGGCGCATGAGGGTGTTCCTTTTCAGTGTTCTGACCGGGTTGGTGTTACCAACCGTTGGAGCCATCGGATACTCGTTTAACCTTTCTTTCATTCTGCCACAAACGCCTCGGATCGGGTTATCTCTCCCCGCCGTTATTCTCTACCTCGCTCTCGGGTCAGGACTGTTCGGACTACATCGTCGTCCAAAAGTTCTAACCGCGGAGGTTACTCAGGCGCACAAAGCACTAGGCCGTCGGTTTTCAGTCCGTAAGAGATAATCCGGAAACGTGAAATGAGGCATGGGCGCCCTACATGGGGACCGGATCCCATTTTGGGAAGGTACTCACCAGGGTGGGGGATTAATTGTTTCTAAAGCGCCTCTGGGTTCAGACAAATTTGACGCAGGACTTCTCCGGAGCTATTATCGCACTCTTCCGGCGCCAAAGTCTTTTAGAGGTAGAGCGGCTGGTTCGTACGGCAGCTGGACCTTTAAAACGTGGCAGCGAAGACAGATACGCCGATATAGCTCAGCTGGTAGAGCAGGTCATTCGTAATGATCAGGTCGTCGGTTCGAATCCGACTATCGGCTCCGCCTCCCCGGTGACCGGGGTGAGGCGGATAGGGAAACGCGGTTCAGTTAGTTCCGACCTCCTCCAATGCTTCTAAGGTTGCGATGGCGCCTGGCCACTTCGTGCCCGGCGATGCAAAGAGCCAACCAGAAACTTGCCGCGAGATATCCTGCGATGACATCACTGAAGTAATGCGCGCCAAGATAAATGCGGCTGAATCCGATGGAGATAACAAGCGAAATCGTAACGATGACAAGGCAAACCCGAAGCGCACGGCTGCTTACCAGCAAACCAACCGAGTAGGCTAACATCCCGTAAACCACCAGGGAACCCATCGCGTGACCGCTGGGAAAACTCCAGCCGGATGCGGTGATCCAGGGGTTCGGCAGCCGCGGGCGTACTCGTTGGAAAGTGTTTTTCAAAAACTCGTTGATGAATCCGACCCCGAGGACCGCGATCGCCCAGACAAAGAGCAATTGCCAGCGCCGGCTTACAACCAAGCCAACGCCTACCAGCAAGCCAATCGCGGCTAAAGTCGAAACGTTTCCGAGAAAAGTAATAGACCGAAATATCGTTACCGCATCGAGGGTTGAGTGTTCGTGGAGGCTGGTGGACAGCGAGCGGTCAAATTGCACCAACCAGTCTTGCTCTCCGACTTCATCAGCAAGCACAAAAAAGCTCGTCGCCGTGAGCAAGAGAACACAGAGCGAAATCGTAAAGTGTAACCCCAAATAACCCTCAGGTGACAATCGGCGAGTGACCATGGTCCAGGCACGCGGAAACCGATCACGGAAACAGGATATCAAGGGCGAATTTTGAAATTGCTTCCAAGCCGCATCAGCGAAGGCCCACAGTCTGCTCTCTTGTTGATCCAACAGGCGCCAGAGGCCGATGGCAGCGCCAAACATAACTGCCAAAACTATACCCAGGACCATGATCGCGTGTTGGCCGAGAAAAGATCCGGCCTGATCTGCGCCAATCCATGCAGCTGCGCTCATGTCACAGGCGGCTCAACGTGGGCCTTTGAGATGTGTCCAAACTATCCTCTCCGCAAAACGAACAGCTGGAGGCGAACATGACCGGATGAACACCGCTGTGCGATCCCACCTTGCTTACAGGTAAGGACAAACCTCGTTTGCAGAATCCCACAGGGAATGAGGCATAGGCGCGAGGATCAGGATCAAAATGAGAATGGCGATCCAACCGACGACTACGCGTCCGGCGTCCAGAGGCGTTATATCGTTCAACGGAGGCGCGCCCCGCCCGGCTATGAGGAAGACGATGATCGCCCACATCATCAGACCCGGCCAGACAAACAAAGCCAGCAAAAACAGAGACCACATGGCCAGGCTGCTGATCGTTTGCCCGACCCGGCTCCCGAACATTGCCCGGGTTATATGACCGCCATCGAGTTGGCCCACCGGCAATAAGTTCAGTGCCGTGATAAACAATCCTAACCAACCCGCGAAAGCCAACGGACTAAGCTGCACCAGCGCTCCATACTGGGCAGCGTCTCCGAACGAAAGCTTCGTAAGCACCGTAAACAGGATCGATGAACCGACGGTTGCTCCATGCAGAAGCCCGTGCGATACCGTGCCGTCGCTGGCAGCGGTGATGCTTGAAAACCGAAGCCCGAGGAGAAGCGCCGGCACTGCAATCACGAATCCGGCAAGGGGCCCGGCCACAGCAACATCAAACAAAGCTTTTCTGTTCGCCGGGGGCGATCGCATCTGGATAAACGCGCCGAACGTCCCAAGTCCGAATGGCACTGGAATGAAATAGGGCGGAGTGACATCCATCCCATACCGACGCGCCATGAAAAAATGCCCCAATTCATGCACCCCGAGAATCAGCAGCAATCCAATGGAGTAAGGCAGACCGACGGTGAACCGTCCGGGCTCCTGTGCTAAATCGACGCCCTGATGACTCGCTCCCGCCCAGGTCGTCGTAATAATCGTGAGACCAAAAAGGAGCCAATGCAACCATGGCCGGACAGGTTTCCGTGAGGGATCTTCACCGGCCGGCCTCGGAATCAACGCGATTTTTGCGCCCAGCTGTTCATCTTCCTGAATCAAAGGCACAAGGCCCTTTGGGAGAGCTCGATTCAGTTTTTCGAACGACACCGCGGCGGAATCGCGCAGGGGACCTCGAAACACCTGCACCCCATTTTCTATGGTTGCGATCCTAACGTCCATGGTTTGGCGTACGACTTCTGGTTGCTCCGTCACGTCCAACATCCGCGGACCAAGATCGGGACCCGCTGCCGTCGCCAGGCGTCGCTGCCGAGAGCTCATCACCCACATGAGCAGCAGGCAAAAGAACATCGCTAACCAGAATAGGGCGTGCCCGGTAATTGTTTCGCCGGGGAGAAGGAATATCAACCACGGCAACAGCAGCACCAACATAAACAAAAACGCCAGCAACGGATTTCTCGGCCTTTGCATATTCTATTAACCTAGTATCCTGTCCCCGAAATGGCAGGTATATTGTAATCGAATGATTCGTGCAAGACTGGGCGGAACTCTGGCGACGGCTGGCATGTAAAGGTAGCTTCGATGGCGAAAACGATTGGAATCATTGGCACCCTGGATACGAAAGGGTCTGAGATCGCTTACGTTAAGGCGGAAATCGAGCGGCGCGGGTGCAGTGTGCTCGTCATTAATGTGGGCGTGTTTGATGCCTCCTCGGTCATTCAGGAGGTGTGATGATACCCTTGGGCGGCTTTTCGGAGTTAGACTATCCAGGGCGGCCATTCTGGTCTCCCGAGGCTGACCGGGCCTTTCTTGACGCACTGCGAAAGAAATTGCGCTCTGATATCCCAATCGAAGTCAGTAAAAAGGCGGTCAATGACCCGGAATTTTCGAGCCGCGCCGCTGAGTTGCTTTTGGAATTGATCAATCAAAAGGACGATCGCCGTTCCGCCGAACGAAAATCTCAATGCGTTACCTGATTGCCCCGGACAAATTCAAAGGGACGCTGAACGCGCATGAAGTGGCTGAGGCTATCGCGGCCGGCGTTCGCGATTTTGATCCGGGCGCGGAGCTCGAACTTATACCCATGGCCGACGGCGGAGAAGGAACCGCGGCGATCTTAGCCGCCCAACTGGGAGCGGCCCGGCAGACGATCGAAACGGTTGATCCGTTAGGTCGCCCGATCACGGCTGAGCTTTTCGTGAATGGCGGCGAAGCGCTGCTTGATGTGAGTGCCGCTTCAGGGCTGTGTAGGGTCGGCGCGGCAGAGCGCAATCCGCTCCGCTCGAGCACCTATGGCAGCGGCGTGCTCCTTTGGAACCTGATCGAGAAAGGCGTTGAGCGGATTTTCATTGGATTGGGCGGGAGCGCTACTGTTGATGCCGGCCTTGGAATGGGAGCAGCACTCGGTTACCGGTTCTATCGTTCCGGCGGTGAGCCTGTCGAACCGCTGCCAATCGTTTTTTCACAGATCGAACGGGTAACGGCGCCAGATCTGGCCCGCTTGCCGACCGTCATTGGTCTGGCCGACGTCGAGACCATACTAACCGGGCCAAAGGGCGCGACCTATACGTTTGGGCAGCAGAAAGGGCTAAGTGCCGATGAAGTTGCAACCCTCGATCGCGATATCGCGAGTCTCGCCGCTCGGCTTGATCTGCAATTGGGAACAAAATTCGCTGACACTCCGGGCGCGGGTGCCGCAGGTGGATTCGGGTACGGGATCCTCACCTTCTTGAATGGAGAGTTGAAGTCCGGTTTCAACGTTGTTGCAGAAAAGGTCATGCTCCGGGAGAGAATCGCAGCGGCCGATATCGTGATCACAGGCGAAGGCAAATTGGACTTTCAATCGCTGCATGGAAAGGGACCCTATGGCGTTGCCTCGCTTGCCACGCTGCTCGGCAAGCCCGTCTGGGCGCTTGCCGGAGTAATTGAGGACCGTGAACTACTGACCGCCCATTTCAATGGCCTGAATTCTTTGGTTTCGAGCGATGTGACCGTCGATGAGGCGATAAAAAACCCCGGCCCGCTTTTGCGGCGCCGAGCACTCGAACTGTGCCGGGAATTGACCAAACGATGATTGGAGCGATCGCAAGAAGTTAGCTATTGCACCAAAGGGCAAAAGGTTTCATCCATTAGGGAAGGCGCGCGGGAGGGCAACACCAAATAAGAAGCAACCAATGCCACAGAAAGAGAAGTACAAGGTAGTAGGCCATGCAGACGTGGCTCGCGCGATCAAGCGCCTTTGCCGTGTGGTCGGCGGCGGTCTAATGATTTTTTGCTGTTTTGCCTTCTCTTCTGCGAAAGGGGAGGGGCCTGACCAAGGCACCACGGCTTCACACCCCATAAAGAAGAGCGCGCCCCCGGGAATGGTCTGGATTCCCGGTGGCGAATTCGTCATGGGAACGGATGATGTTCGGAGCTTTCCCAACGAACGGCCAGCGCACAAGGTTCAAGTCGAAGGGTTCTTTATCGATGAGCATGACGTAACCAATGCTGAATTTGCCAAGTTTGTCGAAGCGAGCGGTTATGTTACGACCGCAGAGAAAAAACCCGAATGGGAAGAACTGAAAAAGGAGCTTCCACCGGGGACCCCCAAACCCGACGACAGTGTGCTCGTGGCTGGCTCCCTAGTGTTTACACCAACTTCGCGGGAGGTGCCGCTCAACGATCTTTCGGCTTGGTGGCGTTGGTTGCCCGGGGCGAGTTGGCGTCATCCGGAAGGTCCGGGAAGTAATATTGCGGGCAGGGAGAATCATCCGGTGGTGCAAGTTTCCTGGTATGATGCGGTTGCCTACGCCAAATGGGCCGGCAAGCGGCTGCCTACCGAGGCGGAGTGGGAATTTGCAGCTCGCGGCGGCCTGAATGGGAAACGCTACGCCTGGGGCGACGAGTTCCGGCCCAATGGAAAGTACCTGGCCAACACCTGGCAAGGCAAATTTCCGGTGACTAACAGTGGGGAAGACGGATTTGCGGGAACCTCCCCGGTGAAGTCGTTTCCGCCTAACGGCTACGGTCTCTATGACGTAACCGGAAATGTCTGGCAATGGTGCAGTGATTGGTATCGGGTCGATGCTTTTACGGAACTCGCGAGCAAGAACATATGCCGCGATACTGGAGGTCCGAGCGAAAGTTGGGATCCCGCCGATCCCAACGCACCAAAACGCGTGGTCAAAGGAGGGTCGTTTCTCTGCAACCCATCTTACTGCGAGAGCTATCGGCCCAGCGCACGGCGAGGCACCCCTCCGGACACCGGATCATCGCATACGGGTTTTCGCTGCGTGACTTCAGGAGACGCCCGGAAGTCTGCCTCTTCGGCCAGAGCCGGAGACTGACACAACGTTTAAGCCACCTGCCAGTGTCGATCAGATTGTAGAGGACATTCAGAAGGGTCTTCCCAGTTCCGATTAGACAATTTCTACGCGAGATGGGCGCGTTTTAATATAAAGTTGGCGTAAATTAGCATCTAACGCCAGCCGGTATTATCGGTTAGTCTCTCATGAAAATCGTACCACGCCGTTCGGAGTTTTGCCGAAGGAGCGTGAGACGCACCCCCCAAGGACACATATGATCAAAAATATGTATTTTCGGATACTAATTGTAGCAATTGCAGTTGGCCTGGCGGCGCCGCGTTCGGGATACTCTGAAGACAAGAAATTGCGGATTGTCTTTAGTGTGCCCAACATGGCATTTCCGTGGGCGGCATTTTCGACGCGCGTTGCGCGGGAACAGGGCAAGAAATTGGATGTTGTTGTGCTCGAGCAGGACGGACAGTCAAGCTCTCCGAAGCAATCGAACGACTTGCGAAATGTCACCAATCAAGGAGTCGACGGTATTCTTCTTGCACCAACCGATGTGAACGCCTTGGTGCCGGCGGTAAACGAGGTTATTGAAGCCAATATACCAATCGTAACCGTAGACCGCTATGTGAGCGGTACAACCAAACCGGTACCGCAATTTGGTGTGGACAACGTGGCTGGAGGAGCCAAGCTGGCTCAATACGTAATCGATCACTTTCCGGACGGGGCAAAAATTATCTTTCTGACTGGTGAACCGGGAAGCAGTCCGGCGATCGATCGTGCCAAAGGAGTCCGCGACACCTTCAAGGCGGCCGGCGATAAATACAAAATTGTCGCTGATCAGACTGCTAACTTTGCCCGAGCTCAAGGATTAACAGTGACACAAAACATTTTGACCTCCCTGGGATCGCCGCCGGACGCAATCATTGCCTCCAATGATGATATGGCGTTAGGAGCTTTAGAGGCCCTCAATCAAGTAGGAATCCCTAATGGTAAAGTCATGGTCCTGGGTTTTGATGCCATTCCTGAAGCGCTGGCAAGAGTGCGCGATGGCGAGATGGCTGCTACGGTCGAACAATTGCCGGCGGAACAGGTAGGAAACGCCATGACCGCCATGGTCACTTACCTTCGCGACAAGAAGCCGATCGAGGGTAACAAACTCGACCCGATCCTCATTACGAAAGGCAATTTGAATCAGGCAGAACGATTTAACGAGGTTAAATAGCCGGCGCGTGGGCACCATTTAGTCTATACATCGGACAAGACCAACGCGAAAAACGTTCATCCAGCCGGGGTGCACTTTCACCGGGGAGTCAAATCGAAGCCCTAACTCGGTTCTTTGCCGAGTTAGGGCTCTCGATTGCTCACCGACACTTACGCGAAGCGCCGCTTATCGGTCAGGTATGAATTCAGAGTTGAGCCCTCCTTGCGGCACGCCGACAGCCCATTTTGAACGCAAGGCCATCGCCACAAATCCGAGACAGTACACAGGCGCCGATGCCCGATACTTCGATTTCATAAACACATTTTTATTAGCCGTTCGAGAGTGGCCTATGTCGCAAACTTTGATCCGCGCTTTCGATAACAAGAACAAACCGATTCTCACCGCGAATAACCCGCTCGAGCGCATCCATTTCAATCTTGTCAGGTTGGTGCCAGGCGAAACCTACAAGTACCGGTTGCATGAATTTGAGTCGGTTGTTGTACCGATGGCGGGAACCTGTGACTTGGCGGTGGACGGTGAGTCTTTCACTAACCTGGGACAGAGGGCCACGATCTGGGAGGGCAGAGCCGATGCCGTCTACGCCGGACCGAATGCCGAAGTGGCAATTGTCGCGCAAAGTTTTTGCGAGATTGCTATCGCCGGAGGCTTGTGGAATCGGCAAATGGCCCCATTCCGCGTCAGACCGGAGGAGGTCGATATGGTTGATGTCGGCTCGAACGAGACGAAATCTCGCCGGCGTATCTTCCACATCCTGGGACAGAACGGCGCGGGCCGGGCCGGGAACTTGCTCGTTAGCGAACTTTACGCGGACGAAGGCTGTTGGTCTGGTTATCCGCCGCACAAGCACGATACCGACCAATTCGGAGAGACCGCGCACCAAGAGGCGTATCACTGGCGTTTCAACCCGCCGAACGGCTTCGGTGCCCAGCTCTGGTATAGTCCTGACGGAGACTCGACGGCTTATATGACCCGCGACGGCGACACGTTTGCCTTTTCCGACGGTTATCACCCAACCGTGACATCGCCCTTTCACGAATCGTACATATTTACTATCCTTGTCGGAGAAACGCAGCGATCCCTGGTCCAGAATTTTGACGCCACATATCGTCACCTGATGGACCGGATACCAGGGATCGCGGCTATGCGAGATAAATTCAAATGATCGGAGTTTCGGCTCCGACAACAACTTTGGCGTCCCTGACGATCGTATTGGTGCCGACCATCGCAAGCACTTCGTGCCTAGACCAAACAACAGCTTGCTTATGTGCTTAGGCTCATGCCTTCGGATGTCGCGGAATAAAGTGGGCGGCTTGGTCTGAGCTCGCCAAAAACTGCCCGTTCGCTTCGCGGGCGCGCGGACGTAATCGTTAACAATGTCATCGCATCGGCAAATAGATTTCCACTATTCTGAACGAAAAGCAGTCTTGCCTGGATCGACACGCTTGGTTCACGTAACAGATCGATGATACCCATGAAAGCTGAAGAAACCAAACCCGCGTCACCTGATCAGCTCGCAGCCTCCCCAGTTTCCGAACCATCGATGAAACCGACGGTCAAAGCGACGCGCAAGCGTCGCCCGTGGCTTGTTCCGCTCGCCGTATTAGCGGCGGTGGTCGTGTTGTTCATGGGAATTCCGCGAATACTCCACGGATTGAATACCGTATCAACCGATGACGCCTATGTGAACAGTTACGTAACCTTCGTCGCGCCACGCGTGACCGGCCAGGTGGCGCGAGTTCTCGTGGATGACAACAACCGCGTAAAGAAAGGAGACGTGCTGGTAGAGCTTGATTCCGAGCCTTTTCGCGTGCAGGTCGCGATCAAACAGGCGGCTGTCGATGCCGCTCAGGCGGACCTCGTTGCGGCCGAAGCCAATGTGCGGAGTTTGGTGGCGCAGGCGCGTGGAGAGCGTTTCAAGCTGGCCCATGCGATAGAAGACGTGGACAATCAAGTTGCGCTCGTCCGAGCGCGCGTGGCGACGTGGGAGCAGAGCAAGGCGGCTCTGGCGCTCGCTCAAGCGGAGTTTGACCGGGCCAAACGCCTGCTCGGAAGTAACGTGGTGAGTGCTGAGGAATTTGACCAAAAGCGCGAGGTTCGCGACGCGGCAGACGCGCAGGTCACCCAGGCGCTGGAAAACGTCTATCAGGCGCGCGCCGCGCTCGGCCTGCCCGGAAAAGTACCCGCGGGAACGAGTCTGACCGAAGTGCCTGCGGACCTTGACCAAACCTTTTCCTCGGTCCGGCAGGCACTGGCAGACTTGCTTCACAGTGCTGCGCAGCTCGGCGTCGTGCCATCGTCTTACGATCTGACACCTAAACAGACGTTGGAAGAATTCTACAAGCGCGATCCAGGCGGCGATATCAATCGCATCTATGCGGAGGTCATCAAGAACGCACCCGGCTTGAGGCAGGCCGAAGCGGCGCTGATGAAGGCGCAGCGTGATCTGGACCAGGCTAAGCTTGATCTACGCTATAGCACGATCGTGGCGGAAATAGATGGCGTTGTCACCCGCCGTAACGTTAACCCTGGCAACCACGTCCAGGCGGGCCAGAGTCTCATGGCGATCCGCTCGCTTCAAGACATCTGGGTGGATGCGAATTTTAAGGAAACGCAGCTCCGTGATCTGCGGATCGGCCAGCGCGTGGATCTGGAGGTCGATATGTACGGCGGCAAACGAACGTTTGAGGGGCGCATCTCCGGCTTTACCATGGGTACGGGCTCCACGCTGGCGCTGTTGCCGGCGCAGAACGCGACCGGAAATTTCGTCAAAGTGGTGCAGCGGTTGCCGGTCCGGATCGACGTGATGAACTATGATCCCGACAAGGTGCCACTCTTTGTTGGGCTCTCTGTCTCGCCGTCGGTGGACGTCAAGAGTGCGCCCACGGGCCCAAACGCCGGTCGGTTTCTCCAGGAGACCACCGAAGCCGCCAGTCCTGGCCCAAAGCAGCCGTGAGCGCCGGATCCTCGGCCATTATCGCCCTCCTTTCTCCCGTTGGCACACGGGTCTTCAATCCTCCTCGCCTTCGGGGAGAAGCGAACTTCGCACGTCGCAAATCCCTGTGAAATCCACGATTGCTGAGCTTTAGCGGCCTTCCACGCATCTGAGGACCGCCCGTCGGCGCACGCTATCAGGAAAGAAAAGCGCTTACAGATAATCCCGACGAATAGTCCTTTGGTTCTATTTACGACAGGAAGCCTTGAGGGTATCTGGAAGCGGCAAATAATATGAAACTTCCACACCTCTCTCTCTTCAGCGGTAAAAGGAATCGCGAAATTCCGGACCACTGCTCGATTTGCGGCAAATCTGAACATGATTTGATCTCCAAGCGCATACTGTTGATTCCGCTCCGGTCACCGAACGACCAACTCCAGATCGTGGTGTTTCCACTGATGTGCGAATAGGTCAGTCGGGCTGCTGGACCTGTATATTCTTAGTTTCTTCAAACTGGTGCCGTTCTAAACTAAATATGACTCTCAAAGAGATCCTTGCAGATCCGGGCATCTCCTCCTGGCTCAAAGATGCCGTCAAAGCGGCGTATGAGCAGGATCCCGTTGACGCGTTGCGCGATGCTCATCGGTTGCTTAAGATGCTTGGTGAAAGGTACACCCAAATCGTTAACCGGGATCTTGCGCAGTGACCTGTGCGGCTGGTCCGCCGGAATCTGCCGTGCCTGGCGCGTTTGAGAGACTCTCGACGAGTTAGCGGCGCGCTGATGCCGAGCGGCGGCAGCTCAAACCAAACTCGCAAAGCGAGTGAGCCGCTGGATCGATAGCCTTACGAAGCCTGATCATGGGGTGGAAAAGCATCTGCAACGGAAAATCAAAAAGGCTTTATTTCACGAGCGCCGTTCTCGGTTTTGATATCGTAAGGAACGCTTGTACCCACATTGTGCCAACAACGTTTTGGCGTCAAAACGGGACTCGACCGTCGTGAGAAATTCGGTTAGATCCATATCCAGCATCTCGGCGTAGTCTAATAGATCTGGGGGGCTCTCATCGACAACCAGGGGATCGCCATGTACTTCGAGGTAGTAATAACACGCCTCAGGAGCAAGCGTTTTATTGCGATACAGTGCAATATAGTCCTCACCTTCGCCGTTTTCATGTAACAACGTCGAGTTATCGAGGTCGATTTGGAGATCAGTATCGATGTATTTTAAGTTCATATGGTTACATTTCGATAGATGCATTGTAGCATAACTTAGGTCATAGCTCGGAAATGGTTACCGCTGAAAAGTAGGGCAGCGTTCCGAGCAAAACCCTTCAAAGTTTCCCGGATCAATATCCACCAAGCTATATTTTCCAGACGCCACTTTCATCAGTTTTTTTCGGTCCGATAGCAGTACAAACCTATGAGCTTGTTGGGGGTCCAGTTATAGGGAGATCTCTCAGGAACAGAATTACACAGCAAAGACGATACGGCTGGATATGTCGCGGATTTCACAGACAGCTTGAGCTTTCCAGGACTTTTCGTTCGTGATGGTTTTCCTGACCCTTCTGGAAGGGGCGGGTGGATGCGCCTCGACGGGCTTCGCGGGTTCGCTTGACCAGATCGCAAGCGGCGTAAAAAATCCAGCCAAAGATGTCGACTCGCTATTGAAAATATGGTAAATATGGTAACAATAAGGAAGGAATGAACGCATATGACGCGATCCACTTTCATACATATGAGCCCGAAATTAATTAATGGTAAGGTTTGGATACATGTCGGGTCCGGTTTCGGTGGCGGATATCAAAAACTTCCGGAGAATGATCCAAAGTATAAGGAAATCTTACTTTGGATCGATAGTCAGAGGTTTGTTGAACTTTTGGATTGGGTCTATAACCAACGAAGCAAGAAAGTGCGGTCTGGAAAACCGTAAATCCACGACTGAACAGGATGATGCGCATCTTCCCCCAGCCAGAAGTCTGGCTCTTCTTAAATCACGTTCCGGAACAAAATTCCTGAAACTCAGAAGGCCACGTTGCCGTTGTAATGGGTTTGAAGAACCCCAATTATGAAAGAAAGCTCCACTTGGACGGCACTGAGGAACCCGGAATTCAGAAGATTTTGGATTGCCTTGAGGCACGATCGACGCCCAGGCTGGCGCGTTAAAAGCAAACCCACTCGGCTGAAAAACAGCTGACCAGGATGAGGTGAGGATTGAGAAGGTGCAGCCAGCCGAGCACCGCTAAACCGACCGCCATGACCAGTAGCCCAGCTTTGATAAAGCATACCAAACGCGCCGCACACGCCGTACCAAGCGCCGCAGGAATATCTCGATCATTACCGGGACATCGCCGATCCCAGCCGTCGTGCCTACGCAGCGATGATCACCGCTGTGGAAGCATTTGTCTAGAAAAGCAAAATCCCGACAGCTGCTACACCACCGGATCGGGCTTGCAGTCTTGTTATAGTTTCGGATGTAGCGCATCAGCTTGCGCGCGAGATCTCGTCAGTGGGTCTTTAGTTCTATTTACGATCATCCAGGAATGCTCTACGGATGCACTCGTTTAACTGCAATCAAAACGAACGGAGATAAAAGGTAGAGTTACCCACGCTCGCTTGAACTACAAAAGCGAAAAAAGGAGACATTCAAAAATGGGAAGCAATGGACCGCAAATAGGTATTTTTCTACCAGCCGGAATGACTAAGGTAAAGGTTGCAGGCGGCAAATCAGAACAAACAATAGCAAAAACGCGTTGGACCGTATTACTAGACATGTCCAAGCAATCCCATCGCCACTTCCAGCCCCGTTACAAGATTCTCGGCTGCTTCGCGCTACTTCACGCCGTTCGATCGGGGATGTCACTGAAGCCAGCAGCACCGGTCCGTCGGGATCGAGAATCTCAGGCCCTTTTCAGGACTTGCAAACGCTCTGCGACTTCGCCTAATTGGGGAATGCCCCAGAGTAATTGTTCCCACGAAGTCATCCTTAACGATCCCGTTGACAGCATCCGGTCCCTGGTCATGAAGTCCAAGTCATCGCCGGAAGCCCTCGAAGGCGGCAAAGGGCACCTTAATTGAGTTTGCGAAGGAGTTTCGTAACTCCCGTCAAACTCAACGTACTACCAACGATGCCAGTGACGATGATGGTAGTAGTGATGCCGGTGATACCAATGCGGGTAATAATAATATGAGTAACCAGAATAGTAGCGGCCGTAATACGGACCGTAGTATGGGCCATAGTTAGGCTGGAACACCGAATCCAAAAGTCACATGTACTCCGGCCTTAGCTTGGCTTGGCACCCAGGCACTGAGACCAACCGCGATAAGAGGTAACAGCAGAAACTTCTTCATATTTAAACACCTCAAATTAGATTTCGAGCATCGCTTGTGCCAGGCGTCCTAGCCTTAGGGTTTGTTGTTTTTTTGACAGGCGGTAGATTAAAAAAGTTGCAACCTGCACTGTCGGCGTGATGAATTGCAACATGCAATTCGATCGAAACTCTTGCAGGCAATAACGAGTTGCGAAAATACAGCAGTACGAGCGGCCTTCTGCCCGTCTACCCAGAAAAAGCCTTCGAGAAATGGCTTGGGAAAAAATCGCCGAAATGAAGCAAATCGACGGACCGCGGGAAACATCATTTAACCTGGAAAGATCATTTAGTTAGTTACTGATATGAATTTGCTTTTTGGATGCTGCGCGGTTCAACCCGTCAGCTAATAAACGTCCCTCGCGACCTGGACACGAAGGACATGGTGTCGTTCCCGCAGCTCGCGAAGGTCAGCCCGATGAGACCGTGGTCTTCTCCTGGGTGGTCTTTGAATCCCGCGAGCATCGCGATCAGGTCAACGCCAAGATCATGGCCGATCCGCGTCTAACAGAAATGGCGGACAATCAGATGTTCGATTGCAAGCGCATGGCCTACGGCGGATTCAGGACCCTTGTGCATTTATGATCTGGGCGGTTGTTGAGCATCTGAGAGCCACCCGGCTTTCGGACGCTAGGTGAGAAGATCGCTACAGAAAATCCCACAGCGTACGAGCAGGACCCAGTTGACGCGTTAAGCGATGCTCACCGGTTGCTTAAGATGCTCGGCGAACGGTACACACAAATAGTTAACCGGGATCTTGTACATTGACCCTCCTGCGGGTTGCCCTTGGAGTCTGCTTCGCCTTGACCCCCGGTACGTGTCCTCCTTGAACGCCTTCGACAGCCATTTCAACTGCCGCGAAGACCAATGACCCTTCTCTCAATTGCTTGAGCGTCATAAAATTAATGATTCGTTCTGGCTGGATTTTTGCCAAACGCTAGCCGCTGGACTGAGTCCCATGTAGGCGCATTGCGCTGGATTAATGCGCGTCCGCCCCAAGCGCCTCCATCTTGCGCCAAGCTCTCATACGAGTCCACGTCCAGAGACGTTAAGTGCGGTCGACCGTCTGCTCGTCCAATGCTCCTAGAGATCCAGACACGACTGACACCGGAATGCCTAGCAGACATCAAAGAAGCCGCCCTTTGGCGCGCACTTTTCGGGGTGCATACGGTCGCGATCGGATTTCTGAGCGACGGGAGCGGACCTTGTTTACTTCTTAATTGATCCTCTTTCCTGGTTGCTGCTTAACCAGAGGAAGGATCTTCGCTGCCGGTCTTGCCAAATTCTGAATTGCCGGTCTTGCCAAGTTTTGAATTGCTCTCTTCTTTGGCGCATTTCTTGAAACCAGCTTTCCGCGAGTAGGATTGCAACGCCTGCAGCAAGGGCTGTAACCGCCCCAGCAAGTAAAAGCAGAGCGGCAAAGCTCCCCGCATCAGGAATCTCGTTCATTCGCACATTCCTTTGGTTCCTGTAATCACCATTATCACTATAAAAGTCGAGATTTTTTCGAAACAGCTTGACACCGTGCGCGATTCCGCCGGTGAACTATGGATTTTGTGTGATACGAGATTTCGGTCTCGCTACCCCGGACGCCGGTGATTTGATGAGCCAGTTGGACGACGAATTTCATGTCCGGGCGATGACGATAACTTCGCATTTCCGTCAATTGGGCCACAACTGGTGGCGACGAAGCAGAGTGTCGGCGGTTTCGTCGTCGTTCGCTGCTCCACGTTTCTGTTAACAAGCCTGAATGCGTAACGATGTTTGGCTTGGATTAGCGATGCTCAATAAAGATTGTCGCTGAGGAAAAAAGGAAAGGGCGGTGGCGAGCGCCTTTTTGACGCTATCCTCCACGTCTCAAACGGTTGCAAAAGGCACTCAGTACCTCTGCGGTTGTACGACCCGTGGACGGTTTGCAGACCTCCTGGGAATGGTCGCCGCTGGGTACGGCGTGAGCATTTCACCGGGCGTTTTTATCGGTTCGCGGTCGCCTTCGCCTGCGCCTGAGTTTTAAACCAGTATTGAGTACGAATCCCGTTGACGAAGCCGACGATTCGCCAATGATTATTCCGGTTGGGCTATTCCGAGTAACGAACTTTAAAGTTATATGAGCGCGGGATCGTCTACCATTGCCACGCCCTTTGCGACAGTCGGTCCACGGGTCTTTAATCCGTGGCTGATCGCCGTTGCCGTAGTCGTGCCTACGTTCATGGAGGTCCTGGATACCACCATTGCCAATGTAGCCTTGCGCTACATCGCCGGCGGCCTCTCCTCGGCAGTCACCGATAGTCAGTGGGTCATAACCAGCTATCTCGCCGCCAATGCCATCATCCTGCCGATCTCCGGCTGGCTCGCCGCGCAACTCGGTCGGCGCAATTATTTCCTGATTTCCATCGCAGTTTTCACCATCAGCTCCGTCCTCTGCGGCATGGCGACAAGTCTGCTTCAGTTAATTCTTTTTCGCGTCATGCAAGGTCTCGCCGGCGGCGGTCTCCAGCCTTGCAGCCAGGGGATCCTGCTCGATACCTTTCCGCCCGAGAAACAGGGCGCTGCGCAGACCCTCTTCGGTGTCGCGGCCCTGATCGCTCCGGTGCTCGGCCCAACGCTCGGCGGCTGGCTCACCGATCAATATTCATGGCGCTGGATATTTTTTATCAATCTTCCGGTCGGTGTGCTTGCCTTCTTATTTTGCGCCGCCGTGGTGCAAGATCCTGAATACCTTCGTAACGCCCGGTTGGCGTCTAAAGGGCGGCCTTTCCAGTTCGACTCCATCGGCCTCGGGTTACTTGTTCTCACGCTCGTTTGCTGGGAGGTCCTGCTCAGCAAAGGACAGGAGTGGGATTGGTTTGGCGACGTCTTCGGACGCGTCCAGACACTCACCACTCTGCTCGTTCTCGCGGCCGCTTGTTTGATCTTTTGGGAAACGCGCCACGCGAGTCCGATCGTGAACTTCCGACCCCTGCGCGAGCGCAATTTTGCCCTTTCCTGTCTTATAATCTTCTGCGCATTCGGAATTCTTTACGGATCGAGCACGTTGCTGCCGGGTATGCTCGAATCGCTGTTCGGCTATGACGCATTCCACGCCGGGCTCGTTTTGTCGCCTGCGGGCATTTTTACGATCATCGCGATCATCGTCGTCGGCGCCTTGCTGGGCCGCGGCGTGGACGCGCGTTGGTTGATTGCTGCCGGTCTGCTCATTGTCGCTTCCGGCAATTTTTGGATGTCTCGGATGAATCTGGACATTGCCCCCGTGCAGGTCGTCTGGGCGCGAATCGTCATGGTTGCCGGCTTGGGCCTCGTCTTCGCACCGGTCAATGTCGCTGCCTACCTCTTCATTCCTCGCGCCCTCCGCGGCGCAGCCGTAGGCCTCCTGGCGCTGCTGCGCAACGAAGGCGGAAGCGTTGGTACCTCGCTTGGCCAGACGATCACGGAGCGCCGCGAGATCTTTCATTCGCTGCGGCTGGGCGATAACCTCGACACTCTGAATCCCGCAGTGAATTCTTACATCGAACAAGTACAACCCGGCTACCTGCAACAGACCGGTGATCCCGCTGCCGCGCATCAAATGGCCTGGCAGTCGCTGGAAGATCTGCGCGAGCATCAGGCCTCTGCCCTCGCTTATTTCGACGCCTTCCTGATTTTTGCGGTGGTCGGAGTTGTGCTCGCCTTCATGGTGCTCTTGATGAAGCGCTCCGCCGTCGAAAAGGGCGCTCACATCGCGGCGGAATAGGGCTCGCCTTGCCTGGAGCCGCTTCGCGATCGAGAGCAGAGAACGCAGGCGAAATTGAACTGCCGGGCCTGGATCGCCAGGCAGTGATTGCCGCCGATGAGCACCTGAGCAGCAATCCTTCGCGGCAGGTCGGGATGCCCTCCCGATCAAGGGAGCGCGTTCAAAGCGCTTTCGCCGGCGTCCATGATCTCGTTCAGTCGCGGCAACTTTTGTTTCAGCGTTAAAACGGGCGCGAAAAGGTCTCCCACCTTTTGAACTCGATCGAGAACATCTTGGGACTCGAAGGTAAGATACTTTGGATCGTCCTTCTTCAGCGCGCGCGCTACCTCTTCCCAAGTTATCGGCGTGGAGATCGTAGGGTGCTCTTTCGCCCGCAGCGAGTACACGTTGACCGTGGTCTTGTGATCGTCGTTCTGACTCCAATCGACGAGAATCTTACCGCGTCTGAGATTTTTCTGCATTTTCGATACGACGGCTTCCGGGAACCGACGCTCCAGCAATTGCGCGATTTCGTGCGAAACGGCCTTCGTTTTCGCATACGTCACGGCAGTGTTCAGGGGGACGTAAACCTGGAGTCCTTTCGATCCGGACGTTTTTGGAAAGCTCTCCAGCTCAAGGGCGTCGAAGATAGCTTTCAGCCAGAGTCCTACCTTGCAGCAAAGGATGATGTTTGTCGGCGGACCCGGATCGAGATCGAAGGCTAGAGCGGTTGGACGGTTGATAGCGGGCGCCTTGTGCAGGAAAGTGTGTAACTCGAGGTTCGCGAGATTTGCCGCCCAAACGAGTGCGGGGAGGTCGTTGATAACACAGTAATTGATGACTCCGCCTTCCGATTTAGTTACCTTGGCCGTTTTTACCCACTTCGGGCGATGCGGCGGACATTGTTTCTCGTAGAAATGGAAACCGTCCACCCCATCGGGATATCGCTTCAGGGTGATCGGCCGATCCTTAAGGTGGGGCAGTAAGACGGTCGAAATTCGGACGTAATAGTCGATAACGTTCCCTTTCTTGAATCCCGCTTTCGGATAGAAAGTCTTATCCAGGTTGGTTACGTCGACGGTAGTCCCTGCCACATCGAGCCGCGTTGTTGTGGTCATATCAGGATTGGCAGAACGGTCGTCGTCTGTTGGAAAAATTCAAGCTCTGGAAACGTGACTCGATCGCCGCTTGTGCTTCTGGTCCGGGGTTCTACGCCGCTGAAGAGCAACTTCCCTCTGGTGTTTGTCAATTTTATCATATCTGAATACTTCATCGTGCACCTTCCGTACAAATCGTTGGATGGCCGACATCGCAAGAAAAAACGGCGTCCTCAGAGGCAAGTTGGTCAACGAATTTTGCCACCTACTGTGGATGATGATCTGGAATGTTGAAATTCGTTCCTCCGGTGATTCCGATGACGTGCTATATCGTGGTTTAACCGAAATAGGGAGTTTCTCAAGGTGCATGAAATCATTCGACAGCTGGTTCGGCCATCCGGCCCTAAGTCTCTCAGCCCGATGAGGGAGCCCGCCGCCGGTACGATCCAGAAGAGACTCCTTCTGGGAGCGCTGGGTTGCGCCGTCCTGCTAGGTGTCGGCTATTTGGTCCTTGTCAGCACTTCCTGGGGACATCAAATCGATGACGACGCGTATTTTGGCCGCCAGGCTCTGAGTCGGAAAGTTATAAGGTTGCATTCCGACTTGCTCGATCTTGTCAGTCAGGCGGCGCTGGTGTCCGCGGCGATCGTCATTCTGGGCATCGCGACCGTGCGTCGTTGTACTTTTGTCGGCGTGATCGCAGTAGCAGGATTTGGATGCGCGGTTGTGGGCGCTGAGGTTCTCAAACACAAATTGTCCTGGCTGGCAATGGTGCCCAATGACGGCTTGCTTGATCGAGGCCTTCAGACGGGCACCTACCCAAGCGGACACGCGACGGTCGGCACATCGCTCGCCTTGAGCTTGCTTTTGGTTGCTTCGTCCCGCTGGAGACCGTGGCTAGCCGTCGCGGCAGGCTGCATGAGCGCAACTTTTGCGACAGGCGTTCTATTCGTTGGCTGGCATCGGCCATCTGACGCCTTGGGAGCTCTAGCCTGGTCGGGGCTCTGTATGAACGTCGCGGCAGCCTTGGCGGTCCGGTTCTGCGGTCGATCGAGACTTGTGATTGCGCATCCAGAACACGCCGTGTTCGGTAGTGCCGGATTGGCCATTCTTGTCGCGGCCGCGACGTGGCTCATTGCTGCGGAGGCGGCGCCCGATTACCCGTACGGTGACCTTCCTTTCTTTGTACTCACGGCGCTTATTATCGCAGGTGCATTTTCACTGATCGCCTGGTACGGTTGGCAGCTAAGAGCGGTCGATTGGCCGGTCGAGCAGGCCCTATCGCTTGAGAAGCAAGTTTAGCTCGATTTCGCGATTGCGCGACGGACTGCAGCCGATATTCAAGAACGTGATACCGGGCAGTGAATAGCGTTGGGTGCGAAGGCGGCTGTAACCGCTGCTTACTATGTCCGTAGCTGTGGTGCCAAACCACTCCCGGCCGAAGTGATCGTCCCAGAAGACCAGCGTTCCCGAGGGCGCATCCCGCAACAGGGCGAGTGTAGTCTCCCGAGACGAGGTGCGTAGCGATGGGCTCTCTTCAAGAGTCAGCCCGGATACGATGCACATGCGGGCATTGCTCCAGATCAGGCGTTTATAAGGCTCCGGGTTCTCGTGCAGCCAGTCGGACATTTCACGAATGGCAATGGTATCGCGCGCCGAAGCAAACGAGTCCAGATAACAAAGATTTGCCGCCAGGGAAACGCTCAAGACAGTGAATCCCAGCGCGCCGGAAGCAAAACGCGGCCAGTTTTCGATCCGCGAGGCGATAGCATTCCATCCGTCAAGCGTGAGTACGGCGATTGCGGGCGCGACCGAGACCATATAACGCGGATAGCCCGCCTCTCCGAAGAGGCCGTAAGCGCGGAAGAGAGTATGCAAAAGGAACAACAGAAAAAAAGAGGTGATGACCGGAAACCAGGTCCAGACGCGCAATTTGTACCAGAGCCCAAGCAAAAGCGGCGCGGCAAGCAGCATGCCTGTGAATTCCATTGCGCGCTGGCTGTAGCTGAAAAGTGTGCCGCGACCATAGACGTCTTGATGCCATGTCGATGGCCAGTTATGCAAAATAAAGAACGGGTCGCGCGTGATGCACGCCGCCGCGACCCACCATGAGAAAACACCTGTAGCGAGAATCAGCGTCGAAAAAAGAGTGCGAACGAGCTTCCGAAACACCGATGGTTGCGGCGAGGTGCTGGGATTGATGTCTTTGACCACCACCCACACCCCCCATAAGAGACAAAGGAAGACGCCTTCGGGCCTTGCGAGCGGCAGAAGAGAAGCCGCCAGCATGCCCCGCTTCGTCCAGCCGCGCAAATGCCAGCGCAGCGCGACCACGAAAACGAGCGCGAAGAGTGGCTCGGTCAGCAGGTCGGGAAAGAGTTCAAAAAACACGGGCTGTCCCAATAGCAAGGGGATGACGAGCCATGCACTCTCCAGGCGCAGGTCGCGAGCAAGTCGCCATGTCTGCCATGCAATCGCCACGCCGATTCCCACGGCGAAGAATCGCGCCGCGCTGAACCCTAGAAGAGCGGGCAGAGCGTAGAACGCGGTGTAAAGCGGACGCGCCCAGACGTCGACAAAAAGCGTCGGATTGCTCCACGCAGTGCGCGCTTCCAGAAAATGATATTCGGTATCCTGCTCGGGACAGCCTGGAAACAGTAAGATTAAAGCGACGCCGAGCAACGCCATCGAAGCAAGCGCAATTGCGGCATTGCGTACATCGTCGGTTTGCCTGCTCATCCTAAACTAACCAACCAGCAGATCCATAAAACGATGCACTGGGACCCGTCTCTCTAGTACCCCCTTCTTCGATCGCCTTTTTCAGGCCCAATTGTGCTGACATTGTTTAGATCTTCCTCTTTTATTCTGCCATCGGTGAAGCGGCGCGCAGCCGGGGAATCGAGCAGCCTATCGAACAGTGTACCATGGCTTTAATGGCCAGTTGGATAGGGCTGGTTTTGGATTGGAGCGGGGACGCGCAGCAGCGTGCGTCCGGCGCGACGGTTGGAGACCGCCAGACAGGGGATGACGATGGAAAGGGGGCTATCCAAACAGCACGTTGGCGCGTGCGGAAGTGGCAAAACGGGTTCCAGAGGCGCAACGGTGAAAGTGGTGGAAGCAGCGGGAGAAAGCCCAGGCGCGGAGAAAACGCGCGAACGCGGACAGCGGGAATTGCGCAATAGGCGTTCAGCGTGAGAAATGCGCAACTCCGAATGGAGATGAGCGCGTTTTTGCGGTCGAAGCGCGATCGCGCGAAACGGGGCTGACGTCGGCCTCTACTCTACTCAGGCGTTAGAGAGGCACTCGACCGCGGAGGGCGGTTCAAAGAGAAATCGCTCTTTCAGCCCCTCGTTCTGTTTCAGTCGCTCTTTCACTCGGCTACTGAGTCGTTCAACTTCGGAAAACAGTGCTTCCAGCAGCGGGTGCACAAAGTCAGGGAAACGGCGGATCACCTCGTTGGACTGCACATCCTCTTGCAGGTCAAACGCCGATGCAGTCTGTCTCACGGCATAATCCCGACCTTCGGTTGAGCGGGAGATAAGCTCCAATTGGGTACGAATTTGTCCTTCCAAACGCTCGTTCTCTACGGTGTCGCGTCGATACAAAGTCTCAGTTTGCCGGTTCAGCAGGCCGATCAGCCCGCCTTTCTCCTGCAGCTCGTCCCTCAAAGCACCTACCAACTGGTCCCAATCGACTTTTGTATCCATGATTTGTTCGATCCGAAAACCTAGGCCAACATGTTGGCCAGGTAGGTTCGAAGTACGGCAACCGTTTGAGTATGGATTTGGCAGATCCGGGATTCGGTCAGTCCGAAACAGGCGGCGATCTCTGACAACTTCATGTTTTCGTAGTAGTACATCGCCAGCACTTTCTTCTGTATTTCAGGAAGTTTGGCCATTCTTTGCGCCAGCAGCGACAAGACTTCTTTGCGCTCCAAAACGTCCAAGGCAGAAACCCAGGATTCGTCCGGAATGATGTCGTGGAGAGATTGATCCTCGGACTCGCCTTGATCCTCATCCAGGGAGACAAACCGTACTTCCCGCACGTCTTCTTGCAGTTCAGCTAATTCCACCTCCGTCATATGCATTTCGGTGCAGAGTGAATCCAGGTTGACGCTGCCGCCCTGTTCCTGTTCCAACTTGGAGATGGCAGTCCCAAGGCGCTTGGCCTTGGAGCGGTTAGTGCGACTCATGCAGTCCATCCGTCGGAGTTCGTCCAAGATCGCTCCTTGAATTCGAGTGTTGGCGTAGCTTCCAAAACTTCGTTCCTGAGCCGGCCGATAATTCCGTGCCGCCGCAACCAAACCGGTTACTCCAATGCTGTACAAGTCATCTACCTCGATCGTGCTTGGCAATCTTCGTCTGATTCGCTCGACAATCGATCGAACGCGTGGGAGATGGTTTTCGAGCAGACGCTGAAACACGCTCTCGTCGTTTGCGAGAGAACCCATCCTGACCGTAGCCTCAGGTTTCGGAGATTCACTCGAACTTGTTGCAGCGTAATTGGCTATGTTCACTGCAAGAGTGTAAAGCAAGTTGGATGCCAATACCCTGTCTTGTTCCGTCATCGCCTATGTAACTCGTTTAAAATGAACGATTGCCAAGATCAAAGTTTTTCGTCTTTTGCTTATCTTTCTCCCCTTTTGGCCGTTTTTCCCAATGCGAACTGAGGATTTAGCCACGCGAATAGGCAAAATTTGCCGCTCTTGCAATATGAAGAGGCGGTTTCTGCATTACGCCATAGGGTCTGTAACGGAAAAACCGTCTGACCTCCGATGACGGCTCAACATTTTGCCAACTACAATGCGTGAGGTAACGACGCAAGGCCTCTCAACTTAGATCGCTTGGATAGTTCGAAATCGGGGCGGTCGTATACTCGGGAGAGTTGGTCTGCCCGGCACTGGGTTTCATCGAGAGCTCTATTTTATTCATCACCGCACCGCCAAAAATGGTCGCAAACGAGGTGTCCGCGGCATCTCTGCCTTGTCCAATTCGCACGAAGCTCGATTGCGGAGCGAGGCGAGTTGGATCGAACAGGATCCAACGCCCTCCAAGAAATGCTTCAATGTGCGCGTGAAAGTCCGGTGGATTCAAGCCGTAAGCATACGCGCTCACGAAGCGGGCCGGGATTCCCAATGCTCTGCAAAAAGCGATCGCAAGATGCGCGAAATCCCTGCAGACGCCTGCCAGTTGAGTGACCGTGTCGAATGCTGACGTCGTTTGAGTCGTTGTTCCGGACAGGTATTCAATTCGGTCGAAGATCCAATTGCATATCCGTGTAACTCGGTAAAACCCCGGCTCGTTTTGGTTGAACTCCCGTTTCGCGAGTCGGGCGAGCAGATCCGACTGACAAAAGCGGCTCGGATAAACGAAAACCAGCGCTTCGGCGGGAATATGTTCGAAGAGAGGCACTTGAAGACGGGAAGGATCCCCGAACAATTCATGTTTCACGTCCACAGTCGCTTCATAGTTCAGCTCGACCGGACCGGTCTTTGAAGTCATTCGATGGTAGCGCTGGCCACCGATCACCGTCTCTTGACAGGATTCCGCTCCTGCAACCTCGAAATGCTCCGTAACGATGCGCTGAAAGGGATTTTTTGTGGCCGCAACGTTGAATAGAAAAGAGGCCGCTCCCGAGACTTCGTACCCTAGATGACATTTAATTTCGAACTCCATGCGAGCATCTACTCCAAATTGTGCCGGCTCACAGGAGGAAACAGAGAGGATTTGAACAGAAGGCAGACGATGTCCGACAGAAAGCGGCAAAGATAGCGTCGGAAAAAATAGCGCGCTTCACAATGCCGACACCTCGACCCGAGCTGGTTTCCCCCAATTTGATTCTCTCGAACCTTTGTGATCTTTGCTACCTCCTGTTCAAACCCTTGGCCTATCTTCTGTCCAAAGCTTCGCTGCCTTGTGTATTCCCGGCGCTCGGGTTCTGGCTTCTACGCAGGCTGGCCCACTTTTTGTTCCCGCTGAATCGCCTCTTTGCCCTTGCCGATTGTCTTGGCCAACGGCGATTTGGCAACAACCTCCGGTTGCTTCCGTTTTCGCGCGTGTTCGCGGAACAACGCTTGAGCATCGACTCGCTCCCCTTCGGGAGCCCTGCGAAGGTAGGTGGTCTCCGGCCCTTGTTCCCGCGCCTTTACGTTATCCTTCCAGTAAATATCGAGGATTTGATCGATCTGGGCGCGAAGTTCCCGGTCTTCGACCGGGAAACAGGTCTCCACGCGACGAAAAAAGTTTCTTGCCATCCAGTCGGCGCTTGCCAGATAAAATTCCGGATCACCCCCGTTTTCAAAGCGATAAATCCGGCTATGCTCCAAAAACCTTCCGACGATGCTTCGCACGGTCACGTTGTCGCTTACCCCGGGAACCTTTGAACGCAGGCAACAGACACCCCTGATCAGGAGGCTGATCTTAACTCCGGCCTGGGAAGCCCGGTAGAGGGCTTTGATCACTTCGTCGTCGACCAGGGCGTTCACCTTGCCGAAAATGGAAGCCGGTTTACCGCTCTTGGCATGGTCGATTTCACGTTCAATCATCTCAAGCACGAAATTGTGAAGCGCTTTAGGCGCTGCCTTAATCTTTTTCAGTCCGGGGAAGACGGAAACGCCCGTCAGCCAGTTAAACAATTCCGCGCTGTCGTTTGTAATCTCCGGGTCACAGGTTAGCAACCCGAAGTCCTCATAAAGCTTCGCGGTCGATTGGTTATAATTCCCCGTCCCTAGATGCAGGTACCGACGGATACCGTCCTCCTCCCGGCGGACGACCAGGGCCAGCTTGGCGTGAGTCTTCAAGCCGACAATCCCGTAGACCACGTGTGCCCCGGCTTCCTGGAGCGTCCTGGCCCAATTGATGTTCGCCGCTTCGTCGAAACGCGCTTTTAATTCGATCACGACTGTGACCTGTTTCCCGCTCTGGGCCGCCTCAGCCAGCGAGGCAACAATCTGGGAGTCGCCGCTGGTTCGATAAAGGGTGTGTTTGATTGCCAAAACGTGAGGGTCTTCCGCAGCTTGTTCGATGAAATCGAGCACCGTTTGAAAGCTTTCATAGGGATGATGCAACAGGATCGGTCGATGCCGGATTTGTGAAAAAATATCCTCTTGATGAGCCGACGCGCTCACGACAGCCGGCACAAAAGGACGGAACTTGAGATCCGGCCGATCAACTTCGGAAATGATCGGCATCAAGCGGAGAATGTTGATGGGCCCATCGACCTGATACAGATCGTCGTCAGTCAGATTGAACGTTTGCAACAGCCGGTCGGCAATGTGGCGTGGGCAATCCTGTTGGACCTCTAACCTGACCGCGTCCCCGCGACTTCGATTGCGGAGCTCATGTTCAATCGTTTTCAACAGGTTGGCTGTCTCTTCCTCGTCGAGGTAGAGATCGCTATTGCGGGTGACGCGGAATTGGTACGCGCCCTTCACTTTGACGCCGTGAAAAAGTGAACCGACATGCACCTGGATAAGGTTTCCGATGAAGATGTATCGGTAACACCCCTTTTCCCCAGCCTTGTACGTTAGCAGGCGAGGGAGGATCCGCGGTACCTGGACGACAGCTAGATTCGTGTTGAGATCGTTCCCCTCAAGCTCGACGACAACGTTCAGACTTTTGTTTAGCAAGTGAGGGAAAGGATGGAACGGGTCCACCGCTAGCGGGGTCAGTACCGGATAGACCGATTTTTCAAAGTACTTGGTATAGTACTGCTTTTCTTCCTTTGTCAGCTCGTTGTAGCTCAGAAAAAAAACGTTGCTTTGTTCCAGGGCAGGGACCAGTTCCTTGCCCCATGTATGATACTTGTCGTCGACCAATTTGCGCACGCGCGCGGAAATAGCGGCCAGCTGTTCAGCAGGGCTCAACCCGTCGGGACCGCCCTCACTGATATTGCTTTCGCGTTGTTGCTTCAGACCGGCAACCCGTACCTCGAAGAATTCATCGAGATTTGAGGCTACGATGCAAAGAAATTTCAAGCGTTCGAGAAGCGGATTATCAGGGTCCTGCGCCTCTTCCAAAACCCGTTGATTAAACTCCAACCAACTTAGTTCGCGGTTTATGTAGAGCGAAGGCTCAGAGAAAAGCGAGGCGGTATCTTCTTGCATAGGACGTTTTCCAGGTCGTTGCTTGTGCATTCCTAATCCCCGAACTTTCTTTCGGCTATCGGCCATTTGTGACAAAAGTGTTACAACACGAACCGGCAGGAATCACGAAAATGTCGAAAGGACGAGCTGCAGCCGATGAAAGTCTCGACAGTCGGCCCTCCAAAACCCGGGTCCGCGGGCAGTTCCAGTGGGGCGTAACAGTTGCGGTCGCGAAGAAAAGGGCCTGAACTACGATCGCCCGAACGAGGCAATGCCGAAGCAGGCCCTTCGCCGGCGCCTGAAAAAACAACCAACTGGACTGCGGTGACATCACCATTGCTCGCGACGCGGCACATTAGCAGAATTGTTTTCGGAGCACCATTCTTCCATTGGATCGGAGCGCAGTTTGCTTTACTTCTACAGCGCCGGACGACTTCGCCGTCGAAGCACGGATACGTCGTTGCGTTTTTTGTCTTCCTCCCGCAGAGTGCGTTGCAGTTGGAAATCCGCCTCGGAAACTATCATGGAGACAACTTGAACGAGACCGTTTCGGCTGCCATCGCTCAAGTGATTTTCGAGCGGGCTAAGAGGACAACGTGTGCATCTGATCTGAGCATACACAAACGTCTTGTTTCGGGTGGGATAGCGTGACAGACCTCGGCAAAGACGCCCCCGCTCCGATAGAAGAGGTTGCCCACCTGGCTCTTCAGGTCGGTCGTCTGCTTTTCGAGAACGGAGCGGACACCGCCGAGGTGGAGGATTCAGTAGTCCGCTTCGCCGCGGCCTTGGGCTTTGAAGCTCACCTCATGGTCAGTTACGAGGTGCTGCTGCTCACCCTCGTCGCGGGCGGGCAGTTCCGCACTAAACTGGGCCACCGGGTTCCGGCCATGAGCGTCAACATGGCCGCGATCGCTGACATCAGTCACCTCCTCGAGGAGGTAGAAAACGGCCGATCTGGAATATCGGAGATTCGCTCGGAATTGGAAAATATCGAAGTCAGGCCGCCGTTGCGCGGCCGATGGATTGTCGTCCTTGCGCTGGGCCTCACCGCGGCCAGTTTAGCCCGATTATTCGGCGGGGACTGGCCAACATTCGGGATCGCATGGCTGGCCGGCTCGGCGGGTATGTGGTTGCGCCAGGAGTTGGGTCGCCGGGATTTTAACCTTTTCTTCATCCCTTTTGCTGCCGCCCTCGTCAGCGGGGTCATCGGTGGGGTCGCCGTGCTGCTCGGAATGAGTCAGACACCTGCGTTGTGTCTGGTGGCGCCCGGAATGATCATCGTGCCGGGGGTACCCTTGCTCAATGGGATCCAGGATATGTTCAAAAACCACATGAGCCAGGGTCTGGCTCGCCTTGGCCTCGGCGTTCTGATTACTCTTGCGATCGGTTTCGGCCTCTTTGCTGCTACCCTCCTGACGGGTGCGAAGATTCCGGTCGAAGCATCTCAGAAACTACTTTCTATTCCCGAGGATGCGGTCTTTTCAGCGCTGGCGGCACTCGGTTATCTGTTCCTTTTTAACGTTCCGGGTCGCATCGCCTGGGCTGGCGTTGTTTGCGGGATTGCCAGCCACACCGCGCGAACACTGTGCATGCATTTGGGGATTAGCATTGTGGGCGGAACCTTGATTGGCGCGCTGATTGTGGGTTTCCTTGCCCAAGGGTTTGCCCGGCATTTCCGTGCTCCCGCCGTCGCGTTCGCCTTTCCCGGGGTGGTTGCCATGATACCCGGGGCATTCGCCTTCCGGGTCGTCATCGGTTCCCTTCAGATCGTAGACGCCGGCGCTGCCGCTGCCCCCGCCCTCGTGACGGAGACGCTTGCGCTCGCTTTCAGCTGTCTTCTCATGGCTGCGGCGATTGCGGTCGGCATCGTAGCTCCGTTGATACTGACAAAAAAGGGAACCTCGAAGCCGTAGCGGGCCGGGGAGAGGGCACTAGCCCGCAAAAATCAGTGTGCCGTGAAAAGCCGCGAATCTCCAGTGGGAGAGATAAAGAAAGCCCACCCGGGAACTAGCCTGCAAAAATCACGCAAAGGTCGAAGCGATGAGCTCATTGCGGGCTAGGAAGCTCTTAAACAGACGCTGCGCGTCTGTTTAAGAGCCTGTTTTAAGATAAATGAATTGAGACAAACTGTTGCATAACTATTCTCTCTAAAAAGCAGTCGAATTTTCCGGCGTAGCCGGGGAATTCTGCTGCCTGAGCCTGCATCGCTCACAAATCTCTAAGGATTTGTGAGCGATGCAGGCTAGGCGGTCGCGACATACGGGGTCACCATTTTGGCAGGATCAACCACGCGATCGAACTCAGCTTCCGTCACGAAGCCGAGCTTAAGCGCGGTGTCTCTTAGCGTGAGGTCGTTGTCCATGGCGTAGTGCGCAATTTTCGACGCTTTGTCGTAACCAATGACCGGCGCAAGGGCCGTTACGAGCATCAGGGAGCGATCGACGTACTCCTTGATCTTCTTCAGATTCGGTTTTGTGCCCTCGACGAGGAACTTGCCGAAGTTCGTACACCCGTCGGTGATGATCGTGATGGAGTGGGCGATGTTGAAGATGATCAGTGGCTTGTAAACGTTCATCTCAAGATAACCGCTGGCGCCCCCGAAACCCACCGCCACGTCATTCGCCATCACTTGCACCGCGATCATCGTCAACGCCTCGGCTTGCGTCGGATTCACCTTGCCCGGCATGATTGAGGAGCCGGGCTCGTTCTCCGGGATGATCAGTTCAGCGAATCCGGCCCGTGGGCCGCAAGACATCAGCCGGATATCGTTGCCAATCTTGTACAGAGAAACCGCCAGGGTGCGCAACGTGCCGGAGAGCTGGACCAGGGCGTCGTGGGCGCCTTGCACCGTGAACTTGTTTGGCGCACTGACGAAGGGCAAAGCCGTCAGCCTGGCGATCTCGGCCGCTGCTGCCTGGGCAAAACCGGGTGCCGAGTTGATCCCGGTGCCCACCGCCGTGCCTCCCAGCGCGAGGCGATACACGCCCTCCAGCGCAGCGTCGATCCGTTCCAGGTTGTCGGCAAGCATGCCCGCGTAACCAGACCATTCCTGCCCGAGCGTGAGGGGCGTCGCGTCCTGCATATGGGTGCGGCCAATCTTGATGACGTCTTTCCACTCCTCGACCTTAGCCGCGATCCTGTCGTGCAGGGACTTCACAGCTGGAATCAGCCGCTGCTTCACGTTGACTGCCGCGGCGATATACATTGCGGAGGGAAATGAATCGTTGGACGACTGCGCCATGTTGACGTGGTCATTAGGATGAACCGGCGTCTTGCTCGCGAGAGGCGTTCCGGCGAGCTGGCAGCAGCGGTTCGAGATCACTTCGTTCACGTTCATGTTGAACTGAGTTCCGCTGCCCGTCATCCAGACATGGAGTGGGAACATGTCGTGATGCTGGCCGGCGAGTATTTCGTCACAGACCCGAGCGATCAGTTCGTGCGGCTGGTCGGCGAGCCGCTTGCTGGAATGGTTCGCGTTGGCAGCGGCTTTCTTCAGAATAGCGTACGCGGTAATCATCTCACGCGGGATCAGGTCTTTGCCGATGCTGAAGTGCTCAAGGGAGCGTTGGGTCTGGGCGCCCCATAGTTTGTCGGCGGGAACCTTGACCTCGCCAAGGCTGTCAGTTTCAGTTCGATATTCAGCCATAACAATCAGCGGATTTTAGTGTCAGGAAGGGCTGTGGTAAAGAGCGTTTCGAGCGGATCGGTGCCGACATGTTTCGTGGCGCTCCTGGTTACTCCAATAGCAACTCGCTAATCTCTTCTGTTCGGGGCGTAAGCTGGTTGCCCATGATGAGGCGGGCGCAGGTGTTCCAGTGCAACAGCGCATCTTCGTTCCTGGGCGGACGAAGGGTTTCGGCTTGTTCGTACCAGCTCATCGCTTCACGCAGTAGTTCATAGGCGTCATGGCCCGAGCCGGGATGACCCTGGTGCAGTCTGGCTTTGGCTCGGCGCTCGGAGATGATGCCCGCATAGTAGGCCCTCTCGTACGGGTCGCGGAGATGGGACAACACTTCCTGCGCCTCCGTGATACCCACCGAGTAGCCCTTGCCGAACCGGTCTGTCACGGCCAGCAACAAAACAACCAGCGCCTGCTGGTTCTCAGGATCGATGCGCAGCACATCGTGACAAATACTCTCGGCTTCAGCCGGTTCGTTGAGCAGGCGGTAGCGCAAGGCTTTTTCCAGCGCCGCCGGGACGGCATCTTCAGAAAGTCGCTTGAGTTCAAACATGATCTTTTCCTCTCAGTTTTTTGGGTCGCAACAGTTTCAATAACCTTCCCAGCGGATCGTAAAACTCATCAACCACGCGCTCCTTCAGCGGAATAATCGCATTGTCAGTAATGGTGATGTTTTCCGGGCAGACTTTCGTGCAGCATTTAGTGATGTTGCAATAGCCGATGCCGCCGGCTTGCTTCAGCTCCGATAGTCGATCTTCCGTGTCGAGAGGATGCATCTCCAGCGCAGCAGCAAAAACCAAAAAACGCGGACCGATGAATTCCTCGTGCTTGTGATGGTCGCGCAGAACATGACAGACGTCCTGGCAAAGGAAGCATTCGATGCATTTACGAAATTCCTGGACGCGGTCAATGTCCGACTGCGCCATGCGCCAGGTGCCATCCGGAGCGTCGGGCGGGCGCGGGCTGAACTTCTTAATCTTTTTCTTTACGCGATAGTTCCACGAGACGTCCGTCGCCAGATCGCGAATGCGCGGGAAGGCCCTCATTGGTTCGACGGTCACGGGATTGTCGAGCGGCAATTCATCTAGGCGCGTCATGCACATCAGTTTCGGCATTCCGTTGATTTCGGCCGAGCAGGAGCCGCATTTGCCGGCCTTGCAGTTCCATCGACAGGCAAGGTCGTTGGCTTGAGCGGCCTGAATATCGAGAACGGCGTCGAGCACGACCATCCCCTCCGTAATTTCCGTCGTGTAGTCCGCAAAGTTTCCGCCGTTCGCGTCGCCGCGCCAGACCTTGAAGGTCGCCCTTTTCATTTCATCTCCTCAATGACTTGCTTCAAGTGCTCCGGTATTTCGGGTATAGTTTGGCGCCACGTTCGCATCGAACCGTCCGCATCTTTGCGGAGAAGGATGTTCACCTTACCCTCCGCAGCGTTCCGGTTAGGAAAGTCGTCGCGGAAATGACCGCCGCGGCTCTCCTTGCGTTCAATGGCTGATCGCGTGATGGCTTCGGACACTGTGAGCAGATGTCTCAGATCAACCGCCGTATGCCAGCCGGGATTGTATTCCCGATGGCCGTAAACGGCGACGTTCCGGGAGCGTTCCCAAAGTTTGGCCAGTTCGTCAAGCGCGCGAATCATTTCTTCTTCGCGTCGCACGATGCCGACGAGGTTTTGCATCGTCTCCTGTAAATCATTCTGCACTTGGTAAGGGCTTTCAGCGCTTCCGGCCGCATTCGCGGCGCGATCGAATGGTTCCAATGCCTCACGCGCGGCTTCTTCAAGTTGGGCGTCGTGGATTTGCCCGGCGTCAGATTCTTTGGCAAACTTGGCAGCGAATTCGCCTGCACGTTTGCCGAAGACGAGCAAATCGGACAATGAATTTCCACCCAGCCGATTCGCTCCGTGGAGCCCGGCTGCCACTTCGCCGGCGGCGAACAGTCCGGGCACGGTGGTCATCTGGGTTTGCGCGTCCACCTTGACTCCACCCATGATGTAGTGCGTTGTCGGGCCGACTTCCATTGGCTCTTTCGTAATGTCAAGGTTAGCGAGCTGCATGAATTGGTGATACATGCTCGGAAGCTTCTTCTTGATGTGCTCTGCCGCATTCGGGATTTTTTCCTTGATCCACGAGATGTCGAGATACACGCCGCCGTGAGGACTGCCCCGACCAGCCTTGACTTCGTCTACGATGCAACGCGAGACGTGATCACGGGTAAGGAGTTCGGGGGGCCGGCGGGCGTTTTTGTCACCCTGGGTATAGCGCCATCCTTCTTCCGGGTTGTCGGCAGTTTGCGATTTATAGGCATCTGGAATATCCGCGAACATAAACCGCTTGCCCTCCCTGTTTCGCAGGACGCCTCCCTCTCCGCGCACACCTTCGGTGACGAGTATACCCATGACGCTTGGCGGCCAGATCATACCGGTCGGATGAAACTGCACAAACTCCATGTCTATCAATTCGGCACCCGCATGATACGCTAGCGACTGCCCGTCGCCGGTGTATTCCCAGGAGTTGCTGGTGATTCTATAAGCGCGACCAACACCGCCCGTGGCGAGCACGACGGCCTTCGCCTTGAAAAGCTTGAATCGTCCGCGCTCGCGGTCGTAGCCGAACGCGCCAACGACGCGGTGGCCGTCTTTGAGCAAGGTGATGATCGTGTGTTCCATGTGGACGTCGATACCCTGATGAATGCCATGGTCCTGAAGCGTGCGGATTAATTCCAAGCCGGTGCGATCCCCGACGTGGGCGAGTCTCGGATAGCGGTGACCGCCAAAATTGCGCTGGAGAATCCTCCCGTCGACCGTGCGGTCAAAAACCGCGCCCCAAGCTTCGAGTTCGCGAACGCGGTCCGGTGCTTCCTTGGCGTGCAGTTCGGCCATGCGCCAGTTGTTGACATACTGGCCGCCACGCATCGTATCAGCGAAGTGGACTTTCCAGTTGTCGCGGTCATCGACATTTCCCAGCGCCGCGGCCATACCGCCCTCAGCCATGACGGTATGTGCTTTGCCGAGGAGGGATTTGCAAATCAAGCCGACCCTGAGACCGGCGGCCGAAGCTTCGATGGCCGCACGCAGTCCCGCACCGCCCGCGCCGATGACGACCACGTCGTGTTCGAGAGTTTCGTAATTGGCCACTTGGTTTGCAGCAACGTTGGAGTTTTAAAGTATGGAAAAGTTGATGGGCAAGCCCCGTATCACGAGGGTTATGTTCAAACGTCTAAAATATCCTCAAATCGTGCCAGACGCCCATCGAGCACAGCCGAACATACAGGTCTGTGAAACCGACCCAGAACAAACTCATCCAGGCCCACAGCATGTGGCGCCGGTTCAGACAACTCACGCACGAGTAACTTTTGGCGCATAATGGAGCTTTCGAGATTTCATCAAGGAAACCTCCGATCAAGTGCCGCAGCGAATGGCAGCCAAACGTATAGCTGCCCAGTAAGATCACATTCAGCGTGATCACGATCGTTCCAACGCCGATGCCAAAATGCAGCGCACCCGATGCATCGGCGAACCACATCGCTTTCCATGCGTCGTGCGCGAGAACGAGAATGAACAGCAGCGCGATGTAAAGGAAGTAGCGGTGAATGTTTTGCATAATGAGCGGGAACGAATTTTCGCCCAAGTATCCCTTTCGCGGTTCGCCGACGGCGCAGGCGGGTGGATCTGCCCAGAACGCTTTATAGTAGGCGCCGCGGTAATAGTAGCAGGTGAGCCGAAAACCTGCCGGCGCCCACAACACGAAGAGCGCCGGCGAGAATAACATCCACGCCGGCCACCAGCCGGGTTTGGGCCCAAAAATCGCATGCGGCGAGCTGCCGAACAGTTCTGGCGAATAAAACGGCGAAAGATAATTCGTGCCGTTTTGATCGAGCCAGTAGTGAGTCCCCTGAAATGCGGCCCAGGTTGAGTACGCGAGGAAGGTTGAAAGTCCCAGAAATACAAGGAGCGGCTGCGCCCACCACGCGCCACGCCTCATGGTCTCGCCAAATGAGCGTTGTTTGAGTGATACGTTCGCGTAAGACATATTGGGTGACCGAACGCTCGAACGGCGGACGGTTGCAGGCCTTACATATCGGCCGGGGTGTCCCATATCAAGCTCATTACACGATTATCTCTCGGCTCCGCAGCGTGCCTGAGCCTCCTGCTCGGGCTAGTCCGGGATCACGGGGGCGAGCCATGTCACAATGAAATTGGGTCCGCATGGTTGATTCTGATCCGCGCTGCCAGTCGCGTGGGTATCAATAAGTGGCGCGGCCGCCCGAGAGGTCAAACGTGAAACCGGTGGTAAAGCTGCAACTCGGGGAAACGATGAATTCGACCATCGCCACGAATTCATCCAACGTTCCGCAACGGCTCATGGGAATCCTGTCAGTCATGTATTTTACCTGTTGCTCAGGCATCGCGGCGACCATCGGAGTCTGGATGACCGCCGGCGCAAGTGCGTTGACAGTTACTCCTGTGCCGGCGACTTCCTTGCCTTGCACCTTCGTCATTCCGATGACGGCCGCTTTCGAAGCCGAGTAGGCAATCATTCCGGCGTTGCCCTCTTTGCCGGCAATGGAAGCGATGTGGAGTATGCGACCGTATCCGCACTTCACCATCTGCGGCAGAACCGCTTTGGAAGTGTGGTAGGAACCTAGAAAATTGATGCGGAACACCTGTTCTACCTCTGCAGGATCCGCTTCATCGCTTTTCAGATTAGTACGTCCCGTTATTCCGGCGCTATTCACCAAGACATCGATCGATGGGAAATGCCCGAACACATGAGACACTTCTTTCCAGTTTGCGACATCACATTTCACAGGGACAAAGTTCTCCCCCAGGAGGGCCTTCATTTCCTGTAATGGTGCGTCGCTGACATCGATGCCCCTCACGCTTGCGTCCAAGTGTACGAAACGCGAGCAAAGAGCTCGACCGAGTCCCGATGCCGCCCCGGTGACGACGATATTCTGCGTCTTCCAGTGTTCCTGCATTGTCTAAGCCAGGCTTGCAGATCAACCGCGTCGACAGAACGCAGAGATTGAAATCATCGGCCGATGGCGCTCCTCCACAGGGCACAACACTCTCCCGCCGTCTCCGCAAGGCGGCGCGCATGCAAAAAAACGTTTAGAATTCCAGGCGCTTCTCCTATTCAATCACGGAAGGGGTGCACTCGTAGCAAATTCGTCGGCAAGGTATTGTTCTGCTTCGGTGAGGTCGAATTGGTGGACCAGATAAAATTTGCGGCGGCGGCCTCGTTTAACCTCTCCGATCAAAAGGGGATCGAGAGCGCGCGGCCTCGGGTCTGGAAGGAGAGCGCTCTTCCAACGGTGCTGCTGGTCGACGATCAGATAGAGTTTGTCGAATTGGTCTTTGACCACGCGGGCTTTTTCCCGAACTTCCTTCGGAAGTAGCCCATCGAATTCTGCGGTGAGGACCAGTTTCTTCCACGGGCAAATCCGATTGAGCACCAGCAGGCTTACGACGTAGGTCAGGAATGCGCCAAGGATCCAACCCCCCACGAGGGCGTAAGGCACCGCGGCGCCTGCCTTTGCGGTCAGGTGGGAAAAGAGAAAAGTAGCCGCGCAGAGGATTCCCAGGATGACAGCAATTGGGGCTATCGCGCGCTCGGCCTTCACTCTGCCCTCGTTGATCTTCCTTACGAATGCCTGGGTCTTCTGAAATGGAACATAAGAGGGAAGGGTGTTAGGCTCGGCGTTTGCAGAGACCGAATCGGTAGTGATTTCGAAAGAGGATTGGTGATTGCCGTCAAGGTCGAAGACGGCGAAGACCGGTAGTTGTGCGCCGGTTGCTTCGTCTCGATAGATCTGGTGAAGACCGTATGGGTCGAACTCTTGAAGGTGAAGCAACGATTTTGGTGCTTTCGCGAGGAGGGCTTTTCCCTGCTCGCACTCTTTCTCCAAGGGAAAGAGGTAATGGGTTTTCCTGCCATTGAGCGTGGCAGGCCGGCAATAGTTTTGCCGGAGTAGATTGAGATTTTGGCTCATTTGATTTCCACGCGTATTGATTTACAGGGCCCCTTCAGATTCCGGATCCGAAGGGCGGTAAAATGGGAGATGACTCGCCTCCAAGAGGGTCGCTGAAATCTTGATTGAACGCAAATGCAGCCGGCCTGAATTGCTCATAAATCCTCGTGCAGATAACCTCAGCTTGGTTTCATCAGCCGCGGTCATAATCCACTCTTTCAGGTGTGTCTGTCGATGGGGTTCAGCTAAATGCCCACCACACCATTGCTGCAGCCAAGGCGAGCGCCGCTACCATCATGATGATCGCGTTGAACCTTCTCATTCGTCTCTAGATTTACCAACCTCCCAACAGATCGATTGGCCCCGCCTGCGGTCCGCCTCGCCGCCGACCATCCATTGGCTTTAACGCCAGGCTGTCTAGCAGGGTGAAAGCGCAGATACGAGTTCGCGTATTTTTTTTGGAAAAATAAATTTATTGCGGCTATCGAAGATCATGAGAAATATGAAAATATTCAAACACTACAGATTTGGCTACTGGATTTGGCGGCTGGCTGCACTTTCGCCGGAACAGGTCATCAGTCCACCCTTTCTTCCCTTAACCGCCTCCGGGTATTTTTGCCACAAAAGTTGACCGATACCGGCCAATGCCGGTGTAGCTCGAGGGAAACCTGAAGTGGTTAGCTGACACAATGAATAAAGCCGGGGAAACGCTCTTTCGAGCCCGTTGCGCCGACCAAAGCGCGCGAAGTCCGGTCTTTTTCTTCGACACGATCTTTGTTCGGAGCCTATTCTCACCTGCACTCGGACTCATTTCTCTTAACCACTGCATTCTGACATGTTTCACTGGATGGAAATCCTCGCGCCGGGATTAGTTGCCCAGGCAGTCTTAGCGCTAAGCATTGTCGCTGCGGTCGGCCTTGCATTTGGCAGTCTCGGCTTCAGAGGCATTCGCCTCGGCGCAGCGGGAGTTCTGTTCGTGGGGATTCTGTTTGGCCAATTGGGGATGCACTTGGACGAACGCATACTCGAGTTTGTTCGAGATTTCGGGCTCATACTTTTCGTTTACACGGTAGGGCTCCAAGTAGGTCCGAGTTTCTTCCCGTCATTGAGACGTCAGGGCTTTCAGCTGAACGTTTTGGCAGTCACCGTTGTGCTGCTGGGTGGCATTATAGCCGTCTGCTTGCGCACGGTCTTCCGGTTCTCTGTTCCGGCGGTCGCCGGAATCTTCTCCGGGGCCACCACCAACACGCCCAGTTTGGCTGCCGCTCAGGCCGTGCTCCAGGGATTCAAGGGCGAGTCCTCGTCCAACACCGACCTTCTGGGAATGGCCTACGCAGTATGTTATCCCTTTGGCATTGTCGGCATTATCCTCACGATGTTGTTGATCCGAAATGTATTTCGCATCGATCCGGAAGCAGAGGCGATCGCTAAAGACTTAGAGGCTGGCTCGGATGACCGAACGCCGGACCATATCGATCTGGAGGTGACAAATCCCAACGTCGATGGTCTGGCGCTTCGGGACGTACCTTTTGCCCTGGAGTCGGGGATCGTGTTCTCCAGATTGTACGTAAAGGGAAAAGTCAATGTGCCCGATGATGCCTCCTTGATTCATCTGGGTGATGTCGTCCGCGTCGTCGGTCCCAAAACAAAGCTTCTCGAGTTCGAAAAGGTGATCGGCGCGAAGAGCGCGATCGATCTAAAAACCGTCCCGAGCGAGTTGACGACCGAGCGCCTCTTTGTAACGAAACGATCCCTGCTGGGTCGTTCGTTACACGAGTTGAACTTTGAGCAGCTGTATGGAGTCGTAGTGACCCGTGTCACGAGGGCGGAACTGGAGTTTGCGGCGGGCGACGATGTGCGAATCCAGTTTGGCGATCTTTTGTTCGTGGTCGGGGCCAAGGGAGGGGTCGAGAAGGTCGCCGACCTTATCGGCAACAAGCCAAAGGCACTGGACCACCCACAAGTGCTACCAGTTTTTGTAGGCATCTTCCTTGGCGTGGTATTGGGCAGCGTACCGATCGCTCTACCCGGAACACCAGCCCCGGTTAGGCTCGGTCTTGCGGGAGGGCCGCTGATCGTGGCTCTTATCCTGAGCCAAATTGGTAGGGTGGGACCGCTCATCTGGTACTTGACTCCGGGGGCAAATTTTGTGCTGCGCGAAATTGGAATTGTCTTATTCCTGGCCTGCGTCGGGTTGAAGTCTGGTAGTCGGTTCCTGGAAGTGCTGATATCCGGCAGCGGTGTTCACTGGATGCTGGCGGGTGCGTTGCTGACCCTTTTGCCTCTATTGATTGTCGGGTTTGTCGCTAGAGTCGCGCTAAAACTTGATTTCGCGACCATTTGCGGCCTTTTGGCCGGCAGCATGACGGACCCGCCGGCTCTGGCATTCGCGGGAACGATCGCGAAATCTGACCGGCCTCTCGTTGCGTATGCTGCGGTCTACCCGTTGGTCATGATTCTCCGGGTGTTTGTCGTCCAAATTCTGATTTTGACCCTGCCGGCTTGACGCCGCTTTGAGTTACCATCACCCGGGGTCTGTTTTAGGTTTCATCCGTTGGATCGTTTAAGCAGTTCCCGCACCTCTTCGTCAGATGTTTGGCCAAAAACATCATAGGCCTGGCCCACGGAGTAGAAAGGCTCCGGCCTTAAGATCACCACCACTTCGTTCACCTCGAGCTGTAGCTCTTCGCAGGATGACGCCGGCGCGGTCGGCGAGGCCACGACGATCCGCGCCGGTTGCCGCCGCTTCAAAGCCGCGATCGCTGCCAGCATCGTGGAGCCGGTAGCGATGCCATCGTCGACCAGGATGATTGTCTTACCCGCCACCTCAGGGGCAGAGGCATGACCCCGGTATGCGAGTTCGCGCCGATTTAATTCAAGCAGTTCCCTTGCGCAGACGGCTTCAATCACCGCACCCGATATATTCATTGCGTGGACTACCCCGTAGTTCAGGATACGCACACCCCCAGTGGCGATCGCACCCAAAGCCAATTCCTCGTGACCCGGTACTCCAAGCTTTCGCACCACGAAGACATCCAAGGGAACACGAAGTGCTTGGGCGATTTCGAATCCCACAGGAACGCCTCCGCGGGGCAATCCGAAGATCAAAACATCCTTGCGATCGGCATACTTGACCAGTTCCTTTGCCAACAGCCTTCCCCCTTCCATTCGATCCCGAATGCGCCTTACCATATTCAAGAGTGTCGCCTACATCAGCCTTCTTAATTATATGCGAGACGGTCCACTAGCATCGCTGATATGACAGCATACCTCCAGGCTGTTAGAAGAATCCGGATATCTCAAAAGGCAAGTCCGGGCGTTTAACCGCTTCGATTGACTGCGGCTGTGATCCAGCTTAGGAAAAAGTGTGGGCACCAGCTATTTCGCGGGATACACGGTCATGATCACAGGAGCATCGGCGGGCATCGGTTGTGAGTTTGCGCGTCAACTTGCCCCTGTGGTGAACAAGTTGATTCTCATAGCTCGGCGCAATGATCGCCTGGAGGCACTCGAATCCGAACTTAAGGGGATCAATCCCAACCTGGAGCTGTTCGTTCGATCTTTGGATCTTCGCCATCCAGGGAAGCTGGAACATCTCTGCGATTGGCTGGACGAAAGCGGCTTCACTCCCGATCTCTTGATTAATAGCGCCGGCATGGGCGATCATGGACCGTTTGTTGAAAGCGAGTGGGAGCGCGTTGACTCAATGCTTCAGGTGAACCTGTCCGCTCTGACCTATCTCACCTTTAGAGTCTTGCGGGCAATGAGAAAAGCCGGAGACGGAGCGATTCTGAATGTAAGCTCCGTGGCAAGCCTTCTGCCTTTGCCCAACAGCGCAGTCTACGCGGCGACCAAGGCCTACGTGACCAGTTTCAGCGAGGCCATTCGCGCGGAACTGCGTTCCTCCAATATATCTGTGACAACTGTTTGTCCCGGACCGGTTGAGACGGAATTCCTGTCCCGTGCCACACGCGGATCTGAGCCTCAGAAGCATACCGCTCCGAACTGTTTGGTTGTCTCTGTCCACGAAGTCGTTCGAAAAGCCTTGCAGGCCGTAAAGAAAGATCGTGCCAGGGTGATTCCCGGGGTTTTGGTAAATTTGACGATGACGGTGATCGCCTTCCTCCCCATGTTTATCAAACGCCTTGTCTACGATCACCACGTCCAGTCGAAGCATCAACCATTCGTCGTTCCGCCGGCTTCGCCGACTACGGCTTGGAAAGAGAGCCCTGGGTCGTGAGAATTTCCAGGCTATTTCTTTCCGAAACGGTTCTCGGTTCCATTCAGAAGCCGTACTACGTTTTCGCGATGGCGCCAGATCGCAAGAGACGCGATGAAGATCATAAAGGCGAGCAGGAGCCAAAAATCGGTGCCGGTCTTTGCGACAAACAAAAGCACCGCAATCGGCAGGACCATGGCGGCGATGATCGAGGCCAATGAAGTGAAACGGCTGATAGCAAATACCGCGACCCAGGCAAGCGCGCCCGACGCGAACACCAGAGGCGGCAATAGAGCAAAAATCGCCCCGCCCGAAGTGGCAATACCCTTGCCTCCTTTGAATCCGAGCCAGATGGTGTAGTTATGGCCAAGGATGCAGGCGATCGCAGCGGTGACGCCGCCGAGAACGACGCCTAAATGAAAATGCGCGGCGAGCAGGAACCCGACCTTCACGGCGAGAAAACCCTTCAAAAAATCACAGAAGCCGACCAAATAACCCCATTTTTTGCCCATCACCCGAGCTACGTTCGCAGCCCCGATATTACTGCTGCCATGCTGCCGGATATCAATGCGTTTTGAACGCGCGACAACATACCCACTCGGGATTGAGCCGATGAGATAACTCAGAACGAAAATCAGAAACCAAATCATGGGCGAGAATCGAGTTGATGGCTGTAAACGTGCGGTAAGGCGGCAACTAAGCGAGACAATAACGCGATTGTTCTCACATGCGAGATTGACTTGATGCAACGTTTGAGACGACAAAATGCCCCTATTATTTGACAAAAATTGGGAAGCAGCCGGCTGGCGCTGCAACTAACCTGGCATCGTGCCTCCCAGAAAAGGCGACGAAAGGTTGGACGATCAATTTAAATGATCTAGACTCCACTTAAGACCGATTATGGAACAAGACGTTCTTCCGAGTTCAGCGCCCAACCTGACGACCAAGAGCGAGGACGCCTTTGCGACAGGGCCGGAAGATGCTGATCTCACCTTTAAACGAATACTCGTTCCAATCGATTTCTCTGAACACTCCAAGAAGACGATTGCGTGTGCCATAAGACTAGCGTCCCGGGACGGCGCGATGGTGCAGCTTCTGCACGTCTTTCAGATATCCGACTATGTGGTAACTCCATTTGCCCGGCGTAAGCAGCATACCGTTCAGGACAAATCGCAGATAGATGCCGCGGAGCAAGAAGCGAGGGAGAGTCTGGCAGCGTTCGAAAAGTACGTGTTAAGCCGGGGGGTCAAGGCAGAGTCGTATATACGCGTGGGCTACCCGTTTGACGAGATCGTAGCGATGGCAGACCACTTCGAAGTAGACCTCATAGTCATTGGGTCGCATGGCTGCAGCGGGATAGCACGTTTGCTCGTTGGGAGCACCGCCGAACGGGTTGTTGAACACGCGCCCTGCCCGGTGCTGGTGGTCAAGGAACGACGAACAAAAGCGGGCTAGTGTACCGTCTCGTAGCCACGACGTGGCGTTTGACTTTATTAGATCATCCTTATGTCCAGACTCGGCTGAAGAAGACCAAAATATTATGAACGAAAAATATGACGTCGCCGTGATTGGTTCCGGGTCCGGCGGAAGCGAGGCTGCGCTTCTGGTAGCCGAAAAAGGGTCAAAAGCAATCTTGGTAGAGAAAGATGCTTTTGGCGGCACTCGGTTTCATAGAGGGTGTTATGCGGTTCGAGCGCTGCATGCGTCCAGCCGGATCTTTCGGCAGGTTACCCAAAGCAGGCAGTTTGGGATCGAGGCGGATTTGCTGAGAAGTTCCTTGGTGGACTGGATGAAGGCGCAGCGCGCTGCCAGTACGCGTCTCGCGGATGATCTGCGGAATGGATTGCAAAAGCTCAACGTCCGGATAGCTACCGGGAGTGCTAGCTTACTGGGCGAGCATCAAGTTCGCATCACCGATTCCTTGGGAAGACACGAAGATATCGAGGCCGAGTACATCATTTTAGCGACCGGATCGCGCCCCGACTATTTGTCATCCCAAGGGTCCCGCTTTCTTAATAGCGATGATTTGATTGCCCGAGTTTCACCGCCTTCTCACTTGTTGATTATCGGCGGCGGTTATGTCGGCTGCGAGTTTGCGTCGATCTATCGCGCACTTGGATGCCGCGTCACTCTGGTTGAGCAGGAGGAGCGATTGTTGCCCGGTTGGGATGCAAGTGTTGGCTCGCTGGTCGCAGAGGAGCTCTCGGCAAATGGCGTAGAGTTTCAACTGGGGAAGAAAGTGGAAGTTGACAAGGTGCCGCAAGAGGACGGCTATCCGATTTTTACGGATCCCGACGGCGACGAGATGTCTCCAGACCTCGTATTGGTAGCGACGGGGCGGCGCCCAAATGTGGAATCGCTTGGGTTGGAGAACTTGGGTATTGCCGCGAACCCGTACGTCGAGGTGGACGCGCAATTGAGAACTAGTCAGCGTCATATTTTTGCAATTGGCGACGTGAACGGGTTGAATATGTTGGATAGTTCGGCATCTGCTCAGGCACGGATCGCTGTCGAAGCGATCCGTGGCGGCGACGGACTCTTCAGCTCGCGTTGGGTGCCGCGCTATCTCGACACTGACCCGCCGGCTGCCTCGGTCGGATGGATGGAGACTGACGCAAATGAGGCAGGATTGGAATTGGACGCAAAGTCCGAAACCGTCCGGATAGTCACCTCTGAGGACCGCACCGTTGCGGAGCCTTCCCGCACCCAGGTGAAACTAATCGTAGAACGCCGGACAAAAAAAGTACGGGGGTGTGTCATTATCGGGAATGGAGCTGCCGAGGTCATTAATCTCGCCGCACTGGCGATCCAGAGCGGGGTCACGACAGGCGAACTCGAGCGACTGTTTCTGGTTCACCCGAGCGTCTCGGTGGCGCTTCAGCGCTGCGCCGTGAAATTCCGTTGAGGCCAATCCATCGTCTCCCGAAGTTTGGAAGGTTTTGTTCGAACTCACCCAATGAATAACGGCCGCTCAACAGACGAGCGGCCGCCGGCCTGCACTCGTAGCGATCTCCCAGAATGAATCGAAACAGGCTGTTTTTAGAATCTTGTCTCTAAAA
>CAVVII010000013.1:0-23767 GCA_963748055.1 uncultured Verrucomicrobiae bacterium | reverse complement strand
TGTTCAGCGATGTTCAATCAACGCACAGACCCGTTTTTCCAGAATCTACGTCGACTCGTGCAGTCAGGCGACCTTGGAGAAATCAGGCGCGTCCATTGGACCATCACCAACTGGTTTCGCACCGAAGCCTACTACCACTCAAGCGACTGGAAGGCGACCTGGGCGGGGGAGGGAGGAGGCGTATTGCTTAACCAGTGTCCACACAACCTGGATATATACCAATGGATTTTTGGAATGCCTTCGACCGTCCGGGCCTTTTGTAACTTCGGTCGGTACCACGATATCGAAGTCGAAGACGACGTAACCGCCTATCTTGAATACACGGACGGAATGACGGCCGTTATTAGCACCTCCACCGGAGAAGCGCCAGGCACCAACCGTCTCGAAGTCGCAGCAGAACTAGGAAAGGTTGTGATCGAAAATGACCAATTTCTTTTCACCCGCAACGAGGTGGCAATGAGCGAATTTTCAAGAACAGACCCTGGCCGTTTCTCAACGCCGGCGACTAGCGATGTCCGAATACCGATTGAGGGTCATGGTCCTCAGCATAACGGTATCCTGGTAAATTTTGTTGAGGCCATCCTTGACGGAGCACCGCTGATTGCACCGGCTCAAGAAGGAATTTTTTCCCTGGAACTGGCAAACTCGTTCCTGCTCTCGAGTTTGGAAAATCGATCAGTCCAGCTTCCGATTGACGCCCTCTTGTACGAACAACACCTCAAGAGTTTGATCGCTTCATCCGTCCGGCAAAAGTCAAAGGTTGCCAGGAAGCCATCCGACAGCATGGCTAATTCCTTTCGCTGAAGTTGCGAGTACCCGATGGGTCAAAAAGGCTACAACTATTCTCCGAAAGGAAAGGCCGATCCCGTCTGCTCGCCGGGTGACTTCAAATTTGCCGCCGTGGCCCTTGATCACGGCCATATCAACGGCCAATGCCAAGGTCTGATCGAAGCTGGGGCAGAGCTGCGCTGGGTTTTTGATCCAGATTTGCTCAAAGTCGCAGAGTTCCGGAAAACGTTTCCTCAAGCCACAGTTGCCGGGTCCCTTGATCAGGTCCTCGAGGATCCGGAAATTCATTTGATCGCGGCAGCCGCCGTTCCTTCTGAGAGAGGGCCTCTTGGCACGCAAGTGATGCGCGCAGGCAAGCATTATTTTACGGACAAGACCCCGTTTACCGGGTTGGCACAACTGGCGGAGGCCAGGAGAGTAGTGGCGGAGACGGGTAAGAAATACATGGTCTATTATAGCGAAAGACTACACGTCGAATGTGCCGTGTTCGCGGGTGACTTGATCGAGCAAGGAGCGATCGGCCGGGTGGTTCAGGTCCTGGGCTTGGGGCCACATCGCCTCAGCGTCGAAGCACGGCCGGCGTGGTTTTTCGAAAAGGCGAAATATGGCGGGATATTGTGTGACATTGGCAGCCATCAGATTGAACAGTTTCTTTTCTACTCGGGCGCCTCCGATGCCACCGTCACCTCAGCTCGAGTTGCCAATTACGCGAACAAGGATCACCCGGAACTCGAAGACTTCGGTGATGCTTCGCTGGTCGCGGACAACGGAGCGGCTTGCTATTTCCGGGTGGATTGGTTGACCCCAGGCGGCCTGCGTACCTGGGGCGATGGGCGCACGGTCGTTCTCGGCACCGCGGGTTATATCGAGTTGCGAAAGTACATCGACATCACCCGTGAAGCCTCCGGCGATCATCTGTTTTTGGTGAACCAAGAGGGTGAGCAGCATTTCTCCCTCAATGGAAAAGTGGGCTTTCCCTTTTTTGGTCGATTCATTCTTGATTGCCTCAATGGTACGGAGACAGCCATGAGCCAGGGTCACGCATTTAAGGCGGCGGAACTATGTCTCGAGGCTCAAGCCATGGCGGGCCGGATCGAGTAGTGCCAATAGGAATCCGATAGGAACGAAGGCCTCCGTAATGCGAAACGAGCCAAATTAAAAATTTTATACATTTCGCATTGCACATTCAGAATATTATTTTATTTTCCGCATGAGTAGTTTTTTTGAATGCGTGACTGGGTTCTCGGAAGGATCCCGTCACGCATTCTTCTCTTGGAGTTCTGCAGTACCCAGGGTGCCACTCGTGGTTTGGCACGGCCTCGCTTGAGCTCACATTGAGTAGCGGATTAGCCCGCAGGCGCGTCCTTGAGCGAGGCGATATCGATGACGAAACGATATTTCACCTGCCCCTTCATCGTTCGTTCGTAAGCCTCATTGATCTGCTGGATCGGAATGACCTCGACGTCCGATACGATGTGATGCGCGGCGCAGTAATCGAGCATTTCCTGCGTTTCTGCAACGCCTCCAATCATCGAACCGGCAATGCTGCGGCGTCGCGGAACAAGGCTGTGAGCTGGAATCGCCATCGGTTCCGGAGGAAGACCGACGCAAATCAACACACCGTCCGTCTTCAAGGTATTGAGATAAGCCTGGTAATCGTGTGCAGCCGATACGGTATCGAGGATGAAGTCGAAATGGTTGGAAAGTTTCTTTAATACATCCGGCTTGGAAGTCAGGGCAAAGTGATGCGCACCCAGACGCTTGGCATCCGCCTCTTTGGATGCAGAAGTGCTCAGCATCGTCACTTCTGCACCGAAGGATGCAGCGATCTTGACACCCATATGTCCCAGTCCTCCCAATCCGAGCACGCCGACTTTGTGCCCTTTGCCCACGTTCCAGTGGCGCAAGGGTGAATAGGTCGTAATGCCGGCACACAGGAGCGGCGCCACCCCTTCCAAAGGCAGTTCGGGTGAAATTCTAAGGGTATAATTTTCGTCCACAACAATCTGCGTGGAGTACCCGCCGTAGGTGGGGGTTTTGCCATCCCGCTCGTACCCGTTGTAGGTCGGGACCATTCCGATTTCACAATATTGTTCCTGGCCGGACTTGCATTGTGGACATTCGCGGCATGAATCGACGTAGCATCCAACGCCGACGAGGTCTCCGATCCCGAATTTTGTCACCTGCTCGCCCACCTTGATCACGCGTCCGACAATTTCGTGTCCGGGCACCATCGGATAGATTGAGTTACTCCATTCGTTGCGCACCTGATGGATATCGGAGTGGCACACACCACAATACAAGATGTCAATCTGGACGTCGTGGGCGCCCGCCTCCCTGCGTTGCAAACTGAAGGGCGCGAGCGAATCCGTGGCACCGTGAGCGGCATATGCTTTTGTATTATTCATGAATTTGGCAAGTTAACACTTGGTTGAAAAATGTATGGATAAAGGCCAGATGCTCCAGATTTCACATCAGTCCGGAACGAAGAATGTAACTTCTTCCGGCGGGCATCGAGCCAGGAACCCCATACCAATAGAGCAGCGAATTTAGATTTCAAGTCTAGCGGGTTGGGTACTCGCCGCACTAGACGCCTTCCCTAAGGCACCTTATATCTTTTGTCTTCCTCAATGAAACTCGGGTTCGCGAAAATTTCCGACCGGCAGGTGATGTCGGTGGTGTTGGTTTTCGTCTGCACCTTCACGGCTTCAGCCCGCGTCACGCCTGGGCTTGTACGGGCGCGCGATTTAGGAGTTCCTTTCCAGGGGACGGCCGGCGAACTCGATGCCATCACCGATGTGCGCGGCGTCGAGGTTGGTCATACAACTCTGGTGGAAGAGGAGGGAAAGCTCGTTGTTGGTAAAGGGCCGGTCCGTACCGGCGTCACGGCTATTCTGCCGCTTGGAAAGGACAACAGCAACACAGCGGTGCCTGCGGCGGTGTTTTCTTTCAATGGGAACGGAGAAATGACCGGCAGCGCCTGGGTGGAAGAGTCCGGGTTCCTGGAAGGACCGGTGCTGCTGACTAACACCCACAGCGTGGGCGTGGTGCGCGACGCAGTTATTGAATGGGGCACCAGGAAGTTTCAGGGTACGGACAACTTCAGCCTTCCGGTGGTAGGCGAAACATGGGATGGCGAACTAAACGATATCAACGGTTTCCACGTAAATAAAGAGGATGTCTTTGCCGCCTTGAATGGAGCGACGAGCGGAGCAGTCGCTGAGGGTAACGTGGGCGGCGGCACGGGTATGCGCGCATTTGGGTTCAAGGCCGGTATTGGTACCGCCTCACGCATTCTGTCAAAAGGAGCCGAAGACCTTTGTGTGGGTGTTTTGGTTCAAGTAAATCTCGGCCGTCGCGAGAATCTCATGGTCTCCGGGGTGCCGGTCGGAATGGAGGTTGGCGAGCTTCAACCGATCGTCCACAAGGAGTCGGAAAAAGAAGGTTCAATTCTGGTGGTTATCGCGACCAATGCGCCTCTTATGCCGCATCAATTAAAGCGAGTCGCAAAACGCGCGGCGCTCGGAGTCGCGCGTACCGGTGCCGTCAGCACCAACTCGTCGGGCGATCTATTCATTGCTTTCTCGACGGCGGTGCCTGCGTTGATCGACGGCCGGCAGCGGTGGTCTACGCTGAAAAACGATGACTTGGATCCTTTGCTTACCGCCACTGTGCAGGCCACTGAAGAGGCGATCATCAACGCGCTGATAGCGGCGAAAACAATGCGTGGGATCAACGGCAACACCTTCTACGCTTTGCCCCACGAGCGTCTGCGCGAAGTACTCAAGAAATATAACCGTCTGCTTGAAAAGGAACCTTGAGAAAATATTTGAGAGGTCGCCGGCGCAGCTCTACGCAGCATTTTTTGAAGAGGCATTCCTTGAGAAGTAAGTGTTTGGATCCTGATTTCCTGCTTCGAAGTGACATTCCTTCCCGGCTACCGCTCTGACGCGAGGTAAGAGAGATCGCCGCTGCTGTCAGGTCCATCTTGCGGCCCGTTCGACTCGCTTTCGCATCCGCAACAATTCGCGGGCGAAATTGAGATTTAAACCATGTCTGAGGAAGATCTCCTACCACAGCAGGAAGCGTTGGTTTTGGAACAATATTTCATTTAACGTGAGGCAGAAAATGGACGATGATAACCAGGATGAGGTCTGCTCGATGGCTTTTGCGTTCCGTCCGTGTGATATCGGCACTGTTGCTTCTTTTGTCTCTCACGCCGTCTGCACGAGCCGATGACACCTGGCACAACGTCTACCACAGCCTGAAAAGATTCTTTACGGGCAAGTCAGGCTCCAGCCCAACTCCGAGTCACCGCACCAGGCGATCGACGACGCGAGCGAAAACCGAACAAGCCACGGAATCCCCTTCCGCGACTCCCGAAGGCTCGCCTGTACCGGGCGTCGAGGGCTCGCCCGAACCCGGAGCTTCCCCGACACCGCGTGTCGTGATTTTGCCGGCGGCTTCACCGGCGGGAAAAAACGACCAGGCCTTGGCAAATCCGCCGGCGAAACCCGATCCGCCAGTCAAGCCCGAAGCTTCGCCGAATAAGTCACCCGTCCTGCTTTCGCTTCCCGCCCCAGGTGCCAGCCCAAAAATCGGAGCATCTCCGGTGCCCGGGACTGGAAACGCCACGTCCGATTAGCAAAAGAAGCGTGCGCTGTACGATGGCCGCGATGCGCATCACTCTTTCAGCCAACGCGCACGTTACATGGAAGCCACGATCACCCTGTAAGGCACATCTCTTAACAATCAATCGTGAGACACGCCAAATGCTACGGTTCTCCCCCAAGATACGCTCAATGTTTTCATCACGTTGACGGCTCGGAATTTAAACCGCAATCTTCGGATTATCGCCCGGGGCGAGCAACCTAGCACCGAGAAAAAGCTTTTGCAGGCCGGTGCCAACGAAGTAGTTTTGCCCGCAGCGATTGGCGGCTCGCGCATTGCCCACAGCATCACGCGACCGGCCACGATGAACTTCCTCGGTGATAAGCAGGGCGTCGTTGGTGAGGAACTCAAGCGACTTGGTGTAGAAATCGATGAACTGCGACTGCGGCGGCACACCTTTCTCGTCGGAAAAATGGTCCAGGCGCTGCGATCCGTTCGAAGCATTCCCGATCATGCCAGGGACGAGTCTGAGGATGGGACAAGGCGTCCTGGATCGTGTACTGTAAGGGGTCGTCAGAAATCGAAAACCGAAGACCCCGCTGTGCGATTAAATATGCGCGAGCAACGACGTGGAAAGCAGACTGATCGAAAACGGTCTATGGGCGCAGAAACTTCCCCGATCCTGTCTGATCCCTCACTCTATAACAACCGCGAACTAAGCTTGTTGGAGTTTAATCAGCGGGTTTTGGAAGAGGCTCAGGAGCCGAACAATCCGCTCCTTGAGCGATTGAAATTCCTTTGTATTGTCGCCTCAAATCTCGATCAATTCTTTGAGGTGCGGGTTGCCGGCCTGAAGCAGCAACGTCAAAGCAATATCAGCGCGCCCGGCCCCGACGGAATGAGCCCGGGTGAACAGCTCGCGGCCATTTCAGCGAGGGTCCGTCAGATGGTCGACGATATGTATCGTACCTGGAATCAGGAACTGGTTCCAGCCTTGGAGAAAAACAGCATTTTTTTTCTCCGTTATGATGAGCTCACCGACGAAGAGAGAGAGTACTACACGCAGTACTTTGAGAAAATGGTTTTTCCGGTGCTGACGCCGCTCGCGGTAGACCCTGTCCATCCTTTCCCGCAATTGTTGAACAAGAGTTTGAACGTTGCCGTTGAGCTTGATGGCAGAGCCGGCACCAATCTAGCCGTGGTCCAGGTTCCGCGTATTCTGCCGCGCCTGCTGCCATACCGGGCCGGGGAGAAAGGGATGTACCGTTACATTTTCATCGGGAACCTGATCCAGGCGGAGGTTGGTTCTCTCTTCAATGGCGTCAGTGTGAAGGGCGCTTATCAGTTTCGTGTTACCCGGAACAGCGATTTGTATCTGGACGAAGAAGAGACGGACAATCTGCTGAAGACGATCGAACTTGAGTTACGGAAACGGAGTCGTGGGGATGCGGTCCGCCTGGAAGTTCAGCAAGATTGTCCGCGCCACATCGCCGATCAATTGTTGCAAACCTTCGGTCTGACCGGGGACGATCTTTATCAGGTCGAAGGGCCGATCAATTTTCTCCGCCTGATGCCGGTAATTTCTGAAGTAGATCGGCCGGATCTAAAGTTCCGTCCGTTTGTGCCTTCGGTAGTGACCGCATCGGGCGATGAAGAAGACATTTTTTCGCAAATCCGGCGTAGACCGATCTTGTTGCATCATCCTTATGAGAGCTTTCAGACAGTTCTCGATTTCGTTGAGCAGGCTGCGGAAGATCCTAACGTTCTGGCGATCAAACAGACGCTCTATCGCACCAGCGGTGATTCTCCGATCGTGGCCTCTCTGGGTGAGGCGGCTAGAGAGGAAAACAGGTGACGGTGGTGATCGAACTCAAAGCACGTTTCGACGAAGCAGCAAACATCAAATGGGCAAGAACGCTCCAGGAAGCAGGCGTTCATGTGGTTTATGGAATCGCTAGTTTGATGACGCGGGCAAAACTTGCGCTGGTTGTTCGCAGGGAAGAGGACGGCATCCGTCGTTACCTCCATCTCGGAACGGGGAATTACAATCCATCGACGGCTAAGCTTTACGAAGATTTCGGGTTGCTAACCTGCGACGAGGAAATAACAAATGACAGCGCAGAGTTGTTCAACTGGTTGACAGGTGTTTCGATATTTCCCGAACTAAAAAAGATTAAGGCAGCACCGAAAACGCTTCATAAGTTTGTCCTCGAAATGATCCAGCGCGAAGTGGATCACGCCATCGCTGGCCGGCCCGCCACGATTTTCGGCAAGGTGAACGCGCTGGTCGACGAAGAGGTCATCAAGGCCCTGTATCTGGCTTCCCAAGCCGGTGTGAAGATCAGGCTATTGGTAAGGGGTGTCTGCTGCCTGCGTCCAGGAATACCCGGGGTAAGCGACAATGTGGTTGTGCGGAGCATCGTCGGCCGGTTTTTAGAGCACAGCCGGATTTATCGCTTCGAGAACGCAGGCAACCCGGAAATCTATCTCGCGAGCGCGGACTGGACGATCAAAAATTTCTTTCGGCGCGTGGAGATCTGTTTTCCGGTTGAGGACGCGGAATTGCGCCAGCGGGTCGATGAAATCCTTGATATGTATTGGAAGGACAACGTGAAGGCTCGGGAACAAATGAAAGCGCCGACGTACGTTCGCCGGGCTTCGGAAGAGGTGGGGGTGGAAGTCCAGTCGTTGTTCCTGGAACAAGCGCGCAAACGGAAAAAACCAGAAGTAGACGTGAGGTCGCTGGTAGTTAAGACAAAAACCGACAGCGACAAGGCGACGCAGAGCGAGCAGAAGCTTGGTCAACCAGCTTGATCATCGACCCTTTTTATCCGAGAAGCAGGACGTGTTTGCGCGGACGGGTTCAATCTGGATCCAGCAGGCCAAGCTCGAACCCGGTGCGGTCACTCAGCAAGGGGTGAAAAGATTTGGTCAGTCGGTTGCGCTCAGCGGCAATTATGCGGTTGTGGGTGATCCGTCGGACGATGACGTGGCGCCTGGCAGCGGGGCCGTCTACTTTTTCCAGCGCCAGGGCATGTCCTGGCCGCTGGTGGAAAAGATCGTCGCCAGTGACGCTTCGCTTTTCGATGGGTTTGGAACGTCAGTCGCCATGGACGGATTTGCTGGCGGCGCCTTGGCCATCGTGGGGACGCCAGACAACGGAGAGGGTAATCTTATTCGTTGAAAACGGATATTAGGTTGAATTAAGCTTTTCTTGCCATCCCCTGGGAAAACGTAACTGCGCACCCGCTGCAACGCTGCCCATATGCAAAACCTTCACCGCATGCAGAAGAGAACAGAGAGGGCAATACAACCATTCTCCTCAGTTGCGGCGCAAGTGTGAATCATAGAAAAGCCAAGAGGGACTCCGTCGGAAGCGGCAAATAGATCGGCGTTAACGAGCAAAGAGTCTTTTGGTGGTGCGTCAAATCCGAGACGCAAACCCAAGCCTGTATCAGGAGGCGAAAGCGGGTGCGCGTAGCCTCAATCGTGCGCTAAAGGAGACTAGTCCGGCGCGAGAAATCCGATTTCACAAGTCTGGCTTTGAAAATACTGGATCGCACCTCAGGAGCCGGTCCGGCCTCCAGCATGAGATGAGGATCGATTTGATTGCACATGGGTCGTCCGCCGGACTCTATGCCAAAATTTTCGTCGACAAGTTGATTTATCATAGATAATATATTGAAAAGTTTTTCTATAAATATACGTCATGGTGGTGGTCGGCCATATTCTTCAGGTGCACTTAAGGCAACTCCGGAGCGGTTCGTTCAGGGTTTCGATCGGTCGGGAACCAAATTTCGCATTTTTGAAAATGCAGTGCGGTTTCTGCTTTACGTCGGATCCGCATGTAATCTTCCAGACACGCCTCCTCCCTTGCCCGCAGAAGAAGGTTGTTAAAATCGGACAATTAAGTTCCTGCGGACCGCCCAAAGTGCGGCTCACCGAGCCGGCAAACAATGACTTGATTTCGATTGCCTCTGCGGGAGAACTCTCATGACCAAACGCCTGGCACCGCATCCATTCGCCGCCCTCTTCCCTGAGCTCCCTCCCGAGGAGATGGAATTGCTCGTTCGAGATATCAAGCAACGCGGACAACTTGAACCGATCATTCTTCACAAAGGCCTTATCTTGGACGGTCGGAATCGCTACAGGGCGTGTCAAATCGCCGGCGTGAAGCCGAGGATGGAGCAATTTGACCCGAAAAGCGGCAAGGGAAGCCCGGAGGATTTTGTCTTAAGCCTCAATCTTAGAAGACGGCATCTTAGCATAGGTCAAAAAGCTGCGGTCGCGCTGGATTGGTCTGAGCAAATTGGATTAAATCGGGAACCGGAGAACACCAAAGCGTTAGGAAGGCCAAGAGGGCCTGTGGCCGAAGCGGCGAAGTACATTGGCATTAATGAGCAGAGAGTTTTCGAGGCACGGCAGATTAGAGACGCGAACCTGGCCCTTTATCGGGAGGTCAAAGCAGGTAGACGCAGCCTGAATGGTGCGCTTGCGGAGATCAACATGCCGCGAGAGGATCGATCCCATAAGTCTGGCCGAAAGGAAATTGAATGGACATCTGAGGAGCTCGACGACGGCGAGGATCAAAAGATGCCGGGGCGCATCGCACGCGCAGACGGTAAAACTGCCCTTGGTGCGCAAAAGCCAGCAGGCAAGGAAGCTGTGGCGGTGGTTAAACCTCCCCCGAGTCCCGCAGCTATTGAGAAGGCCCTTGCTCGAATAAAGGCAATTCTCGGAAACTGGTTCTACGCGGAAGTCAGAGGCAGGAACCTGATCCAAAAACCTGAGGAAATTGTCCAGTTTGCAAAATTGACCGAGGCACAAATGCTGGAGATCGGGCCTCTTTTAAAAAAGGGGTGGACCTTTGTGGCCGCTTTCCGGGAGGTTGTTGAGCATTTGACTCCGGACGATGACATCCGGGCCCTGCATTCTCGGGCGGTTGCAAACGGCGAAAAGTGGTACCTAAGCTCCGTGGGACATTTCGGACATATTGTGGTGTGGGGGACAGAAAAAGATAAAACTCTCGCCAAGATTAAAGAGACATTAGCCATACCATCCGGTCCGCGACGGTCTTAATCTCGGGCGACACCAGTCATTGATCGCAACCTCGGAACGAACGGCGCGATTTTTATCGTGGCACGAGCAAACTCGGAGGATGAAGGCAGAACTCAGAATTCAGGGAGTTGCAGGAGTTACAGAATCGATGAGCGGATCGGCTCCTTATGCGCAACAGGCCCGCCTCAGCACTTGTTCAGAAGCGAACTTTTATGGTTCTGCCAGCAGATGGACGCTGAAGGTTCGAACTGTCCAATGGAAGCGCTTATCCATTCTGCAACTCCTGTACTGACTCCTGAGTTCTGCAACAGTTTGTCTTAGTTCATCCGGCACCAGTTTTGCTGGCGGACACAAGAAGGAGAGTGGTACCAAAATCAAACTGGTGCATAACTATTCTCTCTAAAAAGCAGTCGAATTTTCCGGCGTAGCCGGGGAATTCTGCTGCCTGAGCCTGCATCGCTCACAAATCTCTAAGGATTTGTGAGCGATGCGGGCTAGAACGGCACGACGGAGTGGCTGGCTGCCGCGACGGACGTCGTCTTCGGGCGACGAAGGCGGCTGAAGGTGTTGTTATCACCGTAAATCGCCCAGGGCCCTCGTGGAACGCGAAAGAAGTCGACGAATTTCCAGTCGCAGGTACCCATGCTGTCGAGACCTAAGTAGTCACGAACAGCTGGAGAAACGTCCAAGCCGGCGTCTCGGTTGCAGTTCGGTCTGGGACGTTCATCCCCGAAAACATATTGCCAGTGGTCTGTTTGGTAGGGTCCGACGTCTTCCCACTGCGCGTAACACACTTTTTTCCCGTGGCGGATAGCCACCCATCGGCCTTTGCAGACAGATTGCCCATCCTGCGCAAAAGAATTCTTGAACCATGGAATTACCTGAGAGGCTTCCGGTTTCGTGTGATGATCGTCGACGTCGTTGTACGGGAGCGCAACGTAGAACGGATTCTGGTGCGGAACAAAATTGGTTGGGATAAAACCTTGTCGGTCTACGGAGTTCGGACTGTCGTAACCGCCATAGTTTGTGAACCAGCCAGTGTCCCAGGCGCTTTTATCGTTCGAGACCGGATTGTTGACGGCCGCTTCCTCACCTACCCAAAAGATTGTTGTGGTGATACCGAGCTTCCAGGGGTATTCGCCCTGGCCGGCACCCAGACTGTTCTTCCCGCTCAAAGACGAACTTGCTCCGTCGCCTGAACCAGATAGCCCGTTATTCGGGCGCAATATCGGGACCTTGGGCTGGATTTTGACCAGGGTATTTTCAGGCAACTTCATGGCGTAGCGCGCGAAATCTGTGCTCTCGGATTTAGATTGAGCGGGGGCCTCCGTGCCGAAAATCGCAAGAAGAGCGACGCAAAGGAGGTTCGCGAGATTCGACTTAATCGTGCGCATGAGATCGAAGTATACCTGCCATCCGGCATTCTCCAAATCTTTCGGGTCCATCTCCTCAATATAGTTCGACAAAAACCGTGCTTTCTTAAGCGTGATAAATTGCCGGGTATCTGGTCAGGAACCCAAGTGCGGTCAGGAACCCAAGTGCGTCCAGAGTTCTCGCATGCCTTTCATGCACTTCACGATCGTTTTATCACAGAAGGCAAAAAGAAATTTGAACAGAAGGCAGCGAAGGAAACGAAGGAAAAAGGTTAGATATATCCGGTTAGCCTGCATCGCTCACAAATCCTTAGAGATTTGTGATCGATGCAGGCTCAGGCAGCAGAATTCCCCGGCTACGCCGGAAAATTCGACTGCTTTTTAGAGAGAATAGTTATGCAACAGTTTGTCTCAATTCATTTATCTAAAACAGGCTCTTAAACAGACGCGCAGCGTCTGTTTAAGAGCTTCCTAGCCCGCAGTGAGCTCGTCGCTTCGACCTTTGCGTGATTTTTGCGGGTTAGTACTTTGAGTCCTTCGCTGCCTTCTGTTCAAACTCTCTTCACCCTTCTGTTCTATCTGCGCCGTTTGAGCGAAGACCTCTGTGTTGGTGTCCGTAGGGGATAGAGGCCGGGGCAGCAGCCGAAGGTATCGTGAAACGCCTGGCTAAAGTGGCTGAGGCTTGAGTAGCCTACTTCCAGCGCAGCCTCGCTGACGTTAAATCTGCCCGAGCGCAGCAGCCCGGCTGCGCGTTCCATCCGAAGCTGGCGTACGTATTGCGGAATTGTCATACCCGTTGCGCCCGAAAACGTCCGGCTCAAATGAAAAGGACTACAATGGACGGCGTGACCTAATTCTTCGAGGCTCGGCGGACTGGCCAATCTTTCGCGCAGCAGCGCAATCACTTTTTCGACCCGCTCGGCGGAAAGCCGCTTCTGCCGCTGGCAGAATAGTTCCTGGTCGTTATTAGGCCCGACAAAGAACAATTCAGCCGCCAATTCCAGCGCCTTGGCCTGGTACCAGACCGATTGCGCCATGGACATTACCGGCGCATCCCGCAGGCTCGCGAGCAATTGTTGCTGACGGCTCGACAATCGCGTGGTGGGCGCAACCGCGGATTTCTCGGATCGTCCGGAGACCACATCGCGGACGAGAGGATGGAGCGAGGTGACGAAATCGCTTAAGTGCCGCCGCAGAAAATCGTATGACATTTCTACGGTGAGAAATTGGTGTTGCTGGTTCGCCTGCCGCGTAGCGGGCAAAGCTTCTTCGCCGCGCCGATAAAACCCAATCGTCAACGGCGTGAAGGCGGCTTCGTTATTGGTGGCGGAGACGCGGCCGTTGCCTTCGCGGTTCAAGCAGACTTCGATGCTGCCTGGATGAAAGCTTTTACCCCAATTAAATTCTTTCCGCACCGTAAAGGCATGCCACTCGAAGCTTAAGCCGATGGCGGCTATGCTGCCGTGCAAATGCCGCCAACCATTGCCAATGGCATACCAGGCCGGGCGTTCTGTGAACGCAGGCGTAACGCTAAGTTCGGGCGCGCAGTCTTCTTCCATTTGACGTTCCAAGGGACAGGGTACGGCGACAATGTGCCAAGTTGTGGGTCACGGGCAAACATCTTCTCGTCGACACCATCAAAAAACAGCGCAAGACGCCGTTAAAAAATAGCAAGCCAGCGAAAGCCGGACAACCGGGCTTCAGTTAATTTTGGCGCGATGAATTTACGAATGCTGTCCGGTTTGCTATGCGTGGCCGTCACCGCAACCTCTTCCGTTCGAGCAGGATCCACGGTCATGGAGTCATCCGTTGCAGCGTCACCCGCAAGCACTCGGTATGGTCTCTTCAATTTGCTTGATCATCGCAGCGCGTATGGAGAAGGCGTATTTCCTGAGCCTTTCCTCGTGGATGACTCAGACCTGGAAACCAACGAAGGACGCTTTGATTGGCTGCACACCGGAGGAGACAATCAGCATAGCGACACCTTCAAGGCAGAGATCGAGAAGGGCTTTGGCCTCTTGACGCTCGAATTGGAACTACCTTACGTACGGGAGGTGAGTGACGGGGAAGTATCGAGAGGCATCGACAACATGGACATCGGCGCGCGCCATCCCATCTATCAATACGTTTCAGGCAATGGATTTGTCGACTCCACTTTCGGCGTCGGAATCGAAGTTGGGATTCCGGTCGACTCGTCTTTCAGCCAAAATACCGAGCTCGTTCCCAAGCTGTTTAACGACCTGAGGCTCGGCGACCATTTCACGCTTCAATCGGTCTTTGGCTATTCTATGTTATATGGCCCTGGTGAAGATGGCGGCTTGCAAACGTTCGAATACGGTTTCGTTTTCGGTTATACGATTCAGCACAAAGAATTGCCCTTACCGGGTGTGCAACAGCTAATACCGATGTTTGAGTTGTCAGGTGAAAGGCAGTTGAACCAGGCTGATAGTGGGCACAACAGCCTAACCGGAGATCTCGGGTTCCGGGTCAATCTCAAAACGATCGGTGGCATACAGCCGCGGCTTGGAGCGGCGTTTGTTTTCCCAATCGACAGGGGTGCGCGTGACGATTTACATTGGGGCCTCATTACGAGCCTGGTGTTTGAGTATTGAGACGGACAGATGGATAAAGACGACCAAGCTTGTGCGAACACGGCATTGAACCGGAGACGGTTCCTGGTTTTGGTGGCAGCGGTTGTCACCAGTTCCAGAGCCACAGAAGCGCGCAATGCCAATGATCCCCGCTCAGATCGAACGGTAGATGCCGGGCCGATGAGTAATTACGCCGCAGACGGAGTCTATGGCAGCTTCCGCGACCTGGGGTTTTACGTGGTTCGCAAAGGCCCGAAAGTTATGGCCTTTTCCGCCTTTTGTACGCACAGGAAGTGCAAACTAACAGCGGAGCGAGATCTATCATTCTACTGCAAATGTCACGGATCGACATTTGATCCGAACGGCAAAGTAACAGAAGGCCCTGCAACCCGCGATTTACCGGTACTGCCGACGTCGACTGACGAAAGAGGACATCTGCTCGTTAAGGTTCCATGATTTACAGAAGGTCGGGAGAACAATGGACGCCGCTTTTGCCTGAACGAAGGAAGAAGATTCCTTTCCTATCTTTTGTTAAAATTTCCCGATCCATTCATCTTCAGCTAACGAGCTTCTAAAACGGTCTTCTGTTCTCGGGCTGCATCATCGAAGACGCGACGGGGATTATGTTCGAGGAGTGTCTTGACATCACGCTGTGTGACCCCGAGGCGCCGCAAGCGCGGCACGAAATGGCGGAGAATGTAGCCATAGCCGAAGCCTCCGTGTGAAGTCAGCATCATCTTGAGGAAAACATCTTGCGAGATTAGAATCCTCTCCGCATATCCTGATTTGATCAGGTTTCGAATGGCGGCGGCGTTTTCTTCGTCACTTGGGCATTGAGCGTTCTGGTCCGCATAATAGTAGTCCATCGAAATCATGTCATACTCCAGGTACGCGCCGCGCTGAGCAAGACCGGCTTGATAGTCGAAGTCTCGCCATGACGGACCCATATGGCAGAGAATGACATGATTGAGGTCAACGCCTTCTTCCGCGACGACATCGAGAACGCGGCCTGCCAGACGTTCCCAGGCGGGGAGATGAACCATGAGCGGGACCTGAGTGCGTCTCTGAGCGCGAGCGGCGCCGCGCAACACTTTCTCTTCCTCCGGCGTGAATCGAGCCGAAACGCCGATTTCACCGATAAAGCCGGCGCGAATGCCGGTCCCGTCGACGCCGTCTTTAATATCTTGCTCGATCTCGGCTGCGATATCGTCAGGAGTCATCTGGCGCACGACCGGTGGATGAGAGACTTCAAGGTAGTATCCGCTACCCATAACCACATTCAGCCCGGTTCGCCGCGAGATGGCCGACAAGGCCTGCGGGTCCCGCCCGATGCCGCGATTCGTCGGATCCAGGATGGTCTGGCCGCCGAGATCCGCGAACTGCTGCGCTTCTCGTGCCGATAGATCGATATCGTATTGTTGAAGGTTATCCAGATTAACAAACGGATCCATCCGCAACTCACCCAGGATAGAAAGCGAGACCGGTGCATCCCGAAGTTTCAGGCGAGACGCGGATTTCGGGGCATGATGCCAGGTGGCAAAGCTCATCAGCAAGTGTTCGTGCATGAGCGTCACACCCAAAACGTCACTTGCTATCGGCCCCAGGACTGTTTGTATGTTTGTTGACATGGTTTTTAAGTTTTAAAAGCGCGCCGCAAAGCGCCTCGATTGAGGATAATGGCGAGGACCAGGATGACACCTTTGACGATCTGTTCGTAGAACGGGGAGACTTGCAATAAGATTAGCCCGTTTCCAATCACCGCGAGGATAATAGTGCCAAAAAAAGTGCCAAGCAGCGTACCATCTCCGCCAAACAAATTGGTGCCGCCAAGTACGACGGCGGAGATGACATCCAGCTCAAAGCCGACTCCGGAATAACTCGAACCGGAGGCCAGGCGCGCGCTGGTTATCATGCCCGCAATTGCGGCGAGGAGACCTGAGAACATGTAGACACTGATCTTCACCCGGTTAGTATTAACGCCGTTGCGCCGGACCGCTTCTTCGCTTGAACCCAGGCCCGTAACGTAGATTCCAAGTCGCGTACGATTGAAGAGAAGATGGCCGATGAACAAAGCTAATGCAGCGATTACAATCGGGTAGGGGATGCCGAACAGGAAGCCGCGACCGAGTTCGATAAAGGCGCTATTCGGTGGGAGTGGAATGGAATATCCCTTGGTTATAATCTGTGCAATACCTCTCAGCACGCTGAGCGAGGCCAAGGTTGCAATAAAAGGAGGAAGCCCACCGAGGGTCACGAGCAGGCCGTTGACCAATCCGATAACGGAGCCGAAGGCTAGCATCGCGAGCACGACAAGCCACCAGGATATTCCCGCTGAAAGCATGGTCGCGGCGAGAACGCCGACTAGCGCCAGGCTGGAGCCGACCGACAGGTCAATTCCACCCGAGGTGATGACAAGCGTCATGGCCACGGCAACGATCAAGGTCGGAGCCGCCTGGCGAAAAACGTTAAGAATGTTCCCGGTCGTCAGAAAGGTTTGTGTGAACAAGGATAAAATGACGACCAGTGTCAGCAGCACCGTTGCCAACCCCAGTTGAAAAGCTTTGTGCTCTTGCTTAAGCCAGGTGCGCCAGATGGGCGCGTGCGTCTCGCCAGAGAAACGAGAGGGAGCAGACATCACGCAATCCCCATCATTAAATCTACGACCTCTTCGAGTGAAGTATTCTCAACCCGGCGCTGAGCACGCAAAGTGCCTTCATAGAGCACGGCAATGCGGTCACAAGCGCGGAACACATCTTGCAAGCGATGGGTGATAAAAACAACGGAGACCCCCTGGGCGCGCAATGTTTCGACCAGCGAGAGTACTTTCTCGACCTCGCGTACCGCGAGCGCGGCGGTCGGTTCGTCGAGAATCAGCACTTTAGGTTGGAAAGTGACGGCGCGGCCGATGGCAATCGATTGACGCTGGCCGCCCGATAAGAAACGAATCGGAGTGGTGAGCGAGTGGACAACAATGTGCAGATCGTCGAGGGCGCGGCGCGCCTCACGATACATCCGTCGGCGGTCAACAAAGCGGGCTCCCGCCAGGTTGCGGACAGGTTCACGACCAAGAAACAGGTTGTGCGCGGCGTCCAGCGAATCACAGAGGGCAAGATCCTGATAAACCATTTCAATACCAAGAGCGCGAGCTCCTCCGGGATTGTGGTAAGTAACCGGTTGTCCCATGAACAGAATATCCCCGTCGTCCGGGGCAATGGCACCCGCGAGGATCTTCATCAGGGTCGATTTACCGGCACCGTTATCGCCCAATAGGGCGAGCACATCCCCCGCAAAGAGCTCAAGGTCTACACCGCGGAGGGCTTCCAGAGCGCCAAACCGCTTCTTCACCCTCCGCATCTCAAGCAAAGGCGTTGCCATGTAGCACTAACAAATTACTAATGGATGTCGCTATTTGAACGCCGGTTTGAATTTCTCCAAGTTGTCCTTGGTGACAAATTCCACCGGAACATTGATAAACGAGGGGACGTCTTTACCCTGCGCGAGCTTCAGCAGCGCATCGATTGCTTCCATACCTTCCTGATAGGGATTTTGCTGCACCACACCGACAAGAAAGCCGTCGTCCATCGCTTTGACTGCCTGCTTGGAAAGATCCCAGCCGAAGAGCTTGACGCGTTTAGTCGCTCCCTGTGCTTCGAGGGCAGCAATGGCTCCAATCAGAGCCGGTTCACCCGTGGCATAGATGACGTTAATATCCGGGGACGAGGTCACAAGATTCTCGGACGCCGCCAATGCACGTTCCTGCACGTTCTGCCCATCCACCGTATTGCCCATCGTCACTCCGGGAACCTTCTTAACGGAGTCGATGAAACTGTCTCTTCGCTGATTCTGGATAAAAGAATTCAGAGCGCCGATAATTCCGATCTTGGCTTTGCCTCCCATATTTTCGGTAATGTATTTGCCAACGAAATCCCCAAAATCCGCTCCCGCCTTGGCATTGTCCACGCCGATAAAGGCTTTGACGCTTGGATCCTCGACTTTGGCGTCTACCGCGACGATCTTCACGCCACTTTTCGCGGCGTCCTGCAAAGCGGGCACTATCCCTTTCACATCGATTGCGACCATGATAATGCCATCCACTTTTTGCTGAGTCAGAGTCTCGACAGCATTTACCTGGGCGGTCGGATCGTTATTGCCGTCAATGACTTGAAGGTTGACTCCAGCCTGCTTTGCAGCTTCCGCGGCACCTGCATTGATATCGTTAAAGAACTTCGCCTGCAGATTGATCAAAACCAATCCGACGCTCATCTTTTTTTGGGCTCCCTGCGCAAGCAGGGCTACCGGACAAAGTAATGCCACCGCCAAGCAGAGGCTCGCTGCAGCCAATCGTTTTTTTGTCTTCATATGTGGGGTTATCGAGTTGTTGTCTGGGTGAAACTTCAGGCGCTCATTTTAGAGAACGCACGGTTGCTGGAAAGGGGAGGCACATGATGGGCCTGATTTCTCCGGGGCCCTTTGCGAGGGTGAATTTTCGGCCGGCCTCGCCTGCGCTCACGAGTTGAGCTTCGGATTTGGAGGCGCACGCCCAAGGTCTCGCGCACAAGCGGCGCTTTGTCGCGTACGTGACGGACCAGCATCGAGACAGCGGTTTCACCCAGTTCTTCGGCGGGTTGCCAGATCGTGGTGAGCGGAGGCGCGAGCATGCCCGTCATTGGGATATCGTCGAAACCAACGAGCGACAGATCATCGGGAATGGTCAGTCCCAGTTCGCGTACGGCTTGCAACACACCAATCGCCACGACATCGCTGGCGGCAAAAATTCCTGTGGGCGCGATGTTCTTCATCAGGAGTTCGCACGCGGCCCGGCTACCAAACTCGGTTGTATACTGGCCCATGACCATTCGATTGCGCTGCGGGACGAGGCCTCTTTCGAGCATGGCGTCTTCGTATCCGCGCCGACGTTCGACGGTTGTTAATAGGTCGGCTTCACCGCCGATGAACGCGATATCGCGGTGTCCAAGATGAAGGAGATGCTCCGTGGCCAAATATCCGCCACGACGGTTGTCCACGAAAAGGCGTCCGCCGGCCACGCCTTCGATCTCTTCGTCGACAATGATGATCGGAAGTTCCGTTCGCCTCATCGCCTCGAGCGCCGAGTTTCGACGATGGGCTCCAAGATAAATAAGGCCGTCAAGCTGACCGGCAACAAGGAGATTCACATAGTGCGTTTCACGCTTCGGATCGTTCCCGGTGGCGCAGAGCAAGATGGAATAACCTTCGCGGTAAGCAGCGGCGGCCGCCGAGTCTGCCACGCTGGTAAAAAAAGGATTGGACAAATCGGGAACGATCAATCCAAGAATGTGGCTGCGCCCTGCTTGCAAACTACGGGCGAGGGCATTCGGACGATAACTCAATTCCGCGATTGCGGACTGAACGCGGTTCCGCGTCGAAGAAGGCAGTTCCAGGCTCCCGTTCAGGTAGCGAGAAATTGTCGAGCTCGCGACACCCGCGCGGCGCGCCACATCTCGCAGGGTGGCTTTGCTGGGTTTCCCATTCTCCGCGCCGACTCGCATATGACCTTCAATTCCAGCGTGTTTGTAAAAGCTTTTACTGACAGCCCGGACCTGACATAGCGAAGAACAAGAGGACGTGTCAAGTACAGAAGACCGCAGAGTACGCTCGTGCCCTGTCCTGAATGGCACGAGACAGGAAAACTATACGGAAAGAACAGAAGAAAATTTGAACAGAAGGCCAAAGGAAACAAAGATGGAAATGATTGGGTTTGCCGAAATGTGGTTCGCGCTGCTGTTGAAGATCCTCGGCTCCAGGAGAGGCTAAACTGCAAGTGGAACTCGCTTAGCCGCCCTGAGTAGCACTTTCGAAATCGACGCAAAAATTCGAACGACTTCCGCCGCGCTCGGGACACGAAAATAAGCCCAGCCATGTCCTCAAACTCTATCCCCTTTGTGATCTTTGTGGCCTTCTGTTCAAATCCTCTTCGTTTCCTTCTGTGGCGTGCGTTTTCCCTCCGGCCTTCGGTGTTGAAAACGATGGCTGCTTGACAAACGGGGGCGCTCTTTTCTAGACGTTGTAAATCGGTTTACAAATCGGGAGGATAAGCTGGTGAGCGGAGAAGGATGGTTGCAGACCCGCAAGGTGTCGAAGCATTTCGGGGCGGTGGTGGCGCTGCACGAACTCACCGTACGGATTGGGCTCGGCGAAGTGATTGCCCTGGTGGGCGATAACGGCGCCGGAAAGTCGACCCTGGTCAAACTATTGTCTGGCGCGCACCTTCCCTCCTCCGGCGAGGTTGCAATCAACGATCGCCTCGTCTCAATTGACTCCCCGAGCAGAGCGCGGTCGTTTGGCATTGCAACGATCTACCAGGAGCTTGCTCTGGTCGATAATCTCACCGTTTACGAGAACGTGTTTCTGGGACGAGAGATGTTACGCCCGGTCTTTGGCCTGCCAATCATGGATCGGCGCGGAATGCGGGACCGGGTATTGAGTCTGCTGGAGAATCTCGGTGCGCATGTTCCTTCTCCCTCATCGCTCATTTCTGAGTTATCCGGCGGTCAACGTCAGGCCGTCGCCATCGCGCGAGCCCTGGATCTTGAGACCAGGCTGGTCATCATGGACGAACCAACCGCCGCCTTGGCGGTGGCCGAGTCGCGTAAGGTGCTGAAGCTGATCAACCAATTGCGCGCTAATGGGAACGCCGTTCTCCTCGTGAGCCATAACCTGACAGATGTCTTTGATGTCGCAGACCGGATCGTGGTGCTGCGACGCGGTCGCAAAGTCGCCGACGTTCTTCGATCACAAACCAACCCGGAGGAAGTCGTCAGCTGGATTACTGGCGCAAAATCCGGGCTGGAAACAACTGTTAATCATCAAATACCCGATACCGGGAAAACATAAACGAAAGGGAAGTATGCGCATTGCTGCTCGATTCAATGTCTGTTCCGCAAAAGGCCTGTTGCTAGGCCTGTTCATCGCGTCCACGGCTCTGGCTCAGAACAAGCCGACGGTGGCATTTGTTCCACAAATTGTCGGAATCCCGTACTTCAACGCGATGGAAGAGGGAGGCAAAGAGGCCGCCGAAAAATTCGGGGTCGAGTTCATTTACACAGGTCCCACGGATACCAATCCGGCGGAACAATTGCGGATCGTCAACGGTCTGATTGATCAAGGAGTTAAGGCTGTCTCGCTCTCAGTGCTGGATGCCAGCTCGATCGATCCGATCCTCAATAAGGCAAAGGACAAGGGAACTCACATTTTCACCTCGGACTCAGACGCGCCGAAGAGTGCCCGGGAAGTCTATGTCGCTCAAGCTCTCGATCAAGATCTCGGCTTTACGATCATTGACGAACTCGCGAAGCGGATTGGAGAAGAAGGCAAAGTGGGAATCGTTTCCGGCGAAGCGACGGCGACGAATCTGAACACCTGGATTGGTTTCATGCAACAGCGAGTCAAAGACAAGTATCCTAAAATCGAGCTGTTGAAGCCGCAATTTGCCGGAGGGACCGCTCAACGCGCATTCCAGATCGCAACCGACCTGATGACGGCAAACCCGGATTTGAAAGGCTTGATCGCAGTGGCATCGACCACCTGCCCAGGTGTTGGACAAGCAATAGAGTCATCAGGTAAAGCGGGGAAGGTGATAGGAACCGGCTACGGATCGCCGAACACGGTGCGGTCGTATTTGAAGAGCGGCGCGTTCGGATTCAGCGTGCTCTGGAATCCGCGCGAGCTTGGATATCTGACGGTCTGGGCCGGAAAACAACTCATCGACGAAAAACCGTTCGCGGAGAGCAATGAAGTTCCGGGGCTCTCACAGCCTGTGAAATATGACGCGACCACAAAAGTCCTCCTGCTCGGTCCGCCCACCGTCTTCACCAAGGAAAATGTGGAGCAATTCAAGTTTTAGATCGTGCTGCATTTCTTGAAGGAAAGTTTGGGAGTTTCGAATCCGCGGCTTGCCGACGAGCTGGATTTTACGATGAACGAATATTCGATACGGAGGCTGCTAGGGCGTCGGGAAGTGAGCCTTGCGCTTGCCTGCCTGGGCACGGCCGGCGTTTTCCGGGCTTTTTCGCCTTACTTTTTGACGGCCGCGAATCTGACGACCGTCTTGCAGAATAGCGTTGAGCTGCTCCTGATCAGCCTGGGGATTTCATTCATCCTGGCGACTGCCGGAATCGATATTGCCGTCGGAGGCGCTTTGGGGATAAGCGCGATTTTCATCGGCTGGAGTGTCGAGGCCGGTTGGCCGCTGGCCGCTATCGTGCTTCTCGGGCCCATTGCGGGAACCTGCCTCGGAATGGTTTCCGGTTTCATCGTGGTTGTCGGCAAGGTGCCGCCGATCATCGCAACGCTTGGTTTGTTTGGGGTTTACAGGACAGCAATCTTTCTCCTCCTGGGCGGGAGTTGGATCTCGGGTTTGCCGGATACTCTTGCTCCTTTGGTGAACAGTACGATTGCGAGCGTTCCAATCGTCGCAGTGTACGTGCTGGTATTTTATTTCATCGGATGGTTAATCCTCCGCTGGCTCCCGCTGGGGACTGCGGTTCTGGCTGTTGGCGGTAGCGAGCGCGCGGCTCGGTTGGCCGGCGTAGCCGTCGGGAGGTCAAAGTTTTTCGTGTATGCGATTACCGGTTTCCTGGTCGGCTTTGCTGCGCTCCTGTACGTCGCACGCTACAGGAATGTCGAGACTTCGACCGGAGGAACGATTGCACTTGATGCGGTGGTCGCGGCAGTGCTCGGCGGTTCCTCAGTTCTTGGCGGACGGGCAAATCTTGCTGGAACAATGTTGGGCGTCCTTCTTGTCCGGTTGCTGCAGAATGGTTTCGTCCTGGCCGGAGTGCCGTCGCTCTGGGAGCAAGTGATCACAGGGTCCTTGCTGTTGCTGGTTCTGGTTCTGGACGCAGCCGTAGAACGAAGCGCGAGTCTCAAGGCGGCATGAGCTTATGATGGCAACGCTAAAGAGAATGCGCCTCGCCGGGCTGGGGGCGCTATGGATTTTTGCGCTGACGTTCTTCGCGGTTCGCAGTCCCGGCTTCTTCAGCCTGGCAAACTTCAGTTCTATCCTTCAATTCTCGACGCTGCTTGCGCTTGTAACGTTCGGACAGACGCTGGTCATTTTGAGCGGCCGCGGCGGCATCGACCTTTCGGTTGGAGGAATTGTCAGTCTCTCCGGGTTGTCGATCGCATTCGGCCTCAAAGAAGGATTGCATCCTTATCTGGCGAGTTTGGGCGGGATCGTTTTCGGCGGCGTTCTTGGCTTCGTGAACGGCCTATTAGTAACAAAATTCAGGTTGCTGCCGCTGATTGCGACTCTCGGGACTTTTTACGCCTACAACGGTCTGGCAGTCGCATTGACGAATGGTGCGC
>CAVVII010000012.1:0-85488 GCA_963748055.1 uncultured Verrucomicrobiae bacterium | reverse complement strand
CGTCCTTCGGCGGCACCCGCGCCACGATCCGATGCGCCCCATCCGAGGCGTCGAGAAGAATTTCGTGTCCAAGATGTTGTATGACGTCGACTATCAACGTAACGGCGTTTGCAGGAACGGGCAGGCCTGCGCTCCAATGGCCGCAGCGCTTCGGGCCGAACGCCGAGCACGACCGTTGGCCTTCGATACGAGGCGAGCTGTGTCCGCATCTGGCCGGTCAGAGGGATCTGGATACCGGCAGTCGAATCGACGAGCGAATCATTCTCCAGGGAAAGAGTCAGGAAGTTCATCGCCGGCGATCCTATGAAGCTGGCGACGAACTGGTTTGCGGGATGGTTGTAGACCTCGAGTGGCGACGCTACCTGCTGGATACGACCCTCGTTCAAGATGACGATTTTGGTGCCCATGGTCATCGCTTCAGACTGGTCGTGGGTGACGTAGACCGTCGTCGTCTGCAGCTCCCGATGCATCTTGCTAAGGAAGCTGCGTGCCTCGATGCGCAGCTTGGCATCGAGATTGGATAACGGTTCGTCCATCAGGAAGACGCCAGGTCGACTGACGACCGCGCGTGCCAGCGCTACACGCTGGCGTTGCCCGCCCGAGAGGGCCTTGGGAAGACGGTCCAAATAGCTCTCTATACGAAGACGTTCAGCAACACTCTTGACCATGCTTGTCCATCTCGCTCTTAGGCACTTTCCGGATCTTGAGACCGAAGGCGATGTTGTTGCGGACGTTCAGATGCGGAAACAAAGCGTAGGACTGGAACACCATCGCAATGTCACGCTCCTTGGGCGGCAGGTCGGTAACGTCCTTGTCGCCGATGAGCAGCGTGCCGCTCGAGATCGTCTCCAGACCTGCGACCATCTGCAGGGTCGTGGTCTTACCGCAGCCTGATGGTCCCACTAGCACCGCGAACTCGCCGTCAGGAATCTCCAGGTTGAGGTCCGGGATCACGACATTGTTGCCGTAATGTTTCGCGACGTTTATGAACGAACACTTTCGCCATGTGCTTAACTATATCCTTGAGTGCTTTTTCTGTTGACGATCGGTCAACCCTTGACGGCGCCGACAAAGTTCCCGCTCGTGAGTTTGCGGTAGCAGAGGATGAAAAGGATCACGATCGGGATCTGCGAGATGACGAGACCGGCAGCAGGAAGGTTAAACACTGACATGTAGCGATCGCTGTTCAACTTCAGCATACCGACGGTAACCGGGAAATTCGCCTCGTGGTTTAGGAAGACCAGCCCAAAGACGAATTCCTTCCAGATCGCGATAAAGTTGAGGGAGTACCCGACGATGATTCCAGGCACGGAGAGCGGAAGGATAACCTTCCAAAAGACCTCAAAGTCCGTCGCGCCCTCGATTCGCGCCGCCTTTTCAATCTCGCTTGGTATCGCGGTCATGAAGCCGCGGAGAATCAGAATCTGCGCGGGCATGCCGTAAATGCCATGCACGATGATCAGGCCAATCTTGGAGTCAAGCAGGTGCAGCGTACGCAGCGCGGCATAAAGAGGTATAAGCACGGTCTGCTGCGGCAGCATCAGACCGGTGAGGAACATACCGAAGAGAATCGTCTTGCCCGGAAGATCGAACCTGCTGAGACCGAATGCAGGAACCAGGGCAAGCAACACGGCAAGTGCAGCCCCAGTACTTGCATAGAGCAAGCTGTTGCTCATCAGTTCATTGAAGTGGAGTTCCTGCCAAACCTGTCGGTACGGCTCAAAGGTCACGCCCGAAGGCAAGGCAAATGGACCGGCGAGAAAATCTTTATTCGACTTGATCGAGGTGATGACTACCAAATACATAGGCCCTAGAAAAACCGCCGCTAAAGCAAGCGCCAGCAGCGTTGCCACCAGTTTCGGGCCGACGTTGCGAAAATGAAAACGTTTCCGATTGCGCGACTGGGCGAATGCGACGTCACTCACGGAAAGCCCCCTTCAGAACCGTGCTGAGGAGCAAAGCTGCCAAGGCGACAGACAGGACGAGGATAGCCACGCTAAGCGTAGCTCCATAGCCGAAGCGCGAGTTCCAGAAGCTCTCCAGGTAGACTAGGTAACCCAAGTACATTGGTCGTCCCGAAGGGCGCGCCTTTGGTTAGCACGGCCACGAGATCGAATGCCTTGAACGACTCGAACAGCGTTAACATGACCACCACGGCAGTGACCGGCCTCAACTGCGGTAAGGCCACGCGCGTTATCATTCGGAAGTGGCCTGCGCCCTCGATGCGTGCGGCGTCGATCGTTTCCTTCGGCACATCGCCGAGTCCGGCAAAATAGAAGATCATCGGCAGGCCGGTGAAAGCCCACCCCGAAATCACCGCCAGCGTGTAGAGCGCGATGTGAAAATCGCCGAACCATTCACGCACCAAAAAGCCCAGTCCCACCGAACGTAACAACGTATCGAAAGCACCGAAGATTGGATTCAGAATCAAGAGGAACATCAAGCCGACCGCGATGAGCGACATCGTCACCGGGAAGAACACCGCCGTGCGCAAAAAACTCGGGAAGTAGACTACTCGCAGGCGCATCGCATATGCGATGAGAAACCCCAGCGTCACCGGGAATACAAGGGACACGACCAACCATTTCAAGTTATTGAAAAGGGCGACATAAAAATACTTGTCGCCGGTCAGATAGGCGTAATTGGCAAGACCAACGAATTTCTTGACCGGAGTCATGCCATTCCATTCAAAAAAACTTAGGTAGATCGTGTAAACGATCGGATAACCAATGAAAGTCAGGAACAGAACCACCGGAACAACGACACCAAAGATCGTCACGAAGACGTGATTTCTGGCAAAAACTAGGAACGACCTGCTTTCACGCTGCTTTCGGGAAATCGCCATGTGTCTTCACGGCCTTAGGCTGAATCTGAACAATGGTGTCGTCTAGACGCAGGAGCCGCCTCGCGCAGTTTGACACGGTTGGCTGGGCGAAGCGGCGACAATAAGTTGCCGAACTCTAGGCGGCAACCCTATTTTAGGATTAGACCTTGCCGCGTGCGCGGATAGCTGCTTCCTCCGTCAGTTGCATAGCCTCCTTTGGCGACATGGCACCGGCAAGCACTCCCTGAACCCCATCCAGAAACTTGTCGGAGATAGACGGCGGCGTAGCATGATCGACATGCATAAAGGTGAACGATCCGGAGGCGCTCATCGCCTTGCCAAGACGCTGTTCCATCTCGCTGAGGCGCGACAGATCAGCGTCGGAATTGGACGGGTACGGTTTGTCGATCTCAAGTTTCTTGGACATTGCCTCTTTGGATACCATCCAGTTCACGAACTCGGCCGCCGCATCCTTGTTCGGGCTCTTGGCGTGAATCATGATAGTGTCTTCGGCGAAGACTGACATGACCGGCTTGCGGTCGCCGATCTGCGGCATCGGGAAAAAGTCCATCGGAACCACACAACACTGTGCTTGATCACCGCGGAACCGGCCGAGATTAAACGATCCCTGATACCAGTGCAGCGCCTTTCCTTGCGTCCACGGCACCATCGCCGGCCCGACATCGATGGAGTTGAATGACGGCTCAAACATGCGATCCTGGGCGAGTTTCTGCATCATTGCCGTGACGTCCACGGCACGCGGATCCGTCCAAGGGATCTTGTTGCCGACCAGACCATCGTAGGTTTCCAGACCGTACTTGTTGACCAAAATCGCCGACCACATGAACTGTGAAGGCCACTTCTTCTGGTTGGCCAGCATGAAAGGGGCGATGCCCGCTTGCTGAGCCTTGTCCGCATTGGCCATCAACTCGTCCCAGGTCTTGGGAACTGAAAGACCTAGCTTCTCATACAAATCTTTGCGATACCAGACAACCGAGGCGCACACTCTCGGTTGGCACGAAATACTGCTTGCCGCCGAAGGTGGCGAGCGTTACTCCGGCAGGAATGAGCGATTTATCCCAGCCGTACTTCGCGTAGTAGGGCGACAGATCGGCCGAGAATCCGTTATCAATTAATTCTTTGGCCCGACCGCCCTCCCACGAGTAGTACACATCCGGCGGAGTGTCAGAACTCAGTTCGATTGTTTGCTTGGTCTTGTAAGTCTCTCCATCGACACTGGCGCCATTAACGCGGATGCGGTCGCCGTTTTTTTTGTTCCATTCGTCAATCAGCCAATTGGCGTAGACGTCCTACGACGGCCATGCCGCGCGCCAGAAATAACGAATGTTTACCACACCTGCCGCTCTGGTTGACGATAGGCCCACCGTTAACGCCGCGCTCGCTAGCGCAGTAGACTTCAGGAATTTGCGCCGTGAAATCCCATTTATTTCTTTGTTCATAGGGGGTAATCGATTACATGCGAGTGACTGGATGATGTCAACGTATATTTGATTTTCGCCTCGAGACGGTCAATTGCTCCAAAGCCGCGGCGATCGAACCCATCCTTAGCCCGAGCTCGCCTGCGGCTGTCAAATACATCCAAAAGTCCGCTCGAGACCGAAAACGATCGCAAAAAAGCGCGCCTGCAGTTCAACTGCGATCACCATGTTTGTTTTCGCCAGCAACGGCAATATCTTACCGAAGGTTGTTGTGATGGTTGATCCGCCGCCATGTATTAAGACCAGCGGACGGCCGGCACCGTGTATCTCATAATACATTTTTATGCCGTTCACATTGGCGTACTCACCGCTGGTTAGGGCTTGTGATAGATTAGCTGTCATAGATCGCTATTAAAACTGGGACTAAATCGTACGAAAAGGGACCTCTTACGATCCGTACCGCGGTCGTCGCCCTGCGATAGTCGCCGCCAACGTGTGCGGCGGCGCCTGCATGGTGTGCACCTCGATGAATCCCTCGTCGGTCAGCAGCGTCTCGACCCGTTCCGGCGTTGTGATCCACCCGCCGAACATCGCGGTGCGGAGAGTGGCGAGCGCATCCGAGAGACGATCGCCTGTGGGCCTAAGCGTCGGGAAGAGCAGCCAACCGCCGGGCCGCAGCGCACGGCGGACCCGCTGGAGAACTGGCCGGATCGCTAGTTCGGGCACGAACACGCTCGCGATCCAGGCCAAGTCGAAGGCGTCGACATCGGGCAGGTCCTCGCCACGCTGACCGCGCAGCTCGATGCGAGCGTCAAGCCCCGCGACGCGCACCCGCTCGCGGGCAATCGCAAGCGCAGGAGCCCACGGATCGATGCCGACCACGCGGAGCGTCGGCCACAGGCGCGCCATTTCGACCGCCATGACGGCTACGCCTGCCCCGACCTCGAGGAATGCCGCACCGGACGACGACAGCCTCTGCTCGAGCCCGTCGAGCTTGGAAGCGACAGTGGTCATGAGCGCCCAGGGGAAATTTGCGGAGACGTCGCCAGCGGCCTCGAGAATCTCGGGGTCAGTGTGCGCCCAGCCGGCGCTCCGCGAGGCCGCAAAGAGAAGCTTGGCGTTGGTGAGTGTGTAGACGCGGATCTCACCGAGGAGAGAGCGAATCTCTGCAGGACTAATGCCTTCGAGCGCCTCACTTGCCCCCATCGCGGCGAGAACCTCATCGACGTGAGGCCGGATGATCAAGTCGAGCGCGTTGCCCGACGCGCGCGCATCGAGCGCGGCACCGACTACGGCCAGCGCGTTCGCCGACACGTTGAGACGCACGAGGATCTCGCGAAGGGCGTCAATGCTCATGACCCGCTCCTCTTTGCCTCGGCCGCGCACAGGCCGGGCACGATCTCGACGACCATCGTTCCACAGAGCGCTCGGGCTTCGGAAGATAGGTCTATGCAACCCCGACTAAGCGTTTCAGCCTTCATCGCGATGAAAATTGGCGAGGTAACAAACCTCCAAACGGTTGCCGCAAGGATCGTCAAGAAAAACTGCGTAATAGTCAGGTGTTTCAAATGCCGGGCCTTCAAACGTGGCGCGCGCCCGCACGAATTGCAATCTCCGACAACCGATCCACCTCTGCCACGCTCTCAGCCCAGAAAGAGGCTCGGTTCCTCGTTTGGGCAGGTGACCAGGGGACACGGTGACACCGAAAAACTCGACAGCGTCGCGGTCGGACGCCTCGAACTGCAACCAGCCCTCAATCCCCGCGTCGCGAGTGAAGCCCAACGCGGGAAGTAGCGCCTGATAAAACGGGCGCACCGCGGAAAGGCCTCTCACGCGCAGGTCAATATGGTCGAATCGTCTTAATCAGCGGATTTTGTGGGGATCCTGCCCAAAATAAACGTGTGTAGTCATCCAGGACCATCGAGCTTGCGAAAGCTAAGTGTCCGCAATTTAAACGCGGCAATTATGAAAAACAATAGAATCATTCCATTCAGAATTGACGTCGCTCGGGAGGTGTTAAGCGACTTGCGCCAGCGGCTGAAAAACACTCGCTGGTCTTATCAGGTGGAGGGCACAAACTGGGACGCGGGCACCGATCTCAACTACCTCAAGGAACTCGTTGCCTACTGGCACGATACCTATGACTGGCGGGAACACGAAGCGGCCCTCAATCAATTCGCTCATTTCAAAACCGAGCTGGATGACATTGGCATCCACTTCATCCACGAACGCGGCAAGGGGCGGAATCCGTTTCCGCTCATTCTTACGCACGGCTATCCCGATTCGTTTTGTCGTTTCGCAAAAATAATTCCCATGCTCACCGACCCTGTATCATTCGGGGGACAGGTGGAAGACGCCTTCGATGTCGTTGTGCCCGATCTGCCGGGTTACGGGTTTTCTGACAGACCGCCGAAGATCGGAACGGTCTTTCGCGTTAACGACATTTGGGCGCGATTGATGATCGATGTCCTCGGCTACAAACAATTTGGGGCACATGGCGGGGATTGGGGCAGCACTGTCACGGAACATCTCGCACGCAGCCACTCCGATTCCGTCGTGGCCATTCATCTCACGGATGTACCATTCGGCCATATTTTTCAAAAGCCCGATGATCCGTCTTCGGCTGAAAAGAGGTTCTTTAAGAGTAACGAGCAGTGGCTCCAAAAGGAAGGAGCTTACGCCCTGATCCAATCCAGCAAACCGCAGAGCCTCGCTCACGGGTTGAACGACTCGCCGGCCGGACTTGCCGCGTGGATCGTAGAAAAATTCCGCGGCTGGAGCGATTGCGGTGGCAACATCGAATCCCGATTCACCAAGGACGAAGTCCTCACTCAAGTTATGATTTATTGGGTAACCGAATCGATCGGTCCGTCGTTTTTGACATACTACGACTACGCGAACGCCAGCGCACTGACCTGGATAAAGGAGGGGATGAAGAAATGGACCGGTTCGTCCAAAGTGCCCGCGGCTTTCGCGCTCTTCCCCGCGGATATCAGTCATCCGCCCCGTGAATGGGCCGAGCGTTTTTTCAACGTGCAACGCTGGACCGAAATGCCTCGCGGGGGACATTTCGCAGCAATGGAAGAACCGGAACTGCTCGTCAACGATCTCCGCACATGGTTCCGGGCATTTCGGGACGGGCATGCAAAGCAGCATATCTGACGATTAACAACGTTTTGGTGGCATGCACCTTGCCTGCCTGCGCTCCTGAACCCGCTGGCTATCGCTATCGTTCCCTAGAGTCGATGGCTTCCACTCCACCACTCCATCGCTCCACCACTCCCCACTCCATCTCTTACTTGCCGCCGCTCAGCGAAATTCCTTCGATGAAAAACCTTTGAAAGAGTAAAAATACGACGATGACCGGCAGAACGACCAGACAAGAAGCTGCCATCAGCAGGTTGAATTGAATCCCGTGCATTGTTTTAAAATAGGTCAGGCCGAGCGACAAGGTGTAGAGTTTGTCATTGTGCAGGTAAATCAGTGGACCGAGGAAATCATTCCATGCACCTACGCCGGCTAGTAACGCCACGACGACTAGCGCAGGGCGCGCAAGGGGCAAGATAATACGGTACATGATTTGAAATTCATTGGCTCCATCGATCCTGGCCGCTTCCGAGAGATCTGCAGGAATCTGCAGCATGAATTGTCGGAGCAGGAAGACAAAAAAAGGATTTCCGAAGAATGTCGGCACGACCAACGGAAGATAGGAATTTACCATCCCGAGCTTGGTAAATAGCGCGAACATCGGGACCATTGTGATCGGATTTACCGGGAACTGAATGAAAATGAAGATGGAGGCAACTACCGGGTAAAATAGCAGATCGCGGCCTGGCCATTTGATTCGTGAGAAGCCGTAGGCAATGACAAAGTTCGACAAAACGCTTCCGATCATCACGAGCGCGGCATAGAAAATGGTGTTGCCTAGGTAACTAAGAAATGGAAACGTCCTTGTTGCCTGGTCAAAGTTCTTCCAGACCGCGTCATTGGGCCAGAGTGTCGGCGGGAATTGCGATAGTTCACGGTCTGATTTCAACGCCGTGACCAGCATCCAATAGATCGGCGAAATATAAAACAAGCTCATCGCGATGAGAACTGATCGCGACGCGATCTGGCGCGACAATTCCCGTCCCGTTGTCCCGGGACGATATGCTGCCTGGTTGGTTAACTATTCATCTGAGTTCATTCGAGATGATAGTTGACCCAATATCTCGCGGACCAGAATGTCACGATTGCCAGGTCGCGTTGATGAGGAACAGAATGCCCGACACCGCGGCAGCAAAACCGACCCGGCTATATTCGAAGGCATTTTTGTAAATATAGAGCGCAGTGAACATCGTTGAGTTCAACGGTCCACCGCCTGTCATGATGTAGGCGGGCACGAAAACCTGAAGACCCAATCCGATCCCGATGATGATATCGTATAGGATCGCCGGCGTTAGCAGCGGCAAAGTAACATAGCCAAAATTTTCGCCAGGGCCCGGCACCGTCTAACGAGGCAGCATCGTAAAGGTGTGAAGGAATCGCCCTCAACGCCGCCAGAAAAATAAGTGCGATCTGCCCTGCACCGAATTGTGCGACCAGCACGATTGCGAGTTTCGAAAAGCGAGTATCGCCGAGCCAATTGATCGCCGGGAGGTGAAAAAGGCCGAGCACATAATTGAAGAGCCCATAACGTGGGTTCAGGATCCAGATCAGCATCATCGACAGGGCAAAAGTCGGGGCTATGCTTGGGATGTATAAAAGTGCGCGGTAAATGACTAACTTCCCGGACGCTTGGTTCATGGCCAGATGCCAGGATAATTGCGACCGCGACACCCAATGGAACTGCTAGAACGACGTAGTAAAAGGTATTATAAAGCGACGTCCAGAACAGGGGGTCGTGAAATAGTTCCTGTAATTCTTCAATCCAATCCATTGCGGTTCCTCGAACCCGGAGTACTCGGTCATACCCAGATGAAAATTGGAGAATACAGGGTAAACGAGGAACAGCAAAAAGCCAATTAGCCAGGGACTGATGAAAAGCAACCCAACCAGCAAATTGCGGAGATCTCTCCGTGTGCCTCTTCTGACGGCGGGCCTTCATCGTCAGTCTTGCCAGGATTCAATGTTTCGGCGCGACCAGCACCATCCATTCGCGGTCTCGTCCGATCCGGGTTTGCTACTTGCAATATCGGTTCATTTGGGGCTGAACCGCGTCCACGACCATTTTAAGCGCTTCTTCAGGCGACTGGCTATTAGCGATGACTGCCTCCTCCGCATCCTTCAGCTTGTCCCAATAGAGTGCACCGACTGGAAGCGGGGGCCGCGATTTTGATACCGGCAGCAAGCTTAAAAAGAAGCTGTACTCTGGTGCAAACAGGTCTTTGCTTTGCAGCAAAGTCTTGATCGTTGGCAGCGAGGATGCGTTTTTCACCAGGAGCGTTTGGCCTTCTTCCCCGGTCACGAACCGAAGAAATTGGTATGCACCTTCGACATTCTTTGCACCCTGAAGAATCGCGACGGACCAACCTCCAGACCAGGTTGACTTTAAGCCGTCCGGCGCCGGAATATACGTCACACCATAGTCTAGATTCGGAGCGACGTCTTTCATGGTGGCGAAAACCCAGTTACCCGTAATCACAAATGCGACCCGTCCCGTAAAAAACGGCATCTGCGCATCCGGCAGTGTGCCTACCGACGGCCATTGCCAATACGTATCGACAAAGGTTCGGGCCTTTTGGGGATCCAGCGCTTTGGCCCAGTCATATAAAAATTGGTAGCCTTTGACAACACCCGGATCGGTAGCAGTTACTTTGCAGTTTTCGAAGTCGAAGAAATTTCCTCCGAATGCGTAGCCCCAGGTATAACCCCAGCCTTGCTCGAGCCAGGGAACAAACCCGATCCGGGTGTACGCTCCGGAGGCATCGGTCTGGTTGAGCTTGAACGCAATTTCCTGAAACCGCTTCGGGTCCATCGGGCCTTTCGCGGGATCGAATTCGTTCACGTCTAGTCCAGCCTCTTTCAGTAGCTGCTTATTATAAAAGAGCACCCGCGCGTCGGTGTTGGTAGGGAGGGCGTAAACCTTGTTCTGATACAGCACTTCCCGCCAAGGTCCCTCCGAGTACTCCTGGCTGAGATCTTTACCTTCTTTCTTTATTAACGGCGTCAAGTCGACCAGCAGGCCGGTGGCCGCCCGTTGCGCAATGGTAAAGCGATCGACCACAGCGACATCCGGGCCCGCACCGCTCCGAACCGCCGTCATGAGTTTTGCAACGTCGGTTTCCGAGCCAGGGACGACCTCCACGTTGACCTTATATTTGGGATTTTTCTGACCGAATTCTTCCGCCGCCATTTGATAGGCCTTCTTTTCATTCGCACCGAGCGATGAATTGATCCAGAACTTGATTTCGGTTTGTCCGTAAACTCCTCCCGTGAACCAGAGGAAGGAGCCAATAGCCAAGAGCGTCTTGAATTGACTTTTCATTTGGAGGGAATAGGTGTCAAAAGAAGTGGCGAACAAAGTTCACGCCGCTAAATACCACCGCTTTTGCAGAGACCTTTTTCCGTCATAACCCCCCGGTAACACTTGGTCAAGGCCTATGTCTGCGGAAACCGTTCGCGAAGCTCTTCAACAGTCCTTGCTTCGGCTTTCAAACCGGCTTGCCGAACTCGGCGCATGGCGGGATCGCGAAATTTTCCCTTTTTCGCATATCGAAATCCGAACGAACTCGAATGCTGCCTGGACCCCAATCAAGCAAGGTGACGATTGGCCGGCACGATCCACGCCGGTGGAAATCCGTTTTGTTGGTTCGGTGCCAAGCACTTGGGCAGAACTTCCGGTTCATTGTCGTTTCAGCTTGGGTGGAGAAGCGTTGCTATTCGTTAACGACCAGCCTGTCGGCGGCCTGAATTCGTTTCAGGATGAACATCCGGTCCTCGTGAAAGCGACAGGCGCAGAAGCGCTTCACTTTCGCGCACAAGTAGTACCACATGGGTTGTTTGGTACGCCTACAAGCCAACCGCAGCTTGAACTTGCGTGCATGCTGGTCCCAGATTCTGATGTTCGTCCGCTGTACGACGATCTCGCAGCAGCCTTGGACGTGGCGCAGTATCTGCAGTCGGCCGGACGCGAATCCATCGCAGAACGCCTGATCAACGCGATCCAAAATGCGTTTGCGCGGATACTGCTGCCTCGAGGCGACACGCAAGAGTACCTCGCAAGACTCGGTGCGATTTCGCGGAGCCGCGCTCTGGAAAATTTTTACGGAAACCAGGAGAGCCTGGCGTCGCTTTGGGAAAATTGGGATTTCCGTTCTCCGACTGGTTCTTTGGCCCCCGAACAGCGCGCGCGTTTGCACGAGGTCAGAGAACAATTCTCTCGTGAGCTCGAATCAATTCGCAAAAGATATCCGGCAGAAGGAGGTGTCTGGCTAACCGGCCATGCACACATCGACCTGGCATGGTTGTGGCCTCTGGAGGAAACACGCAGAAAGGCACAGAGAACCTTTCACAACGTGGTCAACCTGATGGAAAGGTACCCGGAGCTGCGGTTTAATCAGTCGAGCGCTCAGCTCTATACCTGGATTGAGCAAAGCGATCCCCTGCTCTTCGATAAGATCCGAGATCGAGTTCGCGAAGGTTCTTGGGAAATCGTGGGAGGGATGTGGGTCGAACCGGACGGGAATCTTCCGGCGGGCGAGTCCTGGGTTCGTCAGCTGCTTTTTGGGCAAAGCTACTTCGAAAGTCGATTTGGCCGGCGCGCAAAGGTGGCGTGGCTCCCGGACTCCTTCGGATTCGCTGGCAACCTTCCTCAACTCCTGGCGTCCGCCGGGATACCCTTTTTTTTCACACACAAACTGACCTGGAACGAACGAAATCCGTTTCCTCACGATCTTTACTGGTGGGAAGGAATCGACGGTAGCCGAGTATTGGCACACAGCTTCAAAAACCCGGAGAATGGCTACAATTCGCGACTGACGCCTCGCGAGATCGCCGAGACCTGGCAAAATTTCGGCGCGAAACCGAAGCACGATTTTACTCTTCTGGCCTTCGGGTATGGCGATGGCGGCGGCGGTCCCAGCAGTGAAATGCTGGAGCGGTTTGCCCGGCTGAAAGATTTTCCGGGTTTGCCTCATTTGCGCATGGGAGGCGTTGCGGAGTTTTATGAGAGCATTTCGACGGAATCATTGCCGGTTTGGGTGGGTGAACAGTACTTGGAATACCATCGCGCCACGTACACGACGCAAGGCAGAATGAAACTGCTGCACCGGCAACTCGAACACGCATTGGTCGAGTCAGAAACGGCAGCCGTTCTGGCGTTCGTCCAACGGCAGCAGCCTTATCCAAAGGAAGAGTTCGACCGCCTCTGGCAAATTCTGCTGCTCAACCAATTTCATGATATCCTGCCAGGATCGAGCATTCATTCGGTCTATGAAACTGCGGAAGTTCAGTTGGCGGACGCCCTGAAGGAATCGCTTGGGCTCCTTGACGCCGCGCTTACCGCCGATATATGCGACGCTTCCGAAGACTCCGAATGTCCGGCCGGGTTAATTTGGAATCTGAATATTCACGATCGGCCCCTGGTCGCCGAACTCGAAATAGGCGGAAGTTCGGAAATCCAGGTGCTGGCCCCTGACGGGCGCGAAGTTCCAACGCAGCGGCTCGATGAAAACCGGATCCTGGTTATCGGCGAAGATGTCATCGTGCCGGCTTTAGGGGCGATCCCGTTAAGAATAACGGAGGGAAGGAAATTCACTGTCTCTTCGCCCGTTCGAGCGAGCCCCGGGGAAATGGAAAATGAGTACCTGCAGATCCGATTGCGAGAGGATGGCACGATCGGTTCGATTTACGACAAGGAATGCAGGAGAGAAATGCTGGCCGGTCGTGGCAACCAGCTATGGTTATTCACGGATATTCCGCGTCAGTTCGACGCCTGGGATATCGACGCTTCCTATACCGATGAAGGCACGGAATTGCTAGCGTGCTCCGCACCCGAGTTAGTCGAGCGCGGACCGTTGCGCGCTGCTTTGCAAGTCACGCGGCGGCACGATGCCATCGAAATTATCCAGACTTACCGGCTCAGACGATCTTCCCGAATCCTGGAAATACATAGCAAAGTGCAATGGCGCGGGCGGCGAAGGCTTCTCCGCGCACTTTTTCCGATCAACATCCGAACGCACGAAATGTGGGCGGAAACCGCTTTTGGCGCCGTTGCGCGTCCGAACTACCGAAACACTCCATGGGATCAGGCGAAATTCGAAGTTCCAGCTCACCGTTGGGTCGACCTAAGCGAACCGAGCTATGGAGTCAGTCTGCTGAACAATGGAAAATATGGTCATAGTGTCGAAGGCAATATCCTTGGTATCAGCCTCCTTCGTTCGCCGATCTACCCGGATCCGTATGCTGATGAAGGCGAGCACGAATTGCTATATGCGATTTATCCTCATCGCGGGACCTGGCGAAACGGTACCGTTCAAGCCGCAAATGAGCTGCACAGGCCGCTTCGATACAGCCAAGGGCATCTTTCGGAACTCCATTCCTCTCTGTTACGGTTACGTGGAGATCCGCTCGATCTTGCGTGCCTGAAGCGGGCCGAAGATTCAAATGATCTGCTTTTGCGATTGTACGAATCGAACGGAGATCGAGGTCAGACGGTTCTCGAGTTCGCGCTAGTTGTTGAGCGGGCCGCCATTGTCAATATCCTGGAAGAACAGCCCGAAGAGCTTCAGATCGAGGATGCCAGGCGAATAACAGTTTCGTTCCTGCCGTTTCAAGTAATTTCACTCAGGCTCTCGTTTGCCAGTAAGTAATGCGTCTCGCTTTACCCCTTCGACCGTAGATCCGTTCTACTCCGATTTGAGTGTTTGAGTAGAAAGCGGGACGAAGAGGTAAGGCGGGACGCATTACTTACTGGATTAAAACTGCGAGCAGTGGAAGTGCGGAAAATGCCGCCGCTATCGGAGCGTCACAAATCCGTGGAGAGGGCGCCTCAAAAGCAGGCAGTGAAGAACTGCTCCAAGCAGTTGCACTGCTCCGTGAACTCAATTTTAAAACGCGCAGCGTGGTCCGGACAATCCACCCAGCGGATTTATCCGACCACGCTGGCAAAAGCACGTTTATTGACCCTTGCATCGTCACAGGAGGCGTACAAGTTTCTTTGACCGGCGCTTCGCGGTTTCCCGAGAATTTTCAAATATGGCGCAATTTTTTCCACAAATCAGGCGCGTCGCGGCGGCGATCACAATTTCACCTCGAATGGTTGCCGTGCTGGCGGCAGCCTGGCATTTCGCCGAGCGGCTGAACGCGCCCTTGCTTGTGATCCACGGCGGAGCACCGGACGCGCAAAAGGAAGCGGAGTTCCGCGACGCCATGTTTCAGCTTGAGATGCCGCGCGAGACCCGCATCGTCTGGAATGAAGGCGAACCCACCGGGGCCATCGTGACCGCGGCGGAAAAAGAAGGCGTCGATCTTTTGATTGCCGGCGCGCTCGAAGGCAAAGAGGTCGCAAGCCGCAGTTTCCTAGGCGCCGTCGCTCGACCTCTCGCGGAACAGGCGCGCTGTTCGCTGTTACTTTTGACGCATCCGCAGATCGGTCCGAATCCATTTCGCAAGATCGTGGTGATCACGGATTACTCTGATTGCGCGAAGACGGCGTTGAAGAATGCGCTGTGGCTCGCGGAGGCTGATTCGGCCGAATTGGTTCAGGTCATTTCTATCCACACGGCGTTCATGCAGGCGCGCGCCGAGTCGAGCACCGAACACGGAAAACCGGCGCGCACGCGCGAAGAGGAAGAAGAGTTGCTGCGCGATTTTGTGACGACAGCGCCGGCTTGCAGCGTTCCTGTCGAATCCAGAATCGTCGATTCGACGACCGGCTTTGCGGCGTGCGATTTTACGCAATCAATCGGCGCCCACCTGCTAGTCGTACCCGCGCCAGAGCGCATGGAAAGCGGCGTGCCATCGATGATGGACTGGGCACTGCAAGTGATTCCGTGCAGTCTCTGGATCGTGCGGCAAAGTTAGGAGCTTTTCGGACTTTCGAGACAAAAGATCTGACGCCGGGCCCTTTAATCCTCGCAGTTTGTTTCGCCGTTGGTTCCGCCTTTGCAAGCTAGATTATCGCGCGGGTTCTGGTGCAGGACGCAGAAGGCTGTCCGCGAAGGGTCCTCGCTTGCTTCTTCGCAAGAAAGGGTAAAGCGAGGATGATCATCTACGCCTGAAGGTTGAAAATGGTCAGCGCAGCCAAGGCGGTCGCCGGGAACTCATCGACGGGATTAACGGCCTTTGGTTTCACTGGCTCTGCGACGCTTTGTTAAGCGTTCCCACAACCGTTCTGGCAGAACGTCCCACATTTGCGCTAGCACTAGCGGACGCTGCTCATTTAAGCTGCAACGGACAACCGCCGCGTCGTCGGATACGCCTACCACGGTCCCGTGCTTGCCCGCATCAGCGCCCTTCACGTCCCGCACAAAGACAATTCTCTCTCCTATTTCCACAACTCCTCCTTCAGTTCTTTGGCTCATTCACCAAGCAGAATCCTGCTTTTGTGCAATACGCCGTACTAAACCTTGCACGGACCTTTCTCTAAATTAGACGCCGCCGGCCAGGCAACCGTTCACCGCAAGAGCCATTTCGCCCGATCAATCGCTTGTTCAACTGCTGAACAGAATGGGCCTGATCAGAGCCCTCAAACCTCAACGGATTCGGCCTCCAAATATTCACAAATGGGTTACCTGAACATATCTCAGGTCGAATTTGGAAACCGCTTACAACACCTGCGCCCTCGAACCGGACGAAACGGCGACGGCGGGTTCTCGATCAATGCTGCGGTGAGACGCTGTTTGGATCTCCGGCGGCCGAATCGCCACTAATAACGTGGAACCTTCTTCTTGTAGCTCCGGTATTCGTCGCCAAACTTGCGCTCCAGGTAACGCTCCTCACGTAGGATGATGCCATAGTGTACAAGCGGCAGACTAAGCACCAAGAGCAACGGAACCCAATCCAGGGCGCAACCGATGGCGAGGCCGAGGAGCACGATGCTGCCCCCGACGTACATCGGATTTCGCGTCCATGTGAATACGCCCGTTGTCGCGAGCACGCGTGTCGGCTGTGACGGGTTAACGCTTGTACCGATGTGTCGAAAAACGCGATTGGCGCCGATCACCATTCCAAGTCCGACGACGAACGCAATAATGCCGACCGCAATCCTTACCAGGAGTGGAACGTGACTGAGCAGATCCAGTGGCACAACGAAGTTGAGGATAATCCCCACTACCAGAATCGAGAGCGGAATCAGCGGTGGGAAGATGAGAACCCCTAAATTATCGCTGGAATTATCTGACATGGCGTTTTGGATATCAACAGAGCAGCGGCAAAGATCCGATCTTAGATGAAGCGATCCGCAATGGCGAATATCAACTTCTCCTGAGAGCACGACCTTAAAGAGTTGGTTTTCCGAGTCATAAACGATTGCTCTTGCCTTCCGGTGGGCGTCGTATTCGTCACAGCAGTTGCGGCAGATCTTCCGGTAGCGCCACGGATTCAAGCTCGACCGGCACTATGGTGTCGGGACATCATCTTGGGAGCGTTTACACGAGCGCTGATCGGCCATGCCCTCATTCGATCTGCCGATGACAACTCGTTCGAACACGGGAACGCGTGTCCCAGAACAGGGACGCGGCTCACGGGTTTCCTTTCCAATGTGAAGGCAGCTCCCTCAGAGGCTGTTCTTCCACAACCGTGGCACGAGCCATGCTTAACGGAAGCGTTAGCCGCAAATCCAAAAGCGTCTGCCCCTCACAACAACAATCATCGAACTATGAAGAAGTTTTTTGTTAGGCTTAACCGCAGTTGCGACAGTCTTTATACCGCTTTCCCAGAACGCTCAAGCGGTACGCGTCTACTACTATCCGGGATACTCCTACCCTGGTTCAGTCACGGTTGCTGTAGCCCCGCTTTGATATCCCTTCATGTCATCGGCTTTGAGCGCCTCAGGTTGCAGTGCAAATTCCACTAATAAAGGCTACCCGGTTGCTCGGGACAACAGAGCGAAACGCGACCAAAAACTAAAAGAGCTACATCCATGCAGACAATTTCTTTTCCAGTAAGCGCCGCCGCTTTCCCCCTTCATAAGGGAGTGCGCGAACTCCTGGAGAATGCGATCGATCAGGCGATCTTGATTGCAAATACCCGCGGAGAAGTTCTGTTTGCCACGCGAAAGACACGAGTCATCCTACAAACCTTGTTTGCAGAAAGGTCGGACGATCTTATCCCGAATGAGATTCGCACCTGGTTAATCAAAGGTGATACGAGCAAGCCTCTTGTCGTACGTCGTCCGAAAAAAGGTGAAATCGAGATCCGCAATTTTCCTCTTTCGCGATCGGGAAGCCTGTCTCTCATGCGGATTGAACGTCGACTTGTCGAGCAAGGGCCAAAAGCACTATTGGCCCTGGGGCTCACAGCACGCGAAGCGGAGGTGCTTTACTGGATAACCGAAGGCAAGACCAACCCGGAAATCGCCATAATCCTGGACACTTCTCCCGATACCGTGAAGAAACATGCAGCGAATCTTTATGTCAAGCTTGGTGTGCCAACCCGCACCTCAGCGGCCAGATGTGCTCTCTCGGTTCTTTTGGCGAATGCCTGACCGTGCACCGGCAGGATATAAAGAGTACGAGCCAGGATGCATTCGGTCAAATCGACACGAAGAGACCGTCGCGGTGCAACGATCATTCTATTGCGCTCTGTTCATCGAAGGATACGTCGTTTGTTTCGAACAAATGATGCCGCTGGCAGGCGTTCGTCGCTTTACCTCTTCCGATCGTCGCTTTCGACCTTACAGACCCCTGTTGAACTGTTAACTCCTCGCATCCGGCCAATCAACGTAAGCGTCACGCCTGGCATCGAACGCCTTAACGGGGTCGGCTCACGAGGGCGGACGCGATCTCTTTAACGTTGGCGGCGCACGGAAACGTTGGTTGCTTTGACCAGGGCCGCGACGTGGTCGCCTAGCTTAAGCCCCATGTCGTGCACCGAACGCGTAGTGATGATTGCGGCCACGTCGCCGATAGCGGTCTCGATGATGATTTCACTCAGTACCTTGTCCGAAATGATCTCCTTCACGGTGCCGGGTATTTCGTTGCGAATCGATTGTTCCATCAGGTCATCGTCCCCTTCCGATATCGGTTGTGCAACTGTCCATTGCGTCTTTGATCTGCAACGGACGACGGACTAGAGGTGATCGATGAAATTGACGATCCACTGGAACCATTTTAACTGCACTCTGTTCCTGGGCCTGATCGCGATACTTCATCTGCTGGCCACGGACAGCGGGTGGACGCAAGAAAAGACCGGTGGTCCGGTCGAGGCCAACACTCAGGTGATCTATCCGCTCATACGAACCGATCGAATCTAGTTGAAAAGCCTAAAGCCGCAGTTTGGGATAAATGTCGTGAATATTCGAATCCACTTTGTCCGTAGATTGAGTTGGTTGGTGCTTGCGGGTGTCATTCTGACGGCCTTCGGGTCTTTCGCCGCCAGCGAAGATGCCAAGAAATCGCCTCCTGCGGTGCTTACCATCGCTGCTGCGGCCGATTTGAGATTTGCACTCGATGATCTGGTGAAGGAGTTCGAGGAGAAATTCCCGGACACCAAAGTCAACGTCTCCTACGGTTCTTCCGGTAACTTCTTCGCGCAATTTCAGAACGGCGCACCGTTCGACCTTTTCTTCTCTGCAGACATCGACTATCCGCGGAAGCTTACCGAAAAAGGTTTGGGCGCCGATGATGTTTTCCTTTACGCAATCGGACGCATTGTTGTTTGGGTGCCAAAGAATTCACCGGTGGCGGTGGACGAACTCGGGATCAAAGCGCTTTTGGAGCCGTCGATTCGTAAGATCGCAGTGGCCAATCCGGAGCATGCTCCTTATGGTCGCGCAGCAGTGGCGGCACTGAAAGCGCTCAACGTTTACGATCAGGTCGCATCACGGCTCGTTTACGGGGAAAACATCGCGCAGACGGCACAATTCGTGCAAAGCGGCGCCGCCGACGCTGGCATTATCGCGCTTTCGCTCGCGGTGGCTCCTCAGATGCGTGATGCCGGCCGATTTTGGGAGGTACCCCTTGATGACTATCCTCGAATGGAACAAGGAGGGATTATTCTGAAATCTTCGGGCAATCTCGAGGCAGCGCGCGCTTTTCGGGACTTTGTTCTGGGCGATCACGGGCGCGAAGCTCTAAAACGTTATGGCTTTTCCTTCTGAATTAGTGCGCTTGATCTCGGCCGCCACGGTTTGATCTCGACAACAACGTGCTTCATCAGAGGCTGGTCACTTTGAGCACTGTAGTCGCCGATGGGACAAAGCACGTTCAACTCGGGCATGTAACTTTATCGCGAAGGCGATCGGATTTCAGCAACGGTTCGGTGCCTGCCGGCGGTCGTAATAGAACCAGTTAATACCCAGAAGCGCGGAAAATATGGCGAGTTTAGCGGAGTTCATGCGGGATCAGATCGACGCCCGGTAGCCGTAGTATTCGTTGTCTTCGTTGAATCCGCCCTCGCCAGAGCCGAGGCCCTTGAAGCTCTCGACGAACTCGACCGCCTGCACCCATTTCACCTGCTTGAATCCCAGTTCCAGTTCGTTGCGTACGCGGAGCGGTGCCCCGTTCAGCTCAGGTAGCGGAGCGCCGTTCATCTCGTATGCGAGGAGAGAATTCTCGTGCTCCATGTGCTCGATCTTGTGAACGTCGTAATAGAGGCCCTCGTGTTCGCCGGCTCCATGGGCAAAGGAGTAGAACACCACGTAGCGCACCTCCGGCTTGGGACGAACCAGTTGCATGATCTGCGACATCCGGACTCCACCCCACTTGGCGACGCCCGACCAGCCCTGGATGCAGTAGTGCTGCGTGATCTGTTCGGATTTCCCCATCGCCTTAAGCTCCTGGAAGGGAATCTCGACCGGGTTCTCGACGAGTCCGCCGACCTTAAGTTTGAAATTCCGGAATCCCTCAGCGAAGTGCACTTTATATTCGTCGCTCTCCGGGCCTGTCCCATTCGGCCAGAAATAGGGAGAAATGTCTTTCTCCTCAAATTTGGCCACCGGCTTGAATCTCTCGAAAAGGTCGCGGAACCATCCGGTGGCGACCCTTCCAGCGTGTTGGACAATGCGCGGGTATTTCAGCGTTAAGGGTGTCGCGGCGACCCATGCTGCGACCACGAGGCCAAAACCCACCACGAACATTAGCAGTCCGCCATATGAATCGTTGTTCACTCCGCGCGTAATGTGGTTGAGGTTTCGGATCAATCCCGTGGAGAACACCATCGCGACGTGAACGATGATGAACGCGATGAAGTACCCCAGGACGCCAAAGTGGATCGTCCGCGCAACCTGACGGTTGAAAGGGCCTTTGGCCGTCGTAAAGCGCGCGGCGATGGCTGGGGATTGCAGCAGGCCCGTAATCGTGGCGAGCGGCGCCGCAACGAAGACAGTGGTGAAATAGGCGATCATTTGCAGGCCGTTGTATAACAAGCCGGTTCTAAAGCTTGAAACTCCTGCAAAACGGGAGCAACACCCGCCACTGGAGCGTGCGCTACCAACATATCTATGGTATGCTGCACGTATACTAGGAGTATACCTTTGATTGCAAAGGTAAAAACGTGCAAAAGGCTGAGGATCTCCTATGATTGCGCCGAAACGTCCGGTAGATTCTCGTAAAAACATGTCCTCAGAGCCGTCGCGGAGCACGCTGCAACTTGCCGAAGACCTCTGGAATGAGGCTCGGCCAGCGATTCCACCACTCGCTGCGGTGGTGAAGACGATCGCGGAAACCTTTCGGCTGCAAGTCTTTGGCGTTTTCCACGTTGGCAGCAGATGTCTGGCTTTCGCAAAACAGGCCGCGAATTACATTGGGTGCGGAGAAGCGCCGTATACGGTATCTGAACGGTTCAGGATCACGGGAAGATCCGTTGCCCGAATAAATGCTGGCTGGTATTTACGATGTGACCTCGTTCACACTGTAAGCGAATCCGTCAGCTTGTTATTCAGCTCGGTGAATCGCCCGGACAAGCGCCGTGCCTATACCCTGGCAGAACGCGTTGCGGAGTTCGGGCGCGCTTTGGCAGTAGAGATCGCATTCCAGACTCTGTTGCAGGAGGAGCGGTCGAGCCGCGAGCAAACAGATCGTATGGACCTCGCACTGCGAAATGCCGGCCTCGGATATTGGGATTGGGACTTGCGTACGGACAAGGTGCTGTATTCTATCTCAGCCGTTGAACCAGGCAATAAGGGACTTGCACTCCAGACGATGATGGGCCGGGATCAGGAAAAGATCATCCATCCGGACGACAAGGGATCTGTCGAGCAACGGATGGGAGAGGTTCTTGCCGGACGATCGGACGTCTATCAAAACATAGTGCGCCAGATATCCTCCGATCGTTCCGATTACATTTACGTCGATAGTCGGGGACGGGTAGCCGAGAAGAATGGTGATGGGCGGCCTCTGCGAATCGTGGGGGTTTACTGGGATGCGACGGACCGCATCGCGCGCGAGCGGCAGAATCGTATTCGAGACGAGCGACTTGCACTTGCGCTGCGACTTGCCTCCGCCGCCGAAATCACCGCATCGATTGCGCACGAGATCAACCAACCCCTGGCTGCGGTCCTTGGGCTTTCTGACGCCGCAAAACGGTTCCTCGAACAGGTTCCGCCGAAGGTCACCGAGGCTGCACAGGCGATGGCGCGCTGCGAGGAAGCCGCGCAACGCGCATCGCAGATTGTAAAGAGTATCAGGAGCCTGGTGAGCCGGGAAACCTCTGAACAAACGCTTAGTATCGCCTCGGTGATCCGCGAATCGGTAGATGCGTTGCGCCAATTCGCCGAACAAAGCAACGTTTTTATCGACTGTCGGGCGATCCGCGGGCCACTCATGTTGCGAGGAAATGTCGTTCAACTGGAGCAAGTGGTGAGGAATCTTCTGCGAAATGCTATCCAAGCGGTCGAGTCGCCAGCTGACCAACAGGCACGACATATCGTGGTCCGTGCCAGCGCGGATGGCAACCGCGTCGTGGTCGCCGTGACCAATCCTTTGGTGATGCCTCTTCCCGAGGGTACCCTAGAACGTCTTACCGAACCTTTTTTTACGACAAAGCCCGGTAACATGGGGCTCGGTCTTTCAATCTGCAAATCGATCTTAGAGGCGCATGGAGGTAGTCTTGAAATAAGGACCGATCGAAGGACTAAATTCTCCGCAAGGGCCAGTCTCCCGGGAATCCGAAAATGCACATGAACGTAACCGCTCCGAATTTGCGGGTCGGACCAACTACATACGTCTTGGATGACGACCCGGAGGTGCTCGTCGCAATCAAAACGATGCTAGCCTCCGTTGGGCTGGGCTGCGAGACCTTTGACAATCCCGAGCTTCTGCTGAAGGCAGATTTATCCCGGTGTGGATGCCTGATTCTCGACTTACGCATGGCACTCATGAATGGTCTCGAGGTCCAGAGCGCATTGAAGGAACGCGGCGTCATCGTTCCCGTGATCTTTATTTCCGGGCATGGCGACATTCCGACTGCCCTGCGCGCCATCCGCGCAGGGGCTGTCGATTTCCTCGAGAAGCCGTTCCGTCCTCAAGAGCTTCTCGATCGAGTTAACGAATGTTTGCGCCAACAAAAGGTGGGCGGCCTTGTATCTAAAAGAAACATCCCGATGGCACAGCTCACGAAGAGAGAAACCGAGGTCGCCCGAGGACTGGTTGCCGGGAAAACCAGTGCAGAGATCGCGAAAGACCTGGGTCTGAGCAAAAGGACTGTCGACATGCATCGCAGTCGCTTGTTGAAGCGCATGAACGTCCGGAGAAGCGCAGACGCCGTTCGCATTTTGGCCGAAGCGATCAATCGAAACACGTATCCGGAAACTTGATCGACGCCCCATTTGGAGGCGCTCACTATGTTCGGACTAGCCCGCAAAAATCACGCAAAGGTCGAAGCGATGAGCTCATTGCGGGCTAGGAAGCTCGGTATTACGTAATCAAATACGTCCAATGAGGAGATTGATAATTTAGTTAATATTATGCCGATCAACCGGCTTCCTTGCGTATGGTCTGGGTGGATCGACGACGCACCTCAACAAAGGCAGAAGTTGAACGAAGCCGCTACGCGGAGTCAGTGAGTCGCGGGTGCAGAGCGCTGAAGTCATGGCTGGCATAATCGCCGGCCTATGACTCCATTAAGAGCCAAATACATCCGGGACCTGGTCATTCGTGGCCGGTCAAAGCACACTCAAGAAGCCTATATCAGGTACGTCTGTGATCTGGCGCGCTATTATCGCCGTTCGCCAGAGCTGATCTCCTACGAGGAGGTCACGGACTGGCTGTACCATCTCATCAGGGAGCGCCTACTGTCAGCCTCCAGCGTCAACTCGCCGTCAGCGCCGTGCGCTTTCTCTACGCCGTTACACTTGGGCGAGAGACGGTCGACTTGATGGCATCGGTCCCGCACATGAAGCGCGCCACCCGGCGCGCGGAAGTCTACGCGCGCAGCGAGGTCGAAGCGATCTTGACTGCGCCCAGACAGCCGCGGGACCGGGTGCTCTTGATGACGATCTATGCCTGCGGGCTGCGAATTTCGGAGGCCACACAGCTCAAGACCAGCGACATCGACCGCCCCCGTATGCAGTTGCGAGTACGCAACGGCAAGGGCGCCAAGGGACGCGTTCTGCCACTCAGCGAGCGTTTGCTCAAAGAGTTAGAAAACTACTGGCGAGCGCAACGTCAAGGTAAAGCGGGTCATGACATCCCGTGGCTCTTCCTCGGCAAAAAAATCGGTGAATCGATGGGTAGATACGTCGGGGAGAACATCTATTACAGCGCGTTGAAAAAGAGCGGTGTGCGACGCAAGGGCGGCATCCATCTTTTGCGCCATTCGTTCGCCACGCACCTCATGGAAAGCGGCGTAGAACTACCGGTAGTGCAGCACTTGCTGGGCCATTCGAGCCTAAAGACTACGGCGCTTTATCTCCATGTGACGGCACGCAGGCTAGCCGAGGTGCACTCGCCTTTGGATCTGATCAGCAGCGGCTGCATCGGACAGTAAGCGCACACACTGGAGTCACTGCTAGCCAATCCGCCCCGGGCGGACTGACATGGAGACGCTCTGTCCATCGGTGCAGAGCAGCGGCGAGGCTGCCCGCGACGAGTTAACTTTGGGCGGCATCCTGCGCGCTTTTTTACCCCTTCTGCTCCATCTGCTCAAGTTGGGCGCCCACAAGCTGCGGGTGCTCTGGCAGCTTGCTGCCTGCGGTACACCGGCATTGGGCGCCAATCTTTTCCATTGTCCACACTGCCAGCACCGACACTGGGCCCCTCGCTCCTGCGGCAACCGGCATTGTCCTCGCTGTCTGGCCGCCAAAAGCTGGCAATGGCTAGAAAAGCAGACACGCAGTCTCTTACCGATCAGTTACTACCATTGCGTCTTCACTCTGCCGGCCGAACTCAATTCCCTGATATTAACCAACCAACGCAAACTTTACCCGCTCTTGTTCGACTGCGCCGCACAGAGTCTGCTGGAGTTTGGGCGCAACCGACTCCACGGCGATCTCGGAATCACCGCTGTCCTACATACCTGGGGACAAAAGCTCGACTTCCATCCCCATCTTCACTGCATTGTCACCGGCGGAGCATTAAGTCCGGATGGCAAACAGTGGCACTCGCCCAAACAGCGCAAGTTCCTCTTTCCCGTTGGAGCGCTTGCCGCGCTATTCCGAGGCAAGTTCCTGGCCGGGCTACGTCAAATGCTTGACGCGGGAGAGTTACACCTGCCCGATTCGGAACTCAAATTACCTGCCAACCGTGCTCGCTGGTTCTCACTCCTCTACACAAAGCGCTGGGTCCTTTATGCCAAACGTCCCTTTGGCGGACCGCAGCAGGTCTTAAGCTACCTGGCCAACTACACTCACCGCGTCGCGCTGAGCAACCGCCGCATTGTCGCCGTCGATGCGCAGCACCAGAGCGTCACCTTCACCTATCGCGACTACCGGCATGGCTCACAGCGCAAGGAGTTAACCCTTTCGGCCCTGGAGTTCATCCGGCGCTTCAGCTTGCATATCCTGCCTCCGGGTCTGGTGCGTATCCGGCACTATGGTATTCTGGGCAATAATCGCAGAAAACGTGATATAGAAGCGGCCCGCTTGATTTTCATCTCTCGCGGGCGCGCCGTGGAGCTTCAGCCTCGGAGCGTTGCGGACAAACCGATGTGTTGTCCATCGTGCGGAAAAGCCGGAATTCGTCTGTGGCCTTTACCGATGCCGCCGCCGTTCTGCACTTGATCGGCGCCGGACCAATGCCATGCGATTCCTCATGAACACTCTCCTGGCACGCCCAATACCGCGCTTGATTCATGCGTTTCCAGCAAAACCCTCTCTGGATACGCTCGGCTCTCGCCGCTGTCTTCGTGTCCCCTGCGAAGCCCCGCTCTCGCCATCCGAGGTTACTGGCGCGGCACAATTACAGCTCTCAATCTTTTGGCGCCAGTTCAATCCTGCTTTTCAAAGCTGCTGGCTACGGCCATCTACGCTATCCAAAATCGCTCCCTGCCCTCGTCTGCGCCCCATCGCGCACGGTACTTTTCCCAGACGCTGAGCAACGTCAGGGGTAGGCTTCGTCCAACCATCGAGTAGGTCTCCGCAGTCGCCTCAATCTGAAATCACACTCTCGGCAGCGGAGACCTACTCGACTCAAGGTTCAAGGTTATGTTACGAAGCATTAAGCAGCTTTACGGAGAAAAACTCCGTGCATCAGACGGCGAAATCGGCCACGTGAAAGATTTCTATTTTGATGATCAGAAATGGGTTGTCAGGTATGCTGTAGTGGACACAGGTTCATGGTTATTGGACCGCCAGGTGCTGATCGCTCCCCATGCTTTCGGCAACCTGGATCAAAACAGAAGCTTTTTGCTCGTGAACCTGACTCGGCAACAAATCGAAAACAGTCCTCCGATTGAGGCGCACAAGCCGGTGTCCCGACAATATGAAGACGAGTATTACCGCTATTATGGATACCCGTCCTACTGGATGGCAGAAGGAACTTGGGGCCTGAATGCTTTTCCTATAGCTCAGCCGCCTCCATCCCGTTTGCCGAGTGAAGTAGCAGCGGAGAGTGAAAACGCCCGTAACGCTAACGATCCTCATTTGCGGAGCACGCACGCAGTGTCTGGCTATCACCTTCAAACCAGCAGAGAAACGATCGGTCATGTCACTGATTTTATGATGGACGACAAGAGTTGGGTGATTTGTCACCTGGTCGTCGAGACCGGCACGTGGTTTTCCGGCAAGGAGATTGTAATTTCACCGAGTCATGTTGACCGAATCAATTACGGGGATTCCAAGGTGTTTGTGAATTTGACCAAGGAAGCCATCCTGCAAACACCCGAATTCCACGTTCCTACGCTCGGTGCGACAAATCCCGATCCGCAAAATCTCGGCGGCCAGGCCTAGTCGTAGTTCCGCCGGTCTGGATATTCTTCGCTACTTTTGCAGCATTCTCTGCGGTGCGGTCGCTCACCATGACCGCTGCTCCGGCTCGTGCGAAGAGCTCGGCAATTCCGCGCCCAATGCCCGCCCCCGCTCCGGTGACAACGGCCACGTCGTTCTTCAAATTGATAGAACTGTTCCTTAAGCCTCGTATGCGGCCAGGCATTCCCGCAACGTCTCAAAAAGCCGGTTCGGGCCAACGACCTCCGTTAAGCCTTGGCGATCGAGATCCGCTTTGAGGCTCTTGTTCACGTGCGCAAAAACGAGTGCGACTCCGACCCGCGCCAAATCCTTGTCCAGCTCTTTGAGGGTGCCTCCCGCCGTATAGTCAATGCTTGTGATAGCTCCCGCATCCACAACAAGCCAGCGCACCGGGGAAGGAGATTCGGTCGCCAGCTTCCGTACCTGGGCAGCGAAGCGATCAATATTCGCATAGAAGAGACCGGACCCGAACCAATAAACGACCAACCCCGGCGCTGCCATCCGGCCGGGTTCCACGGCGCTCATTAGCCAGTGGCCATCAACGGTCCGCGTTTCCACCGCTACCGAAGGCTGATAACTGCGGCGCACGTGCTGAAGCAACGACAGAACCAGAGCGAGCAAGATGCCGTTCTCCACGCCGAAAAAGACGACGGAAGCAGCGGTTGCGAGGGCAAGAATCCACTCGCGAGGACTTTTGCGGTGCAAATCCTTTAAACCTCGCAAATCCACGAGACGAACGGCGATGGTGAAGACTATCGCGCCCAGTACGCAGACCGGAAGAAACTGGAGGGGGCCGGCGAGAAAAAGGAGCACGAGCATGACCACAAAGGCCGTCGAGAGATGTGCCAGCTGGCTGCTGCCGCCGGAGCTTTCTACCATTGCGGTCTGAGTCGGGCTGCCGTTCACGACAAAGGTTCCGCTCAAAGCCGCTGCCGCGTTTGCCGCCGAAATTCCGAGCAGATCTCGATTCTCATCCAGCTTCTGATGATGTTTTGCGGCGTAGGCTCGAGCCGTGACCGAGCTTTGAGCGACGATCATCACAAAGCAGGATCCGGCTATCGGAAGCAGGTCCCGAACAACCCTCGAGTTCAGCGCCGGCACCGAGAGATGTGGCAGTCCTCCTACGACGGAACCGACGACCTCGATTCCGTGCCCCTTGAAATTGAATGCCGCGCTGGCCGCTACGGTTCCCATTACGGCGAGAAGCGCCCCGGGGAACTGAGGCATGAAGCGGTGGCAAAGCAGCACGAGTGCCACAACTGCCGTCGACAAGCAAAGGGTCGGGATGTTCGCCTGCGGCAATTGTCGGGCGACTTGCAGCAGTTGTCTGATCGGATTTGAGCCGTGCACCTCCAGCTTGAGCATTTCGTTGAGGACAGCAATTCCAACCTGGAATCCAACACCGGTAAGGAAGCCGATCAGGACCGTTCGCGACAGGAAATCGGCAAGGAAGCCGAGCTTAAGCAAACGAGCCAGCAACAAGAACCCAGCCGTGAGCAGCGCTACCAGTCCCGCCAACGAGGCGTAATGTGCGCTCCCAGCCGTAGCCAGGCCTGCCAGACCCGCCGCCAGAATGGCCGCAGTCGCTGAATCAGAGGCCACTACAAGGTAGCGCGATGATCCGAAGGCGGCAAAAGCCACCAGAGGCAGCAACAAGGTGTAGAGCCCTGTAATGACCGGCATCCCCGCGATCTTCGCGTAACCCATCGCCTGCGGAATGTTCATTGCCGCCAGCGATACTCCCGCGGCCAAATTGGCGACGAGCCCCGAACGGTCAATTGGAACAATGCTCTGAAACAGCGGCAGGCGCCAGAGGTGCGCCTGTTTTTTTGCTCGTGGTTTGCGCGCTGTTCACGGCTGTCCACTATGATTTTGCAACCTCCTCCGGTTCCTTTGGTCCCGAATACTTACGAACGCTGCGCCTCCTTGGCATGGCTGGTTGTCTCGGTCTGATTTTCCAGCCCCGTTTCCTCTCAGAGCGTTCTTTCTATCCTTATCGGCTGATCAGCTCTTTCCATTTTGACTTTCCTATCTTCTTCTCCTCTTCGAGCTCGGCGTGATGGTATTCGCGCGCGATTTCCTTGATATTAACCGTCGGCTTGGGGAACTTCATTTCGAGGGACTCGAGTGTCTCCGCGACGATCCTCGCAACGGCGAGATTACGGAACCATTTGTTGTTCGCTGGGATGATGAACCAGGGCGCGTGCTTCGTGCTCGTCTTGCGGATGGTTTCTTCATAGGCGGAAATGTAATCGTCCCAAAATTCCCGCTCCTTATAATCGTTTTCACTGATCTTCCAGTGGCGGGTCGGGTCGTCGAGGCGCTGACGGAACCGCAGTAGTTGCTGCTCTGGGCTGATGTGCAGGAAGAACTTCAGAATGTGCGTGCCGTTTTCGAAGAGATTCTTTTCGAAATCATTGATCAGCTCATAACGTCCCTTCCAGATTTCCTCGGGAACTAGCTTGTGCACACGCACCACAAGGACATCCTCATATTGCGAACGATTGAAAATGACGACCTCGCCTTTCTTCGGCGCCTGTCGCTCAATCCGCCAGAGAAAGTCATGCTGCGCTTCTTCTGTGGTAGGCACTTTGAATCCATGGACCCGCGCGCCCTGTGGGTTCATCGAGCCCAGGACATGATTGATGGTTCCGTCCTTGCCGGCGGCGTCAAGTGCCTGCAGGCAGATGAGCAGGGAACGCTTGTTCTCAGCGTAGAGAAGATATTGCAGTTCGCGCAGTTTCCTGTCGAGTTTCTCAACTTGCTTGACCGCTGATTTCTTTTTCGTTTTTTCGGCGACGTAGTCGGAATCGTTCTTTTTCAATCGGACTTCGCTACCAGGCTTTACCCTAAACAATTCAGTGTAATTCATATTGATGCTGCCTCGTTGCGTGCTTCGGACAGGACTTGGAAGGCATACCTTTCCTCTAGCTCATTTTGCAGGATCCCGGCCCACCAGCGGTTGTCGGCGTTCTGCAGGCGGCGACGAAGACGAATCAATTCTTCCTCCTTGAGTACCGCCAGTAAGTCCCCGAAGGCGTTGTGGTCTTGGTCATTCATATCCGTTTAGCGCTGATGCAAAGCGCCGTGTGGGTGCACGACCGTCTTGAGATGTTTCAGGGACGGCGTTCGGTTCATGGCCCGGGAGTCCAGTTCCCTGTAGATACCCAGTTTGACGACGTCTTGCACTATCATCCACACGAGATTGTATACCCAGGCCAAACCGATCAGGATCCAGGGCAGGGCGGGCACACCCCAACCGAAGGCGCACATGAGCACCGCAAAAACTTGCGTCCCGAGAATGGCCCAGAACAGCTTGGGTGCCGGGAAGGGTGGCTTCCAGAATGCCCCCGGCGTCCTGGTGAGAAACAACATAAGATGTCCGCCGGCTACAAGCTGCAGGAACATCATCGTCTGCAAATGCGCACGATCAACGTGCCAGAGGGTGTCGCCAATATACATGAGGCCGAAGCTCTGCACGACCGCGAGGAACCCGAGAATCGAAGAGATCGTGAGAACCCGCGGCATATCCCAGTTTACGGGTTTGGGCGCGACCGGGACATCGTCAAAGGCGATGGTCATGATCGGCAAGTCGTCCAGGAGCGCCAGGGCAATGATCATGATCGGCGTGAGGGGAAAGAAACCGTAGGCGATGGTCGCCAGCACGATGAAGAACATGATATCGGTCGTCATGGCGATTCGGTAGAGCGTGTAGCTTGTCATACGCGCGAAGATGCGCCGCGCTTCCTCGATCCCTTTAATGATAACGCTTAAGCCGGGATCGGTGAGGATTAACGCAGCGGCGGCGCGAGCCGCGTCGGTGGCGCCGGATACCGCGATGCCGACATCGGCCTGCTTCAAGGCGGGGGCATCGTTCACGCCGTCACCGGTCATGCCGACGATGTGTCCGCGCTCCTGGAGGGCCTTGACGATGGCATATTTGTGTTCTGGGAAGACCTGGGCAAAGCCCTCAGCCTTTTCGACCTTTTCCGCGGCGTCCAGCGGGATCTGGCCCTTGGTAACGTCGCCCGTAAAAAGATCGGTGGCTGGCTGGATGTGCGTGCCCATGCCCAGCTGCCCGGCGATCTCGGAAGCGATCGCAGCACTGTCGCCGGTGACCATTTTGACGCTTACCCCGTAGCTCTCGGCCCTGGCAATGGTCTCTTTGGAATCAACGCGTGGCGGGTCAAACAGTGGGAGAATACCCAGCAGTATCCACGCGTTCTGGGTTTCAGCACGCGCGACGCCGAGCGCGCGATAGCCCTTGGCGGCAAGAGCAGTGACGATGGCTGTGGCCCTGGCCTGCTCTTCCGGCGCAAGCTTGGAGAGGCCGATAATTATGTGCGGAGCGCCTTTGGTTACGTAAAATGTCTTGCCACCTGCATCTTTGATTTCGGCCTCGGTGCGTTTGGAAACGGGATCAAATGGAACGAAGTTAACCTGCCGATAGGCTTTCAGAGCCGCTGGGTCTTTGAGCCCGCCCATCACCGCCAGATCAATCGGATCTCTGTCCTCGGCCTTGGAGGCCAGTGACCCGGCGAGCAGGACAGCTTCCGGGTCGGCGCCGTTCCATGGCTGAATATCGCCGAGCGTCAGTTTATTTTGAGTGAGGGTACCGGTCTTGTCCGAACAAAGGATTTCCATACCGGCCATTTCCTCGATGGATTCGAGCCGGGAAACGATGACGTTCTTTTTGGCGAGCAGCTTGGCGCCTAGCGCCATCGTGACCGAGAGCACGGCCGGCATAGCGACGGGTACGGACGCGACTAGCAGGATCAGGACAAATTCGGCCAGACGCAGCAGGTCGACGTGGCGCGAGAGTTGCACCGCCACGAGAACAGCTGCAAGGGCTACGGCAACAATGATGAGGAAATCACCCATTCGCATCACGGCCTTTTGGAAATGGGATTGGGCGCCGGCGCTTTGCACCAGCTTGGCCGTGCGACCGAAAAACGTGTTGCTGCCGGTGGCCGTTACTACCGCCACCATCTCGCCCTTTTTCGCAATGGAACCGGAGTAAGCCAGATCTCCAAGCTTCTTGCTGACCGGCAGAGACTCACCTGTCAGCGCAGCCTGGTCGACGCTGAGGTAGTCACCTTCGATGAGCTTTGCATCGGCGGGCGTCACATCACCGAGCCGCAGACGCACGATGTCGCCCGGCACAAGATCGGAAGCATCCACCTCCGCCCACTTTCCGTCCCGAAGCACGCGGGCCTTGTGCGCAAGCGCGCCCTTGAGTGCCGCAAGCGCGTTGGAGGCCTCGTGTTCCTCCCAGAATCCAAGAACAGCGTTGAAAACTAAGAGCAAGGAAATAATCGTGAAATCTCCAAAATCCTTTACGAGAAGCGCCATCAGGGCGGCCGCCTCGATCATCCACGGAATCGGTCCCCAGAAGAATCCAAGGAAAACGACCAGTTCGTTTTTCTTTTTTTCCTCAAGAGCGTTGGGACCGTACTGGTCAAACCGTTTCTGCGCTTCCGCACTCGAGAGGCCAGCTTTGGGATCAACCCCGAGTTGCTTAAGCACTTCAGGTATTTTCGGTTGCACGTTTGATTTGCCGCCTGCGATGACGAGCTTCTGTGCGGGAGTCGCAGCGTTGGGCGTTGGAGTTTTTAAGATAGTCGCCATTGGAGAATCGGATGGTAAGCTTCGTTATTCCTGAGGTGAAGGCCAGCTAGCGGGGGACAATCCTGTTATCTCCTTCATCCAGCGTGTCAAACATATCTATGCAATACCGTCACATATACTGCAGTATAGTGGCAGCTGTAAAGGCCAAAAACAGGTCCGAAAAGCCGACGGTGACGTATGATTGCCGCAGAACGAACGTCCTCCAGCTTCCTTGCCCTGGAACATTCGAGTTGGGGACCTTGATTGACTGCCGGCAAGGTGAACTTGCAATCGATGGTCGGGGACATTTTCGTATATGTAAACCATAAATATCGTAATATCAATATTGAAGAGCGGATATCGAAAAATGCTTTGTACTGTAAAGGTTGTGTTGCGATTCGGGATAGGTCGATTTGCGAGTTTGAAACGAGATCACTCGGGCGACACGTCGCAGTGAAGGCGAGTCGGCGGACACGCTGCCGCGCGTAATCACCCGTCGGGAGACGCGACGCTCTTCGCGCGCGAAGATTAGGTAGAGGAAGCGTGGCGTATCGTCGATCCTGCGCTGAAAGCCGGCACACCGGTCTATGAATACGAACCGAAGACGTGGGGACCAGCCGAAGTCGCGCAGCGCGCGACGCCGCCCGGCGGCTGGCAGAACCCGGTCGTGACGACCTTGTGAACTTCGATGGGCTCTGGGCACGTGCGGTTCACACGCACGATCCGGAATGAGTTTGGACAGTTCGACTGATTGTCGTGAATAAGCGCATCGAAGGCGTCCCAGGGCCCCATGATGCCACGGACATCGTTTTGACGTCCCATTCCAACGATCACCTACCCCCGGTCAATCCTCGGTCGAGCCCCTGAGGTGACCAAGTGGATGGCAACGGGTGGCATTTGCCAGGGTTGGACAGCGCCCTGAGAGCAGCCTCCAATTTGCCCTGGTCTTGGTCGCTGAGCGAGGTCTTGAGGATGGTGCCGCCGAATTTCTCGATCTCGGGAAGCACGCGGTCGTCCGTCATGTTGCGAATTAGGATAAAGAGTACTGAACTGTTCGGCAGGATCTTCTCCGAGAGTTGCCTGTTGAAATGGTCATCGATGCCGACGTCAGACAGGGCGCCGGTGATCGCTCCAGCGGCCGCACCAATAGGCGAGGCCAAAAGCCGGCATCATGAAGATCATCCCGATCAGGAGGCCCCAGAATCTCCCTCTGAACGAACAAATGACGGCGAGATTCACGGGTTGATGCAACTTGATTTTGCCCTCCGGGTTTTTTGTCACGACAATGCGTCCTCGAGCGCAACGAGGTATTCTCTTTTGGAGGTTCATAAGCGGACCTCATCCGCACGGTGGAATTCAGGGTAGGCCATTACTAGCAGGGCAGGCGTAGTGTGCTGCACGTATACTGTAGCATTACAGCGAGTGTAAGGTAGAAACGTGGACGTTGCTGCGGTATGTTTATAGCATTACATAGGAAAACACTGGCCAGTCAAGCTCCCGCCGCGGTCTTTGCTTTGGCTTTTAGCGCAGGCAGCTCCAGTTTCTTGATCTCAGCGATCAGCTCGGCCCTGGCCTCATTGGAGCGCGCCTTGCTCAGTCCACGCACAATAAAATCCTCTGCGTCAGACCAGTCTACGGCGCGCGCCATAGCACCCTCGTAGTGCAGCAGCTTCCTCCACACCTCGCTCCCGGCCCATTCACGTTCAGTCATTACACGATTCCTTTTACAGTCAGCGCTACATAGCATCAAGAAGCGGATCGGGAGCCAGCATTTGGTTTCCGGCTCGCCAACTAGTTGAGGTGCTACTTAGCCGCGTCTTTATACAGTCCAGCAATACCTGAAGACCGAACGGCTTTGCCAGGAAATCGTCGGCCTGCTCAATGCCTTGGTGGGAAGCAATCAAATCAGGGCTTCCGGTCATCAGTACAAATGGCCTGAACTTTAGTTCCGGATCCCGCCTGACCTTGCGAAGGAGGCTCACGCCGTCTCTTCCCGGAATATCGATGTCGCTTAGGATCAGATCGGGGAGATGCTTCCGCGCCATATCGAGGGCTGCGCCTCCGGAATCAGCTTCGATGACGTGATAACCGCTTCTGCGGAGAACCAAGCCGTACAATATGCGCAGCGGCTGATCATCATCGACAAGCAAAATTGTTTTCATTCGATTCGGTCCTCCAACGTGAGGGTATTGCGCGGCTGCTGCACCTCTACTTCGTAGAGGACCAGATCTGAATATTTGCCATATTTTTCTAGTATTTCAATGATATTCTTTACGTATAGAGTTTTTCATATTGGTTGAAATTACCAGGTTTTTCGCCTTGGAGCGCCCGGCGAAAGGCCGCTTGGCGTAGACCACCCATTCGGCTTTGCGCAAGGGAGCCAAGTAATCCAGGAATGAAGACCGGTCCCGAAGTGATTCCTTGTATCTCGGAAGAGGTCGCGCCGGGGGTTTGGCCTGTTGCGTTCATCCTCACGGCGACCTATTTCATCTTCATCTCGCGTCACTACCAAGCGAAAGTCAGCGTTCGCCGCGATAATCAGGGCTTTTACTAGTAGTTAATTGCATAAGTCAGCGTAAGAACGCTTCATGTGTTGTTGTTTGACCTCCTGTTTCGTCCACTCGAAAGGAGATGCGTTCTGGTTCCAGCTTGCAATAAAGGCTTCGACGCATGGATTAGCATCAGAGCCTACAGAAGACGCCCTCTAGCGCTTCGCGAACCGTAGCTCGCAAACCGCCAGGAAGACTCGCACCGAAGAAGATTTCCGTAGCGAGATTACCCGTTGACGGAAGCGATGTTTTTGGCCGAGAGGAGGATATCGCTTTTCTGGATGATGCATGGGCAAACCAGGATGACAACTCCCCGGCGTCCACGCGCGTCAAACTCTCGGGGCGGTCTTTGCTTTGGCTTTTAGCGCAGGCAGCTCCAGTTTCTTGATCTCAGCGATCAGCTCGGCCCTGGCCTCATTGGAGCGAGCCTTGCTCAGTCCACGCACAATAAAATCCTCTGCGTCAGACCAGTCTACGGCGCGCGCCATAGCACCCTCGTAGTGCAACAGCTTCCTCCACACCTCGCTCCCGGCCCATTCAAGTTCAGTCATTACACGATTCCTTTTTTCAGTAGTTTGGCCCTCCGACTCCGGATGGCTCCAACCGTCCGCTTGAGCTGAACCGATAATTCCAGATCCGGTTTTCAGGGTGATCGCATCCTCTTGTCGGGTCCATGCCTGAGGAGCGGATCTGAATATTTGCCATATTTATCTAGCGTTTCAATGATATTTTCAATGCATAGCGATTTCCCATATTGAATTTAATTACCATGATTTCCGCAGACGCCAGCTGCAATGTCGCTGCCTACCTGATGGGACGCCATTTGGAAGAGCGTTCGGGTGCCCAGGTGGCCGTCGTAGTTGGCAGCTTTTCCTACCGCTGCCACGAAGGTCGCGAAATTAGCTCGATCTGACCATCTACCCGTTTGAGGATCATTCCGGGTGTGGCTCGGGCACTCAAATATTTCTACGACCGATCGGAATTTGCTTTTTGGACGCTAACGGACATGTAGGACTCGAAGCGATCCGCACTGGCGAACATCAACTTCTCTCCACAGTAAGAGTTGGTTTTCTGAGCCATAAACGATTGATCTTGCCTTGCGGTAAGCGTCCCATCGTCACAACAGTTGCGGCGAATCCTCCGGCCGCGCGACTGATTCAAGCTCGACCGGTGCTATAATGGCGGGATCATCATTCTTAGGAGCGTTTACACGAGCGCTGATCGGCCAAGCCTTCATTTGGTCTGCCGGGAACGGGACCAGGATCTCTTTCCCGGCTTCACCGGATAACCACGCTTCGTGCTGCTCTTCTGGTAGAATGACCGGCATCCGCGTGTGGATCTCTCGCACCAAGTCATTCGGCTCCCCGGTTATAATCGTACAAGTACGCAACCACTCACCACTTCCAGGTTGTTTCCAACCTTCCCAGAGACCGGCAAACACGAACGGGGAATCGTCCTTCATGCTGATCGAGTATGGGACTTTTCCGCCGAGCAATTTCTTCCACTCGTAAAAGCCATCGACCGGAATCAGACAGCGGCGTTTTCTAAACGCCTCCCGGTATGATGGCGCGGTATCAACCGTCTCGACCCTCGCATTGATCGTCTTGTACGCGATCTTGGGATCTTTGGCCCAGTACGGAATCAGTCCCCATCTCAAGGCATCCAAGGTACGTTGCTTGCTTTCAGGATTAAACCGGATCGCGAGAACATTCTGGGTCGGAGCAATGTTCCAACTGATCGGCAGGTCTCTTTGTGGCGGTATCGGGATGTGATACCGGCGAGCAAGTTCTTCTTCTGCCGTGGTTCGTCTGTATCGCCCGCACATAGCTCAACTCTGAATCAGATCCTCCGCCCAATCTAATAAGATTTCGCCACCCTCGCCCTTGTAGAACTAACAACTAACTGACACTGACCAATTCCTCAATGCGCCGGCGCCTGTTTTCCGGGCGGCCGGAAATTTTTGATCACCATGGCCAGGACCAATCCGGCGCAGGCGGGCACCACCAGGCCGACGAAACAATCCAGATACGAGAGCAACGAAGCCTGCTGATTCAATAGGGCGTACAGTTGAGCCTGGGCACGGCTAGCCGCCTCAATCGCGGTATACCCAGCGTGCATAAAAGCGCTGGTCACATGCTGTAGCCAGTTGTGATAGGCCGAGTTATCCGGAGTCAGGTGCTGGGCAAGGATACTCTGATGAAACTGCGCGCGTTGCGCCAGCATGGTGTTGGCAAAGGTGATCCCAAAACTGCCGCCCTCGTTCCGAAACAAGTTGGTCAGACTGCTGGCCTTATTGTTTTTTTCGGGCGGAAGATTGGAATAGGCAACCTGGGTGATTGGAACAATCAGGAACCCTAGCCCAAAGCCTTGCAGCATGCGAGCCCGCGCAAAGACTGCATAGTCCGCATTCAAAGCGAGGTGACCCACGTGCCACACTGCCACGGCCAAGAAGAAAAACCCGATACAGATCAGCCGTTTCGCTCCGACAATCGGCGTCAGCCGGACTATGAAAGGCGCCATGACGACGATGACCAGAGCGCCAGGGGTGAGCACCATACCCGCCGTGGTGGCATCGTACTTGTCAAGCGATTGCAGGAGCTGCGGCACCAGCACAGTGCTGCTGAACAGGATAAAACCAAAAAGGAAAAAGAGTAAGGATGCGATGGCAAAATTACGATTCCCTAACAGGGTGAGATCGACCACCGGATCCTTGTGATGAAGCTCCCATAGGACAGCAATGACCAGCGCCGCCAGACTGACCACGGCGAAGGTGGTAATGAACGGGCTGCCGAACCAGTCATCCTCCTGGCCTTTATCGAGGACGACTTCCAGGCCCCCAAAACCAACCGCAAACAACAGAATCCCGAGATAGTCGATTCGGCTCTTACCAGAGGCTTTGATCCGCCGGCGCTCTTCGGTAAACGCGGGGGGATCCGTGACCAGCCGGTTGGTTAAGAAAAGCGACAGGAGACCGACCGGAATGTTGATGAAAAAAATCCAGCGCCAGGAAGAATTGTCGGTGATCCAGCCGCCCAATGTCGGCCCAATGGCCGGCGCCATCACGATCGCGATACTATAAAGTCCAAAGGCGGCCGCGCGTTTGGCCGGGGGAAAGGTATCCACCAGCATGGCCTGTTCCGAAGGGGCTAATCCACCACCGGCGATCCCTTGGAGAACCCGAAAGAAAATCAGCAGCCCGAGGTTAGGAGCCGTCCCACACAGGAAGGAACTGGCGGTGAACAGGGCCACGCAAACCATGTAATACTTCTTTCGGCCGAAGACGCGACTCAACCAGGCGCTTAGAGGCAAAACCACCGCGTTTGCCACCAGGTAGCTGGTCAGGACCCAGGTCGCCTCGTCCAGACTGGTTCCGAGACCACCGGCGATGTGCGGGAGCGAGACGTTCGCGATACTGGTATCCAGCAATTCCATGAAGGTTGCGATCGTCAGGGTCAACCCAATCGACCACGGATTCACTGCACGTCCGCTCGGGGTGATGGCATGGCTCATGGGTTCTCTCCTGGCTGGTTTGGCCGCCGAATTGACGGACTGGAAACGCCTTATCGCTGAACGGTCGTCACTGCCACGTCCGTCGCACCGAGGATCGCAGGCGGCAGAGGTTCAGCGCGATAGCTCTGTTCTACGGAACGGTTGCGCACGTCGACCTTCGGTTCGACCGATTCTCCTGCCCAGAGTCGTTCAAGATCGGTGGGCGGCTCGTCAAAAACGATCTTCACCGGTACCCGTTGAACAACTTTGACAAAATTTCCAGTCGCGTTTTCCGGGGGTAGCAAAGTGAATCGGCTACCAGTGCCAACCTGAAGACTTTCGACGTGGGCTTTGAAATCGCGACCGGGGATCGCGTCGGCCCGAACAGCAACGGGCTGGCCAACTCTCATTTTTTTCAGCTGCGTCTCTTTGAAATTGGCGACCACCCAGACGTCCGGAGGAACGAGTGAAAACAAGGTTTGACCCGGTTGAACGTAATTGCCCGGTTCGACGCTTTTCCTGGTCACTCGCCCGGCGAAAGGAGCAAAGATCCTGGTGTACGATAATTGTAACTCCGCTTGCTGCACTTGAGTTTCTGCTTGTTTTTTCTCCGCGGCAGCCGTCACGTTTCGCGCAGCGGCCAGGCGAATCTGGGCCTCCTGCGAAGCGACCTTTTTCGAGGCCGACTCCACGCTTGCGGCCGCAGTTTTCGCTTGGGCAGCGGATGCATCGTATTCTCTTCGATCAATCACGTGCGTCTTATATAACTGCTCGTTCCGATTGAAGTCGGACACGGCGTTTGCTGCGGTCGCCTGTGCGCTTGCTAAGTCCGCTTTGACTTGTCCCAGTCCGGCCTGCGCGACATTCTGTTGCGCCTCCGATTCGGTCAGTTTGCTCTGCGCCGAGGCCAGGTTCGCCACTGCGCTCGCCAGTGCGACTTCGTAGTCCCGCGGATCCAATTCAATGATCAGGTCGCCCCGCTTGACTTGGTAGTTGTCGTCAAAGTGGACGGCTTTAACATGTGCCGAAATCTTTGGGCTGACTTGAATCACGTGCGCCTCCACGGCCGCGTCGTCGGTCGTTTCATAGCCGGCGTTGCTAATAAACCAAAAAGTCCCGGCGATCAGGATCATTGCGCCGACCGCCACTAGAATCACCAGGCGACGCCCACCTCGCTTTGGTTCTCGCTTGTTTCCGCTTGAAGCCGCGGCCCGACCGGTGGCGGCGGGCCATTCTTGATTGTTGATTTTGAGGTCAGCCGGCAACGCTGCGCTGGTTGAAGTACTCATAAGGCTCAGGGAGTTCAGAAGGTTAGGTATTAGGAGGCGCGCGGGGGCCGGGTCAGTTCAGCAATTCCCGCCAGAGAAAATCGTGCGATATGTTCGGCGATCTCCGCTATCTGGGCTCGATCGATTTTAAAATCGGGATTCAGCCGTTCAATAATCGGCTGACCCTGCAGGAAATAGTGACACTGGCCCATCACACTGATCGAGATCAAGCTCAACTGCCGTCGGGTAAGCTTGCCGCCGGTCAATTCGTGGAGAGTCGGTAGCAGGAATTCATTTCGAAGAGGACGGATATTTTTCTCCACCAATTCGTCGAGCGCGCTGGTCGGGTTGGCCATCTCGCGCGCCATTAACCGCCGTTTCCAGGCGGCCCGATCCGGATCGAGGAGATATTCGAGAAAATGGTAGATCAGACTACGGAGCCGTTCCTCCGGTGAGTCGGGCGCCTCGGCAATCACCTCACGCCAGGCCGCTCGAGCGGAACAGGCATCCACCACCACTCGCGTATAAAGTTCCGCCTTATCCCGGAAATGATAGTTCACTGCCGCGACATTGACTCCGGCGCGTTCGGTAATGGCGCGAATTGTGGCGCCCTCGAAACCCAGCTCGGCAAAGACTTCGCCCGCCGCGCCGAGAATTTTTGCGCGGGTATTTTCCTCGGTCCCGTCAGGTGCGGCGTCTTTTTTTCCTCGAACGATCATGCTCAAACATTTAAACAAGTGTTTGAAACAGTCAAGTAAAACATTTGTTTTAGATGGTTGTTTAATTAGCGCGCAATGAACATGGGCTCAAGAGCCCCTTTGAAAACGGCTCGTTCGGAGACCGGCTTTAGCGGAGAAGGAAGCAGGATGTAACTGAGATCCAGCCTGGAACTAGAACTATTTCTGGCTGTCCGGAAAATAATTCGACTCACCGATCGGATTGTCCGCCACCATCTTATAGCAAACAATGACTCGATCGGCTTAAAGGGTTCGCCTGCCAGATGATGGCGTTCAATGAGATATTCAGCCGAATTAAAGCTCAAATAAACATTCCTCTCCTACGAGCTATAGAAAGCGGTCTGCGAGGTCTCCGAGGGTTGAAGCGATGCCGCAATCGAGTTGCCATTCGGCCTTCAGGCGAAGTTCTTATCGGTTGAACAGATTTGTCAGCCGGGAAGAGTAGCGCACCACTATTGTGTCTAAACTTGGCTTTGGTACAGAAATCTAAGGTGGTCTTGACGAGATGCCGCGGCTATCAGTCCCCGCTCACCGGAGTTTCGCCAGCGTCTCCCTTCCGCGCCCCTTAATCTCGGGATCATCTTTCTCTACGTCCGGCATCGCCAGTCCCTTGTCAATCCAACGGCGGGCGTCGGCGGTTTTTCCCATCTGTGCGTAGGTTTGCCCCAGTTCGATATAATGCATGAGACGGTTGGGATTGATTTCGATGGCTTTTTGAAAGCACAACACCGCCTCCGCATTCGATCCCGTCGGCAGTTCGCCGTATAAGAGCGACCCCATTACTCGCTTGAGTCCGTTAACATCGGCAAGCACCTTGTTCCATCGGCCCAACACGTCCCAGGCCAGGTCGTTGTGCGGATCGAGTTTAATCGCCTTATCTACCGCGTCTTTGATGCGCCGCGCAGACTCGATCTGCTCCTTCATTCCCTGGAGCGGTACCATTTTTCCATAGCTGATTGCGGGAGAGAGTTGCGCCTCAGAGTCATTTGGCGCGAGCGCCGCCGCCCGCTGCGCATAGTCAAGCCCAATGCCTCCCAGCCTAAGCTTCTTCTCGCGCGTCGTGGCATCTGCCATTAAATGTCGATACTGCCTTGCGATGCGACACAGAAGACTCGCGTTCTTCGGCTCCAGCTTTTCCGCTGCCAAATAAAAATCAAGAGCCTCAGAGGCTTGTAATTTCAGATCGAGATCATCGCCGTTCTTTATCAAGTCATCGCCAGGTCCAGCCCACATCGTCGCGCAAGCCAGGAACAACGCCGCGGTTGCAAAAAATGCGTTGACTGAAAATGAGGAACTCATGTTACTGTGCGACGAGCACCTTTCGGCTGCTTAAAAGCTCGCTCAGAGCAAACAAACATTCCGTCACTTCCTTGTGTAGGGCAACGATTGTAAGTTTTGAGAATTTCTGTCCATTGTGCGGATGTCGCCCCCTTGGTATCTAAAACAGCAACACCTTTCACAAAATCTCCGCTATTACCTTTAAGCTCGCGTTATGCGAACGACGCGGATGTGTTCCTAACGATGAATCAACGAAAACCTGACCCGTTTCCTGCACGCCCGGCTCTGCTCAAAGACGAGGTATTGCTGCCATTTGCTGTGACGTAGATAACGGTCCCGCCGTGCGAATTCTGAAATTCGTATGCTATGTACACTTTCAGGCAACGCCCCGATACCAGATTTTGGGAATTTGTGATTTCATCGTGACCTGCAAATTGGCGGTAACATCGCCACGATGCATCCTTCACCGCCTCGAAAGATGGATTTCTGATCGGAACATACGACGCAATTTATTGGCACGAGGGCTTCCAAAAGCGCGTACCCCGCCGGCAGCTCAACGCGTGAGATTATTTCCGCACAAGTTCGATTTGTGGATTGTTTTTGACGAGGGGCGTAGCAACCGGCACAGGCAGAAGGGGCGATGTTGGGGTTGTGGTCACTACCCAATCTTTCTCTGCAACACTCGTATGAATGGCAAATTTCGGCTCCGGGACCGAGGCCCACAACCTCCAAAGCAAAAATAACATGATAAGAGAAACCCAACCAAAAAATAACCCTGCCGTACGGAGGTGTGCTAACAGCTCAGTGCAAATCGAAGAGCAGACATCAGAGCGTTTACTCTTCATCTGCTTTTTCATTTTCTATCGAGACGTCTCCCATACTTGCTCGCGACCTCCGTGATATAGATAGTTGTTTTTACGGGCCTCGTTCTGGCAGAACAATAGGCAATCAATCGTGCCGTGGTGGGCGTAACGCCGACGTGCCCACACTTGTACCAAATCGCGACGCGACGCCGGACGTCATTGACGAGCCTGTTCTCTTCGATTCGGTCCTGGGTCCACTCGGTGTCGAAATGGAGCTGGTTTGATCCATTTTTCTTCGGCTTGGCAATCGGAACAAAGTAAGAACCGGTCCGCCGCCCGTGGTCGATCTGGTTTGTGATGCTCTCGTCGGAAAGACGAAAATGGCGCGTCGGCTCGTCGAAAGGCGAGTTGATAACCGGGTTTTCGATGACGATCTGGCTCAACCCGGTCCTTATGACCCAGAAATCTTGTTATTAAGATTAAATTTTCAGGAATTACTGGATCACCGTTTGAAGTGGGTATTCGCGCGGAGGCTGAACCGGGCGGTTATGACGATCTCATTCTGGCGAAAAGAGTATAGCCGCGAGCAACGAAAACGTACTCACTTAACCTGCATCGCTCGCAAAATCTCCAGAGATTTGCGAGCGATGCAGGCAGCACTCAGGAGTCAGGAGTTGGCGAATATCTCCGGATTGCCCGCGCCGGTCATACCGAACGATACGCCGTGCTAAGGGATTGTTCCGGAGCCTCGTCTTGATGCCGACTCACGCCGATCGAAAATGACTCAAACGAACCTGATAGAGATGCTGTCTAGCGCGACGCCGGTGAGCTCGGTCGTCCATGTCTCGCCAGCTGCGGCCGGAAGCGCGCGCGTCAACGTCCCCGTCGTAACGATCTCGCCAGGTGCGAGTGGCGGGCTAACCTGATCGCGAGCGAGGATGTCGATGAGATGACGTAATCCGGATAAGGGCCCCCCCAACACGTTCTTAGCGCACCCGTGGTCAAGGACGGTATCATCACGCTTCAGATCGATTTCGAAACTCGAAAGCGTGCGGCTCCAATTCTGGGCATCCGCTGCGATTGGATGACGAGGCCCGATAAACAGGGCAGCGTGCAACCCGAACGCTGCGACCGTATCGGGCGCGGAAAACCGCCATCCAGGAAAGATCGATTGCACAATTTCGAAACCGTGTGCAACCCAGCCGATGCTCCCAAGCAATGCTCTCTCGTCCATGCCGAGAGCTGGCGCGAAGGCGAGTCCGAAGACGATCTCCGGCTCTATTCGCGGCTCGGCGAGACCCTTGAGCGAGAACGTATCGCCGATTTCGGCCAGGTTGTGCAGAGTGCGGTCGTAAACATATCCCCAGATCGGTGCGTATACGCCGTATTCGACCCAAATCGTGCGATTCGTGAAACCGATTTTGCGACCCACTGGCATCTCGCCACGGGCCTCGCGCATCTGCCTCACTACGGCGGCAACGCGGTACGCTTCGTCGAGATTGAAGGAAGAAAAGCGCGAAGAAAATGGGGCAATCTGGCGGCCGCTATCGAGCGCGGCAAACGCCTCGGCGGCGACCGCCTGAATGTCGAGTGGCGCATCCATTTTGCCCGTGGGTATTACAACATTGCGCGTTTCGATTGGGAAGGATTTTTAGAAAGAAGCAAGTGGTGGTTTCGAGGAAAAAGTCACCTCAGACCCGAAGCCTCCGGTTCCGGAGGATTGCCGCTTGGCTGGTGGTATGTACAACAAGCAATCGCATCGAACTGGACGAGGCTTAGATACCGGTGTTTTGATCGTTCCAGCGACTCGATTTCAATGCTTGTGCCCGTCTTCTTGGTGATCTCCGCGATGCATTTGCAATCGCCGCGCGTATTTGTGTGGCAGAATTGATGGCGCGGAGGGGTTTGCTGAACCATTGATGATCGGCATCGCTATATAGCATCAAGAAGCGGATCGGGAGCCAGCATTTGGTTTCCGGCTCGCCAACTAGTTGAGGCGCTACTTAGCCGCGTCTTCATACAGTCCAGCAATACCTTAAGACCGAACGGCTTTGCCAGGAAATCGTCGGCCTGCTCAATGCCTTGGTGGGACGTAAACAAATCAGGGCTTCCGCTCATTAGCACAAATGGCCTGAACTTTAGTTCCGGATCGCGCCTGATCTGGCGAAGGAGGCTCACGCCGTCTCTTCCCGGAATATCGATGTCGCTTAGGATCAGATCGGGGCGATGCTTCCGCGCCATATCGAGGGCTGCGCCTCCGGAATCAGCTTCGATGACGTGATAACCGTTTCTTCGGAGTACCAAGCCGAACAATGTGCGCACCGACTGATCATCATCGACAAGTAAAATTGTTTTCATTCCGATTCGGTCTCTAGTACTGTGCGGGTGTTGGCACCTCTGCTTCGCCGGATGCAAAAGGACCAAATCTGAATATTCGCCATACTTTTTGAGTATATCAACGATACTCTTCATGTATAGCGATTTTCCAGATCGGCTTGAAATCCCACGATTTTCGCCGCCGCTTTTGCCTTGGAGATGCTCTCCGGCGGTACAATCCAGCCGCCCAGTCGGCGCGAATGCACCCCTCAACGCCTAGAGTTTTCCGCCGTGATCCGGCACAGCAGTTGCGGTCGATCTTCCGGCCGGCGTCACAGACTCAAGTTTCCACCGGCGAGTCAAGGCCGAAACAGACTCCAGGGTCAACCCGTACAGGGTCAATGTGCTGAACCGCTTCTTATGCCAAGTGCCGCGCTCCTTCCAGTAAATGATTCCGCTGTTTGTGCGCTCAAAGGAAGAAAGCATTTCGGCCAAGTAATCACACACTTTTTGTCCGAAACCATCCTGGCCACTGCCTGACCCCTCTGAGAACATTCTCAGACTGAGGATTTTCCGTGTGGTACGGTTTCGATGTTCGGGGACATTGCCCGTTTGTAAGGCCGCGCCGTCGGTCGATTACCAACACGAAAACATTGCGATCTGTGCAGCCCCGGGACCGGAAGCCCGCCCGTCATTTTGCCTTCTTGAGCAAAGGGATAATGTTTCCTACCGTTGCCTTTAAAGGCGATTCAACAATGGCCCATCCGCTCTGCTGGTCGAGTTCATCCTCAGAATTCAAGACCGTGCCTAATTTATCGAGGGCGAAATCGGATATTTGGTGCTTGCCTTCCCATCGCAGATTCACTCTCGCCGTGTGGTCGCTCGGGTTCTCGCGAATGCTCACAACCGCTGCTTCAACTTCGGTTTTCACGTTAATTCCTTTCTCTTGTGTATGCCGGACTTCATGTCTCGGGACACTGCCCCAGTGTGACCCCGCGCCTTGTGATTGCAAAGAAAAAAAGATGCGGTCGTCCCTGTCCGAATCCGGCACGATGACGGATCTGGTTCTTGACGGCGCGGCGTTAAGCAGCCCAAAAGACGAAGGCAATCTCGCGCAATAGAATCCGAATCCGGATGCTTGTGCTTGTTGGGTCCAGTAAAGAAGCCTCAGTCCTCTTGCTGAGAAACAATCTCATCGGGGTTGTAAATTTCTGCCAACGAATACTCGCGACTTGTTGTGGAGTATTGCCATTCATATACCGGTGCCCCGAGTCGGGAGTCGAGCGCCCCTGAGCGCGGCGGCGTAGACTCAGCCGGTGGAAATCACTTACTGGATCTTTCGTTCCATTTACGGTTCTCGGTGGAAGTTCTATGAATTCGGCCAAGCAACAATGGGAACGACTGTGACACCGACCGAAACACTTAAACCATCGCCCACGGCGACGGCCGACAAAATCCGCAGTTATACTGAATTACGGAAGTTGATCCGAGTCTCACTTCGGATTCAGAACCCCGAATGGGTCGAGCCTAACGGCGACTCGCCCCTCTGTGATTCCTACGAGGCTCGGTTCGCTGAGCTACTCGGCCTTACCCAGCGTTACGATGGAGAAGGTTGCATCCGTCAAGGCTGATTTCCTATCGTTGACCGAACAACTGGACACGACCACGGCGGCCGGTCGGGATACTGATGCAAGATGTTGGGCGGCTTTGCCGATTCGAACCCAATAGGCCGCGTGCCGTGCAAAACCCACTGGGTAGCGACCAAGGCTCCAACAGCATCCCCGCTGCCCGCGTTCCAACGCGCCGCCGTTGGGGTCGGCGCGCGCCGCCGTTGGGGTCGTATCTAAAAATATAAATATCTCCGCGCCCGCATGACCGACAGGTGTCATGAAAGGGTGTTCAATTATTATATTTTTAGATACGACCCCTAGGTGCTCGGGGCGGCCAGTTATTTGCTTTTTCGGATTTGAGGGACGGTGGGTGATCTCTCCGGCGTAGCAAGACGACACCGCGGGGTCGTCCTTTTCAGCGACTCAAGGCGATTTTCTTTTGTTCGACCAGATCTACGGTGAGACCTGTACTCACGTGACCTGAGGCAATGGCATTGACGCACTTCCCTTGTTTGCGGCGTTCGGAAAAGTGATTTCCTGGACTGGTTGCCCAATCGTTCCTCGCAATGAAACTTCAGAATTGTTTACATCCGTTTCCGGACCCGTTACAAAGGCAGCCCGGTCTCCGAGTCTCAGGAATTTTGTTCCGGAACGTGATTTCATCCGCTAAGGTGGATGAAAACACGGAAATCATTGTGAAACGTGACCATGGTCCGCCTGAGGAAGAAGCGGCGAGCTTTCACACCACGCGCTGGACGATCGTCATGAGGGCGGCGCAAAACCAGACGCTAGGGGGACACTCCGCCCTGACTGAGCTGTGCCGACTATACTGGTATCCGCTCTACATGTTCGCTCGACGCCGCGGGCACTCTCCGGACGACGCCCAGGACTTGACCCAAGGTTTTTTCCTGCACCTGTTGCAACAACAAGCGCTCGCGGGCGTCGATCGGCTCAAAGGAAAATTCCGGTCATTTTTACTCGCCTCGTTTCAGAACCATCTCTCGGATGCGGCCGATCGGGCCCGTCGCCTCAAAAGAGGAGGCGACAAGGAATTCGTACACCTGGATGCAGCAGACGCCGAAGAGCGCTACGGACTGGAACCGGTCGAGTTATTGACACCGGAAAAAATGTTCGATGCTCGCTGGGCGATGACGCTCCTGACCGAAGCGTTGAGCCGGTTGCGCCAAGAGTATGCCAACGAGGGAAAAACCTCCACTTTCGAAGCGCTAAAGGTTTTCCTGGACCCTAACAACAGCATGGCTCCGCCCTCATACGATGAGGTGGCGAACCGGCTTCACGTCTCTACGGGCGGGGTGAAGACATTGATTCATCGGTTTCGAAAGCGGTACACGGCACTTTTGCGAGAGGAAGTCGGCCGCACGGTGTCAGATCCCGGAGAAATCGATGACGAAATCCATGCGCTCTGCGAAGCCTTAATCGCCTCCGAGGGGCGATTAACTCCATGAGCACGAAACCCAAACGCACCTGCCCGAGCTGCGGCAACGAATCCTCTGGAGCGATGGAATTCTGTCCGGTCTGCATGTTTCGTGAGGCTCTTATTGGCGACGCTGAGTCCGCTGAATCTTCGCCTGAGGATCTACTCAGACCGACATCCCAAGAAACCGCGCGCCTATATGAGCATTATGATAGTTTTTGCGCACAGAGCATCGATCGGACTGCTGGTGTTTAACCTGTGCCTGTCCGCCTGCGACTCGCAACCCGCAACGGAAGCCGAGCTTTTCGCAGAACGCAAAAGAATGGTACAGGAACAGCTCGCTGCCCCAGGACGCGACATTCGAAACCGCCAAGTGCTGGACGCCATGGCCACGGTGCCGCGCCACGAGTTCGTGCCGAAAGCCCTGCGGAAGCTTGCCTATCACGACGAGCCCCTACCCATTGGCTACGGGCAGACTATTTCTCAGCCATTTATCGTGGCATTTATGACTGAGCAACTCGACCCCAAGCCGACTGACCGGGTGTTGGAGATCGGTACGGGGTCCGGTTACCAGGCTGCCGTGCTATCGCGGCTGGTCGCAAAGGTTTACACCATCGAGATCGTTGAACCTTTGGCTAAACGAGCAGAAGCGGATCTGAAACGGCTCGGATTCAACAACGTGAAAGTTCTCGCCGGAGATGGCTACCAAGGTTGGCCCGATCATGCGCCCTTCGATGCCATTATCGTAACCTGCGCCCCGGATCAAATCCCGCAACCGCTCGTCGGACAGTTGCGAGACGGTGGCCGGATGATCGTTCCCGTGGGCCCTCCGGACAACCAGCAGCTTTACCTTTTGAGGAAGCACGGTACGAAGGTCGAGCAGCAAGCTATATTGCCTGTGCGTTTTGTTCCGATGAAAAGGGCGCAATAGATATTAAATAAATAGCCCGTGCTCTGATTTTGCTGTTGACCAGGGTCGCTGCTGCATTAACGCGACCTGTGTCTCATCGCCATCGTCGGCAGGCCATCGAGAAATAGTATGCAGACCTGCTCCGGCAAGAGCCGCCTATCTGAGGTGCTCCATGACCGTGGACGCCATCAGGTCCGGGTCAGCCAATGACCACACCCGAGTGGACGACGGAGGCAGCGTGTCTTCTTCGTAGACTGCGACTGATACCTGTTCGAGGCAAATGTCGAGTACCAAGGGTGGCTGTATGCTCAAAAACTGGCGAACTTCGGCTTCCAGTATGTCACGTACCCTTTCCGTTGATGATGTTTGGTCAACGAGCAACCCTATTCGAAAGTACAGATCGTTATCGACATCGGTCAGGGTTCGATGGCGGGCATGGAGGATACCGTAGGCTTGAGCACCGTGCCGTACCACGTCGAGTGTGAGCGGATACAATCTTGCCTCCTGGACCCAGTCAGACGGTGTGACGGGTGGCTGTCGGAAGGGCTTGCCACGAATAGGCCAACCCATCATGACCACCTTATCACCCTGGATTGAGAACGACCTTTCGTAAGGGCACGCCTGGCGGCTGATGAACGGGTAATCGCGTTTCCCATAACCTCCGATCTGAACCTCCAATGGGAAGTGAGCGCAGCGACGGAGGTAATCAAGAACACCCTCCAGGTTCATCACGAGATCGTGCCCTCGGTACCTTGAGAAGTTGGCATTGTAGAACGGTGAGCCGATCTTCCGTTCCAGACCGAAAATGGTCGCATGAACCTGAGACGGGTCATATGGTCTGAAACCAATACCGAGTACGCCGCGGCCGAGCTCTTGACAGTGCGTAATTAACGCGGCGAAATCGCCGCTCTTGTCGCCGTAGAGTGCGACAACCGTGATCTGCATCATGTTCGGTCTGGCCTCCATGGATTCTAACGTAATTGAACCAGGGCGGCAGGGTTCATTTGGTGCCTCCAGGCAGGGTCTTGAACCCACGGAGCTATCATTCCGCGTTCCACATTTCTTCCACCAGACACCAAAAGGCCCTCGCAGCGCGTTGATCCCTTTTATGCGCTCGTTTTCTTGGAAACAAAAAACTAATTGCCGATTGAATCGCGATGTCCAGGCGAATTCTCAATTAGACTTCTTTTCTCGCTAGCTATGAATGGCCAAATCCACGATATTAATTCTGCGTCGGTTGAACCATTTCACTGCGTTTGACCGTTACATTGTGAACAACCAGTTCCGCACGCTTTGCGGGCTTTGCATTCATGGTCAACTCAGTTTTCGGAACAGGAGTGGGCGCAGAATCGTCTTGCTGCCGATTTTCCTGATAGCGGAAGAGGTCATCTAGAAACTTGTGATCGAGTTGACTCAAAGCGCGCGCTCTTTGGTCGATCACCTGGTGCTGCCGAGCAAGAAAGAGGGCCAGGCAGAGGACAAACATCGAAACGCCAACCATAAGGACGGCGGTACTCCCTGATCTAATCAGCCTGTATGCAACTGTTGTTGGCAATTTGATGTTCAATTCAGAGGTTGCAATTCGTTCATCCTTCCCTTGCTTGCGGAGTTCGCGGAGTCAGATGTACTGAATTATCTGTGCGGTAAGCATCGTTAATGCCCGAATTTGAACCATTGTTGTATTGGCTTGATAGGGGTAACTTTATAACGGGAGGACAAGCATGCGGCGAAGAGACTCGGAGGCGGTGCGTCCCGCTTGTGGGATCAATAGATCTCGATATCGGAACTGCCTGACCCCAAAAAGAGGTTTCGGCGGAAAAGGTGCGAGACTTATTTGCCTTCTGAACTCCTGGCTTCTGACTACTGATCCCGTCTTCTTGTCGATCGCCGTATTGGATTTGGCAAATATATTGTGATAAGATAAGGGTCCAACTCACGGACTCTTGCCCGGTGGAAGAACTGATACGGAACTTAGGATGAGAGCCCTAGCCGTTCGAGACGGCGCCGCCGGACATGAGCCCGCGGAAGCGGAGCGCCCCGTTTTAGGCGCTTAGGCTGTCTAGCGGCGCTGAACGACGAAGCGATCCGTGGCGGCGACGACGCTCTCGCTGATGCCCGGGTCACGCGCTTCGTGTCCGGCCTCGCTTAGAGTGACGAGCTGGCTTCCCTGCCAACGCTGCTTAAGTCGCCACGGCGTGATGAGCGGGCAACCGAGGTCCCAGCGACCGTGAATCGAGACGCCAGGGATGCCCGAAAGGCGGTTCACTTGCCGCAGACGAATGCCATCTTCGAGCCAGGCATTATTGAGTCAATAGCCCCTACTGAGCTGACTATTAATCAAAAATTATACTTACCACTCAATCTTCAACAACAGACTTTTTGGCACTGATCCGTTGCAGGAAAACCAACTGTTCCTCCACCCCGATTGCCTGCCAGACAGGTTCCCTGATTAATTCAAGGTTGTCACCCCGCCTGAGAAGGAGTCCCCATCCAACAGGAACCTCGTACGTCTCAATCAGCTTTTCCTCAGCCACCAGGTAATGAAGATTTGCAACTTTATAGCTCAAAAGACGGTCGAATTTTGTTCCTTTCAAAACACCGTGTTTCGCGACGCGAATTTCGCGCAAAAGGTTCTTGTATCCGGCGTGGTTATGATCCCGCAGGCAATAGCTGTCGAACTCACGAAACAGGGCTTCGCCATTCGCAAGGTGAGGCAGATGAAGTGCAATAAAGCCTCCAGACGCTGCCTTCTCGCTTCGAGAGTCTTGAGACGCTCGCTTAATAGAGCACGTCGTTTGTTATCGCGGATCAGGTCGCCACGAACCTGTTTGCATTCGAAGACTACCGCCGCTTTGAGTACCGATGATAGGTGAGGAACCGGCTTCCGCGACGGCGCCTTCCGTGTTGGCGCACACGCTGCCAAATCCACTCTAAAACGCCGATGCGGAAAGGATACCTCGGGAGCAACGAATGATAATCCCTGTCCCAATGCCCATTGCGCGGCCAGTGCTTTCAGGCCCAGATGACGAGGGGTTTCACCGGTTCGTCTAGGTCCAGGGACGGGTGATGGCTGCTCGATCATTGATGAAGACAACATATCCCTACACCTATCACGGCCTAGCCGATGTAGTTGGACGCACCCGCTTGATGAATTCTGCGGTAACTCGATCCACCTTTCCCCTCTCGCTTGCATTGATCAAACTTCTACGCGAGCCAGAAAAGAAATGCTTTTGGAACATCGTCACGGCAAATTCGGTGCGCGCGTCGAAATTTCCATCGAGCGGCACAAAATAGCCAATGTCCCGAAGGTCCGTCTGCAGTTCGCGAATCGGAGTGCCGCTCACCGTGTTCGAGGGCTGCTGGCTTGCGCCACGGGGGTGTCACGGTCATTTTTCCGGAGATGACCGGTAGGTCGAAGGCGAAAAAAACCGCCATAGGCATCGTCGAGAGACAAGGCGCCGCTGTTCGGCACATCCCCAATCCGAACTTCTCCAGAACCGCCCAATCAAATTCCAGACCGGGGCAATCCCGGTCAATCAAGAGAACATCGGTGTGACCAACAATTCGGTGGCGCTTAATGAACGGGTAAGCATTTAGCAACATTTCGAGAAGACCCATCAAGGCGCTGATTTGCGCATCCGGCCAAGGGGTTTTTGGTTTGTGAGAACGCGGATCGGGTTCGTACCCGCCGCAAGGGTCCCTCGGCTCTGTCGGCCTGGAAGCGAGTACGCAGCCTGTACCCTTCCCTTGAGAACGGTCACGCCCACTTCCAAAAACCGAAACATTCTGGTCACCGACACTGTCCAGATCTTCGGCAATATCAGGACCTACTTGCAGATGACTCGCGTCTACCGAGAACTGCCCAGACTGCGGGAATCGTGGTGAGTAGCCCGACCACCGTGAGGGTCGCTCCCACAGCTTTCCGTTGCTCCGGTGTAAGATGGCCAGCCAGGAGAAACGCGATTCCAGCGCCGAGCATGGCGCGAGTGCTGACGACGAAGGCGAGTTCTGGGAGGCTAAGGTGGGTTTCTTTCACGACAGTAGATTCGTTGTCTTCCGGAGAACGTCAATTGGCATTCAATGCCTCCGTTTCAATTGGCACTCTCTCATTTTGAATCGCCGTTCAGTAGCTTGGTGGGCCTCAACCGAGACTATCGACGTCGAGAACTGTCGACTTTTTGGAACGAATTGGATTGGATGCCCTTGATTGCCGTGCTAAGTACTAATCAAAGGCATTTGGCGCGACCTCTTCATGCACTCATCAGATACTGCCAGGGAATTCTCGGATTCACTCTTGGCCGCGCTCAAGTTCGCAGCACATAAGCATAGCCGGCAGCGTCGCAAAGACCTGGAGGCCACGCCTTACATCAACCATCCCATCGACGTCGCGGAGGTCTTAAGTCGCATCGGTGGAATAGCCGATTTGCCTACCCTTCAGGCGGCAATTTTGCACGACACCATAGAGGACACAGAGACATCCCCTCAAGAGATTAAGGATCACTTCGGGCAGGAGGTTTGCCTCGTTGTGCAAGAGTTAACCGACGACAAGAAATTGCCCAAGCAAGAACGCAAGCGGTTGCAGGTTCAACATGCGCCGAACCTGTCAACACCCGCCAAGCTGATCAAGATCGGCGATAAGATTTGCAACGTGAGCGAGATCACACCGGCACAACCGGCGGCATGGCCGTTGCAACGCAAATTGGAATATTTGGATTGGGCCGAGCAAGTTGTATCAGGTTGCCGGGAATGTAATCCGGAACTTGCGCAACACTTCGACGCTGTTCTAAAAAAGAGCAGAGAGTTACTGACCTGATTTGTAAGGTATTTGATCAGCTACGAAAGATCCAGCCGACGACAGGTAACTGTCTGCGCTGGTGCCGATTCGGGGGCAGGCCAGCAACCGTCACGCAGCGTTCATAAATTCAAATGTTCCCGGAACTGGTTCTCGAATTTCTCGAGATCGTCACCTCCTATTTCCGAAACGCAGAGGTAATTAAATTCTCCCTGACTCCAGCCACAGAACTGGTAACCGCGTTCCGACTGAGCGTCGATATCGATTTTTCGGTCTGTCGCCGGCCAGACGAACAAATTGATGAACTGCGTTCCACGCCGGTAAACAATCGCTGCGACGGGCCGCTTTTCCAGAATATCGACTCGACCGCCGACCAGGGCATAGCCGGCCTGCTCAAGGCCGACCACCGGAGGGGAATACTCCAGGTTATTGTTAAACCACGGCCTTACGACCTGCTGGTCGCCGGATGGTAAATCGACCAGATGAGAAACCATGAGGGAGCGGGAATGATTTGAAACTGCCTCGGCAACCAGATCCTGGTCTTTGCTGCGGGAAAGTGTCAGCCAGGCCCAGCCGAGAACAAAGCACAAAACCAGAACGACGGCGGCGTAGGCTAATCGATGGCCGGGCTCAAAAAACCACGCGAACTTTGGCTTCGACTCCCTACGCAGCAATGTTCGGATCTTTGATTTGAGCTCTTGAGGCGCTTTGTAGCTTTCCATATCGGTCCGTAGCAATGAATTGAAGTTCTCTAGCTGTTCCGCCGTTTCTTTGCAGTCGGGACACCGGGTTAAGTGCGTTTCCACGTCCATTTCCCGGGTTGATTCCAACTCCCCGTCACTGTAGGCGTCTAGAAATCGGCTGACCTCGTCACAATTCATTCGCTGCCTCTGAATTTCGGAATTGGGCGAACTCTTGTTGAAGTCGCCGGCGCGCCCGGCTCAATCGAGACATCACGGTCCCGACCGGAAGACCGAGTGCCAAGGCCAATTCCTTGTAGGATAAGCCTTCCAGCTCGTACAGGATAATAATCTCACGAAACTCCGTGGGCAGTCGCTCCAGCGCGGTTTGTAGATATTCCTTTCTCTTTTCGCTCACCATTTCGTTTCCTGATTGATTGAACGAGATTACGGCGGCGTGCTTCTCCTCCTCGTAAGGCACCAGCTTGCCGTCCGCAGCACGCCTGTTAATCCAGGTATAGGCGGTGTTTCGGACAATCGTCAGGAGCCAGGCCCTGCCATTTCCGCCGCGGTATCCGTGATAGCCTTTAAACGCTCGCATGTACGCTTCCTGGACGATGTCTTGCGCATCCTGGTCATGCTGGACAATCCAGCGCGCAAGGTTGTATGCGGCATCCAGGAAAGGCAGGAAAATCTCTTCAAACTGGCGCCGTTCTTCTCCCATTTAAGTAAAGACTGAAAAGCGCGTCAGTTTATTCCCCGACCGGAGCAGTTTGGTTGGGCGGGAATAAGGCAACTGCAATTCAAGTAGGCAAAGGTAAGCCGATATCCTTGACGACTCGGTGCCCGGTCAGAATCAAATTAATCCAAGTACAAACTGTTTAGACACACTTATGAAAAAGCTTCCCACCGACTATATAGAAGCGAATGGCAATGACGATCAAATCGATCGTCGCGGATTCCTGAAATGCATGGCATGGGCAGGAACCGGCATCGTCTGGTCAATCAATGGAGGAATCCTTACCTCAACGGTTCTGGGCGAGTCAGCAACGGACGGTTCTAAAATTGCTGCCGCCGACTTAAACTTTGTTCAGATAAGCGACAGCCACATAGGCTTCAATAAGCCTGCCAATACGGACGTGGTAGGAACATGCCGCGAAACGATCGCGCGCATTAACGCCCTCCCGAAAACACCAGAATTCCTGCTCCACACCGGCGATCTAACGCACCTCTCCGATCCGGCGCAATTCGATACGCTGGCGCAGCTCTTGAAGGATTGCAAAACCGGAAACGTCTTCTATGTCCCCGGCGAACACGACGCCTAGGCCTAGGGGTCGTGTCTAAAAATACAAAAAACGGGCTCACAATATTTATGTTTTTAGATACGACCCCAAAGGCTAGGACCCCCAAGGGGCTAGGAGCAAACCATGACGACGATTATAATCTGCCCATCCCGCCAATCGGGGCCGCGAATAAAGAGCGGACTTCCTTCACCGACTCGGGCCTGGGTTTCCATTACCTGGTTAATCCCTTCAACGAAAGTAATACCGACCAGATATTTGCCGTCGGAGCCGCGGGACAAGCTCGTCAAAAGCACTTGAATGTCTCCCGCTGAGACCAACAGGCTCTTTTGTCGGTCCTCGACAGCGGTTTCCCGTTCCGCGATGACGCGGTAGTTGGAAAAGCCAAGTCCGTTGCGAAGTCGGAGATCGTACCCACTCAACCGCGAGGGCAAATGAAATGCTTTGGCGCTGTTGGAAGCGTAGAGCAAACAACCCCACACGTTTTCCGTCGCATAGGCGGGCATCGCAAACGCACCGAGCAAGGGAAGAAAGGCTGCCAGGAGATAAAGTCGGAATCCTTTCCTAAATTTGATAGGAGCCTCCTCCTCAAGAATCCGCATCGACTAATTGCGATTCAGATCTTTGTCAGACGGCAATCGATCTAAACCCTCAAGCTTGATGATCGTCATGTCCTTTTTGTTGTCGACGGTGGCCTTCACTTTCGGACCGACGGTCTTTGTCTTCAACACTTCAGCCACGTATCCGGAACCCGGGTCGACAAGATTGCCCCGTGGAATCATGGTAAAGAACAGCGCAAATCCCAGGCCTAACGCCAGGATGCCTCCCCACGCGATCCGAGGCAGACCAAGCGAAATTCGCTGAGGATGGCGACCGGCCCCGGCCGCCTCCTGCTTTATCTGGGCCATGATCTGCGAATTGAAGAAATCGGGATTCCCGAGTTCCCTGCAGCGCAGGTTATCCCTCAACAATCGCTGAAGCTTCAAAAACTCGGCTTTATCCTGCTGGATCGAGGGGTGTTCGTTCTCAAAGGTTTTCAACTCGTCACCACTCAGCAAGCCGTCGAGCCAAGCATTGAATTTTTCCTCAAAGGTTTTCATAGACGTCTCGCAGCAGGACCTGCAGTTTTTTCCGGGCGTAAAATAGTCGGGACATCACGGTGCCGAGGGAACAGTCGAGAATTTCGGCAATTTCACTGTATTGCAAGTCTTGAATCTCCTTCATCACTATTACCGCGCGATGTTCAGGAGAAAGTTTACCGATGGCATCATCGATCCTTTGCCGAATTTCGCGTTGCTCAAGTTTGTTGTGTGGCAGCGGGACGGCCGAAGGGGTAGTTCGGGAGCTCGGTTCCACATTGGCGGGAGCAATCCTGTCATCGAATTCGGTTTCGCCGCGAATTCCTTTCCGGCGAAGCGAATCGATGGTCACATTGGTCATGATCCGATACAGCCAAGTATAGAACGACGATTGACCCTTAAACCGGTGAACCGATTTCCAGGCTTTCAGGAACCCTTCCTGAGCGAGATCCCAAGCGTCCTGCTCGTTCTGCACCATCCCGTAGAGCATGGTAAAAACCTTGCTCCGGTACCGGATAACCAGATCGTTAAAGGCACTCGAATCTCCAGCCTGACATCGCCTCACTAATTCCGCGTCGTCTAATTCGCCCGCATCGATAGGACTGTGACCCGCCTCTAACTTAGACGTGCGTTCGTCGAGTTCATTCAATGCCAATCATTCCTGGTTGTCCGAATTACAGACCGTAGCGCCTCCGCCATTCCGCCCGAAGATCGCCCATCATGACGATAATGCTGTCCCGGACCTGGAAGAGACGCTGGTGCAACTCCTCGAACTGGCGAACCTTGAGACTACCGTCATGACTCATCTGAGTCGCAGCCTCAATCGCTGTCGAAATAGCTCGCAGAGCACGCTTGAGATAGGCGATCGTCATCCCGATTTCTTCCGTTTCATGGTCGCTCAGCGCCGCCGCCAGTTTGGCGCTCGCGACCGCCACATGGGAAGCGAGCTTAACGCCGACAGGGCTCGAGGCGACATTGGGCACCTCATCGAACAACTGATCGATCCAGACGGTCAGAGCAAAAGCCTTTTGGTAGAGAGGATGCGATTCAAAGACTTCCTGGGTGTCTTCCTCTCCTTCCTCGTCTACCTCGAAATCGGGCTCAAATTCAATCTCCTCGATTTCTTCCGATGGCTGGTCGAGCAAGTGAGTCCACCCCATCTCTTGCGCGATGATCTGGTCACGATTCGGATCATCGATGTATTTCTCGAACAGTTCCATATAGCGTTCTGTCTTGCTATCCTGCTGTTGGAGAAATCTTTCCCAATCGTATTCATCCCAAGCACGCTCTGGCTCATCGTAGAAATCAGCCATACGCCGTTCCTTTATCTCAGGTTCCCGGAACCTGCAAAGTTTTTGTCTCGCATTGTCTGGAGGCGAAGCTGACCGCAGGCCGCATCGATGTCATGCCCTTTTTCTCTCCGAATAGTGGCATCCACGCCGCATTTACGAAGAACGCGAAAAAAGGTCTGCTGACGTGTTTGCGATGGCCTCTTCCAGTTCAATCCCTGGACAGTATTATAAGGGATCAGGTTCACTTTCGCCTCCAGCCTTCTGGCCAACTTAGCTAGCTCGATCGCTTGATCGAGTTGATCATTTACTTGCTCAATCAAGATATATTCAAATGTGATGCGCTGGCTTTTTTGCCCACAATAGTATTCGCAGGCTTCAATCAAGGTTCTTAAATCATACTTGCGGTTAACCGGCATGATTCGTTGACGAACCTCGTCGGTCGCGCCGTGCAATGAGATCGCGAGACGGATCTGGAGCGGTTGTTCAGCCAGGTCACGTATCCGGGGCGCCAGCCCGCTGGTCGAGACTGTGATATGGCGGGCTCCTATCCCGACACCCCATGGTGCTCTGATTATCTCAACGGCCCGCAAAAGGTTCTGGTAATTTGCCAAAGGCTCTCCCATCCCCATGAACACGATGTTATTGATCTTTTCAGCGCTCAGAGCCTCAACCTGCAGAACCTGTTCAACAATTTCCCCGGGCTCCAGATTTCGCGTCCACCCGTCGAGCCCGCTCGCGCAGAACTTGCATCCATAGGCGCAGCCAACCTGGGTAGAGACACACAGGGTCCTCCGGTCGGAAGAAGAGCCATAAAGAGCCGGACTGGCCGGTATCAGGACAGACTCGATGAGCGTGTCGTCCTTGAGGCCAAAAAGAAACTTCTGCGTCGTATCACGCGAACCTGTTTTGCGGACGCAAGAAAGGGCTTTAAAGATAAATTCCTGGTTGAGCTCTTCGCGCAATCTTTCCGACAAGTCAGACATCTCCTGAAATCGATTTACCCTCTTCCCGTAAAGCCATTTCAAGGCCTGGCCAGCCCGATAGCAGGGCTCGCTTCGTTCAGCGAGCCAGACTTCAAGTTCCGGCAGCGTAAGGTTATAAATCGACGGCTTTTTTTCCATTTCCTCAACCAGGGAGCATCACACAAATCGACGCGGGTTCAACAGCCCTCAGGGATCCAGATTATCTAGAAGTCGGCGACAGGCCGCCGGCTGGAGCGGGCGGCTTCAAAAAATCATTGGACTAAAGGCCTGCCTGTCATATCAATCGTTCGGCCCTATGATCATGAAGTGTTACGAGATCTTCTCCAGACTTTCACCCGAGCTGACGAACGAGATTTTCGCACACTTGATCGAGAATGAGAAACCGGTCTACAAGGCGATGATTCAAAATCTCGCTACGCGCCGAAAGTTGCGGCCTGTTTTTGTGGAACGCAAACCCAGGGACGAACGCCATGTTTGGCTGAAACAGGCTCTCTCCGTTAAGAGCGCAGACGACGTCGCCACCCAACTGCTCCAGATCTGGTTACTCGGCGCACATCGGCAGATGATTTGCGACTTTCTTGATTTGCTGGGTATTAAACATGACGGGAAAGGCGTTGTTGACAATCTCCCCGCTGAACCACAACGAGAAGCATTGGCCGACACCATCACGAAACTCCAGGAGAATCGTCCAACAGAGGTAGTGGCCGTTTACCTGCATGCTTTTCAAGCCATGGACGAGACAGGTTGGTCGACATTGGACGAAATTCTCGCCACGGACCCGCGGATGGCATTGAATCCGAAGATTCCGTAAACGTTGTCAATCCCGAGAACGATCTCGAGGAAGGTCAATGTCGCCAGACTCACCCAGGCGCTCGGGTCGTTCACCCAATTGATCCATTCCATAAGGGTGCCCCTAACTACGGACCGGCGTTCAGGGTGTCAATTCAAAGTGCTTCCTTCGAGTTCCTTTTCGGCTCGGAATTTGACTCTTCCACAGATCGCGTCTTCTAGTGTCCTGTCCGTATGAAATCCTATCGAAAAGAACTCTGGTTCGAAGCCAACCTACGGCGGCAGTTTTTTCGAATCACACCACAGATCGAACTATGCGTCGAGGAAAGCGGGGTCGCCGAAGGTCTCGTTCTGGTGAATGCCATGCACATTACCGCGAGCGTGTTCATCAATGACGATGAATCAGGGCTCTTGCACGACTTTGAGCATTGGCTGGAAAAGCTGGCACCGGAAAAGCCCCACTCCCAATACGAGCACAACGGAGCGGAGGATAATGCGGACGCTCATCTTAAACGTACTGTCATGGGTCGTGAGGTTGTGGTAGCTATCAGCAAAGGAAGACTCGATTTTGGACCGTGGGAAGAGATCTTTTACGGCGAATTCGACGGCAACCGGCGGAAGCGCGTCCTGGTTAAGATTATTGGAGAATGAGCGAGTCGCTTGAAACAGAAATCCTCCAATTTATCGATGAGCCATTGGAAGATCAGTTTGAACCGCTGGCGCTGAAATTATTCGACTATCAGCGGCGCAAGAATTTGTCCTACGCAAAGTATTGCGAGTATCTGCGAATACCACAATGGATCGGTTCCTGGAAACAGATCCCCGGCGTACCACAACAGGCGTTCAAACGTTCCGACCTCAGATCGTTCCCAGTCGAACAAACCGGGGCAGAGTTCCATACCAGCGGCACAACCGGAGAAGGTCGCGGCAAACATTTTTTCCGCTCATTGCGATTGTACGAGACTGCCGTCCGGCGCGGTTGGGAGTTCTTTGAGCTGCCCGGGGAAAGCTTTATCCTATTGTTGCAGCATCCCGAGGATGCGCCTTTTTCGTCGCTTTGCCGAATGGGCGGTTTTCTGGCTGGCTTCCGGCGCGACTGCTTTTTTGTCGGCAAGGATGGATGCCTTCAACTCGATCGGCTCCGGAAAAGTTTGATCGAGCGCGAAAAACCTCTGACGTTGTTGGGAACGGCGCTGGCATTTTTGAATCTGTTCGAACTGGCTCCGGATCTGCATCTTGAATTGCCGCCGGGAAGCATCGTCATGGAAACGGGTGGATTTAAGGGAAGCGGACGCGATGTCCATCAAAGCGAATTGTATGGCCTTTTTTCCCGACATCTTGGAATCGCAACCGATGCGATCTGGAACGAATACGGGATGACCGAGCTTAGCTCACAATTCTATTCCAATGGCATCAACTGTTCCCATCGTGCCCCTCCCTGGATGAAATTCCTGGTCATTGATCCAAACACCAACGAGGAAGTGCGCCCCGGCGAAGTCGGCCTCTTGCGGATTGTTGATTTGGCGAACCTTTGGTCGGTTTTGGCTGTGCAGACCCAGGACCTGGCTCGAATCCGACCGGACGGAGGTTTCCTGCTGCTCGGGCGCGACCCGGCGGCGTTGCCACGCGGTTGTTCGCGGGCAATGGACGAACTCCTGCAGATTGCTCGGAGCTGATGGCGGGATGAAACTTGATGACCGGATTAGGGCGGTCGCGTCCGCCGCCGCAGATAACCCCTGGCTTGGGAACCTGACTGCCGACAACATCTTGGTTTGGGTGGAATTGGAGCTTGGTCGCCTTCTTCAACTGGGCGAACCGCAGGGATACGGTCACTCGCACTGCCTGGTCCAGCCGCTGAGTCCTGTCCTCCACGTCGTAAGCGGGAATACGCCTCAGGCGGCCCTTCAAAGCCTGATTCGCGGCGTCGTTGTCGGTGCGAAAAACTGGATCAAGTTGCCGCAGGGAGGTTTGCCAGAGGTGCATGAGTTCTCAATGAGATTGCCCGAGACGCTCAGGCCGGAACTTTCCGAGCACCTCGATCCAGGTTGGGTACGGGACGCTGAGGCGATCGTGGTATTCGGCGCCGATGAAACGGTTCGGCACTTTTCGCGCCTGCTCTCGCCGACGCAGCGTTTGCTAGCGCACGGAAACAAAAGCAGTTTCGGCCTGATCTGGTTTCCGATGGATCAGGATGTAATCAACGGCGCGGCCTGGGATGTCTTTGTGTTTGATCAATTGGGTTGCTTGTCGCCGCAGTTCTACTACGTATCCGGCGATTCGGCAGAGTTTGCCTCCCTGCTGGCAACGCGGCTGGAAGAACTCTGTCGCAGGACTCCCGAGGCCAGCGTGCGAGGATACGAGGTTGCTGCTGCTCTTCGAAGTTTTCGAGAGGAATGGAAATTTCGCGCCGCCACCGAATCGGGCCTTCACATTTGGGAAAGCCCGGGGACGCTGGACTGGGTGGTGATCCATGACCCCGTTTCCCGCTTGGTTGCGAGCCCATTGCATAGAACCATCTTTGTCAAACCGATGCCATCCGATCTCGGATCGGTCCTGACCCCAATTTGGCGCCACATCAGCACCGTCGGACTGTATCCGGTCAATCTGACCTCCGTGGAACTTGCGATTCGATTAGGGGCGCAACGCGTCTGCCGGATCGGGCAGATGCAAAATCCCCCGCTCACCTGGCATCATGACGGCTGGCCGACTTTGTCCAGCCTCGTACGTTATGTGGATGTAGAGGGATGGGAAAACAGTGTCTGATCCGACGTCGTACCTCCAGGAAAGGCTCGATCTTGGAATTTTTTGAGAATGGCGGCATAATTAGAGTTTACTTTTGGCCTCGTCTCGTGGCGGCGACAGATTATCCATGACCGAACAGCTCCAAAGTTACCTCGGCTATTCGTATCCTTCGCAATTGGCTGAGTTAGTCATAAAAGTCTGGCCGAAAGATCGTTTGGCGCGCCTGCCGCAGGAACATCATCTCCGTCAACTCTTCGATATCGCCTATCACGCCAGTCTGCTGCGCGACGAAGACAGGCAAGTCGCGTTCAGGCTTATCTTTGGAGATCCTGGTCTGTTGCCCGCGGACGATGGCCCTCCCAGTGGACTGATGCCCCTCTATCTCGATCGACCGCGACCATTCGATGAACAAGAGATTCGAAGGCTCTCCATGGCCGCTCTTTTTTTCCGGTCGATGATCGGTGTGTGTCCCAGCCTGCACCACGAACTCCAAATCTGGGGGATGGTCGTGTCTGGGACTCGGTGGTTGAGCAGCCTTGCCGGTGGTCGCTACCATGGCGCTCTGGAACCCGATTCGCTGGTGATCCATTCTCTCGGTCCCGGGCGACTGGCGATTCACCTCGGAAGAAACCGAATCGCCACCCTGACCGGTGGCCGGATTGAGTCACAAGCCTTTGACCTTTTCGATTCGAAATGGTTGCAAAGCGTGTTCTCCGAGGTGCGCCTCAGTTTTCTCAATGAAGCTTTTGGTGACAACTCGGCTGCTAAATTTGTCCCGGTCGACATCGATTTTGTCAGGATGATGTCGTACAATATCCTCCTCCGTACGGTTTCGGTCGTGCGCAACGGCCGCCACGGGGGAACGCTGGTGATTGTCGATCCGGACGATGAATTAGTGATTCGAGATCCGGACGGCGCGGTACGTTTCAAATACCTGATCTCAGACACTCCGGCCAGAAGACGGTACGGTCGGATGCTGATGAAGGCCATCGTTCGCCTGTCGCAACTGGCGCTCGAGCAGGGCAGGCCAAGCGCCGGTTGGATGGAATATCAGACACTCATGGATACGAAGTTGAGCGATCTGGATGAGGCCTTGTTTGACTTCGCGCATTTTCTTGCAGATCTAATGGCGGTAGATGGTGCGCTCGTCGTGACCCGTGCGCTGGAACTGGTGGGATTCGGTGCGGAGCTCCGGTTTGACGCGGCAGGTTTGAAGGGTGTCCGGCACGCACTCGATTTGGAAGGTGAAATCTGGGCCAACGAACCGCTTGACAATGTCGGCACGCGACATCGCGCGGTGTACCGGTTCTGTCACGGCTACCCGAAGTGTCTGGCGATCGTCGTCTCGCAGGACGGATCGGTGCAATTTGTCAGAAAACATAACGGGGTCGTCACCTACTGGAACCAGTTGTCGTGGTAGACTGGCGAACCTTGCCAATGGGAGCGGATTGAAGTCGGCAAAACTCGGAGCGAGTCCAACGGGAAAGGCGCAACGGACGCTATCGATCGGAGAAGCGCGCCGGGCGGTTCTCTGGGCGCAAGGATTTGGGAATCGTTCGTCAAATCGAATCACTCAGCGGCATCTGGTGACGTTGCTTCGACGGGTAGGGATGTTGCAGATCGATTCCGTGAACGTCCTGATGCGGGCACATTATTTCCCGCTCTTTTCGCGCCTGGGACCCTATCCGGTCAAACTGCTGGATGAGGTAAGCTATTCACCAAAGCGGCGCCGCTTTTTTGAGTACTGGGGTCATGAAGCATCTTTATTACCGCTGGAAGCTTTTCCTCTGCTTCGCTGGCGAATGGAACGCGCGAGCCGCTTTGTAGGAACGTGGGGGCGCCTCTCGGGCTTCGCTAAGGCAAGGCCGGACTTTATTGAGAGAGTCATCGAGCTGGTCAAGGAGCACGGACCCGCGGGCGCGGGTAAAATCGAGCGGCATCTGGCCGAGGAGCGGACGCGCGGTTCCAAAGGCTGGTGGAGCTGGACTGACAGCAAAGCTGCTCTGGAATTTCTGTTCTGGTGCGGCCGGATCACGACCGCAACGCGGCGCAATTTCGAGCGGGTCTACGATCTGACGGAACGAGTAATTCCCAGGGAGATTTTAACCGCGAAAGTTCTCTCGCTCGAAGACGCGCAACGGCAACTGATCGGCATCGCCGGCCGTGCGCTTGGGCTAGCCACCGAATTGGACCTGCGGGACTATTTTCGGCTCAACGTGGGCGAAGCGCGCGTCCGCATTGCTGAGCTGGTGGAGATAGGCGAACTCGTCCCGGTGACTGTGGAAGACTGGAAGGCTTATCTGCATCGCGACACCAAAATCCCTCGACGAGTCAACGCGCAGGCACTCATTTCACCGTTCGATCCCCTGATCTGGGAGCGGAAGAGGCCCGAACGTCTGTTCCGATTCCGCTACCGGATCGGGATCTACACTCCTGCGCACAAACGGGAACACGGCTACTACGTATTACCCTTCCTGCTGGGAGATCAGCTCGTCGCGCGGGTGGACCTGAAGGCGGAGAGAAAGCTGGGCAAACTGCAGGTCCTGTCGGTGCACGAAGAACCGGGTGTCGACCGGTCACGGGTTGCCGAGGCTCTCGCCGGAGAACTCGCTCTCCTGGCGGAGTGGCTGGGATTGGATGGGATCCACGTCGCTGAGCGCGGAGACATGGCGTCGTCACTCAGGATGGCCATTAACAGCGGGCAAGGTTCATAGTGCCGCGACGACTCTTTCGGCTTGCACGTTATTTAGAGTTTCCCCTTGGAAGATCGGCGAATCGTTTCCATATTCTCGGCCGAAATGAAGCAGGCTCTCATTGTTCTTGAAGATGGGCGGACCTTTCTGGGAGAAAGTGTCGGCGCGGCCGGCACGACCGTGGGCGAGATTTGTTTCAACACCTCGATGACCGGGTACCAGGAAGTGCTCACCGATCCTTCCTATCGCGGTCAAATCGTCGCCATGACTTATCCGTTGATCGGGAACTATGGGGTGAATTCGCTCGATTCAGAGAGCCTTCAGCCGCATGTTCGCGGCTTTGTCGTCGGCGAGCTTTCGCTGATCGCGAGCAGTTGGCGAGCGACAGGATCACTGGATGACTATCTCAAAAAGTGGAAAATCTGCGGGATTCAGGGAGTCGATACGCGGTCTCTGACGAAGCACTTAAGGGTGCGGGGGGCGATGCGGGCATGCCTCAGCAGCGAGATCGAAGACCCAAAAGAAGCCGCTGAGCGGGCGCTGAACTCTCCCGCAATGACCGGTTCGGATTATGTTAAGGAAGTAACGACTCCGACAACCTATGAATGGGATCCGACGGACAAGTTAAGTCGCGATTGGACCATCGTAAAGGGTCCGGGTGGACAGGCGGATGAGGCCATGGAAAATGGGCAGGTCTATAAGCCATTGCCGCCGGTTCGACATAGAATTGTGGCCTATGATTATGGCATCAAGTTTAATATCCTGCGCCGGTTGCGGCAGCACGGATTCAAAGTGACTGTCCTTCCTGCCAGTACCAAGGCCGAGGATGTTCTTGCGATGAAGCCGGACGGAGTATTTCTGTCCAACGGGCCCGGCGACCCAGGTGCGCTTCCGCACCTATCCAATGAGCTGAAGCACCTGATAGGCCGATGCCCCATCTTCGGCATCTGTTTGGGGCATCAGCTTCTCGGTCTGGCTTATGGTGGCAAGGAGTTTAAATTGAAGTTTGGCCACCGTGGCGGAAATCAGCCGGTCAAGGATCTGAGAAGCGGAAAGGTTTCTATAACATCGCAAAACCATGGATTCGCGATTGACGCCGAGTCTTTGCCAGCAAACGTGGAGGTATCACACATCAACCTCAACGATCAAACCGTGGAAGGGATGCGCCATAAGGATTACCCTGTTTTCAGTGTGCAATATCATCCCGAGGCTTCGCCGGGGCCTCACGATGCGAGCTACTTTTTCGACGAATTCGGTAGGTTGATAGACGATCAACGCTCCTGACGCACAGGCTCGCCGTGAACGGAGTTTCGGTTGCGTGTAGAATCGACTAGTTGAGCGGAACGCGGTCACTCCTCCATGGTTCGGCACCTGCCAGAAATTCTTTGCCCGAAGACGACCAGCTGGGACTTATCCTCTCTGGATGCTTTGAATGCCGTCTGGGCCGATTGCGCGCGACTTTCCCTGTTGGAAAACTCGTCCGGTCGGCCACCGCGATGGGGCACAGAAGTCCGACTTGGCTGGAACGACAAAGGGTTCCGTGGCTTATTTGTCTGTCAGGATCTGATCCCGTGGACCAGTGAAACGAATCCAGGTAACGCTCTGTGGGAGGAAGAGGCCGTTGAAATCCTCTTCGATCCGTTTGGAGATTCGCTTTCGTATTTCGAAATCAGAATTAGCACGAGTAATACCGTAAACGACTTTTTCATCCGACGGACCCGGACAGGCTTGAAGAAGGAATCAAGGTGGCATTGCGAGGGAATGGCGACTGCCTGCGGGATTCTCGCCTACGGTTGGGTCGCCGCGTTCCAGATTCCGTTTGAATCGCTTGGTGATTGTCATCCGACGCGCTCCCCGGTCTGGCGGGCAAATTTTGGGAGAATCGACCGTCCGGACGATCGGACTCGAGAGTTGAGCGCGTGGTCGCCGACTATGGTTGACAGTTTTCATGTGCCGGACCGGTTTGGGGTTGTCCGATTCGATCACTCCGGAGGATTTGAAAATCTCGCAAGTTTCGGGCAAGATTGAGCGCAGTGTCGAAAGAGCAACCACTAACCACGGAAGGGGTTGTGACCGAGGTGCTTCCGAACACGATGTTTCGGGTAGCCCTGCCCAACGGCCAGCGGGTATTGGCCCACATCAGCGGAAAAATGCGCAAGAATTTCATTCGGATCGTTCCGGGGGACAACGTGGAGGTGGAGATCTCGCCTTACGATTTAAGGAAGGCGCGAATCATCTTTCGTGAGTCCTAGCGGCCTTGCTTTTTCGAACTGCAGCGGAGAGATTCGAGTTTAAACTTGTTTTGGGAAATAATGATCGAGCGATTGTGAGAACATATTATGGATGAAAATCAGAATCCCCAGGAAGCGGCGGATAGCGCCAAAGACCACGTAAAAGCGGCAGCAGAAGATTTCAAGACGGCAGCAAGCGCGAAAGCAGAAGAGATTCGGCGCGCTGCCGAGCAGAGGGCGGAAGAACTTCGGCGCGCTGCCGAGAGCAAGGCCCGTGAATTCCGCGGCGCGGCGGAAACCGCTTGGACCGATGCACAATCCAAGGCTAAAACCTGGAAAACCGAAGGAGAAGCATACATTCGCGAAAATCCTACGAAGGCGATTTTCGCCGCATTAGGACTCGGATTCGTCTTGGGTCTTATGTTCCGGAAGTAATCAATGGATTCCGATGCCCCGCTCGGAGCGCAAACTTCGAACCAATCAGCGAGCGACTCAGTCAGGAACTGGGTCGCTTCATTCCTTAATTATTTAGAGCTCAGGCTGCGCTTACTGGGGCTCGAGTCGAAGGAAGCCGGGCTTCACCTGCTGGTATTGGCGCTGCTTTTCGCCGGCACGGTTGTATTTTTTGCGGGCTTCCTCGTCATGCTGACGGTTTTTCTGCTCTACCTCGTGATGTTGATCTTTCATTGGGAATGGGGTTGGAGCGCACTTGCCTGTGGTGGGATTCTTCTCTTGAGCAGCGTAGCCGCTGGCGTGATCCTCCGGTACCGAATCGTCAAACCGCTTTTCCCGGTTACGCTGACCGAGTTTCAAAAGGATCGTGAATGGCTGACGCACAAAAAGAAAAAGAGCAAATAAAGTCCGAGCTCGCGCGGATCCGCAATGCATTGAGCGACGAGGCTTTGCTGGTGCGCCGGAACCTGGACGTTGGGCGTCACATGTCGGATTCCGTGAGGCGGCATTCCTGGGGTTGGATCAGCATCGCCGCGATTTTCGGTTGGCTCCTATCGCGCTTGCCTGCAAGAAAGAAGAAGATTTACATCCACGCCTCGGACTCTCTCAATCTAAAGAAAAAAGCTCGAACGATCGGATTTGCAGCCCTTCTCTGGAAGGGCGCGTGGTCCGTGGCCAAACCGGTAATTACAGCCTACCTGACAAGCAGGATAGCCGCCAAGGTAAAGATTCCCGGTGTAAAGTGGCTTTAGCCTGCGCCGCCCGGTAGCGCGGGAGATGCGTAGCACAGGCAGTGGCAGTCATGGCATTCTGGACGCGCGCGCCGCGGAGGCAAAGCTGAAGCCTTTTTATTGCGGCTCTAATTGGCTTTAAACCCTTCGGCCGAACTTCTTTTCCAACTCGCTGTAAGCGATCTGAATCATGGTGGGCCTCCCATGCGGGCAGCAGTAGGGCAATTCGCAGCTCATCAGGTCCTTGAGCAACTTTTCAACCTCAGGCCGCCGCAAATCGTCGTTCGCCTTGATAGCGTGACGGCACACGGTCTTGGCGATGACATCCTCGCCCATTCGCAAACGGGAAGTGGTCGTCGTCATCGAGCGCAGCTCATCGACGAGTCGCCTGATGGCAACGCTTGGATCATCTGTTCGAAAGAATTGAGGTATACCATCTATCTTTAAAGTGGAATTACCAAAAGGCTCCAGGGCAAACCCCATCTTTTCGAGAGTCGGCGCGTTGCTCGTAATCCAATCGTAGTCTTTTGGGATGACATTGACCGTCAACGGAATGAGGAGTCGCTGAGTCGGCACGCCTTCCGACTCCATCTCGCGCCGCAGCTTCTCGAACAGGATCCGCTCATGAGCCGCATGTTGATCGACCAGAACCAGGCCTTCCCCATTTTCCATAAGGATATAGAGTTTCCCGAGAACCCCGATTATTTTGAAATCGTAGATCCCTTTCGCACCGAAGCTGGGAGGTTCACTGGGTTCCACTGGAGGGTTAAAATCGGACGGCAAGGGCAAACCGGCCTCAACCGGCAAGTCGGATGGCAGGGTGCCGCGATCAACCGGGATCGAGTGAAATTCCGCCCAATCTCTTCTCAGGGCGAATTGTTCGCTTGGCGGAATCAGTGGGGGGTTTGGATCGGCCAATGCCGCGTGCTCTGACCGACTCTGAGGCGATTTTGCTGTCTGTTCAGGTTTTCGGAACGCCTGACTCCAGCGCCGGCGATCCGTTTCGAGGGTCTTACGAATTGTTTCCGCGACCGCGTTTCTGACTGCGTCGGGCTCTCTGAAGCGGACCTCCCGCTTGGCCGGGTGAACATTTACGTCAACTGCTTCGGGATCCATTTCCAGGAATAAAAAGGTCACCGGGTATTGACCCTTCATCAGCGCGGTATGATAGCCCTCACGCAATCCGTGCTGGATCGTAATATTTTCTACGGATCGACCGTTCACAAAAAGGATCTGTTCCGCTTTCGTCGACCGGCTCACCCCCGCTCTACCAAGGAAGCCTGAAATGGTGATTCCATGTGCAGAGTCAGGCTGAATTTCCAGCAATTGCTCGAACAACTCCGAGCCGCGCAGGTCCTGGATACGCTCCCCGAGGGTACCGGCAGGTGGGGCCTGGAACACGACGGTCTGGTCGCGAATCGAAACGAATCCGATTTTAGGGTGTCCAATCGCCTGGAGTGATAGTTGATGTTGTACGTGGCTTGCCTCGGTATTGTCGCTGCGGAGGAACTTGCGGCGCGCAGGCAAGTTGTAAAACAGGGACCGCACCTCGATTTGCGTACCGGGTGCTTCACCGGAAGCCCGAACAGACTCGATCTTGCCGCCGTTGACGCGGATTTCGGTGCCCTCCAGCGCGTCTGGGGCGCGGGTTGACAACCGGAACCGGGACACGCTCGCAATGCTCGGCAGTGCCTCACCGCGAAAGCCCAACGTTTGAATCCTGGCAAGATCCTGACCCGACCGAATTTTACTGGTTGCATGCCGCTCGAGACTCAGTAAGGCGTCATCTCGATCCATGCCGATGCCATCGTCGATGACCCGAATCACGGACACCCCACCGCGGGCGATCGCCACCTCAATTCGGCTTGCGCGGGCGTCGATGCAATTCTCCACCAGCTCCTTCACCACGGACGCGGGTCTCTCAACCACTTCTCCGGCGGCTACCTGACTGGCCACTTCATCCGGCAACAGCGCAATTCGGCCCATGGGCAAGAGTACAGCGAAGGACCAGGAACGACAACGAGCGACAGCGAACTGTCGCTCGTTGACTTTCCTGCCATGTATCGCTTAATTGGTGGTAGTGATGATTACAGTGACTGACTCTGCCTTTCGGCGACTGCATGCACTGGTCGCGGAGAATCCTGAGTACCGTGACAAAGGGCTGCGGATTTTTGTCGAATCGGGTGGTTGCGCGGGAATGCAATACGGAATGCAGTTTGACCACCCAAAGCAGGGAGACCATCGTATTCAAGAAGCCGGCGTTGAAGTGCTGATTGATGCCGAGAGCGCAAGCTATCTTACAGGCTCAACCGTCGATTTTGCGGATGGCCTGAGTGGCGCCGGCTTTAAAATCACTAATCCCAACGCTGTGCGAAGTTGCGGATGCGGCACCTCTTTTGAAGTCTCTCGTGAAGCTTAGCGGATACTCCTTTGTTTGCCCGCCGGCTAAGAATGAAAACGGTCGAGCTTGGACGTTCTAGCAGGAGGTCTCGTCAACCGCCCGAAAGCGATAATCTATTCGGTTGGACGGTCTTCATCCTGTTGCTTTGCGGCTTCGCTCTGGCGTGTTGGATCGGCACCTTTTACATTTTCACGCACCCGGAAGAACCGTTTAACTATCAGATTCTCGCCAAGCTCAAAAAGCTTGATCCGCCCAGGCGGTTTGAATTGACCGCTGCGCCGACGGGGGAGTTTTTGTCGCCCGAGAAGCTTTTGTCGAAGTATGGCTCGATGACCGCCTCGCAACTGGACGAGGAAAGCAAGAATCTAATGCGGGCTTACCTGCGAAATTACGATCATCAGGTCGGTAAGGTTCCTTATCTGACCGGCAAGTTCACCGTACTCGACACCTACGCTTTTTCGCCCAGCAAGTTTTTTGATTCCGGCGTAGCGGTGGTAGCCCAGTCGGTCGATGTCCCGACAATTTACATCGAACACCTGTTCCCGGCAGCGCCTGAGCACCTGGCGGCGATGCAGCGTACGCTCGCAACGGGCCTTGGGATTGAACTTCGGCGGTCGTATGATTTGTCGGCGATCGTCCACGTCGAGAATCTCGAGGGTGGCAGGCTGCTTCTTACCTGTGTTCCATTGCTTTATGGCCCCTACGGAACCACCCAGATCGGATCTGGATTCCAGCTCGACCCGCCCAAAGTCGTGAACTTAAAAGCGGGACTTCCCGTCGTTGCCCAACCTCAGCTTCACGAGGCAGAGCAACGATTCGCCCAGTATCATCGAGCGATGGAGGCGCAGGAAACGGCGTCGACACAAGCCAACGGAAAACCGCGACCGAATCTTGTCGGCTCGGAACCAACACCGCCACCCTCCCCTGCATCGATGGCCGCAAAGGCCGGCCTTGCTGAGACAAACGCGACAACCGCTGCGAGTCCAGCGTCGAAAGCCAATTCGCATCAAGTGGCCGCCGCTGGTCCGACGGTCGTACCGAAAGCCATACCGGTGGCGACTTCAACCCCAGCGGCGCTCGCCGCCGCCGGACAGCCGTTGCAACCTTTTCTGACGGCCTCTCCTACGCCCGCGATTAACGGGCGAGTGGGTGAATGGCAAACCTATCGGCCGGGTCAAATGCCGCGCGGACGTCTCCTTGACGTGGATCAAAGCGCCGACTTGGCCAACAAGGGCGTAGGAAACGAAACGATTTATCTACGCGGAGATTTTACCGTAACGGCCGCGCGCGACAATCGTGCTGTGTTGCGACCGCATCAGTCTTTGACGGACCGGGTCTTAAATCGCGGAAATGCGCGAATCATCGCCGAGTTTCCCCGAGGCGTTCCCGCTCCTCGAGAAGGAGAAAGCTTCCAGCGGGCGCCGAATCGACCATTTCAGATCGTTGACGTGCGCCGGGGAGCAGATGGCCAGGTGAATATTTATGTGCGGGAGGTAACGAGCGCGGAGTGAGGAAGAATTAGAGGTCGATCAACTCAATATACATCTCGCTTATAGCGCTTTTCCTTTCTTAGCACTTCGACATATTCGGCGGCCGATTCGGGAGACATTGCGCCCTCTTTCTCGATGATCTGAAGAAGCGCGACGTCCACGTCCTTCGCCATCCGGAGCGCGTCTCCGCAGACGAAGAAGTGAGCCCCCTCCTGAAGCCAGGCATAGACTTCTTTAGAATTCTCCAGCAATCGGTGTTGCACGTAAATCTTGTAGGTTTGATCGCGCGAAAAGGCCGTGTGGAACCGCGTCAGGATACCTTCCCTCTGCAAAGCCTCGAGTTCGTCTCGATAAAAAAAGTCATGTCGCGACCGTTGCTCGCCAAAAAAGAGCCAATTTTTGCCCGGCGCCCCGATCGTTTTTCGCTCTTGCAGATAGGCGCGGAAAGGGGCCACCCCGGTACCTGGCCCAACCATAATAATCGGTGTTGTCGGATCTTCCGGAAGACGGAAACCCTTCGCGACGTGAACGAACATCGGAACCGACGCGTTTTGGCTGACGCGGTCTGCGAGATAAATTGAAGCAACTCCTTCCCGATTTCGGCCGTGGCTTTCGTAGCGCACGCTCGCGATCATCAGGTGAACTTTCTCTGGATAGGCCTTGATGCTGGAACCGACCGAATACAGGCGCGGCTGCAACTTGCGAAGTTTGCTGACAAACTCGTCGGGAGTAAACTGGATGGACGGAGCACCGAGCAGGAAATCGATGACCTCGAGTCCCCAGAGATAGTGGTCGAGTTCGGTTTTTCGGTCCGGATGCAATAAATCCCCCAGCTCGCTTGCGCCGCCCGATTTTTCGACAATCGCCTCCAGAAGCTGCTTCGACGGCTGGGTGATCTGGAAATGCACCAATAGGCCCTCGCGAACCGAAACTGTCTGCCCATCTTTGTTCTTCACCTGCTCGTCCCCTGAAAAGTGCAACGCGTCGAGAAGCTCCTGCACAAGTTGTGGGTTGTTCTGGGGGAAAACTCCCATCGAATCCCCCACCTCATATTGAAGGCCGGAGCCGGCCAGTGAGAACTCGTAGTGTCGAGTCTCCTTCTCCGAGCCTTCCAAATTCAGCCTCTGATTTACCAGAAGCCTGGCCGGAAAGGGCTTTTTGCGGGAGTAAAGGGGTGGAGGCAGCGTGGACATAAAGTCGCAGACAATATTGTTTGAGCAAGCAAAGGGTCAAGGGGGAAGGTGTCGGCGTGTCGGCGTGTCGGTGTCGGTGTGATCGAAGGTTATCCTTCGATGGCATAGGCGATTTAGTGCAGTACGCGCGGTAGGATTCACGCTCCCGCGTGACCGGCGTTGCTCGTCTGGAAATGGTGCAAACAGGCGAAAGACCGAATCTGAACAGAAAAGAAGGCCGCCGGTCCGAAAACGCCTGCATATCTCCTTCCGCCTCAGCCACTGTAACTGTCAAAGATTGAGGACGAGGACGATTTTAGGAAAGAGACGAGAAGCGAGCCACGAAGGGCCGAGACGCGCGAAAACCGCGATCGATACTTGCGTTTCGAGTGGGACACGCTCCAGGACGATCCGCAGCGGCACGTTCGATGGTCGTCCGGGTGCACCGCCTCCGACCGTGTACGCAATCCGGCGCGTCCGGCGTGGCACGTACCAGGAAGGCGCAAAGCAATGGTCGAAACGCCGATGCTCCGACACGCCGAGACGTTTCCCCCCACCCGCCGACACGTTCCCTACCGATCGACCCTCACCAGGGGGCTCAAGAGGTCCTCCACACTGACTATCCCGGCCGGATTACCTTCGGCGTCCACGACGGCTGCGAGGCTGTTAGGCGACGCGCGCAGTCTTCTCAGGACAATGGATGCCTGCTCGTCCAATTGGACAGTTAGAATGCGGCGAACATAATGTCGGACCGTAGAGAAGGAGGGTCGGTCAACGAGCAGATCAAACACATTGACCAATCCGACAATCCTACCCATCGCGTTAACCACCGGATAACGGTCAAACCGCGACCGTCGAGAAAGCTCGACGAGTTGTTCGACAGTTGTCTCCGGACGCACCGTCACCACGCTGGAAAGACCTATCATGACGTCCCTGACTTTAACCGAACGAAAATCGACCACGTTATGAATCATCTGTCGTTCGATGCTGCTCAACATCCCCATCCGTTCAACCTCGCTGGTGACGTATTTTAAATCCTCTCGGGCCGCGAAGATCTCGCGAGGACGTTTCATTCCAAGGACGCTTTTGGCAAACAGAGATCCGATATAAATTGCCGGTGTTAAAAGTGTGGAGGCAACCTCCAGAAGGATAGCCAGAGACGCAAGCTTCCTATAGGGAACGCGTCGGAAAATCGCCTTCGGCAACAGTTCTACGACCAGGAGAAATAAGGGCAAACCGAGAACAAAGGTGAGGATATACCCTGTCCAGCCAAACCAGCCAACCAGGTTATTCACGAGCAGGACTAAGGCGACAATATTGAGGAGACTGGTGATAACCAGGGCGGTGACAAGGAGCCGCGCCGGCCGTTCCAAAAGCTGCTGCAACTGTACCGCAGCACGATCTTTCTGGCGCGCAAGGTGGCGCAGGCGCAGCCGGTTCAACGAGAGTATGCCGGCCTCCGTACCGGAAACAAGGAATGACGCCGCCAGGCAAAAAATCAGGACAAACCAGGTCATGAGTCAGCCTGTGATGGCGACATTTTCTCTATCGTCACTTCCAGCACCCGCTTGCGGCTGCTTTGGCGGATTTCCAAATGAAGCGGAGGAATATCCACTGTTGTTCCAGGCTTCGGTAAATACCCGAGTTGGTTGAAGATCAATCCGCCGATCGTATCGAGCCCTTCCCGCTGCAGCTCGACACCCATCAATTCCCCCAAATCATCGAGCCGGGCGCTTCCGCTCGCCAGCCACTTTCCCTTGCTGATCTCTTCGATGTAGAGGACCTCATCTCCGCGTGGTACCGCGTCGCCGATCACCTCTTCGACGATATCATTAAACGTAACAACGCCTTCCGTACCTCCGAACTCGTCCACCACAATCGCAAGACGCTGCGTGTGAGTCAAAAAGGCTCGCAGCAAATCCAGTGCTCTCATCGTTTCAGGTACGAATGAAGGCGCCTCCAGGCGCTCGGTGTAATGCTCGTCGTGATCGAGCAGGAATCCTTTTACGTCGAGGACACCCAGGATCTCGTCAGGACTATCTCCATAGACCGGAACCCTGCCGTGCCGCTTGATCCGGACCAGCACTATTACCTCCTCATTCGAGAGTGTATCCGGTATCGTGAATGCGTCGACTCGGGGCGTCATGCAATCTTTCACGGTCTTGTCGCCTAATTTGATGATCTCCTGGATCATTTCCCTTTCGTTCGGGTCGAGTTGCCCTTCTTCGACACTCAGTTCCACCAAAGTCACGAGTTCTTCCTCATCGAGGCGATCCTGAGGAATTAGCTGCTCCTTCGAGACCAAGTCGGCGATTCGTTCAGCGAACTCATGCAGGGAACGCGAAAACGGCTCCACGATCGGCATCAGTATGCTCATAATCTGAATCGCGCTTTTCGAGAATTGAAACGGATTCGCCAGAGCCAGGACCTTCGGCAATAGATCGCAAGCAAAGACAATGAACCCGAAAATTGACCAGAGCCTTAACCCAATTCGGCGCCGGCACTGGAATGGCATTGATGAAAACAAGCGCTAGAACGATCAACGGAATATTGATCAAGGTATCGGTCAATAAAATCACGCTAAGGACGCGCCTGGGATTCACCATCAGTCTGGTAAACTGTTCCGCAACTGCCGGTTCACGCTCTCTCCAACGGCGCACTTGGAATCCGGTAATCGAAAAGAGAGCGGTCTCGATACCGGAAAAGAAGGCCGACGCACCAGCCAACAATGCGAGTATCACCGAGGTCAAGACCGCTAATTCAATCGACATTTGCCTTCATCCGCCCCTGGCGGATTTCCCAATAGGACCGAATTCTCTTTGCGCTAAGCGGACTGACAAGCAAATTCACGGTGGCGGGAATGAAAAAAGGCGAGCGAATCCAAGCGTACGTTGAATCTCTGAACGCGGGGTCAAAGCACGACCCATGCTATACCGGTTACTTCATTTGCTTCAACGAACAGAAATACTACGAGGCCCACGACGTATTGGAGCATCTCTGGCTCAAGGCAAAAGGGTCCGGGGGTCAATTTTTCAAGGGTCTCATTCAATTGGCCGGCGCCTACGTCCATCTGCAGAAGCAGCATCAGCGTCCCGAGCATGCAACCGACGGACGCCGGCTTCGGCCGGCTTGCCGGCTATTCAAGCTCGCCCACTCAAATCTGGAGCCGTTCTTACCCAGATTCCTGGATCTCGACGTACGATCGGTCCTCGAGCTTTGTTCCAGGAATATTCTCGAAATTGAGACAGGAGAGTTCCAGCGCAATCCCTGGAACCCAACCGCCGCCCCAACTCTGACCCTGAGCGTTGACGAGGCTTAACCGGCTAGATGACTTCTCGATTGCCTTACCAAGGAACCGAAATAGAGTGTGCGCGGTTCTGAATAACATGCGGTACATAGCGAGAACACTTTTAATTGGCGCCGTCTTTCTCAGGTTTATTTCCTTCGGTTGCAGCTCAGCCCGCGGCAGCCTACGCCATTGCCGACCAGACCACGGGCTATATTCTCGAAGCTTATAAGGCCGAAGGGAAGCGTCAGATCGCGAGCCTCACCAAAATAGCTACCGGAAAGGTCGTTCTGGATTGGGCGGAGAAAACCGGCGCGGACCTCGCCCAGCAGGTGGTGGTGCCGCAGCAAGCCTTAATGGAGTCCGGCGGAATCAACCCGATAGGCCTTCAACCGAACGATCTGATCAGTTACCGCGATTTGATTTATGCTGCAATGATGCAGTCAGATAACATCGCGGCTGCTACGCTTGCCTACTACGTTGGAGCGGCACTTCGCCCCGCCGGTGGCGAAAGGATGCGTGAACTTGGTGCGATCGAGGCATTTGTCTCCCAAATGAACGCCTTGGCGCGACAATTGGGCATGGAGAGAACACTTTTCGTCAATCCCCATGGCCTCGAACCGAGCAAGGGGCTTCAACCGTATTCCACGGCGCTCGATTTGGTGAAACTCACCGCTTATGCAATGAAAGATGCCGCCTTCCGATTTTATGTTTCGCAAAAGGAACGAAAAATCTCGTCCAACCGCGGTGGCCAGGTTTTCCAGTATCTCTTGCGCAATACGAATGAACTTGTCGGAACGGCAGGAATAGACGGCGTCAAGACAGGTCGAACCGCAAAGGCTGGCGAATGCATCATTATTTCCAGTCAACGCGAGCCTGTAGTGGCGCAGCAAGGCGGCACCACCCTTGTGACTCCCAGGCGCTTGAATGTGGTGGTACTAGGGGCGACTGACCGGATGGCGGCAGCGACTCAATTGCTAAGCCGAGGCTGGACACTTTACGATCGGTGGGCGGCGGCCGGGCGCCCGACCGTCAACCAGGCTGTTCAAAGGTAACCGAGAAATATGCAGCCTCATCGGATCGGTGTTTTGACAAGCGGTCGGGATTGTCCCCGACTGAACGCGGTGCTCCGAGGCGTCACTAAGTCTGCAGAAAAACACGGTTGGCAAGTCTTCGGATTTCCAGACGGATTCGGTAAGCCAATTCTTCACGCAAAACTCGAAACCGCAAACTCAACCTCCTCCCTCCCCAATGGATCCTTTGCTTGAGCTGCTTCACCAGAACGCCAACGTCCCGCGCGCCGACCTGGCAAAAATGTTAAATCTGCCGATCGAGGAGATCAACCATCGGATTGAGCGATACGAGAAGGAGAGAGTGATTTTGGGCTACCAGGCCGTCGTCGACCCCGAAAAAATTGATGCGGATGCAGTCACGGCATTTATCGAAGTCAGTATCACCCCGGAACGAGGTGGCGGCTTCGATCGACTCGCCGAGCGGATCGCCCGTTTCGACGAAGTGAAAAGTTGCTGGCTGATGAGCGGAGGATATGATCTCGCCATCATCATCGAGGGCGGCAATCTTCGGGAGATTGCCAGGTTCGTATCCGAGAGGCTGAGCACAGTGGATGGAGTTATTTCGACCGCAACTCGTTTCCGCCTAAAAACTTACAAACAAAACGGCATGTTGCTTAGTCAACCGGCTGATGCCGAAAGGTTGTCGGTATCACCTTAGGAGACGGAAGCCAGCGCAAGTTTTTGATTCCGGCTGGGATCAGTTCGCGCGGCGACAAGCTCAGGCTACTTTTACCCATGGATTTCTCCAAGTATATCGCTGATCACGTCCGTGAGATCCCGCGTTCAGGAATTCGAGACTTTTTCGAAGTGGTCCAGACGATGAACGACGTCATTTCCCTCGGGATCGGCGAACCCGACTATGTTACACCCTGGCGAATCCGGGAAGCTGCGATCTTTGCCATGGAGAAGGGAAAAACCGGATACACATCGAATCTCGGTGTGCCGAAGCTGCGCCAGGCGGTAGCGAACTATATCGAGCAGCGGTACGGGTTAAGCTATCACTCGCTCACCGAAGTTTTGATCAGTGTCGGAGTATCCGAAGCGCTGGACCTTGCCTTGCGGGCTTTGCTCAACCCCGCAGATGAAGTTATCTTTCACGAGCCGAGCTATGTTTCCTATAACCCCAGCGTGCTGCTCTCCCACGGCAAGCCGGTCTCGGTACGGACCTCTTCTGAACACGATTTTCGTGTTCTAGCGGAAGATATCCAACGGGTCATCACGCCGCGTTCCAAAGCGCTGCTGCTGAGCTTCCCAACCAATCCCACCGGTGCCATCCTTCGCCCCGAAGATCTGGAACCCATCGCGGCGCTTTGCAGGTTGCACGATCTCATCGTCCTCTCCGATGAAATCTACTCCGAGTTGGTTTACGACGGCACTGAACACGCTTCCATCGCGTCTCTGCCCGGCATGAAAGAGCGCACTGTCCTCTTGAACGGTTGTTCCAAGTCGTTCGCGATGACAGGTTTTCGCGTTGGCTACGCCTGTGCGCCCGTCCCGATCATTGAGGCGATGATGAAGATTCATCAATACGCCATCATGTGCGCTTCAAACATGTCACAGGAAGCGGCCATCGAGGCGCTGGAAAACTGCCAGAAAGAAGTGGAAACCATGCGCCAGGATTACGAGCGCCGCAGGAACTACGTGGTCACTCGCTTGAACGAGATCGGCCTCACCTGCCACTACGCCCAAGGGTGCCTTCTATGTATTTCCGAATATCTCTTCCACCGGCCTGAACAGCACGAACTTTTCACTGCAATTGCTGAGATCCAAACGAGTTGCAGTTGTTCCTGGCAGCGCCTTTGGAGTCTCCGGCGAAGGCTTTGTGCGTTGCTGCTTTGCCACTGGGTTCGACAAACTGAAAGCGGCGATGGACAGGATTGCGGAGTTCGTGGCAGAGATCGTGCGCAGCTAGCATGAGTGAAATCGCGACGAAGGCGGTCATCCTCGCGGCTGGACGAGGTTCGCGCATGCGGGAATTGACCCAGGAGATGCCAAAGCCGATGGTCGAGGTTTGCGGGAAACCGATCCTGCGCTACATCGTCGAGGGCCTTCGCGATGCGGGGATAGGGAAGATACTTGTCGTGGTCGGGTACCGGAAAGAAGTGGTCCACGACTATTTCCAGGACGGTTCAGACATTGGGCGTCGAAATAACTTACGCTGAACAGATCGCGCAAGACGGGACCGGGAAAGGTGGTCGAACTCGCCGGGCCGTTCTGCGGGTCCGACCCGTTTGTCCTCAGCTACGGCGACATCCTCGTTGATCCGTCCTGTTATATTCCTCTCACCCAACCCGGTGACGCCGAGATGATGATCACGGTGCGCTACGCAACCGATGTGTCGAAAGGGGGGGCCGTTTACCTCAACAGCGCTTTCGAGGTGATTGATCTTCGGGAAAAGCAACCTCCTGGACAGGCGCGCACATGTTGGTATAACGCCGGCATTTACACCTTCAAGTCCACCATCTTTTCCTACCTCGCCCGTTTACAGAAATCGCCAAGAGGCGAATACGAACTGACCGATGCGATTCGCGCGATAGCCAAGGAAGGAAAGAAGGTCAAGGCAGTCGAGATCAAAGGCTACTGGGCGGACATTCGAGATCCGGAAGCACTGGCGGAGGCGAATGAGAAACCACCTTAGGATTTAGGTGCGGACGGCTCGCAGCCATCACGCCTTAAGACCTTCGCTGATGCCGGGCTCTTCCTGACGCGGGTTTCCTGCACACCGGAAGCGTCCCCGATTTCTAGAATTCTTGACTTCTTGACTTCTTGAATCGAAAAGCCTCTTCAAGCATCACGCTATGCAGATTGGTTTTGCGCAGATCAACACAACGGTGGGCGATATCCGAGTCGAACCAGGAACGGATTTTTTCGGCGTATGAGAAGGCGGTTTCCTCTGGAGCCGAACTGGTTTTGACCCCGGAGTTGGCCCTGACGGGATACCCTCCTCAGGATCTGGTTTTCAAATCAGGATTTGTTCCGGAGACGCTCGAGTCATTGAACGAGTTGCATCGAACGGTTGGAGCGGTCCCTCTCCTGGTTGGCTACGTCGATTTTAATCCGGGTAAAACGGGCAAGCCGTTCGTGAATGCTTGTGCGGTCCTGATAAAGGGAGAACCGGTGCGAAAAATCTTTAAAACGTTGTTGCCGACCTACGACGTCTTTGATGAGGCCAGGTATTTTGATCCTGCACCGGATCAAGAACCGGTAGACCTCCTTGGCACGAAGATCGGGATCACAATCTGCGAGGATATCTGGACCGACAAATACCTGAAACGCAACCTTTATCGGCAGGATCCCGTTTCTAACCTCGTTTCCAAAGGGGCGCGAGCCATTTTGAATTTGAGTTCGTCTCCGTACAGCGTCGGCAAGCCCGCCATCCGCCGTGAAATGGTGAGCGAACTCGCCGCGACCTACCACGTGCCCTTCTATTGGTGCAACTCGATCGGCGGCAACGATGAGCTGATCTTTGATGGCAACTCCTTCGCCGTCGACGCAGCCGGGAAAACTATCTTTCAAATGCGCGGCTTCCGTGAAGAGGTCTCCGTGGCACGACTCAACCGCTGAACCAATCTGCGCTGTCGATTTATCGCCCGAAGAAGAGATCTATGAAGCGCTTGTGCTCGGGGTACGGGATTATTTTTCCAAGTGCGGATTCAAGAGTGCGGTTCTTGGTCTGAGCGGCGGGATCGACTCGGCAGTCACCGCCGTATTGGCAGTGGCCGCCCTCGGCAAAGAGAATGTGGTCGGAGTTTCGATGCCCAGCCAGTACTCGTCTCAAGGGAGCCTGGATGACGCAGCCGATTCTGGCGAAAAACCTGGGGATTGTGCGCCACGTCGTATCGATCAAGGACCCTTTCGACGTCCTGAAGAGCCAATTCAAGAGAAATCTTTGTCGGTCGAAGCGAAGACACAACCGAAGAGAACATGCAGTCTCGACTACGCGGTCTGACCCTGATGTCGATGTCGAACAAATTTGGGCACTTGCTTCTGACGACCGGCAATAAGAGCGAACTCGCGGTCGGCTATTGCACAATCTACGGCGACATGTGCGGCGGACTTGCCGTGATCAGCGACGTGCCGAAAACGATGATCTATCAGCTGGCAAACTGGATCAACCGGGAAAGGGAGATCATTCCGAATAACTCGATTCAAAAGCCTCCAAGTGCCGAGTTAAAGCCGGACCAGAAGGACCAGGATACGCTGCCGCCGTATGAAGTATTGGACGAAATCCTGAGACTGTACGTGGAAGAGCAATTGAGTCCCGAGGAGATTGCGAGCCGGGGTTTCGATCCCGAAATCGTTCGCTGGATTCAAAGAAAAGTGGATATGAATGAATACAAAAGGCGCCAGGCCGCACCCGGCCTGAAGGTCACCAGCCTTGCCTTTGGGATTGGCTGGCGAATGCCTATCGCTCAGCGCTATCTCCGCTGAGTTCCCCGGAAATGAAAGATTACATCGTTTCACGCCAGAAAATGGTGGACGACGCGCTGGAAGCTGTTTTTGCCCAAGGCCGAGTGTAAAGCCGAAGACAATTCACAAAGCAATGCGCTACAGCATATTTGCTGGCGGCAAGCGGCTAAGACCAATCTTATGCTTCGCGGCCGGAGAAAGTTGCGGCGGTGAGTCGGCCGCCTCCATCCCATTGGCTTGCGCGGTTGAATGTATCCACACCTACTCGCTTATCCACGATGACCTGCCTTGCATGGACGATGATGATCTTCGCCGAGGGGTGCCGACGTCACACAAAGTCTTCGGCGAAGCGATCGCAGTGCTGGCGGGCGACGCTCTCCTGACATTTGCATTCGAATTAGCGGCCCAGGTCCCGGGTTGGCCACGTTACTCCCTCCGGGATATTGTCAGAGAACTCGCGGTTGCCTCCGGCAGTCGGCACCTGATTGCCGGACAAGTCGTCGATCTGGAGAGCGAGGGGCGGCGTGTCTCATTGCCGTTGCTGCGTTTTATCCATCAATCAAAGACTGCCGCGCTCCTTTGCTCATCGATTCGATTGGGTGCCATGAGTGCAAACGCCACTCCTGCGCAACTGGAAACTCTGTCAAAATTCGGAAAAGCTCTCGGACTCGCTTTTCAAGTCATCGACGATATCCTTGATGTCACGCAAACTTCCGAAACACTCGGAAAAAGTGCGGGCAAAGACTTGGCTGCCGAGAAAGCGACCTATCCATCCGTTGTCGGACTGGAGCGCTCGCGGAAAGTGGCAAGGAAACTGACGGAGGAAGCGCACGCATCGCTCAAGCCATTCGGGCGGAGAGCAGATATCCTGCATGGCCTCGCCGATTATTTGCTTGCCAGGGAATACTAATGTACCGGTGTGCCAGGCGGAGTCAACAATGCGCTCGAATTCAAGAAGCCGTGAGCTTTGGCTCCTTGAATTCTTCGCTTCTTTTCAAAAACCATTTGTCAGGTTGCGCGGGCTATGGCAGCTTTTGCGCCTTTCCAATTAGACATTGACCATGGCGTACGCGATTATTTGTTCTGGAGGTAAGCAGTATCGGGTGAGCCCCGGGCAGACCATTACGGTCGACAAGCTCGCAGCCGACAATGGTGAGAAGGTCACATTCGGAGATGTTGTTTTGTTCGCTGACGGAGCGACCGTCACAGCCGGTGATCCGATGATTGCGGGGGCCAAGGTGGTCGGCGAAGTAGTGGAACAACTCAAAGACAAAAAGGTCATCGCTTTCAAGTACAAGCGGCGCAAGGGATACCATCGAACTGTAGGTCATCGCCGCCAGCTGACTCGTGTGAAGATCGAAGCGATTAGCTAGTTGCTCTTTAGTTAGATTGGAGTTTTGAAGCATGGCTCACAAAAAAGGTCAAGGTAGCGTCAAGAACGGGCGCGACAGCGTAAGCAAACGCCTTGGGGTGAAAAAATTCGGCAGCCAGCAAGTGGTCGCCGGCAACATCATCGTCAGGCAGCGCGGAACTAAGTTTTTGCCGGGGAGAAATGTTGGTCTAGGTCGGGATTACACCATCTTCGCCCTGGTAGACGGCATTGTACGTTTCGACCGCGATGGTCGCAGGGTAAATGTCGAACCGGTTGAAGCGGCGCAATTGAGTTCGAGCAACTAATCCAGAGATAGATTTTCCCTCCCGACGGAAAAAGCGCCTCGAACGTTGAGGCGCTTTTTTTGTTTTTGGCGAAGCATGTTCAACGTTGTGCTGATCGAACCGGAAATTCCTCCGAATACCGGAAATATCGCCCGACTCTGCCTGGCGACCCGAAGTCGGCTGCACTTGGTTAAGCCTCTGGGATTTTCCATTGATGATCGCCGGCTCAGGCGCGCGGGCATGGATTACTGGCATCAAGTGGACATCCAATACTGGCAAGACTTTGCTGAATTCGAAGCCGCGACCCGGCCTCCAGTCCGAAGATATCTTCTGACGACGAAGTCCGAACGACGGTATTGGGATGCGAAGTTCCGCGAGGGAGATTATCTTGTGTTCGGTCGCGAAACAAAAGGGTTGCCGCGAAACCTTCCTTTTGGCCCACGCGGACAATTGTTTGACGATACCGATGGCGCCGGAAGCCCGTAGTTTGAATCTGGCAACCGCGGTGGCTGTTGTATTGTTCGAAGGCGTTCGCCAGCTACAGCATCCTTGTGATTGATCACCCACAGCTCAGTGCGACGGACGTTCACCGCTCTTTTAAGATCGGTTCACGAAAAATTGAAGTGCTTCGAGGCATCAGCCTGGAAGTTCGGCGCGGGGAGGCCGTTTTCCTCTGCGGCGTTTCAGGCGCAGGAAAGACAACTCTGTTGTACACGCTAGCCGGATTGGAACGACCCGAGGCCGGAGAGGTGGTATTTGAGGGTCACAGGCTCTACCGCAATGGCTCTTCAGCGGATGCCAAGGTCCGAAATGAAAAAATGGGCTTTGTCTTTCAAAGCTATTTTTTGCTCCCGGAACTCACGGCGCTCGAGAACGTGCTCGTTCCATCGATGATCAGGAACAAACAGCAGCTCGAGTTAGCGGTCCAACACCTCGAGCGCGTCGGTCTGGGCGATCGGATGAACCATTTGCCAAGCGAGATGTCCGGCGGAGAACAGCAACGCGTCGCGATTGCGCGCGCTCTGATCAATGATCCGGCCATCATTTTCGCAGATGAACCGATCGGAAATCTCGACACCGCTAATGGCGATGCGATCATGGAATTGCTGCTTGCTTTGGCCAGAGAGAAACAGAAAACATTGGTCGTGGTAACCCACGATCAACGGCTCGCATCGGCTGGTGACCGGCGTGTCAACATCCGAGACGGATTGCTTACCCACTAACGTTTGAACCCGCTACCTATGAATCTCAAAATCTACATCGACGGAAACTTCCACGACCAGGCCGAGGCGAAGATTTCCGTATTTGACCATGGTCTCCTCTATGGTGACGGGGTATTCGAAGGAATCCGGTTTTACAATGATCGGGTATTCCGTCTGGATGAACACATTGACCGTCTTTGGGATTCCGCCCGGGCGATCGCCCTTGATATCCCTATGTCAAAGTCGGAACTGGTCGCCGCCACGCTTGAGACCATCCGACAGAA